>JAEUQC010000025.1 GCA_016789905.1 Bryobacterales bacterium | reverse complement strand
CGCCGCCGCTTTCGCGGATGACGTTTTCGAAGGAAGAGGTGGCGACGGTGACGCCGGAGTTGGAAGCGCGGTGCCGGAAGTTGTTGGAAGGGATGCAGACGGGCGGGCCGTATCTACCGCCGGCGTATAACCGGCTGCGGGTACAGTTTCCGGGGACCCATGGGGGCGTGAACTGGGGCGGGGTGTCGGTGCATCCGGAGATGGGGTTGCTGTTTGCGAATGTGAATGAACTGGGGCAGGTGTCGGGGTTGCGGGACCATGACCGGGCGGCGGGGCCTGCGGTGGGGGCGGGGCAGGGGAACCGGGTGGACCCTGGGGGGCCGTATGAAGGCTTTCCGGGCGGGGGGCGGTTTAGTGTTAGAGGGATGGGGCCGCAGCAGTTGCCGTGCCAGCAGCCGCCGTGGGGGGAACTGGTGGCGGTGAATGTGAATACGGGGGATATTGCATGGAGGTCTCGGCTGGGGGTGACGGATAACTTGCCGGAGGGGAAGAACAATACGGGGCGGCCGGGGAACGGGGGGACGATTGTGACGGCGGGCGGGCTGGTGTTTGTGGGGGCGACGGATGACGCGCGGTTTAGGGCGTTTGAGGCGAAGACGGGGAAGGAAGTTTGGACGGTGCGGCTGCCGGGGGCGGCGGAGGCGACGCCGATTACTTATGAGGCGCGGGATGGGAAACAGTATGTGGTGATCACGGCGACGGGTGGCGGTTTTTTCAATAATCCAGTTACTAATGATGCGATTGTTGCTTACCGGCTTGAGCGATGATATGCCGGTAGTGGAAGTTAGATGGCGGGAGGGGTTTGACGACCGGGAGTTCGTGTATAGTGACCGGCCTCGGGAGGCGCGGTGGGCCGATGAACGGGTGGAAGAAGAGTTACTGGCGGCGGGTTGGGAGTTGGAATCGAGTACGCAGACAGATGGGAATTGTTGCCGGACTTATGTGTTGGCTGAGGAGAGGGACGAAGGGGGGCTGTATGAGCTGGTGTTTGTTACGAATCCGGGCGTGATAGGCCCGCCGGCGAAGGAGTATCGGGCGGCGGTGGCGGTGCGGGGGGAGTGGGCCGTTTGTAGTGCGCCGTTTGGGGATTCGGTGGCGGAGGTGTACCGGCTTGCGGGGAACGAGTGGGTGTTTCAGCAGCGGTTAAAGGCGCGGTATCCGGCGGATGTGAGTTGGCTGCCGGCGGTGCGGTTCGTAGGGGATGTGTTGTTGGTTGGGACGCCGATGGACGGCGCCGTTTTGCGGTTTGGGATGGACTGGGTGGAGCGGGAGGCACTGCGGTCGGAGTTGGGGAATTTTGGGCTTTCGGTGGCGGGTGACGGGGAGTGGACGGCGGTGAATGGGTGGAACGGGAAGCGGTTGGTGACGGTGCTGCGGCGGAGTGGAGCGGGGCCGCTGAGGGTGGAGACTCGGCTGGAGAGTGGCTTAGATAAGGAGAGCCATACGGTGAGTTTGTGCGGTGAATGGGTGGCGCTGGCAGGGAGTGGAAAGGTCCATTTGTTTCGGAATGGTGTTGGTGGCTGGGCGTATCATTCGAGTGTTGATGGTGTGGGTGGGGCGGTGGCGCTGGCGGGGGAGCGGATGGTGGTGGCGGGGGAGGGGGAGGCGGTGTTTTTCCGGTTCAGGGAAGAGATTTGGGCGACGGAAGGGAGGGTTGGGTTGGGGGAGTTGCAGGGGGAGGCATTTGTGGAGTGGGGCGGGGATACGGTGGCGATCGGTTTTCCGTATTGTTATGGGGCGGCGGGAGTGGTGGTGTTGTTGCGGGAGAATGAAGGCCGTTGGGCGGTGGTGCAGCGGATACAGGCATTGGATGGGAGGTTGGGGGCGCGTTTCGGCGAGTCGTTAAGTTTGGAAGGGGAGCATTTAATGGTTGGGGCGCAGGGGGTGACAGGTGGCGGCGGTTGCGGGTATATTTACCGGAGGCGGGGGCAGGGTTCGAAGCGAGACACGCTGTCGATTGAAAATGTTTGGGAAGCGCTTGCATTCGCTGTGAATCGGCGTAACATGGACTATAGACGGAACCGGTTTGCCAGCAGTCGGCTGGCAACGTGACTTGGCCGGTTGCCATGCTGCGATCACTTGCATCGCCTAGCTGCAATGGCAGCAACGACTCTTCGTTGCCCCGCAAGAAGACTTTCGTGGCGTTAAGGCATTTAGCCGTAATGGATCCACGATGTAATGCAAGGCAGACGTGCGCTTATTGATCGCAGTTGTGATTATCACCACCCAGATTCTGATTGGGCAGGCCCCGTCGTTTGTTTCCGGTACACCGGCCACATCGGGGACGTCGCCACAGGCGTTCTCCTTTCGGGGGCAGGATGCCAACGGTGCCAGCGACATTAAGCGACCTGGTTTCTGCCCGCCGGGGGAAATGGGGCTGTGACGATGGGGAGGGGGTGGTGCTTTCGTCAGTTATGGCCCGTTTTTGCGGGTTTGGCATTGGCTGTGGCGGCGATTGGCCAAGCACCGCAGATAACGCCAAAAGGCTTGGTAAATAGCGCGTCGTTCGCGACGGACACGGGGCGAGGCGCGGTGGTGCTGCCAGGTTGGCTATCTACGCTGTTCGGCTCTCAGTTTGCGGAATCTGCGCAGGCGGCGACAGGATTTCCGCTGCCGACGACGCTTGGCGGCGTGAGCGTTACTGTTGGCGGGCTGCCCGCCCCTCTGTTGTATGTCTCCCAGACCCAGATCAACTTCCAGGCACCCTCGGGCATTCGGGGAGTCACCGTCCCAGTGGTCGTGAGGAATCGCTTCGGGGAGAGCCAACCGATCACCGCGTTTGTGGCCTATGATGCACCTGGCATTTTCACGCAAGGCGGAACCGGCTGCGGCCAGGGTGCGATATTGAATGTGGCGCCGGATGGCAGCGTAACGGTGAATAGTCCGCAGTCGAGCGCGTCGCCTGGACAGTACATTTCGATTTTTGCGACTGGGCTAGAGACGCCGACATTTCCGCCGGCCGACGGTGTGCCGGCCGGGGGAGAACCGCTCTCAAGAGTTTCGAATGGTTGGACGTATGTGGGGTCGCCGGGGAACACCCCCTTTTTGGTGCCTAGTTTTGCCGGCCTTGCCCCTGGTCTAGTCGGGGTTGGGCAGATCAACGTACGATTACCGGAAGATGCTCCTGAGGGTTGTGCGATTCCCGCTTGGATTCGCGGCACCACCGTTGACAGTCAGCCAGTAGCGATCGCTATCCGGCGGGGTGGGGGGCCGTGTGTGAAAGCCACCGTGGCGCGGAGTGGTAAATTGGCCTGGAAACGAACGATCACGACGGGACCGGAGAACGATGGGGTGAAAGTAGATGAGGTGTTTTCCGCGACATTTGTGGATGGGGAGTCCAGTTGGCTTATACCCGGCAGGCCGCCACGGCTCGGTGTTTGGGCGACGGCCGGCGGAAGGTCCGATTATGCGGCACCGCGATGCGGGAGCTATTTCAACGGCAACAATTCGGCGGGAGAACTGACGATTCAATCCGCCACCGGCAGTCCATTCCTGGTGAAGCCGCAGTTGTCAGGACAGCGAGAATACGTCTATCGGTCAGCGCTTTCATCGGGTTCGATTGCCCCTGGCACGCTTACCGTGTCTGGCGCGGGCACCGAGACCGTTGGACCGTTCCGGACTTCCATCTCACCGCCGCCCCCGATAGAGGTATTGACGGATTTCCGTCCGGGCACGGCAATTGGCATGGGCAAAGCGCTGACGATTACATGGCGAAACGGCAGGCAGGGAGATCTGGTGCTCGTTCGGCTTCGATCCGGGTACGGGTTGATCAACCCATCGGAACTGCTCTATTCAGGTTTGGCACAGTATGTACCGGCCGAGTCGGGAACAGTGACATTGGAAACGAGGCAACTTGTGCCGGGCCATTTTGAGCTTCCATTAATTCCGTCGGACAGGTTTTCAGTTGTAGTCAGCCACATTCCGGGAAGTTCGGTGCCGTTCCGCGCCCCAGGAATGACCTTCGATGCCACCCACGAATGGGAGTATGAGTTCCAGTTTCTGGGCCTGAGGTTAGGCGGTGTTTCGCCATGAAATTGACAAGGGGCCCGGTTCGTAGCAGCTGTGGAAACGAGGTGTGATGAAGTACAGGGTCGGTTTGAATCCAATTCGGAGAGTTACTCAGTTACCTACCATCTTCATGGGATTGGTGGTGAACGTGGCGGGGATAGGGCAAGCACCCATGGTTACGCCGGAAGGCCTGGTAAACAGCGCGTCAATGGCGGCGGACACCAAGCGTGGCGCGATTGCAGTTCCGGGTGGACTGGCCACGATATTCGGCGCCGAGTTGGCTGAGTCGGCGCAGGCGGCGGCGGGGTATCCACTGCCTACGGCACTTGGAGGGGTCAGCATCACGGTGGGCGGGATTCCAGCGCCGCTGCTTTATGTCTCGCCAAACCAAGTCAATTTTCAGGTTCCGTCTCGTATAGTCAGCCCAACCGTACCGATCGTGGTTAAGAATCGCGCCGGGGAGAGCAGAACCATCCTTGCCTCGGTTTCCCAAGACGCACCAGGTCTTTTCACGCAGAGCGGAAGCGGGTGCGGCCAGGGTGCGATATTGAATGTAGCGGCGGATGGAAGCGTGCAGGTGAATAGCCCGCAGTCGAGTGCGTCGCCAGGTCAATATATCACTATCTTCGGGACCGGACTTGGAACGCCGGCGTTTCCTCCGGCCGATGGTTTTCCCGCCGGGCGAGACCCATTCTCGTGGATATCGTATAGCGAACTGTATCTGGGTCCGCCGACCAGTACCGCGTTCTTGCGGAAGAGCTATCTTGGTCTCGCCCCTGGAATGGTTGGCGTGGCGCAATTCAACGTCGTTTTGCCGGAGGATGCTCCCGAGGGCTGCGCCATTCCTATCTGGATTCGAGGCGTCACGGTTGACAGCCAGCCGGTGGCTATTAGTATCCGGCGCGGGGGCGGCGCGTGCTTGCGGTCTGCGCTCGCCCGGAGTGCCAAACTGAGTTGGAAGCGCACGGTGACGACGGGACTGGCCAATGAGAGTACCGCCGAGGAAGCAGAAGTGTTTACTGCCTCGTTTCAGCAAGGTGAGTCGAGTTGGTTGTCCCCGGAAGGTGCCAAAAGGATAGGCGTTTGGACCGGCCTGGCTGCGGGAAGGACTGTCTTCGAACCTCCTCGGTGTGGCAGTTTCATTGGGGCCAATGTTTCGGGTGGAAGGCTGAGCATTCAATCCGCAGCCGGGGCATCGCTCCCGATCGAACCGCTGCATTCGGCAACGGGTGAGTACGTCTATCGAGCAACTCTCCCGAAAGGTACGGTGGCACCTGGCTCCCTGACAGTGGAGGGAGCGGGTGGCGAAACCGTCGGTCCATTTCGCACTTCTGTCTCGCCGCCATCGCCGATCGAGGTATTGACCGATCTCCGGCCAGGAACGGCAATCAGTTCCGGGAAACCGTTAACGATCTCGTGGCGGAACGGCCGGCCCGGCGATCTTGTCAGGGTCCAAATCCGTACCGGTGCGACTGTCTACTCTGGGTACACGCAGGATGTACCAGCCGAGATTGGCACGGTCACTCTCGATACCATCGAGCCACTTCCTGGCCTGGTTACGTTGCCGCTGAACGCGTCCAACGGTTTTTCGGTGGTCGTCAGCCACATACCAGGAAGGCCGGCAGCGTTTCGTGCATTGGGAATGACCTTTGATGGTACGCACGAGTGGGAGTACGAGTTTCAGTTTCTTGGCCTGCGACTCTTGGGAACGACGGAGCCAATTTGACCAGGACGCGCCGTGGTTTGCCCTTCGTGACGAAAGGTCTGAGATGTCAGCCAGTCTGAGGTGTTTTCCAAACGCGAATTTGCGATCAGTCTTTGCCGGGATGGTGATGGGCCTAGTGGCAATGGGCCAGGCACCACAAGTGAAGCCGGAGGGCTTGGTGAATAGCGCGTCGTTCGCGACGGACACGGGGCGAGGCGCGGTGGTGCTTCCAGGTTGGCTATCTACGCTGTTCGGTTCTCAGTTTGCGGAATCTGCGCAGGCGGCGACAGGATTTCCGCTGCCGACGATGCTTGGGGGCGTGAGCGTTACTGTTGGCGGACTGCCAGCACCGTTGTTGTATGTTTCACCGACCCAGATCAACTTCCAGGCACCCTCGGGCATTCGGGGAGTCACCGTCCCAGTGGTCGTGAGGAATCGCTTCGGGGAGAGCCAGCCGATCACCGCGTTTGTGGCCTATGATGCACCTGGCATTTTCACGCAGGGCGGAAGCGGCTGCGGCCAGGGTGCGATATTGAATGTGGCGCCGGATGGCAGCGTAACGGTGAATAGTCCGCAGTCGAGCGCGTCGCCTGGACAGTACATTTCGGTCTTTGGGACGGGACTTGAACCGCCTGCATTTCCACCCGCTGACGGGTTTCCGGCCGGGCACGATCCTTTCTCCTGGATTTCGAATAGCTGGATGCAATTGGGCTCACCAGGAAATTTCCAGACCTAAGTGCCCAGTTTTCGTGCCCTTGCGCCAGGGCTGGCTGGGGTAGGGCAGATCAACGTCCGCCTGCCGGACGATGCGCCGGAGGGGTGCGGAATCCCGCTCTGGGTTTTCGGCAGCACCGTGGACAGTCAACTCGTTTTGATTAGTATTCGGCGCGGCGGCGGTAGCTGTTCCTCTGCACCGACGGCGCGAAGCGCGAGACTGGTCTGGAATCGGACGACGACGACGGACGCTGGTATTCCCGGGGGGGCAACGATCGTAAGTGGGTTCTCCGCTTCCTTTATGCAAGGGGAGTCGAGTTGGTTGATCCCGGACAGGACACCGCGCATTGGCTCCTGGATGACAGGTGTAGGGAGATCCGATTACAAGGCTCCGCGATGTGGCGCCTATGTGGGCGGGAACACTTCCGGGGGCGATTTAACGATTGAGCCGGCCGACGGTTCGCCAGTATTGGTGAAGCCAGTGCGATCCGCCTCTGGCGAGTATCTTTTCGGCACGACACTGCCAGGCGCTTCAATCGCCGCCGGAACGCTGACCGTGTCTGGCGCCGGCGGCGAAACGGTGGGTCCGTTCCGTACTTCGATCTCTGCGCCGCCGCCGATTGAGATATTGACGGATCTCCGACCTGGCACGTTGATCGACATAGGAAGGGCATTTACAGTTACGTGGCGGAACGGCCGAGCAGGGGACTTAGTGCTTGTCCGCCTGCGATCGGGGCACGGGTACATCAACCCGCTGGAACTGGTCTACACAGGTCTGGCGCAGTACGTTCCAGCGGACGCTGGCACGGTGACCCTGCCGACGCGGGAACTGCTCGCCGACCGCTTCGCGCTTCCCTTGCCCCCATCGGACAGGTTTTCCGTTGTGATCACTCACTTGCCGGGCACGCCGGGCGTGTTTCGGGCGCCAGGGATGACGTTCGACGCGACGCACACCTGGGAGTACGAGTTCCAGTTTCTGGACCTGCGGTTGCGAAGTGTTCCCGGGCCGAACTAAGGGATCGCCGCCCGCGTTTTTGGGCCGCGTGCGATATGGCAACATAGGACATTGCGGAGGCGGAGGCTGGGGTGAAGCGACTGCGGCAGATCACGATTTCAGGGGATGTGTATTCGGAGGCCGTGTGTGTGGTCTACAACGACGCGGCGCCGGCTGGTTTGGGGACCCGGCAGGAGTGTGAGGCGTTTCGACGGCGGTTGCTGACGGAAGGGTGGAGGGCGGGGGAGAGGTCGGCTTCGCGGGAGGATTGGACGGAAACATATTCATTAGAAGTGGAAGCGGAGGCGCCGGCGGCGGGGCTGTTTGTGTTGACGGGTGAGAAACCGCTGGTGGAGGAAATCGGGGTGCCGATTGAGCGGCGGTATTGCGAATCTGGGAAGGGGATGGGGCAGGATGGGGTGGCGGTGGGCGTTATGGACGGGCGGTGGGTGGCGTACCTGATTGAGCGGGGTGAGGTGGCGGCGCGGGTTGTATGTGTGGACCGGAACGAGAGGCCGGTGGTGGCGTTGACGGAGGGGTGGTGGTTTGTGGGTGTTGGTGAGGGGGTGCAGGCGTACCGGCGGATGAATGGACGATGGGTGTTTCATGGATTGTTTGGGGAGAAGCGGGTGGCGGCGGTGGCGGTATTTGGGGGGCGGGTGGCGGTGATGAATACGGGGCAGGGCGCGGTGCGCTTTTATGCGTTTGGCGGGGAGAAGTGGGAGTTGGAAGGGCGCGTGGAGGTTCAAGATTATTCGAGGGATCCTGCGTTGGTGTTTGGGGATGGTTTGGCGGCTGCGGGGGACGCGGGGCGGTTCGGCGGAAGCGGGTGTGTGGATGTGCTGGTGGAGCGGGAAGGAGGGTGGGCCCTGGCGGAGACGCTGCGGCTGGCGGACGGGCGGATGGGCGACCGGTTCGGGAGCCGTCTGTCGTTGGACGGAGGGGTGTTGACAGTGGGCGGCGAAAGACGTTGCTGGGTGTATCAACAGCGGCTTGGGAACGCCTGAAGCCGCCCGGGGGTCAAGGCATTGCCCTGGTACTTTCCGGTTGACGGTATTACGATATTTCGATTAATATAGAAATATAGGCCGGGAGCCGACGTACGTGGCGCGGAGATCGAAAAAGCAAGAGACCGGGCGCTACGCGGACATGTTCGCGGCGATGGGAAGCCAGCCGCGGCTCCGTATCATGCGACTGCTTCTGGCGGCGCACCCGGATGGAATGGTGGTTGGCGATATTGGCGCGGAACTGCAGATATCGGCAAGCACGCTTTCCCATCATCTGGAGAAGCTGAGGAACGAAGACCTTGTGCGCGTGGAGCGCGAAGGGACGTTTCTGCGCTACTTCGCAAACATTGACGGGCTGCAGGAACTGCTCGGATTTCTATACGCCGAGTGCTGCACGCGTAACAGGGCGGTGGAGCCACAGAGGGTAGTCTGCCGCGAACAGGAGCGACTATGAACGCCATAAAGGAAGTAGTGAAAGAGAAGTACGGGCAAGCGGCATTGCGTGTTGTTGCGGGGGAAGGGAACGCATGTTGCGGGAGTACCCCGTCGTCCTGCTGTTCGGGAGCGGACCCGATTACCTCCGAACTTTACGATCAACTGCAAAAAGATGAACTGCCGGAGACGGCGGTGCTGGCGTCGCTGGGCTGCGGTAATCCAACGGCGCTGGCCGAGTTGCGGCCGGGCGAAGTTGTACTGGACCTTGGGAGCGGAGGCGGCATTGATGTGCTGCTTTCGGCGCGAAGGGTGTCTCCGGGGGGGAAGGCCTATGGGGTAGACATGACCGATGAGATGCTGGCACTGGCGCGTGAGAACCAGAAGAAGGCCGGGGTTGAGAATGTGGAATTTTTGAAAGGCGAGATTGAGAATATTCCGCTCCCGGACGATGCGGTGGATGTTGTGATATCGAATTGCGTGATCAACCTGTCGGCGGACAAGGACCGCGTTCTGCGGGAGGCCTTTCGGGTGTTGAAGCCGGGGGGGCGGCTGGCGGTGTCGGATGTAGTGACGCGGGGGGAGATGCCGGAGGAGATCCGAAGGAACATGCTGCTTTGGGCCGGGTGTGTTGCCGGAGCGCTGGAAGAGAACGAATACCTCTCCAAACTAACGGCGGCCGGCTTCGAGGAACCGAGCATAGAGCCGACGCGCATATACCGGCGGGAGGACGCGATGGCGTTCCTTGCCGATAAGGGCATTGACCTGGAGACGGTGGGACCGCAGGTGGACGGGAAGTTCATGAGCGGGTTTGTGCGGGCGCGGAAGCCTGGGCGCGTGCGGAGCTGAGTGGGGTGGCGGCCCGGTTTGGGCTTACTTTCCAGGAGCACTTTCCGGGAGCGGTTCATCGGGCGGCTTGGGGAAGAGGAGTGAAAGCCCGATGGAGGCGGCGATGACGCCGAGGATGATGCCGAGCGAGAGAAGGATGGGGAAGTGGCCATCGAAGAGTTTGTTGAGCCACACCATTTTCAGGCCGACGAAAATGAGGACGATGGAGAGGCCGTATTTGAGCAGATGAAAGAGATGGACGGCGCCGGCGAGGAGGAAGAAGAGGCTGCGGAGGCCGAGGATGGCGAAGATGTTGGAAGTGAAGACGATGAGGGGTTCGCGGGTGACGCCGAAGATGGCGGGGACGGAATCGACGGCGAAGAGAATGTCGGTGAGTTCAAGGAAGACGAGGCAGAGCAGGAGCGGGGTGCCGAAGTGTTTGCCGTTTTCGGTGATGAAGAAGCGGGGGCCGTGGAGGGTGGGGGTGATGGGCACGAAGCGGCGGATGAGGCGGAGGGCTTTGTTGTGTTCGGGGTCAATGGCGGCATCGGAGGAGAACATCATCTTCACGCCGGTGATGATGAGGATGGCGCCGAAGATGAGGATGGTCCATTGGAACTGGAGGAGGGCGGAACCGAGGGCGATGAAAAGCGCCCGGAAAATGAGGGCGCCGAGGATGCCGAAGAAAAGTACGCGGTGCTGGAACTGTTGGGGGATGCCGAAGAAACCGAAGACGACGACAAAGACGAACATGTTGTCGACACTGAGGGATTCTTCGAGGACGTAACCGGTGAGGAATTCTAGGGCGACCTGGCGGGCGGAGGCGGCGGGGTTGAAGTTGGGGATGGCGAGGAGACGGGCGTCGTTGGCGAAGGTGTGGAGGGAGTAGGCGTAGAGGCCGTAGCAGAAGAGCAGGGCAAGGGAGACCCAGACGAAGACCCAGGTGCCGGCTTCGGAGAAGCTGACACTATGGGCCTTGCGGTGGAAGAGGCCGAGATCCATGACCAGGAGGAGGAGGACGGCGGCGGTGAAGGCGAGATAGAACCACCAATACTGATCGAAGGGGAAGAGGGAGACGGTGGAGGCCGTCATGCGGGGCGCCCCATCTGCTCCAGCCGGGCAACGCGCTCGGCGGTGGGCGGATGAGTGCTGAACAAGCTGGCCATGCCGCCAGAGAACGGGTTAGAGATGTACATGTGGGCGGTGGCGGGGGAACCCGACTCCATCGGGATGCGATGGCTCCAAGCTTCAATTTTACGCAAAGCGTTGGCCAAAGCCCAGGGCTTGCCGGAATAACGGGCGGCGGCTTCATCGGCCATGTACTCGCGGGAGCGGGAGATGGCCATTTGAATGAGCATGGCGGCGAAGGGGGCGATGATGGCGCTGGCGAGCATGGCGGCGGGGTGGGGGCCGTCTTCGTCGTCGTGGGAGCGGCCGCCGCCGAACATGGCGCCCCACATGGCCATATTGCCGAGAGAACTGAGGGCGCCGGCGATGGTGGCCGAGACGGTCATGATGAGCGTGTCGCGGTGGGCGATGTGGGCGAGTTCATGCGCGATGACGCCTTCGAGTTCGTCCATGTTGAGAACGCGAAGGATGCCTTCGGTCATGGCGACGGCGCCTTTGGCGGGGCTGCGGCCGGTGGCGAAGGCGTTCGGGGAATCGTCGGGGATGATGTAGAGCTTGGGCATGGGGATGTTGGCCTTCCGGGTGAGGCGCTGGACCATGCTGTAGATTTCGGGGGAGTCCGCGGGGCCGATTTCCTGGGCGTTGTGCATGCGGAGGACGATGGAATCGGAAAACCAGTAGGACCCGACGTTCATGACGACGGCGAAGGCGAGGGCGAGCAGGAGGCCGCCGCGGCCGCCCATGGCCTGGCCAGCGACGAGCAGGAGGCTGGTGAGGGCGGCGAGCAAGAGATAGGTTTTCATGCGGTTCATTGGATAAATAAGCTCCTTATGTGCGAAAGACCTTTTGCGTCAACCGCCAGGAACCGAACGAATCGGCCGGAAGCGATTGGCACAAAAGGTCTTGATCCGTGAACCCGAAGGTCACGCCGGGGCCCGGGCCGCCTGGTCTTTCGAGAGCCAAGTGAAACCGTATTGACGGGCAGCCGGAGGAGTGATCTACTCCCCTTTTCGTGTCACTATTAGGATGCATTAAGGCGCTGGTTCGTTGCAAGTAGTGTAGTGCGACGGGACTTAAGAATTATTAGCACCACTGACGGACGGGACGGCATCCAAGGGGGCTATATGGTGACAACCGCCGTAGTTTTGGATTTGGAATTTGAGAAGCTGATGGTGGAAGACGCGCTGCGGGAGGTGCTGCCGGGCGGGCCGTGCGGAGGAGGGGCGCGGGTGTCGGAGGCGATGGCGTACGCGGTGCTGGGCGGGGGGCAGCGGCTGCGGCCGCTGCTGGCCATGCGGGTGGGGCGGATGGCGCGGGCGGATGCGGAACTGGTGATGCGTGGGGCGGTGGCGGTGGAACTGCTGCACTGCGCGTCGCTAGTGGTGGACGATTTGCCGTGCATGGACGATGAAGCGTACCGGCGGGGGCGGGCGACGGTGCATAGGGAGTATGGCGAAGCGACCGCGGTTCTGGCGGCATTTAGCTTAGTGGCGCTAGCGGCGCGGCAGACGGTGGAGGGAATTCGTGATCCGTTCTTGCTGGAGACGATGGTGAGTTTTCAGCAGAAAGTGCTGCAGGTGCTGGACTGCAACAGTCTGGTGGGCGGGCAGGCGATGGATTTGGCGGGGGGCGGATCGTCGCGGCAGTTGGCGGCGAAGAAGACGGCGCCGCTGTTTGCGCTGGCGGCGCGGGCTGGGGTGATTGGCGCGGACCTGGACCCGGTGGAGCGGCAGGCGGCGCTGCGGTTTGGGCATGAGTTTGGGATCGCCTATCAATTGATGGACGATTTGGCGGACGGGGAGTTGCGGCTGCGGACGCCGTTTGAAACGCAGATGGCTCGGACGCGGGAGATTTTGGAAGTATTTGGTTCGCGCGGCAGCGGACTGAAGGAAATGCTGGATACGCTTTATGGCAAGTCGCTCGCGTAGGGTTGTCGTTATTGGCAGCGGGTTTGGGGGCCTGGGGACGGCGGTGCGGCTGGCGTCGCGCGGCTATGATGTGGAATTGCTGGAGGCGCGGGACATGCTGGGCGGCCGCGCCTATGTGTACCGGCAGGACGGGTTTACGTTTGACGCCGGGCCGACGGTGATTACGGCGCCGTTCATGATTGACGAGCTGTTTGCCGGGGCGGGGAAGAAGACGGCGGATTACGTGAAGATTGTGCCGGTGGATCCGTTCTACCGGATAGAGTTTCATGACGGGCGCCACTTTGAATACAACGGCGACGAGCGGGAGACGGAGCGGAAGGTGGCGGCGTTCGCGCCTGGGGATGTGGAAGGGTACCGGGCGATGATCCGGGCGGCGAAGGACATATTCCAGAAGGGGTTTGTGGAGCTGTCGGATGTACCGTTTTTGAAGTTCGTGGACATGGTAAAGATTGCGCCGGACCTGGTACGGCTGCAATCGCACAAGACGGTATTCCAGTTTGTGAAGAGCTATGTGAAAGACCCGATGCTGCAACGGGTGTTTAGCTTTCATCCGCTGCTGGTTGGAGGGAACCCGTTTCAGACGACCTCGATTTACGCACTGATTCACCACTTGGAGCGGCAGTGGGGCGTGCATTACGCGATGGGTGGGACGGGGGCGGTGGTGGACGGGCTGGGCCGGCTGTTTCTGGAGTTGGGCGGAAAGATCCGTTTGAATACACCGGTGAAGAGCATTGTGACCGAGGGCGGGCGGGCGGTGGGCGTGCTGACCGCGGCGGGGGAGAGTATTGCGGCGGACGTGGTGGTATCGAACGCCGATGTGGCGAACACGTACCGGAAAATGGTGCCGGCGGAGGACCGGCGGCGGTGGACGGATTCCAAGCTTGACTCCATGCGGTATAGCATGGGGCTTTTTGTGATTTATTTTGGGACTCGCGGCTCGTATCCGGACATAAAGCACCACACGATTCTGCTGGGGGAGAGGTACGAGGAACTGCTGCAGGACATATTTCAGAAGAAGATTCTGGGGGAAGATTTTTCGATCTATCTGCACCGGCCGACGGCGACGGACGAGAGCATGGCTCCCCGTGGGCACGACTGTTTTTATGCGTTGATTCCGGTGCCGAACCAGTTAAGCGGCATTGACTGGAAGACGGAAGCGAAGCCGTTCCGGGACCGGGTGATGGCGTACATGGAGAAGCACTATTTGCCGGGGTTGGAGGGGCGGCTGGTGACAGAGCGGCTTTTCACGCCGTTGGATTTTGAAACGACGTTGAATACGTATCGGGGGTCTGGATTTTCGTTTGAGCCAATTTTCACGCAATCGGCGTGGTTCCGGCCGCACAACGAGAGCGAGGACGTGAAGGGGCTGTTTTTCTGCGGGGCGGGTACGCATCCGGGGGCGGGTGTGCCGGGTGTGTTATCGTCGGCCAAGATTGTGGAAAAACTGGTATGCGACCGTCTGCCGATTTAGAAAGAGAGTGGAGGAGAAGGGCGGCGGAGGCGACGGCGCGGGGATCGAAGAGTTTTTATTTTGCGACGCGGTTTTTTCCGGAGGAACTGGCGGCGTCGGCCCATGCGGTGTACTGGTTCTGCCGGACGACGGACGACATTGTGGACGAGAATCCGGACACTGGGGCGGCGCGGGTTGAACTGGAGCAGTGGCGGGAGGGGTTGCGAGGAGCGCTGCGGGGAGCGACGGACGGGCCGGTGATCCTGCGGCATTTTGCGTGGGCGTGCGCGCGGCACGGGATTCCGGCAGAGTATGCGTTTGAACTGATAGAAGGCATGCGAATGGACCTGGAGGGGACGCGATACAGGGATTTTGAGGAGTTGCGGGTGTTCTGTTACCGGGTGGCGAGCACGGTGGGATTGATGATGTCGCACGTGATCGGGTATGAGGGGGACGCGCTGCCGTATGCGGAAGATTTGGGCGTGGCGATGCAGTTGACCAACATTCTGCGGGATGTGGGGGAGGACCTGGGGCGGGGGCGGATCTATTTGCCGGCCGAGGAGATGGAGCGGTTTGGGTATGGGGAGAGCGAATTGCGAGCGGGGAGACGGTCAGCGGAATTTGTGAAGCTGATGGCGTTTCAGGCGGAGCGAGCGCGGGATTACTATGCGAGATCGATGCCTGGGATTGGGCTGCTGCGGGCAGAGGGGCGGTTCGCGGTGGAGATAGCGGCGCGGGTGTATCGGGGGATATTGAACGAGATTGAGGCGATGGACTACGACGTGTTTCGAAGGCGGGCGGTGGTGCCGGCGTGGCGGAAGTATGGGATCACGGCGAGGGCGCTGGCGGGGCCGGCCGCGGGGAGGCTGCGGTTTTGGCGGAGCTAGCGCGGCGGGCGATGGAACGTGGGGCGGCGGCGACGGCGGCGGGGCTGGCGGTGCATTATGCGGCGTTCTATTTGCTTGGCGTGCCGCTGTGGACGGAAGTGATTGGCGAGTGGATTATGGCGCGGACGCCGAACACGTATTCCGTTTGGCTGCTGGCAGAACTGGGAGCGTGGGCGAAGCCGTTTGCGCTGACGGGGGGGCTGGCGGCGCTGGGACTGGTGTTAACGCTGGGGGCGCTATTTGCTGGGTGGCGGGCGCTGGCGTTTGTGGGTCTTGGATCCTTTGTGTACCGGGGGGTGTTTGGGTATGCGGGGCTGTGGGAGAGTTGGACGTTCTGGCTGCCGGCGATGCTCATATTGGTAGCCGCGCCGCGGGCGCCGATGCCAGCGGCGGGCGGACGGAGAGTGGCGCTGCAGGCGCTGATGGGCGGGGCGACGGTGGCGGTGGCGGGGGAGAGCTACTGGCGGGACGAACGGCTGGCGCGGCGGGCGGCGAAGCCGCAGCGTTTGTGGCCGTTTGTGATGCCGGAAGAGAGTTTTGGCGCGGGGTGGGTGCGGAAGGCGGTAACGCAGATTGGGCAGCACTACACGATGTCGAAGAACAGTGTGGACCCGGCGATTGACCCGGAGACGTGGGCGCTGCGGATTACGGTGGACGGGCGGGAAATTGCGCGGGTGCGGTATGCGCAACTGTTGCAGATTCCTAGAGAGCGGCGGTATGTGACGCTGCGGTGTGTTTCAAACACGCTGAAAAGCGACCTGATGGGGACGGCGGAATGGAGCGGCTTTCCGTTGAGCCAAATTGTGGATAGGGCGGGGATTCCAGCGGGGGTGGTGGAGGCAGCGTTTATCGGCGTGGACGGCCACGGGGATTCGTTGCCTATCCAGTATGCTTTTTCGAGGGAAGTGCTGCTGGCGGTGGGGATGAACGGGGAGACTTTGAACCGTGCGCATGGGTTTCCGGTGCGGCTGTTGTGTCCGCGTTACTACGGATTCAAGCACGTGAAGTGGCTGGGGGAGATTGCGTTCGTGAGTATGCCGTACTTCGGGACGTGGCCGAAGATGGGGTATACGAAGGAGCCGGTGGTGAAGATTGCTTCGTATATCGACAAAGCGCGAAGGGACGGAAACAAGATACAGGTGGGCGGTGTCTCTTATGCTGGGAGCCGGGGAATCCAGGCCGTTGAGGTGCGAGTGGGCGGCGGGGCCTGGCAGGCGGCGAGTATGGAAAACCCACTTTCGGAGTACACATGGACACGATGGATAGCGACGCTGGAGGGGCCGGAGGGAGAAGCGGTGGTGGAGGCGCGGGCGCAGGACGGGACTGGGGCTTGGCAACTGGAAACGGAGACGCCGCTGTTCCCGGGCGGCGTGGGCGGGCCAACGTTGCGTAAAGTAAGTATCTGAGCCCTTATGCCTGTCCTTTCTGTTGCTATCGCCGTTGCCATTGGTATTGTGCTGTTGTTGCGCAAGGCACGCTACAACTTTGAACGGCTGCCAAAGATTCCGTATGTTTCTGGAGCGCAGTTGCCGGAGGTTTCCATTATTGTCCCGGCGCGAAACGAAGAGGCGCGAATTGCGCGGGTTCTTGGATCGTTTCCGGAGGACATGGTGGTGGTGGTGGATGACCACTCCGAGGACCGGACGGCGGAGATTGCGCGGGAGATGGATGTGCGCGTAATTTCGGCGCCGCCGCTGGGGGAAGGAAAGCTGGGGAAGCCGAACGCGTGCATGGCGGGGGCGGAGGCGACCGAGGGGGAGTGGCTGCTGTTTGTGGACGCCGATACGAAATACGCGCGCGTGTTCCTGCCGTCGCTAATGCGGTATGCGATGGAGCAGGACCTGGAGATGGTGAGCGTGTTTTTGAAGCAGGAGGCGGAGACGCTGGCGGAGCGGATGTTGTTGCCGTATGCGTTTGCGCTGTACTTCACGGGCGTGAACACGGGGAGTGTGAATGGGCGCCCGCCGAGGGAGTGGCTGGCCAATGGGCAGTGCCTGCTGGTGTCGCGGAAGGCCTACAAGCGGATGGGCGGGCACGCGGCGGTGGACAGTTCGGTGATAGAAGACGTGGCGCTGGCGAAACTGGCGGCGGAGAAGGGAATCAAGACGCGCGTGACGCGGGCCGAGCATATGGGTTCGGTGCGGATGTACGATTCGTTTGGGGCGATTGTACGGGGATTTGAGAAGAATTCGTTCCGGTTTTTGCAGCAGAATCCGATGACGGCGGTGCAAGTAGTGTTGGCGTCGGTGCTGTTGACATCGTGGCTGCCGGTGCTGGCGCTATTGTTGCTGAACGGGTACAACCGGCACGCGATGCTGTTCGCGCTGGTTCCCTCGGTGATCCTGTTTCCGTGGTACCGGAGCGCGGCGGCGCTGTTGGCGCCGGCGGCGATTTATGTGTTTCAGTTCATTGCGCTGAATTCGATGGTGAAGACGCTGCTGGGGAAGAAATCCGTTTGGAAGGGCCGGGAAGTTTGAAGAAGTACCCCGTGCCGTGGGGGCAGGTGGCGGCGCTGACGCCGCACATCGGGCAGGGGACGCGGTACTCGGTACGGCGGTTTACCGAAGAGAGTTTGCGGGTATTGGAGCCGGCGCCAGAGGTGTCGGGACTTCGTTTATTGCCGGAGAGCCCGCGGTTCGTGTTGGCGGCGAACCATTACCAGCGGCCGGGGCTTTGGATACTGCACCCGTGCAGCGTGATTACGGTGGCACTGCAACGGCACTATGGATTGGATGACCCGCCGGTGCGGTGGGTGGTGACGGCGAACTGGCCGGCGTGGAAGCTGGGGCCAGTGAGCATTCCTTCGCCAGGCGACTGGCTGCTGCCGCGGGTGGCCCATGCGCTGCATTGCTATCCGGTGAGCTTTGCGGGAACCAACCCGGGGTTGACGGCACGGAGCTACCGGGCGCTGCTAAGGGACCTGGACCGGCCGTTGGGGCTGTTTCCGGAAGGGGTGGCGGGGACGGCGTTTCAGGAAGCGGAGCCACTGGCCGGGGTGGAGCGGCTGCTGGGGTTGTTAGCCAAGCGGGGATGGCCGGTGGTGCCATGCCGGATTGGGGAAAAAGAAGACCGGCTGCAGGTTCGCTTTCGCGAGACGATACAGCCGGCCGAGGTACTGCGGGCGGGCGGGGACGCCGCCCGGGTGGTGATGGAACGGATTAGAACTTGAGGGTGAAGACGCCGTTGTAGATGGCTTCGGCCTGGTTCCAATTGACGACGCTCCAGAAAGCGTCCACGTAGTTCGGGCGGAGGTTCTGGTACTTCAGGTAGTAGGCGTGTTCCCAAACGTCGAGGCCGATGATGGCGGTTTTGCCGTCCATGAGCGGGGTGTCCTGATTAGGGGTGGAGGTGATTTCGAGGGTGCCGTCGGCTTTCTTGGCGAGCCAGGCCCAACCGGAGCCGAAGCGGCCGATGGCGGCGGCTTTGAATTGGGTTTTGAAGTTGTCGTAGCTGCCGAAGGTGGCGTTGATGGCGGCGCCGAGCTGGCCGATGGGTTCCCCGCCGCCGCCCTGGCCGGCCGGAGCCATGATCTGCCAGAAGAGGGAGTGGTTCAAGTGGCCGCCGCCGTTGTTGCGGACGGCACCTTTCTTGGCTTCAGGGACGATGGCGAGATTGTTTTCGAGCAACTGTTCGAGGGTTTTGCCTTCGAGCGCGGCGTCACCGGCGACGGCGTTGTTCAAGTTGGTGACGTAGGCATTATGGTGCTTGGTGCGGTGGATGATCATCGTCTGTTCGTCGATGTAGGGCTCCAGCGCGTTGTCGGCATAGGGGAGTGCGGGAAGTTCAAAAGCCATGTGTATGTTCTCCTTGGAATTTCTTAGATGCGGAACTAGGCGGAAAAGCCGCCATTGATTTCGTACTGATGGGCAATCCGGAACATGAGGTCTTCCGAAAAGTGTTTGGTGAGGATCTGCATGCCGACGGGGAGGCCGCTGGCGGTATTGCCGCAGGGGACGCTCATGCAGGGGATGCCGGCGAGGGAGCCGGTGATGGTGTAGATGTCGCTCAGGTACATTTGCAGCGGATCGCTGGTTTTTTCGCCGAGTTTGAAAGCGGGGAAAGGGGAGACGGGGGCGACGAGGGCGTCGACGTTTTCAAAGGCTTGAGCGAAGTCGCGGGTGATGAGGGAACGCACGCGCTGGGCCTTGAGGTAATAGGCGTCATAATAGCCGTGGCTAAGGACGTAGGCGCCGAGCATGATGCGGCGCTTGGCCTCCGGGCCGAAGCCTTCGCCGCGCGAGTTGCGGTACATATCGATGAGCGATTCGGCTTTGGGGGAGCGGGAGGTGAAGCGAACGCCGTCAAAACGGGAGAGATTCGCGCTGACTTCGGCGGTGCAGATAATGTAGTAAGCGGCGATGGCGTATTCGGTGTGGGGGAGGCTGATGTCGACGATCTGGCAGCCCTGCTTTTTGAGAACTTCAATGCCGGCCTGCATACGGTCGCCAATTTCGCCGGCGAGGCCGGAGAAGTATTCCTTGGGCAGGCCAATGCGAAGGCCTTGGAGGGGCAGTTGCATGGCGGCGGCGTAGTCGGGGACGGCGTGGGTGGAACTGGTGGCGTCGTGGGAGTCGCGGCCGGCGATGGTTTGGAGGAGCGTGGCTGAATCGGCGACGGTGCGGGCGAAGGGGCCGATGTGATCGAGGGAGGAGGCGAAGGCGACCAGGCCGTAGCGGGAGACGCGGCCATAGGTGGGGGTGACGCCGACGCAGCCGCAGAAAGAGGCGGGCTGGCGGATGGAGCCGCCTGTATCGGAGCCGAGAGAGACGACGGCGGTGCCCTGGGCGACGACGGCCGCGGAGCCGCCGCTGGAGCCGCCGGGAACACGATCCAGGGCGACAGGATTGCGGACGGGGCCGAAGGCGGAGTTTTCGTTGGAAGAGCCCATGGCGAACTCGTCGCAATTGGCTTTGCCGAGGATGACTCCGCCGGCGGCTTCCAGGCGTTCGATGGCGGTGGCGTCGTAGGGCGGGATGAAGTTTTCGAGAAGCCGGGAGCCGCAGGTGGTGCGGACGCCGCGGGTGACGATGACGTCTTTGACGCCGACGGGCACGCCGCCGAGGGCGCCAGGATCATGGCCACGTGCGATACGGGCGTCGACCTCGCGCGCCGCAGTGATGGCGCGATCATCACTGAAGGTGAGATAGGCGTTGGTTTTCGGGTTTTCGGCCTTGGCGAAGGCGAGGGCTTCCTGGGCGAGTTCGACGGCGCTGAATTGCTTTTCGGCGAGGCCCTGGCGCACGGAGGCGATGGTGAGGGAAGGGATGTGCATGTTAGCGCTCAATCACTCGCGGGACCTTGAAATAGCCTTGGCTGGTGACGGGGGCGTTGGCGACGGCGTCGGCATTGGAGAGGCAGGCGTGGGGTTCGTCTTCGCGGAGGGTGGCGGTATCTTCGGCGGAGAAGAGGACTTGGGCCATGGGGGGGACGCCATCGGTGTTGAGTTCGTTTAACTTGTCGATGTGGGTAAGAATGTCGCTCAAGTCGTGGGCGTAGGTGTGAATTTCGTCCTCAGTGAGGGCGAGATTCGCTAGGCCGGCTACGTACCGGACCTGCTCTTCGGTTAGCTTCACGCGGAAATCCTCATACGAATGCGTTTTGCCTCGTCGCGTTCACTTTGGGCGCGGGAGGCGAGATAAATTTGGCGGAAAATGGGGTCGGAGATGCCGTCGGCGCGGTCATCGGCGCTATCGAACTGCAGTGCGACGCGGGGGCCACGGCGCTGGACGCCGACGCGGAATTCGACAGAATCGACCATGCCGGGGCCGGCGATCATCTGCACCTTGGTGAGAATCTGCGAGGCCATGGTTTCCAACTGCTTTTGCCAGGTTGCGTCTTCGACATCGATGACAAGCTTGCGGCCGTAGAGGCGCACCGGGCCGGTGCGGCGTGCCAGGCGCTCACCGACGGCGGCGGGCCAGACGGCTTCGGCGAACTCTTCGGGAGCGAGTCTCGCGCTTTGGAGCTTGATCTTCGAGAGAAGTTTGGCGGCGCGTTGCATGGCGGTGGGGACGAACCAATGATTTTAACACTGGCGATTTTAGCACTGGCGGAACTGTAAGCCGGTTTCTGTATCTTTCCGAAGAAAGATGGCAATCATTCCTCTGGGCAAGTCATTACTGACAAGCTCTAGCAACCTACCCGGGTGTCGAACAGGACGAGCCGCCCCTTCACCCCTATTTGGTCTTGCTCCGTGTGGGGTTTGCCTTGCAGCCCGCATTGCTGCCGGCACGGTGCGCTCTTACCGCACCTTTTCACCCTTACCCCGACAACCCTTGCGGGCGCCTTGGCGGTATATTCTCTGTGGCACTTTCCGTGAAACCCGTTTTGAACGAGCCCCCCCGGCCGTTAGCCGGCACACTGCTCTTTGGAGACCGGACTTTCCTCCAGCCGGTTCATTCCTGAACCGGCCAGCGATTGCCCGTTCCGCCAGTACAATAACCAGTATCCCATGCGCTGGCTCATTTGTATTCTCACCCTGCCACTATTTGCGGCCGAACCGTTGCCGGAGGATCGCGGGGCGGCGGGGCTATGGCGGTCGATGCTGCAATTGCAGACGACGGCGCGAGTGCTGCACATTGCGGCGCACCCCGATGACGAGGACGGGCCGACAATCACGTGGCTGAGCCGCGGGAAGGGCGCAGAGGTGACGATGCTGTCGCTGACGCGTGGGGAGAGCGGAGCCAATCTGGTGACGGGCGATTTCTTTGACCGGCTGGGGGCGCTGCGGACGGTGGAATTTCTGCGGGCGGCGCAGTATTACGGGGCCGAGGTGATGTTCACGCGGGCGGTGGACTATGGGTATTCGAAGAACGTGGCGGAGACGTTCCGGCAGTGGGACCGGGCGGCGGTATTGAAGGACGTGGTGCGGGTGATCCGGCTGGTGAAGCCGCAGGTGGTGTTGTCACGGTGGAGCGGGACGCCGAGGGATGGGCATGGAAATCACGAAGCCGCGGGTTTGTTGGCGCAGGAGGCGTTCAGGCTGGCTGGGGATGCGGCGTATGTTACGGAGGATTTGCAGCCGTGGAAGGCGGCGAAGCTATATATCGGGAATCGGAATCCGATTGATGAGTCGACGGTGAGAGTGGAGCACGGGGTTGTTGATCCACTGCTGGGCCGGAGCTATTCGCAGTTCGCGCGGGAGGGGCTGCGTTGGCAACGTTCGCAGGGAGCGGGGGCGGCGACGGCGCGGCCGGGGCCTACAAGTTCTTATTACCGGAATCCGGCGGTGACGGGGAAAGAGCAGAGTTTTTTTGATGGGTTGGATATTGGGCTGGGGGCGTATCCGGAACTGGCGCGGCACATTGAGGCGGCGGTGAAGGCGTACCGGGTGGATGACTTGCGGGCGCCGCGGGCGCACTTGGCGGCAGCGCTGCGGGTGGCAAAGGAGTTGGATGCGGCTGACCCCGCGGTTCGGGTGAAAGTGCGGCAGTTGAATGCGGCGCTGGCGAAGGCGCTGCAGGTGGAGGCGCGAGTGGACCCGAAGGTGGCGGTGACGGGACCGTTTTCGTCGTTCAGGCCGGCGGAGACTTTTTCGCTGGCGACGCCGGGGCAGACTTTTCAGGTGACTGTGAAACTGCATGGGGCGGAGGCGAGGAAGGTGGAATTCTTGGGGGCGTTGGAAGTGCGGCAGACGGAGCCGGGGCGATTCGCGGTGACCGTCCCGGGCTTGGCGCGGGCGACCCGGGCGCATTGGCGGCGGGAGAATGTGCGGCAGACTTTATACGCGGTGGAGGGAGCGCCGTTCTATCAGGCCAATGCGACGCCGCCATTGATTGCCCGGATTACCTACGACGAGGGAGAGATTGAGACGCCGGTGCTGGTGAGTCCGCTGGATACGTTGGGGGTGGAGAGGCTAAAGCCGCTGGCGGTGGCGCCGCCGGTGGCGATCCAGTTCCGGACGGAGGCCGGGATACTGCCGTTGGCGAGCAGCAGTTATGAGGTGGAGTGTCTGGTGAAATCGAACGTGGATGGACCGGCGGCGGGAACAGTGAAGCTGCGGGTGCCGGCGGGATGGACGAGCGAACCGGCCCAGCGGCGGTTTGCGTTTGAGAAAGAGAGGGAGGAGGCGGCGCTGCGGTTCCGGTTGATTGCTCCGGCGAACCGGGCGGCGGGGGAAGCAAACATTGAGGCGGAGGCGGTATATAACGGGCAGGTTTATACGCAGAGCCACGATGAGATTACGCAGCCGGGGTACGATTCGGTTTACCACTCACAGCCGGCGCGGCATTTGGTTCGTTCGGTGGATGTACGGGTGAAGCCGGGGCTGAAGGTGGCCTATGTGATGGGAACGGGGGACGATGTGCCGGAGGGATTGCGGCAACTTGGCGTGGCGCCGGCGATGCTGGATGCGGCGCAGTTGGCGACGGCGAATTTGAACCAATACACGACGATTGTGCTGGGTATTCGCGCGTACGCGGTGCGGGCTGATGTGCGGACCTATAATCAGCGGTTGCTGGATTTTGTGGCCAACGGGGGAACGCTGATTGTGCAGTACAACACGCCGGAGTTCGATAAGAACTTCGGGCCGTACCCGTATTCGATGGGCAGGAATCCGGAGGAGGTGAGTGAAGAGGATTCACCGGTGACGATGCTGGAGCCGGGGGACCCGGTGTTCAACGCGCCGAACAAGATTGCGGCGAAGGATTTTGAAGGATGGGTGGAGCAACGGGGTTCGAAGTTCTTGACGACTTGGGATCCGCGTTACAAGGCGCTGCTGGAGACGCATGACACAGGGCAGGCGCCGCAGAGGGGCGGGTGGCTGGTGGCGCAGCATGGGAAAGGGCGGTACATCTATTGCGCGTATGCGTGGTATCGACAGTTGCCGTATGCGGTGCCGGGGGGCGTGCGGCTGTTTGCGAACTTAATCAGCCAATAGGTTTGGCGGCGAATTGATTTCCCTCTTGGGGGGAGCGCCGGTAACCCCTTGGGTGCCGGTGGGGGTGTAGTGCGTCTTGGGACACGCTGACGCGGTGGCCCGGCGATCGATTGCGCCATAGGCCCGATAAAATCCTTCAATTTGACACTATGCGCGGCACGCCGCTACCGTTAATCTTTGCCCCCGATGCCGTTCCCGGCCCCATTCCAGCAGTATTCGCTTGGCGAAGCCTACGACGAAATGTTTGCGTCCGTTGGCGAACCGCGCCCTCATTTTCAGGCGCTGTTCGACCGGCTACGAGAACTGCCGATGGCCGAACTGCGACGGCGGAAACAAACGGCGGATCAAACTTTTTTGCACCAGGGGATCACATTCACCTTGGCAGGCCGCGACGAGGGGATGGAACGAATCATTCCGCATGATCTGCTGCCACGGATCATTACAGGTGAGGAATGGGCGGTGATTGAGTCCGGATTGACGCAGCGGATCTTCGCGTTGAACGAGTTTCTGGGGGACATCTATACGGACGGGCATATTCTGAACGACAAGATTGTGCCTCGGGATATTATCTTCAGTTGCCGCCACTTTCGGCGGGAGATGCGCGGGGTGCAGGTGCCGCGGGGCGTCTATGTGACGGTCGTTGGCACGGACCTGATCCGGACGCCGGCGGGCGAGTTTGTCGTGCTGGAAGACAACCTGCGCGTGCCGAGCGGGGTGAGCTACATGCTAACCAGCCGGCAGGTAATGAAGCGCGCCTTTCCGGATCTTTTTCAGACTTGTGATGTGCGCCCAATTGACCACTATGGACAGGCGCTGCTGGCGACGCTGCGGGAACAGGCGCCGAACAATCGAAGTAACCCGACGGTGGTGCTGCTGTCTCCGGGCGTTTATAACGCCGCCTATTTTGAACACTCCTATTTGGCGCGGCAGATGGGCGTGCAACTGGTGGAGGGCCGCGACTTGGCAGTGCATGACAACATCGTGCACATGCGGACGACGGGCGGGTTGCGGCGGGTGGATGTGATTTACCGGAGGATTGACGATGATTTCATTGACCCGCTGTCGTTCCGGCCGGATTCGATACTGGGGATACCAGGGTTGTTCAACGCCTACCGGACGGGGAACGTGACGCTGGCGAACGCGATTGGCAGCGGGGTGGCGGATGACAAGGCGCTGTTTGCCTATGTGCCGCGAATCATCCGCTACTACACCGGGATGGACCCGATTCTGGAAAACGTGGAAACGATGCTTTGCTCCAATAAAGCGGAGCGCCAACACGTGTTGGAGAACCTGGACAAGCTGGTGGTGAAGGCAGTGGGAGAATCGGGCGGTTTTGGGATGCTGATCGGTCCGCATTCTTCGGCTAGGGAGAGGGAAGAGTTCCGGGCAATGATTGAGGCCGACCCGCGGAACTATGTAGCACAGCCGACGGTGAGCCTCTCGACAGCGCCGTGCTTTGTGGACGGCAGCGGTGTGGAGCCACGGCATGTGGACCTGCGGCCTTACATTCTGCATGGGGAGAAGACGACGATTGTGCCGGGGGCGCTGACGCGGGTGGCGCTGCGGAAAGGTTCGCTGGTGGTGAACTCTTCGCAAGGCGGAGGCAGCAAGGACACCTGGGTTTTGAATTGAGGAAACGGATATGGACATGCTTTCGCGGGTAGCCGACAGCTTGTATTGGATGAGCCGGTATCTGGAGCGGGCTGAACATATGGCTCGGGTGCTGGACGTTTATGTGTCCGAACAACTGGAAGAATATAGCGGGGCAGGGGACCGGCGGTGGCGGTCGGTGGTGGATAGTTTGGGGTTGGAGGCGCCGTCGAGTGTCAACGAGGGGAATGTAGGGTATTGGCTGGCGTTCGATATCGCGAACCGGTCGTCCATCGTGGCGTGCATCATGAGCGCGAGGGACAATGCGCGGAATGTGCGGGAACAGATCAGCAGTGAGATGTGGGAGCACCTGAACCGGCTATTCCATCAGGTGCGGGCGGCGAGCCTGACGGAGGACTGGTCGGCCGATCAACATGCGTTTCTGACCGAGGTGAAAGACGGAGCGCACCTATTCCAGGGGATCACGGATTCGACGATGAATCACGGGGAGGGTTGGCACTTCATTCAACTGGGGCGGTTTATTGAGCGAGCGGTGTCAGTATCGAGCGTGGTGGATGTCCATTTCCGGGACCACATGCCGGCCGATGACGGAGAGCATCACGAGGGGGTGGATCTGTTGAAGTCGTGTACGGCGTTTGAGGCTTATTGCAAGGTGTACACGGCGGAGTTGAAGCCGCTGCGCATTTCGGAGTTCCTGCTGTTGAATCACGAGTTTCCGCATTCGGTGTGTTTTGCGGTGGATCAGGTGGAGGTGGCGCTGCGGGCGCTGCCGCAATCGGCGGATAGGCGGATAGGCGGGAAGGCGCTACGGCTGGCGGGGAAGCTGAAAGCGACGCTGACGTATGGGCAGATCGATGAGATCATGACCACGGGGCTGCACGCGTTTTTGGCTGAAATTGACCGGCAGTGCAACGAGATTCATGTGGCACTGCACCAGATCTACATTGAGTATCCGATTGAATCGGCGATTGAGGTTTAGTGTTTTTTTCGATACGGCACGTTACCCGTTTTCAGTACAGCGCTTTTGTGAGCGAGAGCAATATGGAAGTGCGAATGCGGCCGCGGAGCGATGGGAACCAGCGGTGTTTGAAGTTCGACTTGCATGTGGCGCCGCGGGCGAAGCCGAGTTCGTACAAGGACCACAATGCGAACACGGTTCACTACTTCGATGTGCCGGCGCCGCATAACAAGCTAACGCTGGTGGCTGAGTCGGTGGTGGAAGTGGATGCACCGGAGGCGCTGCCGGCGGCGTTGCCGATGACGGCGTGGGACGAGGTGGACGAGGTGTTTGAAGGAGCTGAGCATTGGGAGATGCAGAACCCGAGCCAGTTCGCCAAGCCGACGGCGTTGTTATTGGACCTGGCCGCGGAGTTGGGGGTAGACAGGCGGGAGGATCCGCTGACGGTGTTGCGGGGGTTGAACGGCGAGTTGTTTCGGACGTTTGCGTATTCGCCGAAGCATACGCGGGTGGATTCGCCGATTGATGACGCGATCCGGAGCCGGAAGGGGGTTTGTCAGGACTATACGCACGTGATGATCGCGCTGGTGCGGAACCTGGGGATACCGTGCCGGTATGTAAGCGGGTACTTGTTTCCGCGGACGAAACTGGAAGAGCGGAGCGCACTGGGGGCGACCCATGCGTGGCTGGAGGCGTATTTGCATGGTTTCGGGTGGATTGGGTTTGACCCGACGAACAATGAGTTGTGCGGAAACCGGCATATACGGACGGCGGTAGGGACCGATTATGCTGATGTGCCGCCGACGCGGGGTGTTTTCAAGGGGTGCGCGTCGAGCGTGCTGAGCGTGGCGGTGAGTGTGCAGCCGACGGATACGCCGGCGCATGAGAAGGACGATTTCATTATGGTGGCGGCGGCTACTAAGGATGTGCAGGAAGTGGCGACGCCGGCGTGGGACGCGATGCAGCAACAGCAGCAGTAGGTGATATTTTTGGGGGCTGCGCCGGGCGGGATAAGATGGGAGTTCGTGGAGATATTCAAAGAGTTCACTGTGGAGGCGGCGCATCTGCTGCCGAATGTGCCGGAGGGGCACAAGTGCCGGCGGTTGCACGGGCATAGCTTTCGGATTGCAATTTATTTGAGCGGGCCGCTGGATGGGAAACTGGGGTGGGTGGCTGATTTTGGGGAAATTAAGAAGGCCTGCGGGCCGGTTGAGGACGAACTCGACCACCGGTATTTGAATGAGATCCCGGGGCTGGAGAATCCAACGAGCGAGAATTTAGCACGGTGGATTTGGCGGCGAGTGCGGCCGGCGCTGCCGCTGTTGAGCAAAGTGGTAGTGCGGGAGACGTGTACTTCCGGGTGCATTTATCAGGGCGAGGACGAGGGCTGAGCGGAAAAATAGGCGCTTGGCACCAATTATTTTTATCCGGGTGAAAATAATAGGCGCTTGGCACCAATTATTTGGGGAGGAGGGGGTTGGCGGGGGTGTAGATGCCGATCCAATGGTTGGCGAATTGGAGGTCCGGGGAGGGCTTCACCAGCGGCATGTGGCAGCCGATGCACGTCTGCCCCTTCGTCACCGCGCGGGTGTGGCGCGGCGATTGGTGGCAATCAGTACAGGCCTTCGTGCGGACCGGTTCGGCACCGTGCGGTTCATGGCAGGTGAAACAGGTCAACTGACCATTGGAGTTCCGGAAACACTCGCTCTGACTGAATGACAACGGCTGGTGACGCGCGTTCCAGGGGTCCTTCCAGTTCGTGTCCTCGCCAGGCTTGGGCGGCTGGCGGTGGCAGGCGCCACAGAGTGCGTTGACGCCGGCGCCGTTTAACATTCTGGGCTGTTCTACGTTCCATTTGCTGGGGGCCTTGACGTGATCGCCGCCAGGGCCGTGGCAGGATTCGCAGCGAACGCCAAATTCGAAGGGCTGGATGCCATCTTTCTCCGATACTGTGACGGGGCCGGTGGAGTGGCACTGAAAACACTTGAGTATCTCCGCACCCGGAGAATAGAGCTTGTAGGGGACGCCGACGGGGGATTTGTGGCCAGGCGTCAGCGCTTCCCGCTTGGTGCGGGTGTATTTGCTGAGGCCGTGTTCCTTGTAGAGTTCGGCGGAGACTCGGGATACGGGAGTGACGGCCTGGAGCCCGGAACCGAAGTTCCACTGGGCGCCGTCGCGGGCGAGCGCGCTGGCATGGGCGGTTTTGGACTGGGCGGTGTACTGCTCCAAATGGCAAGCCCGGCAAGCCAGGGCGCCAATATAGTCATTGGCGCGGATGGCTGCCGGGCTTGCGCACAGCAGGATAGCGAGAGCAACCTTAGAAATAAATCCGGCCCGTGAACTGCATCTGGCGTCCGAAGAAGCCGGCGCGCTGGGAGAGAATTCTGCCGAAGGTGGCTGCATTGTTGGGGTCGGTGGCGGGGTCAGCGCCGAAGAAGGCGTTTGCCGCATTATACGCTTCCAGGCGCATTTCAAACTTGACGCGCTCGGTGATGGGGAACATCTTGTTGAGAGTCACGTCGAGATTGAAGGTGTTGGTGCCGCGCACGTTATCGTACTGCAAGGGGTTTGTGCGGCGGGTGAAGGCCGGGAGGGGCTTGAAGGCATCGGTGTTGAACCAGCGGCCTTTGGTGGGCTCGCTGACACTGGGGTCGCCGGAGACGAGGGCTCCTGGGAAGCGGAGGATGAGACCGGTGTTGTAGGTCATCAAACCGCTGGCGGCCCAGCCGCCGAAGAGAGTGTCGACCACCTTTGGAGCGGCGGTCATGAACTTGCGGCCTTTGCCGAAGGGAAGTTCATAGATGGCGGCGCCGGTGAGGCGATGGCGCGCGTTACGTGCCGGCTGCCAGGTAAAGGTGTTGGTGTAGTTGTCAACGTTGTCGTAGAACTCCAGATTGCGTTCGCTGTTCCAGTTGTAGCCAATGACAAAGTTGAAACCGTTGACGAACGGCCGCTGGAACTGCATCTGGAGCGACTTGTAGTTGTTCTCGCCACCGTAGCGAAGGGTCTCGACCAAGCCCTGATACTGCGGGAAGGGCCGGAGGAGCTGGCTGACGGGAACGTTGGCCTGAGTGCGAAGGGTGCCAGGCATTTTCGTGGCGGGCAGTACGTTAAAGAACGGGTTGGGAACGCTGGCGTTGACGGCGTTCTGGACGGCGAAGCCGATGCGGGGATCGACCTGATTGATGTCGTAGTTGTACGGCAGGTCACGGCCGAAGTTCATGAACCAGGTGATATCGGCGAGGATGTTGCCGGGCAACGTCTTCTGGAGGGAGATGTTGATGCGATCGTTCACACCGGGTTTGAAGTCCTGGTTGTACCAGGTGGTGGAGTTACCGAGGTTGGTGTAACTGCCGATAGACTTGCCAACGACTTGGACCAGTCCGTTCGGAAAGGGGTTGGAGATGCGCTGCTGGGGAACGCCCTGGATGGGGGCGATGGTGGCGGTGAGCGCGTCGAAACCAGGGAGGGGAACCGAGCCCAGGATGTTGAGGCCGTCGGTGAGGGTGGACGGCACGATGTAGCGGGCGAAGCCAGCGCGGATGGCGGTCTTGTCGTTGACGCGGTAGGCCATGCCTATTCGGGGCATAAAGAGGCCCTTTGGGGCTTTCCAGGAGCCGCGGTTATCGGCGTCGGCAAAGACCCAGGAGCCGTTATAAACCGGCGCGGTGGTGCGAAGGGCGGTGGCGGCGGCGGGAAGAACCGGAGTTCCCGCGCCCTGGAATTCAGGAATGGGCTTGGTGAGATCGAGGAACCGCGAGAAGCGGTTGTCCGGATCGGTCATGGGGCCGAAGTATTCGTAGCGGATGCCGAGATTGAGCGTGAGCTTCTGCGAGATTTTGTAATCGTCGTGGAAAAACAGACCCATCATGTTCACGCGCGGGCGCTGGATGGGGATGGACTCGGCGGTGGAGTTCTGATCGAGGGCGCCCAAGAGGAGTGTGGCCCAGCCATCGCCGGAGGTGGCGAGATTTGGAGCGTTAAAGGTGGCATTGGTGAGAGCGCCATTGATGTTGAAGATGGCAAAGCGGGGCCGGGCCGCGTTGACGTTCTCCTTGCGGTACTCGCCGCCGAACTTGAAATAGTGTTTGCCGGAGTTTTTCGACATCTTGGCTTCGATGTTGTAGGAATTTGGCTCTTGGAACCAGTAGTTGCCGCGACCGAGATTGGTGGTGGAACCCTGCGTGACGTTAATGCCGGGGTAGTAGAGATCGGGCAGTTCGGCGAGGTAGGGCTTGTACCAGGTATTGCCGGGCCAGAGACGTTCCAGATCTTTGATGGTGGCCGAGGGGACGCCGAAGGAATCGACGATAGAGTTATAGGCGCCACGAACGTTGAGGACGGTGGAGGAGTTGAGGGTGTATACCGCGTCACCGGAGAAGGAGCGGGAGTGGCGTTTGGAGCCATCGGGCTGCATGGCGACCGAGCCGCCGGTGTAGTCGTTCAGTTCGGTAAAGGTGCGAAACATGTTGAACCGGCTAAAGATTTTCAGGCGGTCGTTGATGTTGTAGTCGACGCGATTGGAGAAGTTCCAGTAACGAATGCCGACGCCGCTGCCGGTTTGAAAGTTGTTTAGCGCGTTCGGGCCAATTCCTGGGCCATTGGGCTTCCAGAGGTCGCCGACAATGGCTTTGCCGGTGGGATCGATGCGGGAGGCGGGAATGATGTTGCCGGCGAAGGGGGCGCGGGAGACAACGTTGTTGACGACCTGGGTAGTCCAGGGATCGTAGATGGTGCGGAGCGCGCCGGCGGTGTTTAAAGAGCGCGAGAAGTCACCAGTGCGTTCGGCATCAGTGGGGAGCGTCTGCTGGAAGGCGCGGGGTTCAATGGTTTTCCAGCCTTCGTAGGAGGCGAAAGTGAAGAGTTTGTTCTTAACGATAGGCGCGCCGAAAGTGCCGCCCCAGACGTGCTGGCGGGTTAGGTTTTCGCGGCGAGTGATGCGATCCGCGAGGGCATTGAGGGCGGGGTTACGGCCAAGGTAATAGACAGTGCCTTTGAGTTCGTTGGTCCCCGACTTCATGGAGACGGAAAGGACGCCGCCGGCGGAGTGGCCGAACTCGGCGTCAACAGCGTTCTGCTGGAGGTTGACTTCGGAAACGGCGTCCATGGGGGGCGTGTAGGAGGACTTCTGCCCGGTCATGGAAGGAGAGCCATCGAGAATAATGTCGTTCTTGGTGGACGTGTTGCCGCCGACATCGAGTTGGGACGCGGCCCAGTGGTGGAAGGGGCTTTGTTCGGTGGTGGAGCGGACGACGACCGAGGGGTTGAGAGAGGCGAGCAGGAAGGGGTTGCGGTGGATGATGGGCAGGTTGTTGGTCATCTTTGTATCGATGGTCAAGCCCATGGTGGAGGTATTGAAGTTGACGGCGACGGCCGAGGCTTCGACGGTAATGGAGTCCTTGGTGGAGCCGGTCTGGAGGCGGCCATCGATAGTGACGTCGGCGCGGGCCTGGACAAGGATGTCCTTGGCGACGAACTTGGAGAATCCGGTCATTTCGACGGTGATGGTGTAGGTTCCCGGGATGACGAAGTCAAACAGGTACTGCCCGTTTTCGTTGGTCTGGGCGTTGACCGCGACGGCCGTGTTGTTGTTGGCGAGCGTTACGGCGGCGCCAACGATGACCGCGTCGGAGGCGTCGGTAATTCGGCCTTGGATTTTGCCACGGGTATCTTGCGCCCAAATGGACGAGGCGGCAAGCAAAACAGAGCTTGTCAGCAGTACTTGTCTAAAGATCATTCATTAACCCCAGTGAAAGGAATCTGATCATCGGATCACATTGGCTAAGGGGTTAGCAACTGAATAATCGTTAACAATTGGGCGGAAGACGACAGCGAATAGGCCGTGCGGCGCGCTGGCGATGAGGAACGAATCCTCTTGATGGTACAGGGGGTTATACCCCGACGGCCCGGTTATCGGGCTATCGGGCGGGTGGACAGCGACATTTGTTCGCGGGCAGTGTATATTGCATGGGCATGGCCACTATACGGGTAGACGAGAGGACCGCGTTGCAGGCGGAGTATGAAGCACTGGGAGAAGCGGGCGAAGGGCGGCGGGCGTTGAGTATTTCCGGGGGCGGGATTCGGAGCGCGACCTTTGCCTTGGGAGTATTGCAGGGGCTGGCGGAGCGAGGATTGTTGAGGCAATTTGACTACTTGTCGACCGTTTCCGGCGGCGGATACATTGGCAGTTGGCTGACGGCGTGGCTGCACCGTTGCGGTGGAATGGCGGAGGTGGAACCGCTCCTTCGGCCAGCGGCGGATGGGGCGAAGCCGGTGGCGCATTTGAGAGAGTACAACAGCTACCTGACGCCGAAGCTGGGCGCGTTCAGCGTGGACACGTGGACGCTGGCGGCGATCGTAATCCGGAACCTAGTGTTGAACTGGCTGGTGATTCTGCCGTTGCTGGTGGCGGTGATCTTGCTGCCACGGGTACTGGTATCGCTGCACGCGTTCGATCCACCGTGGGTGACGGAGGACCCGATTTCGGAATGGCCGCTTGTATTGGCCTGTGTATTCTGGGCGGCGTGTATTTGCTTTACGACATCGGTATTCAACATGTTCCGGCTATTACCGACGCTGGGCGGACTAGCGGGAACGGCTCGGGATTACGTTTGGCAATGCTGCGTGCCACTGGTGACGGCGGCGACGCTCTACTCTTTGCATTATTGGTGGCAACACGCGCCGGGGAAGGACCGGGAATCGATTTGGGCGCTGATGGCGGCGTTGACGGGGATGGCAGCGCTGGCGTGGGTGCTGTTCCTGTTGTTCTGCGCACGGGAGCGCGCGGCTGAACTGTTATGGGGACCATTTACGTTTGGAGTTGCGGTGTTGGGCGTGACGACGGCGGGTTCGACCTGGCTGTTATCGAACGTGCTGGTGGATGTGGCGTGGAAGCACACGTCGGTATTCGCCGCGTTGAGCCTGCCTGTGCTTATCGGCGGCGCGGGCGGCGGGATGACGATCTTCGTGGGGTTTACGAGCCGTTATCTGCGCGATTCGGACCGGGAGTGGCTGGCGCGCGCGTCGGCGTACGTGATGCTGTTGGGCACGGGCTGGCTGGGGGTGAGCGGATTGAGCCTGTTGTTGCCGCATGAACTGATGAAGCTGGAAGGATGGATGCAATCGGCGCTGGCGGCTGGAGGCGGGGCGGCGGGCTGGATCACGGCAGCGCTCGGGCGATCAGCGGCGACGGATGAGAAGGGCCAGGGAACCCGATGGAGCGGCGCGGCCACGAAGCTGGCGCTGCCGGTGTTCGTCGTGTCGCTATTCACGGGTCTGGCGTTGGTGCTCGATTACGCCTTGCCGCGACTTGGACTGGCGACGCCGGACGGCGAGCATTATTTGATGGTGGCGGCGCAGACGCCGATATGGGTGGCCGCCGGCGCGGTGGGGGTAATGGTTCTGGTGAGTTGGATCGCGGGGCTGTACATCAACATCAACACATTCTCACTGCACGGGATGTATCGGAACCGGCTAATCCGCGCGTATCTGGCGGCATCGAACCCGGACCGGCGGGTGAATCCGTTCACGGGGTTCGCCGAATCGGACAATCTGCGAATGAAAGACTTGCGAGGGCAGCGGCCGATTCCGGTGGTGAACCTGGCGATGAACGTGGCGGCGACGAGTAACCTGGCGTGGCAGGAGCGAAAGGCGGAGAGCTTTACGGTGACGCCATGGTTTTGTGGGCATGGACGGCTGGGGTACCGGGACGCGGCCGAGTATGGAGGCCGGCGGGGGATATCGCTGGGCACGGCGATGACGATATCGGGAGCGGCGGCGAGCCCGAATATGGGGTATCACACGTCACCACTGGTTAGCTTTGTGATGATGCTGTTCAATGCACGCCTGGGTGCATGGCTGGGAAATCCGGGCCGCGCGGGAGACGCGACGTGGCGGGAACCGGGACCGCGTTCGGCGGTAGCGTCAGTAGTGAAAGAAGCGCTGGCTTTGACGACCGACCAGGCGCCTTATGTGTATCTATCTGACGGAGGGCATTTTGAGAACCTTGCGCTGTATGAAATGGTGCGGCGGCGGTGCCGGACGGTGGTGGTGCTGGACGGGGGGTGCGACCCGGAATTGACATACGAGGACCTGGGCAATGCGATGCGGAAGGTTCGGATCGATTTTCGGATTCCGATTGAATTTGACGCCGAGAGCCTGGCGGCGTTGCGGGAGAAGAAGCAGCGATACGCGGTGGGGAAGATTGTATATTCGGCGGTGGATGGGGAGGTGGAGGACGGGCGATTGCTCTACATCAAGCCGATGCTGCTGGGAAATGAGCCGCCGGATGTGACCAGCTATCGGGTGGGGCATCCGAGCTTTCCGCACGAGTCGACAGGCGACCAGTGGTTCAGCGAGGGACAGACTGAAAGTTACCGGATGATGGGCCTGCACAGTGTAAGGGACATGTTGCAGGGCTGGAGCGGAGGCACGCTGGAGGAGGCGATAGCGTATCTATGGCCGGAGAAGCGGCTGGGGATGGCGGGCGGAAGTTTACCGTAACCGGCAACGGGTGTGGCCTGAGTGGCGAACGCAAGGACGGCGCCGAAACGCCGTTGCTGGGGGAATGGCGGTGACTGACAGAACGGCGGAGCGATGATGACCGGACGGGCAAGACGGTCCGGATGCGCGAGGGCGTATGTGTGGGCGCATTCTGGTGAGGATACGACGTGAGCGCTGGCGATGCCGTTCGGTTTTCGGTGGATGTAGAATTTGGCGCACGAGTAGCAAGGGGGCGCCGGTTGCGGTATTCTTATCGCTCGGAGCCATATGAGAACGCTTGCGATGTGTGTATTGTTGGGTTCGGCGATAGTGGCGGGCCAGCATTTCCAAGAGGGCGACGGGAAGAAACGGAATCCCGCGATTGGAAACATTGTGGCGATCGCGGCCGGGGAAAAGGCCTTCAATGAAGGGTGCGCGGTGTGCCACGGGCAGAATGGCCAAGGCGGGAGAGGCCCGAACCTGGCGCATGGCCGAGTGATGTGGCACACGCTGAGCGACGAGGCGACGTATAAGCGGATCAAGGAGGGAGTGCCTTCCGGCGGCATGCCTCCGACGCCCGGCTCCGAAGAGAAGTTGTGGCAGTTGACGGCTTACGTGGTGGCGTTGCGGGCTCCGGCGGCGGAATCGCCGCAGACGGGGGACGCGGCCGTGGGGGAAACGCTTTTCTGGGGGAAGGCTGGGTGCAACGAGTGCCACTCGATACGCGGAAAGGGCGGCAGCATTGGGCCGGACCTCAGCGACGCGGGCGGATCGCGTTCGACGACCGTGATTCGCATGGCGATAGAAGATCCGGGCGCGAATGGTTCCAAGGGGTTTGAGAAGGCGCGCGTGGTGTTAAAGAATGGCACGGCGCTGGAGGGAGTGCTGAAGAACCGGAATAACTACTCCCTGCAGTTGCTTGACGGGCGGGGCGAGTTGCACCTGCTGTTGATGACGGCGGTACGGGAGTTCACGGTGGCCAAGCAATCGGCGATGCCGCCGAACTATAAGGCGCGGTTCAGCGCGGCCGAGATCAATGGATTAGTAGCGTATTTGGCGAAGCAGACCGCGCGGCCGCTGCAGGCGGCAAACTAGGGCAAGGACTTACCATGATAAAGACCGCAATGGCATTGGCGATGGTGGCGGCCGGCGCAATGGCGCAGGTGAAGCCGGAAGATATTTTGAAGAGCCCGAACGCGGACTGGCTGACATATGCGGGCGACTACCGGGGAACGCGGCACTCGCCGTTGAAGCAAATCACGGTGGCGAACGCGTCATCCTTGGTGCCGAAGTGGGTTTATCATGTGCCGAAGGCGTCGAAGCTGGAAGTCTCTCCGCTGGTGCACCGAGGGGTGATGTACATTACAGCGCCGAATGAGGTGCGGGCTCTGGACGCGCGGACGGGCCGGCTGATCTGGGAATGGAAAGATGGCCGGGCGACGCGATCGGATGTGAACCGGGGCGCGGGTCTCTTGGGGGATTCGGTGTTTGTGGCGACATCGGACTGTTACCTGACGGCGTTGAACCGCAAGACGGGAGCGCTGCTGTGGCAGAAGCAGTATGCGGACACGAAGAAGGGCGTGTTCTGTTCTTCGGCGCCGTTCGCGGTGAAGGACCGGGTGCTGGTGGGCACGGCGGGCGGGGACACGGGGATGCGCGGGTTTGTGGCGGCGCACAACGCGACGACGGGAGAGGAGATGTGGAAGTTCTACACGGTGCCGGCAAAGGGAGAGAAGGGAGCCGAGACGTGGGGAGAGTATGTGGAGTGGGGCGGGGCGGCGACGTGGCTTTCGGGGACTTACGATCCGGAGTTGAACACGCTGTATTGGACGACCGGCAATCCGTGGCCGGACTTCTATGACGGCGACCGGAAGGGCGACAACCTGTACTCTTGTTCGGTGGTGGCGTTGGATGTGGACACAGGGAAGCTGAAGTGGCATTTCCAGTTCACGCCGGGGGATACGCATGACTGGGACGGGCAGTCGTGGCCGGTGTTGGTGGACCGGATGGTAAAGGGGAAGATGCGGAAGATTCTGCTGCATCCGAACCGGAATGGGTTCTATTACGTATTGGACCGGACGACCGGCGAGTTTCTGCACGCGACGAAGCTGAACGACCTGGTGGATTGGGCGAGCGGGATAGATGAACGCGGACGTCCGATCAAGGTGCCGGGAAAGGATCCGACGCCGGCGGGCAACCGGGTATGTCCCGGTGTACGCGGGGGTGCGAATTGGATGGCGCCGACGTTCAGCCCGGACACGGGTTTGTTGTACGTGATCACGATGGAACAGTGCGACATTTACACTTCGTCGGCGAAGAAGCCTGAGCCTATGACAGGATTCTCCGGCGGCGGCGCCGGGCCGAAGCCGCGCGACGCGGGCACGTTTTATTTGCGGGCGCTGGACGCAGCGACAGGGAAAAGAATGTGGGAGTATCCAATGCCTGGGCCAGGCGTGGCGTGGTCGGGCACGGTATCAACGGCAGGTGGCGTTGTTTTTGTGGGCGACGATGAAGGCCAGTTGGTGGCGCTGGACGCCAAGAGCGGCCGGCACCTATGGCACTTCCAAATGGGTGAGGACCTGTTTGCGTCGCCCATTACCTATGCCGTGGACGGCAAGCAGTATGTAGCGATCGCGTCGGCGACGGCGGTGTTTTCGTTTGGTCTGTTTGAGCCGGCGCAGAGTGTGGAATTGGTGAAAGGCGCGCGTTAGCGGAGCTTTTCTGTAATCGTCACGGCGTCGGCGACGCGGAACCGGATGAGTGTTTCGTTGGCGATGACGGCGGGTCCGCCGCGGGTGGCGAGGACGGCACCGGTTCCCGCCGCCGCGCCAGCGCCGGCACCGATAGCGGCGCCCTTGCCGCGGCCGGCGATAGCGCCGATGGCGGCGCCGATACCGGAGGCGATGGCAACTTTCCCGGCGTCGCGCTTGGTTTCGTCTTTGCCTGCACGAGCGAACGACGAGGTGTGAACGTTGATGCGCTGGCCGTCGGCGGTGTTGAAGCGAGTGAGCGCAACGCTGATGTTGGCGACCCCTTTGATGCGGCCGGCGCGCTTCACGTCAGTGACCCTGCCTTCGACGCGTGCGCCGCGCTCGGCGATTACCAGGCCATTGATAACGAGCGGCTCCGCGAGCACGCCGGACCAACTGTCACCGGCTTCGCTGGTTTCCGAGGTGAGCGTGTCGCCAACCCGGACCGCGAGAATCGAACCCTCGGCGAGTGTGACCGTCATGGGTTGCGGCACAGGCTTGGGGGCGGGTTTGGTTTCGACGGGCGCGGGTGCGGGAGTGGACGCGGGTGGCGGCGCGGGTTCTGCTTTGGCCACGGGCGGTGGCGCGGGCGCGGGAGTGGGTGCGGGCTCCGGCGCCGGTGTTGGCACGGGCGCGGCCAGCGGCGGCTGCGTTGGCTTACGGACCGCGGTGCGGACGGGTGCTGGGCGCCAGGCGCTTTCGCGGACGGGTTCCGGCGGGGCTTGATTGACGGCGGTGGTGGCGACGGGCGCGGCGGCAGGCTGGTTCTCAACCACCACGGGCGGTTCTTTTCGCGCACACGCGGCTGCGGTCAACAATGCCAATAGAGTGACGATGAGATTCTTTTTTGATGTATTCATGCCGTTTCTCCCGATGTTCGCTAATCAAGTATGCACGTAGGCTTCCAAACATCAACCTCGGTACAATGGAGGAATGACACCCGTCCGGGCAGAGCACCGGCAGAAATTCCCAGGAAGCTATCGTGTTGGCGACACCGTGATCGCGCCGGCAACCGTACTCGCGCCCATGGCTGGCGTTACCGATACCGTGTTCCGGAGATTGATACGGAACCAGGGCGGCTGCGGCCTGATCATGACGGAGTTTACCAGTTCGCACGGCGTGGTGGGATCTGATGGCGGGCGGAAGCGGCGATCGTTCAATTACCTGCATTTTGAGCCGGAAGAGCACCTGATATCGGCGCAGTTGTTCGGCAGCGATCCGGCGGTAATGGCTGACGCGGCGCGGATCTGCCAGGATCTGGGCTTCGACTTTGTCGACATCAACTTTGGATGCCCGGTGAAGAAAGTGACGAAGTGTAACGGCGGCTCGGGCTGCTTGCGGGATGTACCGCTGATGCGGACCATTCTGGAGGCGTGCCGAAAGGCGATCACGATTCCGCTGACGATGAAGTACCGGGCGGGCTGGAACGACCGGGAATTGGTCCACGTGGAAGTGGCGCGAATGGCCGAGGATGTGGGCGTGGGGGCGATTGCGCTGCATCCGCGAACGCGGGAACAGGGGTACTCCGGGCGCGCAGTCTGGACGAGGATTGCGGAGATCAAGCAGGCGGTAAAAATTCCAGTGATCGGTAATGGTGACATTGTCACGCCGGAAGACGCGGTGCGGATGCACCGGGAGACCGGATGCGACGCGGTGATGATCGGGCGTGCGGCATCGTCGAACCCCTGGATATTCCGCCAGATGGCCGAGTATCTGGCCACGGGCGCGTATTGGCAGCCCACTGAGCGGGACCGGTATGAGATCATGGCCACTTACTACCGAATGATGGAAGAAGAAGAGCTGCCGGAAACAGTGGGGAAGATGAAGCAGTTTGCGAGCTACTTCACGCACGGAGTGCGGAACGGGGCCAAATTAAGAACAGCGATTTACCACACGCACACGGCGGCGGAGATTCGCGAACTGGTGGACCGGTTCTTCCTGGGAGAATTGACCGCGGCATGAAGAAGATTGAATTGATCACCGACGGGGCCTGCCTTGGGAACCCCGGGCCCGGAGGGTGGGCGTGCGTGCTGCGGTTCGGCCAGCACGCGAAAGAGATGTGGGGCTGCGAAGCGCATACGACGAATAACCGGATGGAGCTGATGGCGGCGATCCAAGGGCTGGGCGCGTTGAACGAGCGCTGCGAAGTGACCGTGACGACGGATTCCGAGTATGTGAAGAACGGGATTACCCAGTGGATCCACGGGTGGAAACGGCGCGGATGGATGAAGGCGGACAAGACGCCGGTGTTGAATCGGGATTTGTGGATTGAACTGGACGCGCAGGTGAACCGGCACGAGACGCGCTGGGAGTGGACAAAAGGCCATGCCTCCCACGCCGACAACAATCGTTGCGACGAACTGGCGACGCGGGCCGCGCGGGAGCAGTCCAAGAGTGAATAAGATGTACCCCAGGAGAAGAAAATAATGAGCTATGGATTGAAGATACGCGAGGAGGCGGCGCTTGACTGCGTATCGCTGGGCGCGCTGGTACACCGGTTGGACCCCGGCGTGATTCCGTTCCGAAAGGCGCACAATTTTGAAATTCACGTGAGCGGCGGCGAGTTCAATGTGGCCGCCAACCTGGCGGACTGCTTCCGTCTGCGCACGGGCGTGGCGACGGCGATGGTGGACTACCCGGTGGGAAACCTGATTGCCGAGCGAGTGCGCGGAATGGGCGTGAAGCCTTTCTATAAGCAGTTTGAACACAATGGGGTGACGGGGCCGAACATGGCGGCGGTGTACTCCGACCGCGGCCAGGGTGTGCGTGGCCCGGTAGTGTTCTACAACCGGTCGAATGAGGCCGCGGCGCTGCTGAAGCCGGGCGATTTCAACTGGGACGAGGTGTTCAAGGGCGGCGTGCGGTGGTTCCATTCCGGTGGAATTTTCGCGGCGTTATCGGCCACGACGTCGGAAGTGATTTTGGAAGGAATGCAGGAGGCCAAGAAGCAGGGCGCGGTGATTTCCTTTGACTTGAACTACCGCGCGAAGCTGTGGAACATTTTCGGCGGCGGGGACAAGGCCGTTAGCGTGTTGAACAAAATTGTCAGCTACTGCGACGTGCTGGTGGGCAACGAGGAAGACCTGCAAAAAGGCTTGGGCCTGCCGGGCCAGGACGTGGAGAGCGCGTCGAAGCTGGACCCTTCGGCGTTTATCGGCATGATGAAAACCGTGCTGGACAAGCATCCGCATTTGAAAGTGGTGGCGACTACGCTGCGCGAAGTGCATTCGACGAACCGGCATAGCTGGAGCGCGGTGGCCTGGATCAACGGGCAGACGTTTCAGGCGCCGCAGTGCGAACTGGACGTGCTGGACCGCGTTGGCGGGGGCGATGGATTCGCCAGCGGCCTGTTCTACGGCATACTCTCTGGCGCTGAGCCGATGCAAGCGGTGAAGTTGGGCTGGGCGCACGGCGCGTTGTTGACGACGTATCCGGGTGACACGACGATGGCGACACTGGAACAGGTGGTTGAATTCACGAAGGGCGGCTCAGCGCGCATTCAGCGCTAAAAGAATATGCGAGATCCCAAGGCAGAGATCGTTGGCCGGCTGCGGAGCCGGGCCTGGTTTGACAACCCGCACAATCCGGGGATGACAGCGGTGTATCTGGAGCGAATCCAGAACTACGGGCTGACGACGGAGGAATTGACGTCGGGCAAGCCGATCATCGGCATTGCACAGACGGGCAGCGACCTTTCGCCTTGCAATCGCATTCATTTGGATCTGGTGAGCCGGATACGGGATGGGATCCGGGACGCGGGCGGCGTGCCGCTCGTGTTTCCGACCCATCCGATTTCCGAGAGCTGCCGGCGCCCGACCGCGGCAGTGGACCGGAACCTGGCGTATCTGGGCATTGTGGAAATTCTGCACGGCTACCCGCTGGATGGGGTGGTTCTGACGACGGGATGCGACAAGACGACACCATCGTGTCTGATGGCTGCCTGCACGGTTAACATTCCGGCGATCGCGCTGAACGGCGGGCCGATGATCAACAGCTACTACAACGGCAAGCTGGACGGCAGCGGAATGGCGGTATGGGATGCGCGGCGCATGCTGGCGGCGGGCGAGATCGACTACAAGGAATTTGTCCTGAAAGTGGTGAACTCCACGCCGAGCGCGGGTCACTGCAACACGATGGGCACGGCGACATCGATGAACTCGCTGACCGAGGCGCTGGGCATGTCGCTGCCCGGTAACGCGGCGATTCCGGCGCCCTACCGTGAGCGCGGGCAGATGGCCTATTTCACGGGCAAACGGATTGTGGAGATGGTGCATGAAGATCTGCGGCCGTCAAAGATTCTGACGCGCGCGGCCTTTGAGAATGCGATTGTGGTGAATTCGGCGATTGGCGGATCAACGAACTGCCCGCCGCACATCATTGCGATTGCGCGGCACATTGGCATTGAGTTGCATGTGAAGGAATGGGAAACCATTGGCCACCACATTCCGCTGCTTGCCAATATCCAGCCGGCCGGTGAGTTCCTGGCGGAATCGTTCCACCTGGCGGGCGGCGTTCCGGCGATTTTTGGTGAATTGATGGAAGGCGGGCACATCCGCACCGAGGCGATTACGGCCACCGGGAAAACGATTGGAGAAGTGTACGCCGGGAAGCGGAGTCTGGACCGAAACGTGATCCGCCCGCTGGGGAATCCAGTGAAAGAGAATGCCGGCTTCCTGGTGGTGAGCGGGAACCTGTTCGACAGTGCGCTGGTGAAGACTTCGGTGATTGGCGAATCGTTTAAGCAGCGGTTCTTTTCGACCAACGTCTTCACGGGGCGGGCGGTGGTGTTTGAGGGTCCGGAAGATTACCATGAGCGGATTGACGATCCATCGTTGGGGATCGATGAACACTGCGTGCTGGTGATTCGCGGTGTGGGACCGGTGGGGTATCCGGGCGCGGCGGAGGTGGTGAATATGCTGCCGCCGGACTACCTGGTGAAGCGCGGCATCGATGTGCTGCCGACGCTGGGCGATGGACGGCAGAGCGGGACGTCGGCGAGTCCATCGATTCTAAACGCGAGTCCGGAATCGGCGGTGGGTGGAAACCTGGCGATCCTGCGGACGGGGGACCCAATCCGGATCGACCTGAACGAAAGCCGCGTGGACGTGCTGATTAGCGATGAAGAGATCGCGGCGCGGAAGGCGGCGCTGGAGATTTCTATTCCGGCGAGCCAGACGCCCTGGCAGGAACTGCAGCGCGCGCATGTGGGGCAGCTTGGCGAGGGCGCGGTGCTGGAGTTCGCGGTGAAGTATCGCGACGTGGGCAAGGACATTCCCCGGCACAATCATTAGTTCGATAAGCTAACTGCTGATGACAAAAGGCAGGCTGGCAATCCTTCTTGGCGTGACCGCGGCGGTGGTCCTGGCGGTGAAAAAGCCGGATCTTTCGGCGATTCTGCCATCATCCGCGGTGGCGGGGAAACAGGCGAATGACGCCTATCTGGTGGCGTCGGAACAATTGATCCGTCCGTGGCGGCTGAAGAGCGAAATCAAAGGCCGCCCGGTGGATTTGGCAATCGATCCGACAGGTTCGTTTGCGGCGGTGTTGAACGGCAATAGCGTGGTGACCGTCGACCTGGCGAGCGGGCGAGAGATTAGCCGGGTGGCGACGAAGACGAGTTCGTATCTAGGGATTCGTTTTCGGCCGAACGCGAATGAGATATGGGCGAGCGAGGCGACGCGAACCGGGCCGGACGCACTTTTGAAAATTGCTTACTCGGCGGGCGGAGTGATGGGCAAGCTGGAGCGCATCGCGCTCGCTGGGCACCCGATTCCCGCTGGGCTTGCGTTCACGGGGGACGGGGCGACGCTGTACGCGGCGCTGCATCATGCGAATGAGATTATCGCGGTTGACGCGGCGACGGGCCAGGTGAAGACGCGTTGGGCGACAGAGTTGGCGCCGTTCGCGCTGGCGTTGAGCGGGACGGGGGATGCGTTATATGTTTCCAACCGGGGAGGCGCGCCGCGCGCCAATGCCAAACAGGCGTTGAGCGGGGCGGTGCCGCTGCCGACGGACGACCAGGGCTCCGTGCTGGCCGGCAGTGTGCAGGTGTTTCAAACAGCCACGGGGCAGGCAAAGGCAGTGGCCGTAGGGCTGGCGCCGGCGGGGCTTGCGTTGAGCCCGGATGGCGCGGCGCTGGCGGTGGCGAATGCGCATAGCGACACCGTGTCGATGATAGACACAAAGACGCTGGCGGTGACAGCTATTGTGCTCGACAACGCCAACAGGCTGCCGGGGCTGCTGCCGAATTCAGTGGCTTTCCGGGGCGACGGGAAGCGCCTGTATGTAGCTTGTGGCGGAGAGAACTCGGTGGCGGTGTTGACACCAGCGAAGGGCGGCTGGAAGCTGGCAGGGAAGCTGCCGACGGGGTGGTTCCCGACGGCTGTACAGGTGGATGGAAAGAATACGCTGCAGGTAGTGAGTGTTAAGGGACTGGGGGACGATGAATCGGAACCTGGGAAGCACAACAGCCGCGTGTTTGAGGGGATACTCTCTTCCGTGCCGGACCCGGCGGAGGCGCAACTTCATGCCGGCGCGCGGGAGGTGCAATTGGCGGCGCGGCCGAGGTTCACAGCGCACGGGGGTGTGAAGGACCTGGCGAAGCTTGGGATTGAGCATGTCTTCTTTCTGATTAAGGAGAACCGTACATATGATCAGGTGTTCTCCGACATTCCGAAAGGGAACCGGGATGAAAAGCTGCTGATGTACGGGCGCGAGGTGACGCCGAATCATCACGCGCTGGCAGAGAAATATGTATTGCTGGACAATTTCTATTCCGGCGGAGCGATCAGCTTCGAGGGGCACCAGTGGCTGATGATGGGCTTCGTCAGCGACCATACGGAGCGGGCGCTGCAGGCGGCGCCTCGGGGGTATGCCTGGAATATGGGCGATTCATTGACCGTGTCGCCCGCCGGGTTCTTCTGGCAGGATGAACGGCGGCCATTAAAAGTGCGGCTATTGGGACCGGTGTCGGAACCGGCAACGCCGGGACCCGATGGACTGATGCGGGACATCAACGAAACGCAGATGCTGAAGTGGGCGGAGTATTGGCAACACTATAAAGCCGGCACGTGGAAAGAGGTGATTGGTTCGCGATGTGTGGTGCCCGCGCTGCGGCCCATATTCGATGAGAAGTTCCCGCCATCGTCGATGAAGGTGCCGGACCAGATTCGCGCGGCGGCGTTCGCGGAGCGATTCGATGACTGGGAGAAGAACGGGACGACGCCAAACCTGACGATTGTGACGATGACGAGCGATCACACCGAGGGGCGGAATCCGAATGCGCCGCGGCCGCGCTCCATGGTGGCGGATAACGACTTTGCGCTGGGCAGGATTGTGGAGAAGATCAGCAAGTCCAAACTGTGGGGAAAGAGCCTGATTCTGGTGGTGGAGGACGACGCGCAGGATGGAGTAGACCACGTGAGCGGGCGGCGGACACTGGCGCTGGCGATTGGCCCGCACATTAAGCGGAATGCGTTGGATTCCAACTATTACACACATTTGAGCCTGGTTCGGACCATGCAGGACATCTTCGGACTGGCGCCGCGGACGCGGTTCCTGGCCAATGCAAGAGCGATGAACAGCGTGTTCACGGCAGAGGCGAAGCTGGACGGGTATACGGCGATAGAACCGGCGATCAAGCTGGACGACATGAATCCGCCGGCGACGGCGCTGCGCGGACGGGAGCGCTGGGCAACGCTGGCTTCGGCAAAGATGAACTGGGACGACATTGACGACGTGCCGTCCGGCGTTCTGAACCGGATTCTCTGGTGGGACGCCAAGGGGTTTGACAAACCATATCCTGCGAGACGGTAGGCGGGCATCGAGTACGCTGTAAGTTCATGCGTTTTTTTGCCATTGTTCTTGCCTGCGGCGCTCTGTTGAGCGCCGCACCCCTGCGATTCCAGGTGCGGCTGAGCCCGGAGGCAGCGCCAAAGGGCGCGGCTGGTCGCCTGTTCGTGTTCCTGGATAAGGGCGACACGCCACGGGAGACGATCCGGGTTGGGTTCCTGCCGCAGAGCGTGTGGCTGGCGGCGAAGGAGATTCCGTACTGGAAGCCGGGCGAGACGATAGAGTTCGACGCGGATGCGTTGGCGTTTCCCCGGCCGTTTTCGGCAGTGGAGAAGGGCGATTACGTGGTGATGGCGCTGCTGGACCGCGATCACAGCTTTGCACGGGAGCGCCAGGATGCGGGCGACCTGACGAGCACCGTTGTGGTGTTGAAGGATTTTGACCCGGCGAGCGCGGCTCCGGTGGCGCTAGAGGTGAACAGGGAAACTCCCGCTGAGGAGGCGAAGCCGGATACGGAAAACGTGAAGCGGGTGGAGTATGAGAGTCCGTTGCTATCGCGGTTCATGGGGCGGCCTGTGTTTATGCGGGCCGGGGTGGTGATTCCCAGCGGGCATAGCGGCACGAGCGCGCCGCTGCCGGCGGTGTACCATGTGCATGGGTTCGGCGGGAGTTTTAGAGAGGCGTGGGCGAAGGGCGCGGGGATTGCGGAAGCGATGGCTTCCGGTGAAATGATGAAGGCCGTACATGTGTTCCTGGACGGGAACTGTCCCGGCGGGCATCACGTGTTCGCTGATTCGTTGAATAACGGGCCGTGGGGACAGGCGCTGGTCCAGGAGTTAATTCCGCATCTGGAGAAGCGATTCCGTTTGTCGCCAAGGGCGGCCGGGCGATTTGTGACGGGCCATTCTTCTGGGGGATGGAGCGCGCTGTGGCTTCAAGTGCGGTATCCGGACTCCTTTGGCGGAACGTGGCCGACTGCGCCGGACGCCCCGGATTTCCGCAGCTTTACCGGGATAGATGTGACGGCGCCGTCGACGCAGAATGCGTACCGGACCAAGGATGGCGGGGTGTTGAACCTTGTCCGGATGGGCGGAAAGGACCTGATGTCGTTCGAGGAGTTCGCGCGAATGGAAGAGGTGACGGGAGAGTACGGCGGACAATTGGCTTCGTTTGAATGGGTGTTCTCTCCGCGCAAGGCCGATGGGCGGCCCATGGCGCTGTTTCACCGCGCGACCGGCGAGTTGGACAAAGAAGTGCGAAAGTTCTGGGAGCGGTACGAGATTTCGCGGATCGTGCGTGAGAATTGGGCGACGCTGGGACCGAAACTGCGCGGGAAGATCCGGCTTGTGATTGGCGCGGAGGACAATTTTCACCTGAACGAATCGGCAGAGCTATTTTGCGGATGGCTGCGGGAAAAGGGCAGGGAAGATGCCTGCGAGATTGTGCCGGGGCGTGATCATTTCACGCTGCACAAAGCGTTCGATACGTACCCGAAAGGGCTGTTGCAGCGAATTGACGACGAGATGCGGGCGCAGTGGAAACGGGCGAACGGGAAGCAGGGTCAGCCGCGGTAGGCACGATCGAGCAGTTCGACGACGTGCAGAACCGGCTGTTCCTTGCCGTGAATCTTTACGCCGGCCTGCAGTTGGAGCATGCAGCCGGGGTTCGCCGTGACTACGCATTCGGCTCCGGTTGCGTTGACGGACTGCATTTTGTTCTTCAAAAGATTCATTGCCATCTCATTGTGGACGACGTTATAGATGCCCGCGCTGCCGCAGCAAAGGTCACTGAGCGCCATTTCCTTCAGCGTGACCCCGGGAATGGAGGCTATCACTTTGCGCGGCTGCAGGCGGATCTTCTGGCCGTGACAGAGGTGGCAGGAGTCCTGGTAGGTGACGGTCATGTTGAGCGGCTTGGCCGGCGGACGGATATCGATGGAGGCCAGGAATTCGTTGATGTCTTTCATCTTGGCCTTGAAGGCAATGGAGCGATCGCGGTAGGCCGCGTCGTGCTCGAGCAACTCGTCGTACTCTTTCAGCGTGGAACCGCAGCCGGCGGCGTTGGTGAGAATGGCGTCGAACCCGCCGTCTAATGTGGCGTCAATGTTGTTCTTTGCCAGTTTGCGGGCCTCTTCCTTTCGGCCGGCGTGAACGTGCAGGGCGCCGCAGCAGCTTTGCGCCTGCGGGATGTGGACTTCGCAGCCATTCTTTTGCAGCACTCGCACAGTGGCTTCGTTCAACCGCGCGAAGCTAACATTGGCGATGCAGCCGGCGAGCATGGCGACTTTGTAGCGTTTTTCGCCTTCGGCCGGAAAGACCTTGCCGATTTGGCTGAAGAAGAAGGGCGCTTCCGCCGACGGCGCCAGCATTTCGATTTCGTGCAATCGGCCGAAGAATTTCAGCAGACCGCTGGACCGAACGAGTTTTTGCAGGCCGCTGGATTGATAGAGAAAGAGGCCAGCGCCGGCCAGGCTCAGGAGCATGCGGGAGGGCAGCAGCGTGCCAAAAATAAAATTTCGAAACGCGCTGACGTGCCAGGGGCGTCTGATGTTCTGATCGATGTGGGCGCGGGCGGCTTCAATCAGCCGTCCATACTGTACGCCGCTAGGGCACACACTTTCGCAGCCGCGGCAGGCCAGGCAGAGGTCCATGTGTTCGATGTAGGTATCGGTGATGGCGGCTTTGCCTTCAGCCACTTGGACCATCTGATAGATGCGGCCGCGTGGCGAATCCATCTCCATGCCCAGTTCCCGATAGGTGGGGCAGGAGTTCAGGCAAAGGCCACAGTGGACGCATTTGTCGAGGTCTTTTTGTTGGGGCGCTTCGGAATGGGCTCCGATTTGAGTTAGATCAGATGCGGCCATAGAGACGTCCTTTGTTCAGCAGATGGCGGGGATCCATCATGTTTTTGATCTTTTCCATCACCGGGAATTCGCTGCCGGATTCGGGCCACATGCCGGCAGGCGAGCGACCGGCGGGGCCTGCCTCCATGATGGATTGAGAGCCTTGGGAGGGCCAGAATCCCGCGGGGGCCGGCAGTGATTTTGGAGCTGTCTGGTGGAATAGGCTGGCCACGCCGTTGGCGGCGCGCGCCACGGCGGGACCGTTGTGGGAGGAGACGGCCTGGGCAAGGTCACGGAGAGCGGAAGAGACGCGGACGATGGCGCCGCCGCTATGTTCGTCCAGGAACCGCTCGGCGAAGGTCTCCACCGAGTGCCAGAAAGCCCGTTCCGTATCACCCTCCAATGGTTCCGCGCTTGCTAGTTCCCGTGAGTATCGATCGACAAGCGCCTGGCTTCCACCGGCGCCGATGGCAAGCAGCCAGCCCGTTCGGCCAATGCGCGCGGAGGCGGCGGGGTTCAGCAGGTCGATGGCCGCGGGCTGCAGGACGCTGGTCAGAATCCGGTTGCGCTCTTCCAATGCGGCGGCGGCGCTATCGAACGACTGAAGAAACGTGCGTGTGAACTTATCCTTGGGGATGAGTTTGAAATTTACGGAGGTGATGGCGGCGAGCGTGCCCCAACTGCCGATGAGAAGTTTGGCCATATCCAGGCCGGCAACGTTCTTCACAACCATCCCGCCCGCCTGCACCAGTTTGCCTTCCATGGTGGCGAAACTCATCCCGATGACCAGATCGCGGGCGGTGCCGAAGAGCCGCCGACGGGGGCCAGAGTGGTTAGCCGCGAGCACGCCGCCAACGGTGGCGGTGGCGGCATAGGGCGGGTCGAGCGGGACCATCTGGCGATTGGCGGCCAATAGCTTGGTCAGCTCCGCGTAGGGCATTCCGGCTTCAACAGAGATTGTCAAATCGCGCGGTTCATATTCGATTACGCGATTCAGTTTCACCGTTTCGATGCGGACATCGGCCGGTTCGATGGGGCCCGCCCAACGGTGCTTGGTGAAGTTGCCGCCCAGTTCGACGCGATGGCCGGCGGCGTTGGCGGCGCCCAGCGCGGCGGCGAATTCGGACGCGCTCGCGGGTTGTTGTGAAACTTGCATGCGAACTAGACAGTATAATCTCCAGCGATGGGTAAATTCATTTCATTCCTCTTTTGTTTCGCTGTCGCTGCCTTCGCTCAGGGGGTGGATGTGCGTGCCGTGCTGGACGCGCAGGCCGGCGCATGGAACCGCGGAGATCTGACGGCGTTTGTTGAAACCTACGAAAACTCGCCGTCGATTACGTTTCTGGGAAAGGCGCTATCCCGGGGCAGGGAGGAGGTGTTGGCGCGCTACAAACGGACCTACGACACGGCCGAGAAGATGGGGAAACTGAGGTTTGAGGTGTTGGAGCAGAGGGCGTTGGGACCCGGCCACGCGATGGTGCTCGGCAAGTTTTACTTGACCCGGAGCGCGGCAGGCGGCGGCGACGCCTCCGGCCACTTTACGCTGATTTTGCGTAAAGGGCCGAAGGGCTGGAAAATCATTCACGACCACACTTCTTAACGGCCGAAGATGAAACGCAGGCGGCGCGGGTCGGCGCCACCGTCGAGCACGCCGTCGCGGAGCAGTATGACCGTGGGCGCGGAGCCATTGCTCCACTCGCCGCTTGGCTGTACGATGTGCCCTTTTTCGCTAAGCAGATCGAGGACATTTTTCGGAATGCGGCGTTCGATGCGAGTGCGGCCCGGGACGAATTCGTGAGTAGCGAAAGAGCTGTAGAAGTGCTCCGTCTGGAACCGCGGGGCCTCCACGGCTTCCTGCGGCGCCATGCCGAAATCGATGATGTTCAGCAGGACCTGCAACATGGCCTGGTCCTGATTGTCGCCGCCGGGGGTGGACATGGCGAGGAATGGTTTGTTGTCCTTCAGGACAATGGTGGGGCTGAGCGTGACGCGCGGGCGTTTGCCCGGGGCGAGTTCATTAGCGTGGCCCTTGGTCATGACGAAGCTCTGGAGGCGCGTGGAGAGCGGAATGCCGGTATCGCCAGCGATGACGCTGGGCAGCCAGGCGCCGCTGGGGGTAGCGGAGAAAACGTTTCCGTCACGGTCCACGACGTTCACGCACGTCGTATCCTGCACGCTATTGTGTTCTGACGCCACCGCCGAACGCATGGCGTTGCCGAGCGCGCCGGGACGCGATTCCATGGAGGCCTTGTTGGGGTCGATCAACTTGCGGCGGGTGGCGGCGTAATCACGGGAGAGCAGTGTCTCCACAGGGATCCGCGAAAACTTCGGGTCGCCATAATGAGCGTCGCGATCGGCGAAAGCGAGCTTGACGGCTTCGATGACCGTGTGGAGGTATGGGGCTGAGTTGTGGCCCATGGCTTTCAAGTCGTAGCCTTCCAACAGTTGCAGCGCTTGCAGCATGACCGGACCTTGGGTCCAGAAACCGGGCTTAACCACCGTGTAGCCGCGGTAGTCAGTGGTTTGCGGGGTATCGATTTCTGCCTTGAAGTCCCGAAGATCCTCATAGCGAATGAGGCCGCCGTTGGCTTCGGAGAATGCGGCGATCTTTTTCGCGATCGGACCGCGGTAGAAGTAGTCACGCACGGCCTGGATTTTTTTGGCGCGATTGCCACGCTGCTTCTTTTCCGCGGCGGCGAGCTCTCGCAGCGTTTTCGCCAGAGCGGGTTGCTTGAAAACAGTGCCGCGCGCGGGAACGCTATCGCCGGGCAGGAAGTGGGCTTTGGAGGTTGGCCAGTTCCTTAGCAACCTTTCGCCGTTGCGAATGAAGTTGGAGAACTCTTCGCCGATGGGAAACGCGTCGGCATATTCCATGGCTGGCGCGGCAACTTCGGCAAACGACTTTGTGCCGTATTGCTGCAGGGCCAACATGAGGCCGTCGAACACTCCCGGCAGGATGGCGGCATGGATCCCCTCTCCAGGAATTGGCGGCATCTGGGAAGCGTCTTCCCAGGGGTTTGCTTTGCGTTGGCGGTACCATTCGGCGGTGGCCAGCTTGGGAGCGGTGCCGACGCCGCTGACGACCACGACGGGCTTGCCGTTCATCTTGATGAGGAGCGGCATTTCGCCGCCGAGGCCAAAGCGCGCCTGCTCTGTGACAGCGGCGGCAAGTGTGGAGGCGACCCCTGCGTCGACGGCGTTGCCGCCGGCGGCGAGGATACGAAAACCAGCCTCGACCTCGAAATTGTTGGCGGCGCCCACCATTTCGCGGGTTCCGCGAACGGGTGGGAACATGGTCTGCTGTCCGAAGGCGGCAATTGCCAGGAAAACCAGATAGGCGCGGCGCATAGTGCCTACTATCTTCGCAGGAGTTCCCGGTACTTGCGCAAGAGTTCGAAAAGCATTACTCCGCCGGCCGTGGCGACGTTGAGGGAGTGTTTCGAACCCAGCATCGGAATGCGTACGTGAACATCGCAACGCTCGGCGATACGCGGCTGAATGCCGTCGACCTCGTGCCCGAAGACGATACAGACCGGGAAACGCGGTCTCCAATCGAACAGATCGACGGAGCGTACGCTGGTTTCGACAGCCGCCAATTCGACGCCTTCCGCGGTGAGGCGGTCCAGGAGCGGCAGTACATCTTTGTGATGTTCCCAGGGAACAGAGTCTTCGGCGCCGAGTGCGGTCTTCGTGATCTGCTTTTGGGGTGGAAAGCCTGTAATGCCGCCCAGATAGAGGCGCTCCAGCGCGCAGGCATCGGAAGTGCGGAAGAAGGAACCGACGTTGTAAAGGCTGCGAACGTTGTCGAGCAGGACACGGACTGGAAGAGGTCGAATACCGTCGTAGGGAGAAGAAAGATGGGTGGCAGAGAAGGGGAGTCGTTCGTTGGGCACGGATGGTGTTGCGGGGCATCAAGCATAGAGAGGCCCCGAGGATTACACTAAGAAGTCTATCAGCCGCCGGCTTTCTTGTCGTTGGCGACGCCAGGCCGCATTTTGTTCATGGCGCGCACCATCATAAATATTACGAAGGCGAGAATTGTGAATTCGACCACGTTTTGAATGAACATACCGTAAGCAATAACCGGAGCTTTGGCTTTCACCGCCGCTTCCAGGTTTTCGTAGGTTTTGCCATCCAGAGCCGCATACATCCCCTTGAAATCGACACCACCGAGTAGCAGCCCGATAGGCGGCATAATGATGTCATTCGCCAGAGAGTTCACGATCTTACCAAACGCTCCGCCGATGATCACACCGACCGCGAGGTCCATCACATTGCCGGATATTGCAAACTGCTTGAATTCTTCCATCATTCCCATGGAATTTTTCTCCTGTTTTCGAATCACAGCTCAGCCGGAAGACGAACGGAAGACTGAGAAGCGGGTTACTTCCCGGAACCCCATTTGTTCGTACAAACGTCTCCCAACGGTGCTCGATTGTAACACGCAGGAATCGAAAGGCAAACGGTTTTTCATGACGGTGTGCGCTTCGCGCATTAATGTTTCGGCATATCCTTGGCGGCGATAGCTGGGGAGGGTACCGACGGAATAGAATCCCAGGCATCCGTCAATTACATTTACCATCGCGATGGTGACCGGGCGTTCATTCACATAACCTATGAATGCGGCGTATCCTGCGCGCCAGCATTCAGGCGCACTGTACATATGCATGGTCATTTGAAACGGCAGTTCGAAAATGACGGAAACGAGGTGGGCGAAAGCGAGGCGGGAGGCTGGGTCATCCACTTCGCGAACGGTGAGAGGCAGGCGGGGACGCTGAGGCGGCGCGAAGGCAGTGGCGCACATACCGGGCGCGGTGACGACCGGTTCCAGACCGTGTTGAAAGCAGGTCTCGCGAAGATGGCGCAGCGTTGGAGCATCGAGCAGGTCGTGGCAGGCCCAGTACGACCAGCCCATGCCGTGACTGCGAAAATACCGGGATGCGGCGCTGATTCGCTCCGCCAGCCCGCCGCCGGGGCCCGGCACGGCGGCGGTCAACAGCATGGAGTTAAATACCGGGTAGTTCCAGCCGCAGTTGATGGCGGCCACCCCGGGCAACTCGCAAACTTCTCCGCGCGAATGGGCGCCGGCGTAAAACGCCATGGCGTGACGGAGGTTCCGTTCCACAAGTTGAAAAGGCTCGACCGTCATCGACATGCGCGGCCAATTACAACAGAGAAACGGGATCAACGTCAATCACCAGCGCTGTCGCGCCCCACTTTTGTTCGGTAGCGTAACCACGGATGCGATGGAGGGTTTCGTTGAGCATTTTGCGATCCGAGCTCTTCAATAGAAGCTGATAGCGGAACTCGTTCTTTAACCGGGGGACGGGGGCTGGTGCCGGGCCCATGACGCGCATTTCCTTGGGTTCCGGGCGCAAAAGCCTTTCCAGTTCGGAGCTCTTTCGCAGCGCCTCTTCCTGTACCTCGTCGCGGACCAGTATGTTGGCCAAGGCGCTGAAAGGTGGATAGCGCATGGAGCGTCGGAACAGGATCTCCTTTTCGTAGAAGGCGTGGTAATCCTGCTGCGAAGCAAGGCGGACTGCGTAGTGCTCGGGGTTGTTTGTTTGCAGGATGACGCGGCCAGGAATGGCGCCTCTGCCGGCGCGTCCGCTGGCTTGTGTCAACAATTGAAAAGTTCGTTCGGCGGCGCGAAAATCGGGCATCCCAAGGCCGATATCGGCAGAGACGATGCCAACAAGCGTGACGTTCGGAATGTCGTGCCCTTTGGCGATCATCTGCGTTCCCACCAGGATGTCGAAGTTACCTTCGCGGAAGCCGTGGAGAATGCTTTCGAAATGCCGCTTGGTTGTCACCGTGTCGCGATCCATTCGCGCGATTCGAGCCTTGGGCAATGCTTTGTGCAGTTCGTCTTCCACCTTTTCCGAACCGGTGCCAAGGAAGTGCAGGTACTCGCTATCGCACTTTTTGCAGCGGTCCGGCACGCGCTCGGCGTAGTTGCAGTAGTGGCACAGAAGGCGCTTATCGCGGCGGTGATAGGTGAGGGTCACCGCGCAGTTGGGGCATTGAACGCGATCGCCGCACGCGCGGCAACTGACGAAGCTCGAAAACCCGCGACGGTTCAAGAGCAGCATCGTCTGTTCGCCGGCGGCGAGCCGTTCGTCTAGCCCCTCCAGCAGCCGGCGGGAAAACGTACCCATCTGCCGAGTCTGCAGGAACTCTTCGCGCATGTCGACGAGTTCGACTACGGGCATGGGACGGCCTTGGACGCGCTCCGGCAGTTCGAGGAGCGTGTACTTGCCGCGCTCCACGTTATAGCGGGTTTCCAGGGCAGGTGTGGCCGAACCGACGACGACGGACGCTCCAAGTTCCCGGGCACGCACCACGGCGACATCACGGCCGTTATAGCGCGGCGCTTCCTGCTGCTTATAGCTGTGGTCGTGCTCTTCGTCGACGATAATGAGGCCAAGATTGCGGATTGGCGCGAAGACGCCGGAACGGGTTCCAACGACGACTCCGGCCTCGCCGCTGCGGATGCGGCGCCACTGTTCGGTTCGCTCGTTATCGCTGAAGGCGGAATGCAGAATGGCCACACGATCACCGAAGCGATGCAGGAATTGGCCGGCCACCGCCGGCGTTAATGCAATCTCCGGGACCAGCAGTAGAGCGGCCCGGCCGCGTTGGAGCGCATGTTCAATGGCGCTGAGATACACCTCCGTTTTCCCGCTGCCGGTGACGCCTTGCAGCAGGAACGCGCCGAATGTGCCATCGTTCAATTGGTCGCGAATCTTTTCAAAAGCAGCCTGCTGCCACTGGTTCAGCTCATGCGGCGGGCGTTCCTGCGATAAGGTAGCCAAAGGGGCGATACGAAGGGTGACGAGCCCGCGCCGCGACAGCGCCCGGGCGCCCCGCGATGCCTCCTGCACTGATTGCTCCAAAGCGGCAACGCCGTGTTCTCCCGGGTGGAGTTCGAGATAGGCGAGCAGTTCCCGCTCGGATTTGGGAAGCTTCAGGCCGTCTGCACGGGCGGAGAAACGAACCCGCAGTTGTTCGGCCGGAGCTCGCATGGGGTCTTTTGCGCTGACGTCTTCTTCCAACGCCACAAGCCCCTTCTGTGTCAGCGTTTTCAGCAGGCGCGCGGCGTCCTCCACCTTCGTCTTGAGGTACGCGGCCGAAAGCGGCCGCGTCTCCAGAAGCCGGAGCAGTCGCGCCTGTGGCGACGTATCGGCATCGCCAAAGAGCGACTGGCGAACCAAATCGCGCCCCGTGCCGGTTAGTGAATAGACTTGGGACCGGCTGGTTTCCGCGGAGGTTGGGGCCATACTGCGCAGAACTTCGCCAAGCGGAGCACAATAATAGGCGGCTACCCAGCGGGCCAGGCGAAGCAGGGCCGAATCGAAGACAGGTTCTTCATCGATCAGCTTTTCCACGCCGCGGGCTCGCATGGCCGGCGCGTTGCCATGGATGGCCAAAACGACTCCGGTCAATTTGCGTGTCCCGAACGGGACCACCACGCGCGCCCCTTCTTTTACGCGGTGATGCAGCGAGGAGGGGAGGGCGTAGGTGAACAACTGATCGAGCGGTACCGGCAGGCTGACATCGCAGAACACGGCTAACCCAGGCTATCGATGGCGCGGAAGCTATCGCGCAGCGCAGGATACAGAGATTGATAGACAGAATGGGCGCGGAGGTAGAAGGCGGACTCGGCGGAGGGCCGCACCGTTTCCACCTCCCGCACCGTGGCCCGGCAGGCTTCGGCGACGGAGGCGAACGCTCCGGTACCGGTCATGGCGAGCAACGCCGCGCCGTAGGCCGACCCTTCCTGCGTTTCGAGCACGGTGACCGGCGTTGCGAACACATCGGCGAAGAGTTGCTTCCACATTGGACTCTTGGCTCCGCCGCCGGACAGCCGCACGCTCTGCACACCGCAGCCGAGGCTCCTGATAATGTCCAGGCAGTCCTTCTGGCTGTAACAGACGCCCTCCAGCAGTGCCTTCGCCATATCGGCGCGCGTATGCGCAGCCGTCAGCCCGATCCACGCCGCCCGACAAATGGAGTCCAGATGCGGGGTTCGTTCGCCCATCAGATAGGGCAGCCAGAAGAGTCCGCGCGCACCGGCGGCGCTGCCGGCGGCTTCTTGAGTCAAAGCGTCGTAGCTTGCGCCTGGAGCCAATTGATTCCGGAACCATTGCAGGCTAAGGCCGGCGCCCTGCGTAACGCCCATGACATGCCACTTGCCGCGCACGGCGTGGCAGAAGGTGTGAACGCGGCCGGCCGGGTCGTATGCCACCGAATCCATATGCGCGAAGACCACGCCGGAGGTTCCAATGGTGTCCGAAACAAGGCCGGTTTCGACGATCCCGTTGCCGACGGCGCTGGCCGCCTGATCTCCGCCGCCGCCAATCACCGGGGTGCCCGCGGCCAGGCCCGTTGCTTCCGCCGCGGCCGCGGAAATGACGCCCGTCAATTCTTCGGATTCGTAAACCTTCGGAAGAATGGCGCGGTCAATTCCCAATATTTCGGCCAATTCGAAGGACCAGCGACGGTTCACAACATCGAATAGCGCGGTGCCGGAGGCGTCAGACACTTCGGTGGCGAACTCGCCAGTGAGCTTGTAGCGGATGAAGTCCTTCGGCAGCAGCAGGTGACGAACGCGCTCATAAAGACCGGGTTCGTTATCGCGCACCCAGAGCAGTTTGGGGAGCGTGAAACCGGTAAGGACCGGGTTGGCGATGCAGGCGAGGATGCGCTCCTTTCCGGCCCTGGCATTGATTGCGTCCACCTGTGCCTGGCTGCGCTGGTCGCACCAGATGAGCGAAGGGCGAATCACTTCGCCGGCCGCATCCAGAATGACGAGCCCGTGCATTTGCCCGGAGAGGGATACGCCGCGCACGGCTGTGCCATTCACCTGGGCGGCGGCGAGCACGCCGCGAATTGCGTCCTGGCAGGCATCCCACCAGTTCTGCGGCTGTTGCTCCGCCCAGAGCGGCTTTTCCATGCGCATCTCTTCATGCGCGGCGGTGTGGGCGGCCACAATGCGTCCAGCTTCATCCACCAGCAGCGCGCGGGAGCCGCCGGTGCCAACGTCGATACCCAGCCAGTAGGCGCTCATTACTTGTGCCCCAGATCCATGGAAAGAAATGGCAGATAGGCAGCCCCAATGAGGCCGGCCTGATTGCCGAGCGTGGCCGCTTCAATGCGCGTCTTCGAGTTGCGATAGGTGAACGACCGCAACTTCACTTGCGCTTCCAGTTCCGGCCAGAAGAGATTCCAGGCCGGCAACATGCCCCCGCTGAGAAGATAGAGCGGAAAGTTAAAAGTATTGATGAGATTGGCAAGCGCAATGCCGAGGGCGCGGCCCATTTGCCCAAAGATGGCCTGCGCCTTTGCATTTCCGTCCATCGCCAGTTCGTAGACTTCCTTGCTGGTCATTGGGTGTGCGCTCAGGCTCATCAGCATCGCGGCGCTTTCCACGGCGGTGGCGGAGGCGAGTTTTTCCAGACATCCAAGATTGCCGCAGCCGCAGGGCGGGCCGAACGGATCGATGGTCAAATGGCCCAGTTCCGCCGCCATGCCATCCATGCCATGCAGAACGCGACCGCCCATGATGATGCCGCCGCCAACACCGGTGCCGAGAGTGAGGAGCACCAGGTCATTCACCTCCCGGCCGGCGCCCATCCACTTTTCGCCGAGCGCGGCGGCATTGGCGTCGTTCTCCAAAATGATGGGGGTGCCGAGCTTCTTTTCAATTGCGTCACGGACGGGATAATTCTCCAGGTAAGGAAGATTGTTCGAGTTCGTGATGAACCCTTCCTTCAAGAGAATGAACCCGGGCACGCCGATGCCCACGCCAGCCAGCCGGTGCGTGGAGAGATTCTTCTTCAAGTGGTTGACGCCGTCGACGATATCGCCGATCACGGCGTCCCGGCCGCCTTCGAAATTCGTATCGACGGAGATCTTCTCCAGTACGCGACCCTCACGGTCTACCGCGGCGGCGCGCAGGTTTGTGCCGCCCAAGTCCACACCTATCGAGTATTCATTCATGGCAGAAACCTTTCAGTATCCCACTTAGCGGGCGATGCCCATGGTCAGCAGCAGGAACGCGTACTGTTCGGCCGTTTCTTCCAGCGCCGCGTAGCGGCCCGATTTCCCGAAATGTCCAGCACCCATGTTGATCTTCATCGCCAACAGATTCTTGTCCGTCTTTAACGTGCGGAGTTTGGCCACCCACTTTGCTGGTTCCCAGTAGGGCACCCGCGGATCGTTTAAGCCGCCGGTGGCGAGGATGTTCGGATACGGCCCGCGCTTCAGGTTGTCGTAGGGCGAGTAGGTCTTTATGTACTCGTAGAAGAGCTTCTCCTGCGGGTTGCCCCATTCTTCGTACTCGCCGACGGTAAGCGGGAGCGTGGCGTCCGACATGGAGTTCAGCACGTCCACAAACGGTACGAGCGCGAGCACGGTATGGAACAGATCCGGGCGGAGGTTCACGACGGCGCCCATCAGCAGACCGCCGGCGCTGCCGCCCATGATGGCCAGCCGCTGAGGTGAGGTGAACTTGTTCGCGATGAGATGTTCGGCGGCGCTCACGAAATCGGTGAAGGTGTTCGTCTTGGTAAGGAGTTTTCCATTCTCATACCAGTGACGGCCCATTTCGGAGCCGCCGCGAATGCTGGCGATGGCGAAGCCGAATCCGCGATCGAGCAGACTGAGGCGGGAGGGGCTGAATGTGGCCTCCGAGTTAATGCCGTAGGAGCCATAGGCGTAGAGCAGAAACGGCGCTTTCCCGTTCTTCTGGAATCCCTTCTTATAGACAATCGCCACGGGAATGCGCGCGCCATCGGAGGCGGTGGCAAAAGTCCGTTCGCTTGTGTAAAGAGACGCGTCGTAGCCGCTGGGGATTTGCTGTTGCTTCTTCAAAGTGCGCTGGCGCGACGCCAAATCATAGTCGAACACCGACGACGGAGTGACCAGGGACTGATAGTTGAAACGGACCGACTTGGCGTCGTAGTTGGGATTGCCGCTTAACTGGACGGCGTAGACTGGCTCCGGCATTCTGACGGTGTGATCCTCCGCGCCGTTCCATTGGCGAACGCGAATCTGCCGCAGCCCGTTCTCCCGCTCGGTCAACGTCATCCAATCCTTGTAGGACTCTACACTTTCCAGCAGAACGTCCTTGCGGTGCGGAACGACGGTTTGCCATTTTGCCGGAGCGGAGTCTCCGACAGGCGCGGCGGAGAGTTGGAAGTTCTGTGCCCCATCGTTGTGCAGTATCAGGAACCGGCCGTCATGGTGACGGACGCCATAGAGCACACCTTGCCGGCGGGGCGCGACCACGGCGAACTTGCCGCCCGGATTTTCGGCGTCAAGATACAAGACTTCCGAGGTCATCTTGCTGTCGGAATTGATTAGAACGTACTTTTTGTCCTTCGTCTTCGACAGCTCGACATAGAAGCGTTCATCGGGTTCTTCAAAGACAATCTCGTCGTTTGCGATCGGAGTTCCCAGAACGTGGCGGTGGACTCGATAAGGGCGTTTGGCTGCGTCGAGAGTGGTGTAGAACAGGGTTTTGTCGTCGTTGCCCCAGGCGATTCCGTAGTAGACATTCCGAATCTGGTCGGGCAACACTTTGGACGTCTTCAGATCCTTGAAGTAGGTCACATAGACTTCATCGCCGTCCGTATCGGTGGAATATGCCAATAGTGTGTGCGAAGGACTTATCGCAAAGTTACCGAGCCGAAAGTATTTGTAACCTTTGGCCAGCTCATTTCCGTCGAGGAGCAACTCCTCTTTACCTTCGAGTGTCTCGTATTTCCGGCAATAAAGCTGGTAGTCCTGGCCCTTTTCAATCCGAGTGTAATAGTAATAGTCGTCGCGGCGTTCGGGGACCGATAGATCTGTTTCCTGAATGCGGCCAACCATTTCGCTGTACAGAGTCTTCCGCAACTCTTCCACCGGTTTCATGATGGCTTCAAAGTAGCGGTTCTCCGCCTCCAGATGGGCGGTGACGGCGGGATTCTCCTTTTCGCGCAGCCAGAAGTAGGGGTCCTGGCGCGTTTCACCGTGCTGTGTAATGGTTTTGGCGACGGTCTTGGCTACTGGAGGAGAGGGGAGGGAGTTGTCGTTAGCGTTCATAGAAATGGAAAGGGCGAAGGGCAATGCCGCTATAGAGCGGCGCGTGGGCTGGTTGGCCATACTGCTCAGGATAGCGCGCCGGAACTGTTTACATCCTTCGCGTGGTGGTTGTGCGTCCGACATAGCAAGAATCTATTGCGTTCGAGCCGTACTGCCGATATGAATTCCAAGCGAGGCGTCCTATGGACATCATTGGTAATCGCACGTTTGTCGAGATAGCCGGGGACAAGACCCACGAACTTCCGCCGCTGCTGGTCTCCGAAGCCCATCCGCGGGGGCGGCGGCTGGAAAAGGTCATGACGATGGCCACTGAGCTTGTTGAGTCGGAATCGTTGATTCCGATTGCTACCGCGGCTGCCCAGGATGAGCTGGAACTGGAACGGCGCCGCTATGAATTGGCGCTCCAGTTTTCCGAACAGTACCTGGGCCTGAAGAGCCATTGGCAGTGGGGCGACGCAGTGCTGGAGTGGATTCGCCAGTGCGAAACGACTTTCGAGCTACGCACGGAGCTTCGCAATCTGCTGCGTCCCGACGTATGGCCTCACGCTGGGCGTACAAGCTTCATAACCCTCCTGGACGACAAACAGATAGACACAGGCGGCGTGGACCTGCACAAAGCGATCGGTTTACGCCTGGCGTTTCGGCAACTGCCTCCGTTGGGTTACTGTTCAGACCAATTTTTGATCTACCTGAACAACTCGGTGGCCAACTCCGCATTTGACACTTGGGCCCGCATGTCGCCGGACCCGATGTCCTGTCTTCCTCCGGAACGTTTCGAAGTCCAAGTGGTCAGGATGTAGACAGCCACTTCTTTGCCAGTGCCGCCGGATCGGATTTTAGGTTGACCGCTTCCCGCTTGGTCTCCGTGCCGTCCACGAAGTAGATCGCGTCAATTCCTATGGCCGTGGGCTGCAAGTCCAGCCTCTTCTCCTTGGCTTCAAGTCGCAGTGTGGCACCTATCCACGCCATACCGACACGGGTGCGTTGCGCATGCCCAAGCGTAACCGCGTGCGTCAACAGATCCTGGGTCCACTGTCCCTTTTTCAACGCCTCGGCATTTGGAGCCGCCGCGCGCAGGGCCTCCAACTCCGCGGCGCGCGACAGGTTTGCCGCCGCCGCGTCTTCGCGTTCCGCCCCGCGCTCCGCATTCTTCAGCGTGTTCTCCAGATTATCCAAAAAGCCCATTCCTCTATCTTTACAAATCCATCTTTGGCGAGATCAGCTCTCGAATCTCCGGTTGTGCCATCATCTCCCGAGTCACCATACGAACCGGAAGGTCAATTCGCTTTTCAGGCCTGCGGCCGGCCAGTGTTTCGGTCAAAGAGTGAACGGCTACGTAGCCGATTCGTGCCGAATCCTGGACCATCATCACGTCGATGGTTCCGTTGGCGAGGGCTTCCCGGTGCGCCTCGCTGGTGTCGAAAGTGATAAGGCGCACTTTGCCATTCAAGCCCCGGCTCTGCAACGCCTGAATGGCGCCCAGGGAACTCGCTTCGCTCGAAGCGAACAGCACCGCGATATCAGGATTTCCGGCCAGCATGTTCTCCGCGGCCGCGCGCGCTTTGGCGCGGTCGGCCATGCCATACTGACGCGCCGCGATTGTGACTCCGGGGAACTCCGCCGCTATCGTCTTTTCAAACCCCTGCTCCCGGAGCATGGTGGAGGTGCCGCCGGGCTTGTGCATCACCATGCCGACCTTTCCTTTATTGCCCGCCAACGCTGCCACGCGACGGCCGGCGGAGCAGCCAGCGCCATAGTTGTCTGTGGCGACGAAGGTAACGAAGCCTTCGCCTTCAACACCGGAGTCAAACACCGTGACCGGGATGCCCGCCGCGATCGCCCGTTCCACCGGGGCGCGCAGGGCCCGCTCATCGGTGGCCGATATCGCGATGGCCGCCACGCGCTGCGTCACCATCGCGTCCACTATTTGGATTTGGCGGCCGTGGTCCGTTTCGTCCTTGGGGCCGTTCCAAACGACTTCAACACCTGCTTCGGCGGCGGCGCGGCGCACGCCGGCGTGCACCGCGGCGAAGAACAGATCGCCCACCGCCTTCGGAATGACGCCGATCGTTCGGCGCGCCGCCCCGCCGCATCCGGCCATCAACGGCAATGCCGCCAGCCAACTTCGTCTCGTAAGCATGGCGACAAGCATATCGCCACAGGCTGCCTACTTGGATTTCGGAGCAGCCTTTCGCGGTGCGCCGGAGGGCGCCTTCAGCAGCGGCAGCACCAGGTCGCGCAGGTTCTTTTCTTCATTCTCGAAGAACTTGTCGCCGCCCGGAAACTGGTGGCGAATTTGGCCAGATTTGTCGATGATCACCAGGTTCGGAAACGACATCATCATCATCACCGGATGTTGCAGGAAGTTGATTACCGGCTCCCGGGGGGACCAGCCCACCGGGAAGTCCAGGTTGAACTGTTTCACATAGTCGTCCACCAGCATATTCGCCATGTCGTTCACAGCCACGCCCACTGGTTGCAAGCCTTGCGCTTTCAACTCCCGGTACACTTTGTTGATCCCCTGCGACGCTTTCTGGCAGTGCGGACACGTGGTTAGCAGGAACTCCACCACCACCACTTTGCCTTTGTAGTCACTGAGCTTGATGGGCTTTCCGCTGGTAGTATTAACGGTGAAATCCGGCGCGGGCCGCGGCACTTCGGCGGCGAACAAAGAAAAAGCCGCCAGGGCGGCGAGGACGAAGAAGCGCATGTTGTTATTCTATTCCTTCGAGAATTAAGACGCGAGTTCCTTGCTGTTTGACGACGTTGGAGCCGGATCGTTTCGCCTTCGCCGGAATTACTTTGTCCTCGTAGAGCCGCGTGAACTCCGCAGCGGCACTCTTCGTGGAGAACTGGACACTGAAAGCCAGAATGGCGTGCCTGCTTTCTTTTTCTTCAAGTACGCGGAAGTGCCCGGCACGCCATTCGGGCGAGAGTTTTTCGGCTGTCTCCTCACCCGCGAATTGCTTTAGCAGGATGTAGATGTCGAACTCGCCCAGTTCGCCTTCCACCGCCTCGGCGTACCGATTGGCGCCGGGCACGGGCGGCGCCTTCACTTTGGCTGGCTTCTTGCGATCAAAGTAAAGTTCCGGATGCAGGATCTGTCGCGTGCTGAGGGGCGGGCGGCGGAATACCTCGGCGAATCCGGCATCGCCCATTTTCTCCACCACCGCCTGCTGAAACGCCAGGCCTCGGGTGTACGGGAACAGCAGGCTCTCCCGAATGTAAAGCGGGGCGTTTGAAAGCTCGGGGTACTGGCTGAGTCCGGCCGCGCTGGCGCTGGAGAACATCCGCACCATGGCCGGGTCCTTCCGCAATGATTGTCCGGACTTTTTCGCCATCAATTCGTACATTAGCCACTGTGCCTGGCCTTCCATTACAGCCATTCGAGCCGTGGCCGAATCGTCGTTCTTTCCCTGTTGGATGTACTTTTCCAACTGAAAATGCTGGTCCGCCAAGGCGTGCGCCAACTCATGAATCAGCACAAAGCGCTGCGAGATTTCAGGGGCGCTTTCCAGAAGGAACATCTTTTTCTTCTTGTAGTCGTAGAAAGCGGCGGCTTGTTCGGTGAGCAAGCTGATCGTGGATTCCTTCAGGTCGTAGGACTCCGGCACGAATCCGAAGAGTTTTAGCGTCAGTTCCTCGATCCGAATCTCCTCCGGCTTCACCGTCTCGTCGATGCGCGTCTTCAGAAACTCCTTCAGCTTCTCGCGAGAAATGAAGTCCCGGTCCACCTTTGTTTTCGGCTTCAAGCCGGTTAGCGCGGCCAGTTCATCGAGCGTCGGATCGATCTGATCGAAAAGATCCTTGTTCGATGGCTGCGCAGCGGCGGCGGAGATGAACAAAAGTACGGCAGCGGCTAGGCGTTGCATTCGTGAGGGTCCATGGAGCGAGTGTAATAAAGAAAAGCCGCGCCGGCGCAGATGGCGGTGAGCGCAGAGACAACAAGCACGGGCCGCGGCCCGGTCTGTTCCGCCGCCCATCCGGCGACGAAACTCCCCACCGGCAGCATGCCGACGGCCATCATCGTGTAGAACGACATAACGCGGCCCCGATACTTCTCTTCGATCACAGCCTGAATCAATGCGTTGTTCGACGCATTCTGCCGGAAGTAGGCGTACCCGGCCACGAAGGAAGCGGCGACCACCATCCAGAACACCGGAGCGATGGCGTACCCTCCTAACGCGACGCCGTAGATAAGCGCCCCCTGGCCCGCCACCCGTCCCAGCCCGGTGCTCGACTTCTTATTGGCCAGCCGCGCCACGCCCAGTGTGGCGCCCAAGCCAAAGCTGGCCAAAAGCACGCCGAGACCGGCTGCGCCTTGATGAAACAATCCATCGGCGATGAACGGGCCGAGCACTAACGGCGGCGCGTTGGTCAACGTGATGATGCCGCACAGCAGCAGTGGATACCGGATGCCAGGCCGTTGCCAGGCATAACGGACCGCGGCGCCCAAGCCTTCATTTGCGTGTTCCGGGAGCTTGGCGGCGGGGGGCAGGCGCAGTTGCCACAACGACCCGAGCACCGCCAGAAAGCTGACGGCGTTGATCACGAAGCAAGGCCCTTCGCCCACGGCCGCCACCAACACGCCGCCCAGCGAAGGTCCCAATGTTCGTGCAATGTTGAATGCAACTGAATTCAGCGAAATGGCGCCCAGCAAGTCCTCCTTGGACGTGAGCAGAATCATCAGCGATTGGCGGGCGGGAATGTCGAAAGCGTTGGCACAGCCGAGCAGCGCGGCCAGCGCCAGTACTTGCGGCACCGTGACGCGGTGCGTGAGCGTGAGCCAAGCCAGCAGCACGGCGTGGCACAGGAAAATAGTTTGCGTGACGAGTACGATTTTGTGCCGCGGATACCGGTCAGCGGCGAGGCCGGCTATCGGACTCAGCAGCAGAACGGGCATGTGGGAGCAGAAACTGGAAATCCCTTGCAGAAACTCGGAATGCGTCAGCCGGTACAGCAGCCAGCTCAACGCTACGCTCTGAATCCAAGTGCCAATCAGGCTGACGGCCAAGCCGCCAAGGAATATGCGGAAGTTACGGTGCTGCAGCGCTCGAAACGCGAGCGAGGGCTCCGTCACCGCTGTTCGACCAACGAGGAAACATCGAGCGACGGCATGGTGCGCGGATCGGGCGGGGGCGGCGACACTCCGCGCACTGTGACCGTTTGCCCATCGCGAACGCGGATCTCGCGAATCGTGTCGTTGCTGGGCACGGAAAGGTTATAGGTCTTGGCGATGCCGTCGACTTCGAAACGCCACTGTCCGGCGGCGGTTACGGGCTTCCCTTTGACCACGACATGCGCCGCGTTGGGAGTGAATCCGACCCCTTTGATGGTGTCGCGCAGTCGTTCCAACGTGACGGTGTTGCCAGGTTTCATGATGAACTCGGCACTATTCTGCGGGCCCACCACCACCTTTTCGACGCCTTTGATTTTCCGCAAGCCGGTTTCCAGAGACTGCACGCAGGTAACGCAATCCATGTTACTGATCTCAATCCGCACTTGCAGAAACTCGGCGGGAAGGGAAGCCGCGGCAAGCAGAAGCAGCAATACCAGACGCATACCGCCAGTGTAGCGCGGGCGACGGGCGCGACTGCTCTTTGCGCTGGTGAATCTATTGATGGCCACAGCCTCCAACACAGTGATTCGGCCGCCAGCCACTTCGTTTCCGCGCGCGTGCCGAAGGCGCTATTCGCCCAGGTCAAACAAATAAGTGTGCAGCAGTCCCTTCTCCAGATCGGAGAGTTCCACACTGTACCGCCCGCGTTTAAGCTGAGAATTAACTGAATAAGGATGAAACTCGACGCCGCACTCACTGCGTACTTCGTCCACCTGATTGCCGGCGCCATCTTTTACGATCACCACGCAACCGCCGTTCGGCGAGGTGTCCTCATATAGGAGTTGGAGTTGCAGACCACGGCCGGCGTGGCGAACGACGCCCTGTACGGCAGCGCTGTCACGAAGTGTGCCTGGGGCCAACGGCACCAAGTCCTCCGGCTGCCGGCGCACCGCGGCGTCCCGGGGCCATTTGGGTGCGGTGAGCGTTGCCGTGGCGCACAACAACACCGCCGCCGCGATTCCCCACGCGTAAGGAAAAATACTTGGTATCGCCGGGCGGCGGGAACGCGCCATCGCCAAGGCCGTCGCCACCCGGTTCAATTGGCCGGTGTTTACCAGGTGGTTATGCAGTAATTCCCGTTCCCGCGGCGCTAGACGGCCAGTAGCGTAGGAATCGATCCACTCGTTCTCCAACTCGCGCATCTCGTCACAAAATGCCGGGTCCGCCAGCAGGCGCTCGCGGATCCGGTCCCGCTCTTCGTCGTTATTCGCGGTCAGCATGTATTGATGGAAGTGGTCGCTCATCCCTGCCCCTTCCTTCTAGTGTTTTCCCCGCCCGATTCGTCACGCGCGACTTGTTGGCGGACACAATCCTCCAGCCGGTCCCTCAGGCGCAACGCCCGGTTTCGCAGCGCGTTGAGTTCCAGTCCCAACTCCGCCGCCAGCCGCTGCCGGCCACGGATTCGTTCTCCGTGGTCCCCCTGGTAGTAGGTCAATAGCAGATTGCGCTTTTCCGGTTCCCAGCCCGCTAAACACCGCTCCAAGGCAGCGTGGTGCCGTTCCACATCGTTCGATGACGGCGCGGCGGGCACATCTTGTATTGGTTCCATCCGCTGTCGTTGATGGCGGTCTTCTTTCAGAAGATTGCGGGCAATTCCGCTCAGGAATGCGGCCGGGTTTTGAATCGTCTCGCCCTCTTCCAGCCGGCGCGCCATTCGCGTCAACGCTTCGTCGGCCAGGCCTTCGGCGTCGATCGCGCGCTCCCAGATAAACACCCGCACCAGCCGCTCCCGTAGTGCTTCGTAGCGCAATGCCGCCTGTTCCCGGTCCTCATGGAATAGCGCCAGCAGCCGGGTGAAACTCTCTTCGTTCAGTGTCCAGGTTCCGGCCATCGTCTCTATTCTCCGCTACCGCCACTGGCCGTGAAGAGCGAAGCCGGCCCAATACCAGGGGTGCTGATAGCGGGGCTGTTTTCGCAGCGCTTCGCGCGCGTCCGCCAGCGCCTCGGCGGGGGTCCGCCGGCGCGTCAACAGTGCCGTGTAGAACTCCCGCATGAAGGTGGCCGTCGCCTGGTCGTCCACACTCCACAGGGTGGCCAGAACGCGGTTGGCGCCCGCGTATAGGAACGCGTGGGTGAAACTCAGCAATCCTTCCCCATCCAAGTCTTTTCCCAACGCTGTACGGCAGGCGCTAAGCGTCACCAAGTCGGCGTCCAGCGTCAGCGAATAAACGTCAGACAGGGTTAGCCGGGAGTTGGTAAGTTCAATTCGCGGTTGCGCCTTCCCCAGTTCCACGTGTGTGGCGAAGTGGACGATTCTGTGCGTGGCGAGTTCCTTTCCCATTGCCGCCGAGTACGCCGCCGCCTCGCCCGTCCGGAGCGTGGAATTCGGACTCAGCCTGGCAATCGCTTCGCCCTCCGCCCTCGCGAAGGGAAGCGGCGGTAGTTCCGGCCCAAACCGGGGCGCCGCGTACACCGCCATTGTGTTTGGCGCCGCGGAGCGCTTACTGAGAAAGGGAAGCATGGAAACGGAAGGAATGGCGGTTATTTTTACCTTCTCCAGTCCTGGCAGGAGCCAGAACGGAAGGCGCGCCAGACCATGATGGGGCGCCACCAGTACGGTTTGCACTTCGTTCAACTCGCCCGGGGGCAAGATTACCTTCGCAAGCGCAGTCGCTACCACTGGTATTTCCCCGTCAGCGGTTTTGAGCCGTGCTGTTCTATGCGCCGGAGTCTCATTGGGTACGCTCCTCGCACGCGCGGTGACCAGTGCCAGAAGCGCCTCCACCTGGCGTTCAATCTCCTTGCGCGGGGGCAACGGGACCAACGTAATCTTTCCAGGCCGAACCACGAAAACAGCCGACCGCGATTCGCCCAGCCAGTATTCGACAACAGCCGAGCCATCCGAGGGTATTTTCTGGAACTCCTCGATTGTTCCCGGCCGTCCACGTCCGGCGGTTGCGAACTTCGCCGCCGCCGATTCCAACTGTCGCAGCCGTTCGCGCCCGGCCTCGGCGTCGCCTGCTGTTGAAGCCTTTTGCAGCCTTTGGCCTAAGGCATAAATGGAGCGGTGGATCGCAGTAAGCCTCGGATCGCCCGCAAGATTGTCGAGCAAGAGTCTGGCCCGGCTCCGTTCGGCAATCTCCAGCGCGCGCACGTCTTTTTGTTCGACAAGCAGGTCCGTCAGGTATTCAAAGATCGATTGGCGGGTGGCGAAATAGCTGCCTCGCAGTTCTGGTGTGGCGACTGAGTTTCGTGACTGCTCAACGAGTGCCATTGCCGCCTCCAGATGCTCCTTGGCTTGGGCTGTGTTTCCCAAATTGCGCTCAACGCGGCCTAATTGTGCCAGTGTTGACGCTTCCCCCGTTCGGTCTGCGATCAAGCGATGCAGGTGCAGCGCCTGCTTCACCAGAATGCGGGCACCCGCGAAGTCGCCTTTGCCGGCATTGGCTTCTCCCAGTCGCGCCATCGACCATGCTTCGCCGTAGCGGTCCCGGAAACCGCGCTTAAACTCCAGGGACTGCCGATAGTACGGAATCGCCGCGTCAACGTTGCCAGCCTTTAACTCCAGGTCCCCCAGGTTGTGCAGCGCATACGCTTGGGCGCGCGTGTCAGTCAACTCCCGGAAGATCCGAAGCGCCTGATTCAGATGTTCGCGGGCCTGGTCTCGTTTACCCAAATGCATCGCGGCCATGCCGGCATTGTTCATTGCGAAGCCTTCGAAGAGACGTTCCCGCAATTGGCGGAAAATGGACAGCGCGCGCATGTGCTGGCTCAGCGCATTTGTATCCTCGCCGAGCGATTGGAGAACCAACCCGCCATTGTTCAACGCATGACCCAGTAGTAGATCGTTTTTCACCACGGCGGCTTGGGCGACGAGGCGCCGATAGGCGTCCAGCGCCTTTTGCGGTTCACCGGCATACCAATGGACATTCGCAATGCCCAGAAGTGTGTAGGCGACGCCCAACTGATCATTCAAGGCTTCCCGAATGCTGAGAGCTTCTTCAAACAGGGAAAGGGCCAGATCGGGGTCTCCGTTGGTGGTGCGGGAGGCGGCCAGGTTGTTTAAGACCACGCCCTGTTGAAAACGGTCGCCGTTACGGCGGTAAAGGGCGAGGGCCCTTTCGTATTCAGCGATGGCTTCCGCGTGCCGGGACTGCGCCGCCAACGCCGCGGCACGTTTGGAAAGCAGTGCCGGATCCTCGCCGCTCTGCGCGCGCAGCGCGAGAGCGAACATGATGAGAAACCGGCGCATCTCTTTAGAGTATTTGAATCGGCAAGCCTACTGTGTATTCTAAGAAGAAGTGGGCCGTCGCGTCACAATCCTGTTCTTGTTGCTCGTGCTGCTGGTTGCACCCGCGGCGAACGCGTGGTGTTCCACGGTGTGCCTGGCAGCGGCGATTTCCAGCGGCTGTGCGCATGGGCTGCAGCCTTCCGACGATTTACCGGTGCAAAAAAGCGCAGCGGCCATCGCCTTCGTTCCGTTCGCCGTCCCCGTAACCACCGTTTTCACGTTGGTTCTCCCAGAGATACCCCACCAGCCGGCCGTACACCAGATTCCGCTCCGCATTTGATCGCTCCTTGATTCGCGACACTTTTACCCTGCCCGAGAATCCTACAGGAGCGTTATGCCTTTTCACCGACGCGGCTTTCTGGGCCGCATCTTTTCCGGCAGCGCCGCGCTGAGCGCCGCCGCCCCGTCCCCGGTTCCTGCGCCTTTTGAGACGCCGGACCTGGGAAAACTCCAACCGCGCCTCACTGATGGCGTAAAAGAATTCCAACTGACCGCCGAAGTCGTGACGGCCGAGATCGCCCCCGGCCGTATGCTTACCGCCTGGGGATACAACGGGTCCGTGCCCGGCCCGACCATGGAGGTAAACGAAGGCGACCGCGTCCGCGTTGTGTTTCGCAATCATCTTCCGGAACCCACCGCCGTCCACTGGCACGGCTTTGAGGTGCCGCACACGCAGGACGGCAGCGTCGGACTGGGGCAGGACCCCACCCCGCCGGGCGGAACCCATATTTACGAGTTCACGCTCAACCAGACCAATACGTGTTTCTACCATTCGCACTTTCCCATGCAGGAGATGATGGGCGCCATCGGTTTCTTCCTCATCCATCCGCGGCGCCCGGCCGTTCCGCGCGTGGACAGAGACTACGGTCTCATCCTGCAGGAGTGGGACCTTCGTCCCAACAACCCGGTGCCCAATTCTCTCGCCATGGAATTCAACTGGCTAACCTTCAACGGGAAGTCCGGCCCGGACTGCACGCCCATGGTGGTCCGGCAAGGGGAACGCGTCCGCATACGCCTTCTCAACATGGGGATGGACCATCACCCGGTTCATCTCCACGGTTTCCAGTTCATGATGACGGCAACTGAGGGCGGCCGTTTGCCGGAGGCCTTGTGGTACCCCCAAAACACAGTTCTTGTCGGCGTGGCGCAGGTCCGCGAAATTGAATTCGAGGCCAAATACCTTGGCGAGTGGATGCTCCACTGCCACCTGCCTCACCACATGATGAACAACATGTTTCCGATGGCCGGCCCCATGTCTCACGGCGCGGGCCACTGGCCGCAGGACGACGCGGAACGAAAGAAAGTGCCCGGTTATCCGCAGGATATGTGGATGCCCGATGATGATCCGTATTCGCACAAACCGGAGAATTTTGGTTTGCGCCGGTCCTGGTCCGCCGCCATGGGCGGCATGATGACTCTCCTCCGCGTGGTTACTCCGGAAACCTACGCCAAAATCGAAGAGTTGCGCCGGAATCCGCCGCCGCGAAAAGCACCCTCCAATCCGCACGAGCACCACCAGGGGGGAGCGAAATGAATTTCCTGTTTCTTCTCGCGGCCGGGCTCACACTGGCCGATCTTGAATCGAGGCTGTTGCGCAATAGCCCCCAGTACTTGCAGGCAGGCGCCGCCGTGGCGATGGCGGAAGGCAAGGCGCAACAGGCGGGCCTGTATCCGAATCCGACCATCGGCGCCACGGGCGAACATGTCGCCAAGTCCACGCGTGGCGGCTCCGTTGGCGGCTTTGTGGAACAGCGCATTGTCATGGGGGGCAAGCGCGGCATTGACCGCGCGTTGGCCGAAACCGAACTCGCGCAGGCGCGCGCTCTCCGCGACGCCTGGGCGCTCCGTTTGCGGGGCCAACTGAAGACGAAATACTATGCGGTGGCGACGGCCGCCGAACGCGTGGCGCTTCGCCGTAAGCTTTCGGCCAACGCGGAGGAATCGCTGAAGATTGCCCGCGAACTTCAGAATATCGGTTTGCTGGACACTCCCGATATCCGCGCCGCCGAAGTAGAATTCCAGCGTGCCGAGGTCCGCGTGGAGCAGGCGCTGCAGATGGAGCGGCGCGCGTGGCAGGAACTTGCGGCATTGTTAAACGAAAGCTCCCTTGTTGGCCACACGCTGGATGTAATGATTGATGATTTCCCGCAACTGGACAGGGCGTTGTTGTGGGAGCGCGCTCGTGGACAGAGTCCGGAAATTGCCTCAGCGATTCTTGAAAAAGCGCAGGCCGATGCCGCGCTCCGTCAAGCGCGCGCCGCGCGGATTCCGGATCTGCAACTTCGGGGCGGACTCCGCAACAATCGAGAGGACGGCGACGTGCCGCGGGGACGTCCGGTTGGCGTGGAGGGTATCTTCGATGTCGGCATCGAAATCCCAATTTTCAACCGGCAACAGGGGAACATTCGCGCCGCCCGCGCGGGAGTGGAGCGCGCCCGCCTGGCCCCTGTTCAAGTGGAAAGGGACCTGCAGGCCCGTTTTGCGGGTGCTTGGCAGCGGTATGAATCCGCGCAGACAGCCGTTGTTCGCTATCGTGACGCGGTGCTTCCGTCCGCTCGGGGCGCGTTTGAACTCTACCGGAAGAACTTCCGCGCCATGCAAAGCGACTACCAGCGCGTTCTTACTTCGCAACGGACCTATTTCGACTTGCAGGACGAATATCTGGATGCCCTGCGAGACGGTTGGCAGGCCGTGGCGGAGCTTGAAAGTCTTTTGCTGGCACGGGGTGAGGATTGAGTTCTATAATTCGGGTGTGGCTGTACGAATTCTAATCCTCCTTCTTGTGCTGATGGCCGGATGCGCCAAAGCACCGCAAAATCAAGACGCAGTGCGGCAGGCGATCATGGACCATCTCGGCAAACGCGCCGACATGCTGTCGCAGTCGATGAAAATTGATGTTGTTTCGGTTAATTTTCGCGACAAGGAGGCCGACGCCGTCGTCTCTGTTTCTCCCAAGGAGGGCGGCGCCGGGATTCAGATGAACTACGCGCTCGTAATGGAAGGCAATAAGTGGACGGTGAAGGCTCCGGCGGCAAACTCCAACCCGCACGGCGGCGCCACCGCTCCTTCGATGGGCGACATGCCCGCCGGCCACCCGCCCACCGGAGGCGCCGGCAATGGCGCCGTTCACACCCCGAACGCGCCCAAGGCCCATCCGTGAAAACCGTCGCCGTGCTTGGCGGCGGTCCGGCGGGGGCATCGGCTGCCCGCCAATTGGCCGCTTCCGGCACGCGCACCGTGCTTTTTGACGAAAAAATGGCATGGGAGAAACCATGCGGAGGCGGAGTTACTTTTAAGGCCTATCAACAGTATCCGTTTCTGTTGAGCTCCGGCCGTTTCCGGCAAGTCACCCGCACCTGTATCCACACTGCTGAAGCCGGCGCCGCGCGCCTTTCGTTGGACAAGCCCATGCTGATCTTTTCCCGCAAGGAGCTGAATCAACTGCTGCTGGATCGCGCGAGAGAGGCAGGCGCGGAACTGCGGCGGGAGCGTGTTCTAGCGATGACAAAAACCAACCCCGGCTGGCGCGTTACCTGTACCTCGCAAAGCTTGGATGTCGACGCCGTCATCGTTGCCACCGGGGCGCGCAACCCGCTCCGCCAGGCTGGCACCGCCTTCACTGGCGCCGACAGCATGACCGCCCTTGGTTACAACGTTCCGCGGGCGCAGGCCCACATCGATATTGAATTTTTCGAGGGATTCGAGGGGTACATTTGGGTCTTCCCGCGCACGGACCATCTTTCGGTTGGCATTTGCGGGAAGGGTGAATCCGCCCAACGTATGCGCGCACGGCTGGAACAGTACATGGACCGGCGAAACATTTCCCGCGATGGCGCATCGTTCTACGCCCATATGCTGCCGTCACTCGCCGCGGATTCCTGGCAGGGTAATCGCCTCTCCGGCGATGGCTGGCTGGCGGTTGGTGACGCGGCGGGCCTTGTCGATCCGGTTACCGGTGAGGGAATCTACTATGCCATGCGCTCCGGGGAACTGGCGGGCTTGCTGGTTGCTTCCGGGCGGTTCGCTGAATACGGCGCCTTCATCCGGAGTGAGTTCGGTGACGACCTTGCCTATGCCTCCACCCTTGCCCGGCGCCTGTTTCTTGGCCGTTACCTGTTTGGCTCGAACACCGGCCGCCTCGTGCAATTTCTCCGCCGCAGTTCGCGTTTGCAGGGCATCGTGCAGCAGTTGTTCGCCGGCACGCTGCCGTATCAGGAGCTGCGCCGGCAAATCAAAGAGAGTTTGCATTTGACCTTGAGCGAAATCGGCGTGAATGTTTTTTTGCGCCGAATGGTTAGTGAAGGAATGGAATGAATACTGCACGATCAGAAGCTTTGTTGGCTCGCGGCCAGGAACTGGTTCCGGGCGGCGTCAATTCTCCAGTGCGCGCCTTCCGCAGCGTGGGCGGCACACCCCGGTTTATGGCCCGCGCCAATGGGGCGCGGCTTTGGGACGCCGATGGCAACGAGTACATAGATTTCATAGGTTCCTGGGGACCCATGCTTCTCGGCCACCGGCATCCGGAGATCCTGGCCGCTATTGAAGACGCACTGACCATCGGCACCAGTTTCGGCGCCCCAACGGAACGTGAAATCGAACTGGCCGAAGAGATTCGCGACGCCGTTCCGTCTATGGAAATGATCCGCCTGGTCAACTCGGGTACGGAGGCCACTATGTCGGCCCTTCGCGTCGCCCGCGGATTCACTGGGCGGGACTTGACGATCAAGTTTGAAGGCTGTTACCACGGTCACGTTGACTCGCTGCTTGTGAAGGCGGGCAGCGGCATGGCGACGCTTGGTATTGCTGACACGGCCGGCGTGCCCAAGGCGTTTGCCGACACGACCATTGCGCTGCCCTATAACTCCGTGGAGGCACTCGAACAGTCCTTCGCCAGCCACGGCGCGGAGATTGCCGCGGTAATCCTGGAACCTGTCGTCGGCAACATGGGTTGCGTTATTCCCACCTCCGAGTTCCTACGGGCGCTGGTGGACCTCACCACCAGGCATGGCGCGTTACTCATATTTGATGAAGTGATGACCGGTTTCCGCGTGGCTCGCGGCGGCGCGCAATCGCTTTTTGGCATTACGCCCGATCTGTCGACGTTCGGCAAAGTTATCGGCGGAGGCCTCCCCATCGGCGCCTATGGCGGCCGCAAAGAAATCATGCGGAAGGTCGCTCCCGTCGGCAACGTCTATCAGGCCGGAACGCTTTCGGGGAATCCACTCGCCGTCGGCGCTGGACTCGCCATGTTGCGGCACATCCGGTTCCACCCGGATCTCTACGCCGCGCTCGAATCCAAGGCGGCCGCTCTATGCGGCGGTCTGCCCGCGGAGTTGACGGTGAATCGCGTCGGGTCCATGTTCACGCTGTTCTTTACGCAAACGGCCGTCACCGACTACGAAACCGCAAAGACCTCCGACACCGTTCGCTTCGGCCGGTTTTTCCACCACTTGCTTGAAAACGGCGTCTATTTCCCGCCATCGCAGTTTGAAGCCGCGTTCCTATCGGCCGCGCACACGGACGCCGATATTGAGCACACGCGAAAGGCCATTGCCGCGTTCTTCTAAACTAGAGGTATGGCTCAAATTCTGGACGGCAAGCGCGTCCGCGACGAAATTCTTGAAGAGCTGAAGCCCCGCATTGCTCAGCTCACCCGCAAGCCCGGCCTCGCTGTGGTCCTGGTTGGGAACGACCCGGCCAGCGAGGTCTACGTCGGCAGCAAGACCAAGACCTGCGCCGAACTCGGCATGGTGAGCGAGAAACTCACGCCGCCCGCCACGATCTCCACGGAGGAGCTTCTCCAAATCGTCGCGGACCTGAACGCAAAACCTGAAATTGATGGCATTCTTGTGCAAATGCCGCTTCCCAGGCACATCGATACGCAGCGTGTGCTGGATGCCATTGCGCCGGAAAAAGACGTGGATGGATTCCATCCAACCAACGTCGGCAATCTGTCCATCGGCCGGCCTGGGCCCAAGCCCTGTACACCTTCCGGAGTCATGGAGCTATTGAAACGCCATCAGATTTCCGTTGCCGGAAAGCACGCCGTCGTGGTTGGCCGGAGCGATATTGTTGGAAAGCCGATGGCCATGCTGCTTCTGCATGCCCACGCCACCGTTACAATCTGTCACTCTCGCACCGCCGATTTGGCGGCCGAGTGCCGGCGCGCCGATATTCTGGTCGGGGCCATCGGACGTCCCGCCATGCTAACCCGCCAGCACATGAAGCCTGGCGCGGTGCTGATCGACGTCGGCATCAACCGTCTGGACAATCGCGACGAAGTCGTGAAAATTTTTGGGGAAACAAGCGAGAAGACATCGGCTTTTGACAAGCGGGGAAGCGTCTTAGTGGGAGACATGCATCCCTACGACGCTGCCGAACTCAGCTCCAGTTGGACCCCCGTTCCCGGTGGCGTGGGGCCCCTGACGATTGCCATGCTGATGGTGAACACCGTGGAAGCGGCCGAGCGCCGCCAGGCGTGATACTCCAGGTTGCGTTAACCGGGGGATTGGCCACTGGCAAAGGTTTTGTTGGCAGTGTGTTTGAGGAACTGGGTTGTCATCGTCTGGAGGCGGACAAACTTGGCCACGAAACGCTGCAACCCGGCGGGGAGGCGTACGCGGAAACGGTCAAGCTATTCGGAGATGCGATTCTGGACGCCAACGGCGTCATTGATCGGCGCAAGCTCGGCGCGCTGGTGTTTGGCGACGCCGCGCGGCTGCAACAGCTCAACGCGATCGTGCATCCGGCCGTGGAGCGGTTGCGCGCGGCGCGTGTTGCCGAAATCGCCCGCAACCATCCGGACGCCATCATCATCTGTGAAGCAGCGATCTATATGGAATCCGGAGCGCTGAACCGGTTCGACAAAGTGGTCCTCACCGTATGCGGCCGCGAACGGCAAATCGAGCGGGCGATGGCGCGTTCCGGTTGGACGCGGGCCGAAACCGAAGCCCGTCTGGCTCGCCAGTGGCCCGACGACCGGAAACGAATGCTGGCCGATTTCGTCATCGACACCTCCGGTTCCTTTGACGACTCCCGGCGCCAAACCATCGAAGTCTATAATCGTCTAAGAGGCCTATGAAACGCTTCCGTTATCTCATCATGGCTGGCATTTTCGCCGGAGGGTTCGTTTACCTGACCTCCATCGCCAAGACCCGGTTTTTCCCGTCCGCGGTGGCGATCGCGGATACGCCGTTGTTCCAGGAGGCCAAGGTTAGCGGCGCTGGTTTGAGTTCGGACGAACTCAACAATATTGACATCTACAAGCAGGCCCGGTCAGCCACGGTGAATATTTCCAGCACGGTGTACCGGCGCGGGTGGTTTCAGGAGATGATTCCCAGCCGCGAAACCGGTTCCGGGTTCGTTATTGACGGGGAAAAGGGCCTCATTCTCACGAACAATCACGTCCTGGGCGGCGGGCAAAAGGTTGTTGTGACGTTCTCCGACCAGTCAAAATACGATGCCGAAGTGCTGGCCAAAGACCCGGGCAACGATTTGGGCTTGCTGCGCATTACTCCTCGCAAAAAACTGCCGTTTCTCCGGCTGGGGGATTCCGACCCTCTTCAGGTGGGGCAGAAGGTGCTCGCAATTGGGAATCCGTTTGGCCTGGATGGAACGCTGACTACCGGTATCATCAGTAGCCTGAAGCGAAACATCCGCGACGAAAACAACCGGGAGTTGGAAGGAATGATCCAGACCGACGCGGCTATCAACCCCGGCAACTCCGGAGGTCCGTTGTTGGACTCTCAGGGCAACGTCATCGGCATCAACACGGCCATTTACGGCCCGGGCGGGAACATTGGAATTGGCTTTGCCATGCCGGTGGCGAAGGCGAAGATGATGCTGACCGATTATCGAGCCGGCAAGAGCTTTAAGCGCCCCTTCTTCGGTGTGCAGACGATCCTGGTTTCCGGCGAGTGGGCAGAGGCATTGCGCCTGCCGGCTGACGGCGGGTTGCTTGTCCAGAATGTCCAGCGGGGCACGGCCGCCGAGCGAGCCGGGATACGCGGCCCTCGCGAGTTTGTCATTATTGGTAATTACGAAGTCGGCGTTGGCGGTGACCTGATTATGGCCATCGACGGCAAGCCCTGCGAGGCGCGCGATGCCATCGCCCAGGCGCTCGCCAAGAAACGCGCTGGCGACGTCATGGAGTTGACCGTTTTCCGCAACGGGCGCAGCGCCAAAGTCACCGTCACATTGGGCGAAGCCCCGGACGACATCTAAGCCTGCGATCAGCGCGCGCCTGCAAACTTGCAAAGCACGATCAACTGCCCGGTGTGCCGCTGGGTGTGTTCGGCGATGTGGGCCAGCAGCACCCCCAGCGGGGTTTCCAGCCGCTGTCTGCCGATGAAGCGAGGCGATTCGAAATCCGTGGCCGACCCGGCGAAAGCCGCCGCTGCCGCGTAGGATTCCTCCAGTCCCGCCAACAGTTCTTCCTTCGACGCTCCGGCAGCAGCTTCCCCCCGCAAGAACGCCAGTTGTTCCGCAGTGAGCGACTCCTGGCGCGCATAGGTCGTCAATCGGTCGACGCTCCCTGCCAGATGGCGTAGTTGAAAACCGGCGCTGCCTGCCTCACCGTGCCTTTGCCACAACTGCGCATCGGAGAGCGGCGCCGTCCAGCGCCGCACGTCCGTCATCGACAACTCCAGCGAGCAGCACAACAGGCGCGGGATGGGCGCCAAGTGGGAAAACCGTCCTGCCAGCCAAGGTTCCATCGTCCGTGCCTTTCTCCGTCCAAAATGCTTAGCGATTTCGAAACGCTTCGATCTCGGCGAGTTCCTCCGGGCTAAGGCGGAACGTCGCCGCACCCTTCACTCCTTCCAGTTGCGCGGGGGAACGCAGCCCGACAATCGCCCCTGTAACTTCCGGGCGACGCAATGTCCAGGCGATAGCCACCTCGCCGGGTGTGCGGCCGTGACGCGCCCCGATGGCGCGCAGCACTTCCACGAGTGCAAGGTTTCTGCTCAATAGCGGTTCCTGGAAGTTCGGCGTCCGCTGCCGGAAATCGTCCTGCGGCATGGCGGCTATGCGCTCTCGTGTCATTGAGCCGCTCAATAATCCCGATTTCATGGGGGAGTATACCAGGGTGCCTATGTTGTTCTCCGCGCAATAGGGCAGGATTTCGCTTTCTATCTCCGGCGAAACGAGGCTATATGGCGGTTGCAGCGAGGTGATGGCTGCGATCGGGGCGATTCGTTCCATCTGCCGGCGGCTAAAGTTGGAAATACCAATCCACCGCACCTTCCCCTCCGCCTTCAATTCGGACATCGCCTTCCACCCCTCTTCGATGTCCTCGTCCGGCTCCGGCCAGTGGATCTGGTACAGGTCGATCGTATCCATTCCCAGCCTGCGCAGACTGTCTTCGCATTCCTTTTTCACCGATTCGGCTTTCAACCGTTTGCCGATCTGCCGGTTTTCGTCCCAGATGCGCGCGCACTTCGTGAAAACGTATGGTTTGGCGGTCCGTTCCCGGACGGCCTTACCAACCACGATCTCGGCGTGCCCCAGTCCGTAAACCGCCGCAGTATCAATCCAGTTCCAGCCCGCGTCCAACGCGGCGTGTACCGCTGCCACTGAATCGGCGTCGTCCTGCGGGCCCCAGCCGAATGCCCACCCGCCGCCGCCCATCGCCCAGGCGCCCACACCAAGCGGGGTGATCTTCAGGTCGCTGTTTCCAAGCATTTGTAGTTGCATCCAACCATTGTTATTGGGAGAATTCAAACACGCAAACAAAAGTTATGCTCTTTTTGCCGATAAGGTCATTGGAGCTTCACGAGTACGGTGCAAATCAGCAAAAGCCGGGCTAGCCGGAGGTGGCGCTTCGTACCGGTCTCGGTACTCTTCAGCGTGGGGGGCGTGTGTTTCGCTCTTTTGGTGGCTTGGAATTATTACGGTTATCGGCAGGCGGAGCGCTATCGCGGCGGGTCCTTTCGCATTGGCGTTGATCATAACCCGCCGAATTATGACTGGTCCCCGGATGGGGGTGCGTCTGGATTCGCCGTCGATGTCCTGAATGAGGCCGCCCGGCGTGCCGGCATCCAACTGCAGTGGGTGTATTGTCCGCGCGGTTCGAGGGCGGCGTTCCAAGCAGGGATGATTGACCTTTGGCCGGTGGGATACTACCGGAAGGGCGAGTACCCGATACTTCATCAGACCCGGCCGTGGAGCGAGGACCTGCACGCGTTTGTATGGGACCGGTCACGATTTACCCGCGTGTCAGAAGATTTTCGGGAAATGCCAATTGCGGTGATGGACCGGCTGGCTACCCGTGCCATGGCTGAAAGGCTCTTCCGAGGAGCTGCGATTCTTGCTGTCCCCAGCCGGCCCGGAGTGATGCAAGCTGTATGTGAGGGCAAGGCCAGCCTGGCGTTTCTTGACATACGAACGGTAGAGGGGTTACTGCTGAACCGGCCCGAAGGGTGCCGGGAAACTCGTCTTGGCATCAAGCCGATGCCAGCATCGACGGACCCGCTCAGCCTGTTTTCGCGCAAAGAACTCGCCCCGCTGGCTGATCTCCTGCGGGATCATATCGATGAAATGATGACGGACGGTTCTGTATTTGCCGCGGCGGAGCGCTGGTTTTCGTTCTCCAGCACCGATGTTCGCCAAGTTCTGCGGTTGCAGGAGCAAAGCAGAAGCGTCAGGTGGTTGATGGTTGCCTGCGCGATTATGGGCATCGTCATCGGCCTGCTTGTTTGGCTGATCGGGAATCTGCGGGAGGCGCGCACCGCCGCTGAAAGGTCACGCACCCTACAATCTGAGTTTCTCGCCAATGTCAGCCACGAGATCCGCACGCCAATGAACGGTGTGCTGGGAACGGCTGATTTGATGCTGGACACGGTCACGGATCCGGAGACCCGCGAGCAGATAGAGACCATTCGGGAGTCCGCCATCAGCCAGTTGGACTTGCTGAATCAAATCCTCGATCAATCCAAGATCGATTCCGGTGTTCTGCTGCTGGAGACGACGCCGTTCTCCCTGCGTCGCCTGGTGGAGCAGGTGGAAAAGACCTTCGAAGCGGCGGCGCGCCGGAAAGGCATCCGTATCCTTGCGACGATCCCGGAAGACCTTCCCGCGCTGGTGCAGGGCGATGGACTTCGTATTCGCCAAGTACTCACGAATCTCGTCAATAATGCCATTAAGTTCACCAACACCGGCTCGGTTGAAATCGGCTTGGGCGCCGAAACGCTCAATGGAAAGATCTCCGTTCAGTTCCGTGTGCGCGACACGGGCATTGGCATCCCGAAAGCCCAGCAGGAGGCGATTTTCGAAAAATTTCGCCAAGTGGACGCTTCTACAACCCGTCGCTACGGCGGCACTGGTTTAGGACTTTCCATTTCCCGTCAACTGGTTCGTTTGATGGGAGGAGACCTTTCCGTCAAGAGCGAGCCCGGCGAGGGAAGCGAGTTTCGGTTCAACGTGATCGTCGCGCCCGCCCGCGCTACGGACCAAAACAAGCCGCAAGCGAATTCCATGCCGCGCTCGTTGGCAGGGTTAGAAGTCCTGGTTGTCGAGGATAATCTGGTGAATCAACGTGTTGCGCAAGCACTGTTGAAGCGCCTGGGCGTGACCGTGCATCTGGCGTCGAACGGACTTGAGGCATTGGCGATGTGCCGGACAGGCTTCTACGATGTTGTCTTCATGGATTGCCATATGCCGGAAATGGATGGGTACGAAGCAACCGTTGAAATCCGCAAACTGGAAGGTGCTATTTCGCGGGTCCCCATTATCGCGTTGACGGCCGGTGTTTCCGGGGAAGAACGTAAAAAGGCCAGTCAATTCGGAATGGATGGATTCCTGGCGAAACCGATTAACCGGGAGGAGTTGGCCGGTGCTCTGGCTTCGATCCCCAGGCGCGTGTCCCCGGCCCTCTAGTGAACCGTGCGGGTCTTTCGGTTCATGTAGTCCATTAACAAATACTGGCCAAGCGTCTGTGGAGTTGTGAAATAGGCTTTTCCCCGGCAGAGTTCCGTAACTTTGTGGACGAAGTTCACCAGATCGTAGTTCGTGGCCAACATGAAGGTATTGATTAGAATGCCCTGTCGCTTGCAACGGCTCACTTCATCGAGCGTGCGAGAGATAACTAGCGGGTCCAGTCCAAACGGATTCTTGTAGATCTGGCCATTGTCCAAGGTGAGCGCCGAAGGCTTGCCGTCGGTGATCATGATGATCTGCTTCATGTCCTTCTTCTCTTGCTGAAGGATTCGCTGCGCCATGATAAGTCCGTCCCGTGTGTTCGTGTGGAAGGGCCCTACCTGCACTCTGGCCAGTTCCGGGAGCCGCAACTCCTCGGCGGTGTCATGGAACAGAACCAGGCGTAGTGAGTCGCCCGGATATTGGGTCCGAATCAGGTGGGCCAGAGCCAGGGCAACGCGTTTGGCGGGAGTGAAACGATCTTCGCCGTACAGAATCATGCTGTGCGAACAATCCAGCAGCAATACCGTGGCGCAACTGCTTTGGTACTCGCTCTGGTGGACATGCAGGTCTTGATATTCGATTTCCGTGGTCCCGCCGCGGCGAAGCGCGCCGGAGAGCGTGGCGGTCACGTCGAGATTCAGCGTGTCGCCGAACTCATACAGTTTAGACGCGCCAGTGGCTTCCACACCCGTAGCCATGTCGCGCGTATCGTGGGCTCCGAAGCTGGACCGGCCCAGCGAACCGAGCAGGTCTTTTAACGTTTTGTATCCAAGGAAATCAAGTGCCTTATCCGTGGTCTCCACGCGGACTTCGTTGCCGGCATCGCCCTGCCGGCCGGGACCCGGCGGCGGATCGGCCACGTAGCCATCGGTCATCAGTTTTTCGGCCAGCCGGTCGAGCAGTCCCTCCTGCTGCTCCGGAGTCAGCCGGTCCCATTCGCCGGGCGGGATTAGGTCCCCGTTTTCGAGCGCCTGCCGGATTGCCTCGTGAAGCCCGTCAAGCGAGTCTTCGCGAAACGGATAGCCGCCGTATGGATCTTGAAAGCCGCTCCGGAGGAAGTAGTCCGAGAGAGTTCGCATCAAATCCTCGGCCGAAACGCCAAAGTCGTCTTCAACGAATTGAGAGTATTCGATCCAGCGCATTCCGGGTTCCTAATTGAACTGGCGCCGCTTCGGCGGGCGCGCAGGCGGCGAATCTTCCGCGTTGCCAGTTTCGTCGTTCCGGCGCCGGTCTTCGGGGGCCGAAAACCCCGTCGCTTCGTTCCGGCTGATCCGCCGATGGGCGTACAACCCCTCTAGAATGAACTCGCCGGCGGCGGCTCGTACAGCGTCCGGTTCGTTGGCGCTCAGTCCGAGGGCCCGGGTTTTTTCCATCAGCCCATCGACCAGCATCAGTTGTTCAATCAACGCCGAAGAACCGGTGGCGGCGTCCACCCGCAAGGTTCCACCGCGCTCAAAGTACTTCACCGTCATCGCGACGTTTACGCCCTCAAAATACCTGCTGTAGACGCGGCCCACCGCCATACGGATCAGTTCCCGGGCCACCGTCTCCGGCCCCTTTAGTTCGCCCTCATACTCGAGTTCAATCTTTCCGGTGATCGATGGCAACGCGCTGTAAACATCCGCGATTCGGGGAACGGCCTCGCTTTCGGCGTTCTGGATCGCCCGCCGCTCGGCATTGGAGACGACATTTTCGAGCACGGAGATTGGAAGCCGCTGGGAGACGCCGGAACGCCGGTCGATCTTCTTGTCTTCGCGGGCCAGGAAAGCTATGGCTTCCACGACCTCTCGAATGTATTTGGGAACGGTCACTTGGGCGGCGTTGGCGCGTGCTGTCCATGCCTCCTGCGCGGTGATGGCAAGCCCCTCTTCCAGCGTGGATGGATAGTGGGTCCGGATTTCGCTTCCGATGCGATCTTTCAGGGGCGTAATGATCTTTCCGCGGGCAGTGTAATCCTCCGGATTGGCGGTGAAGATGAGCAACACGTCCAATGGCAGGCGAACGGGAAACCCTTTAATCTGGACATCGCCTTCCTGCATGATGTTGAACAAACCTACCTGGATCTTCCCAGCCAGATCGGGCAACTCGTTCACCGCAAACAAACCACGGTTCGCGCGCGGCAACAGGCCAAAATGAATGTTCAGATCGCTTCCGATATCGTGGCCCTGTCTGGCCGCCTTAATGGGGTCGATATCGCCGATCATGTCGGCGATGGTGACGTCCGGCGTGGCCAGCTTTTCGATGTATCGATCTGCACGAGATAGCCACGCGATAGGAGTGGACTCACCCAGAGACGCGATTTGTTGCCGGCCGAACGCCGATACCGGCGCCAGCGGGTGATCTTTGATTTCCGAGCCGGCAATGCAAGGGATCCATTCATCGAGCAGGCTGGTTATCATCCGGATCAACCGGGTTTTTGCCTGTCCGCGCAGACCAAGGAGAATGAAATTATGCCGGGACAGGAGGGCGTTGACCACTTGAGGGATCACCGTGTCGCCGTAGCCATGAACCCCAGGAAACAGCGTTTCACCGGAACGAAGCCGGGCGATGAGATTCTCGCGAACCTCTTCCTTAACGGTTCTGGAAGGCTGACAACGCTCCACCCACGGACTCGCCTTCAGTTCGCCAACAGTGGACGGTCTCAATTCCGTTGCAGCCACGCTTTTTCCCCCCACGTGATTGTAGCAGGGGCAAGGGATTACCCGGAACTGGCCAACAACTGATAGAATCCGGCATACACCTCGTGACAGTGGTAATGAGTACGAATCGTAACGGAGCCGTTCTAAAATGAAAGATAAGTCCAATGCCTAATGATTTACCTGAAGTTGAGTATCAAAGATTCTGGAAGCGCTTACAGCAGATTGGGCTCAACGCGTATGAGGCACGATCCTACCTGGTACTGGTGGGCCACCCGAAGTTCAAGGCGTTGGAATTAGCGGCGAGGGCGCATGTTCCTCGGCAGAAGATCTACGAAGTCCTGGATTCGTTGGTGGAAAAGGGCTTCGCGCAGGTGGTGCGCGAAAAGACAAAGCTCTTTTCCGCCGTTGAGCCGTCGTTGGCCATCCCGGCGTACTTCGCGCGCAGGGCGCAGCACCTGCAGCAGGAACTCACCGAACAATCCCGCTTCGCCACCGATCTGGTGGAGGATCTCAACGCGTCGTACTCGGAAGGGCAAGGAGGCCGTGGCACGCTGGACTTCCTGCGGATTGTGAGTGAACCCTTGCAGACGGCCGCCGAGTACCGCCGGATGATCGGCGAAGTGCAAGCGGAGTATCTGGAATTTTCCCGTCCGCCCTATGCGGTGGACCCGTTGAACGACGACTTGGTGAAAGCCGCGCGTCAGCGTGGCGTTCGCTGCCGCCTGCTCGTGGAAGTCGGAACGCTGGACGACGAACATCGCCGCCGGCTGATGGAGTTCATCGATATCGGCGTGGAAGTCAGTCAGGTGCCGTCGTTGCCATTGAAGCTCGCGTTATTTGACGGCAAGCGCGGGATGATCGCACTGCTTGACCCGGTGATTACACGGCCAACCTGGACCGCGGTGGTTTTCGATCATGGCGGGTTATCGGAGGCCATGCAGGGCCTGTTTGAGGACTACTGGCGCCGCTCCATCGCCATGCCCGCGCGCCACGCCTGACTCTAGCGTTCGGTTCGTTCGGCCGGGCTGGAATCCTTGCGAGCGCGCACTTCGCGGACGGCGTAGATTCGCCGTCCCTGGCTTTCGAAGTAGGTCCGAATCAGCACTTCGCCGAGAAAGCCGGTGCAAAAGAGCATCAGCCCGGCCAAAAGCAGCAGGCCGCCTGCCGCCATCAGCGGGCCATGCATCGCCAAAAGGTCGCGTTCCATGAACAGCAACTTGTAAAAGAACAGGTAAGTCAGGATCGCGCCGCCCGCGCCTGCGCCTATAAGTCCATACTTACCGAAAAAGTGCATGGGCCGCGTGAAATAAGTTAGCAGGAACCGGATGGTGATGATATCGAAGAACACCTTGAATGTGCGGCCCAGCCCGTAATGGGACTGCCCGGCTCCGCGCGGGACGTTCTTGATGGGGACTTCGATAATGCGGGCGCCGTAGAAACTGGCGAGCGCGGGAATGAACCGGTGCAATTCGCCGTAAAGATTGATGTCTTTCAGGATTTCCGCGCGGTAGGCTTTGAACGTGGTGCCGAAATCGTGCAGATCCACGCCGCTCGCCTTTTTCATCAGCCAGTTGGCGATGCGCGATGGGATCTTTCGCGTTACCGCGTTGTCAATCCGGTTCTTGCGCCAGCCGGAGGCCAGGTCGTAACCCTGGTCGATTTTTTCCAGCAACGCGGGGATGTCTTCCGGCTCATGCTGCAGGTCGCCGTCGAGAGAGATGATCACCGCTCCCGCCGCTTCATCAAACCCGGCGGCGAGGGCCGCGGTCTGCCCGAAGTTCCGCCGAAGGCGAATGACTTTTAGCCGGGCGTCGGTTTCGACTAGATTCGCCAGCAGGTCAAACGAGCGGTCTGTGGAGGCGTCGTCAATAAAGATAATCTCGTATTTACGGCCAATTGTCTCAAGCACCCGCGTCAACCGGTCGTATAACCGGAGAATCGCGGGCTCTTCGTTGTGGATCGGAATGACGATAGAAAGCGCAGGCGGCGGCATAGCGGT
>JAEUQC010000002.1 GCA_016789905.1 Bryobacterales bacterium | reverse complement strand
CTACACTAAACCTATGCAACGCCGCCACCTTCTCGCTCTCCTCGCCGGCGCCACCGCCTGCCATCGGAACGCACCCTTCGCCGTCGAAGAGGCCGATATCACCACCCTTGGCGACGCCCTGCGCACCGGCCGCATCACCTCCCGCACGCTCGTCGAATCCTACCTGGCCCGCATCCACGCCATCGACCGCGGCGGCCCGCGCCTCAACTCCGTCATCGACATCAACCCAGACGCACTCGCCATCGCCGCCGCGCTCGATGCCGAACTCGCCGCCGGAAAAGATCGCGGCCCCCTCCACGGCGTCCCTATCCTCGTTAAAGACAACATCGACACCGCCGACCGCATGAAGACCACCGCCGGCTCCTTTGCCCTCGTCGACGCTCCTACCCCCACCCGCGACGCTCCCATCGTCTCCCGCCTCCGCGAAGCCGGCGCCGTCCTCCTCGGCAAAACCAACCTCTCCGAATGGGCCAATATTCGCGCCAATCGCTCCACGTCCGGCTGGAGCGCCCGCGGTGGCCTTACCCTCAACCCCTACGCCCTTAATCGCAACACGTCCGGCTCCAGTTCCGGCTCCGCCGCCGCCGCGGCCGCCAGTCTCTGTGCCGCCGCCGTCGGCACCGAAACCGACGGCTCCATCGTTTCTCCGTCTTCCATATGCGGCCTTGCCGGCATCAAACCCACCATTGGACTGCTCAATGGCGAAGGCATCATTCCCATCTCCCGCAGCCAGGACACCGCCGGTCCCATGGCTCGCACCGTCCGCGACGCCGCTCTGCTTCTCTCCGCTCTCCGGGGCCCCGGCCAGGACTTCGCCAAGAACCTCAATCCCAATGCCCTCCGCGGCGCTCGCCTCGGCGTCGCCCGCCGTTACATGGGTGAAAATCCCCACGTCAACAAAGTGGCCGACCAGTCTCTAAACACCCTCCGCGATGCCGGCGCCATCCTCATCGACCCGTTCGACATGACCGCCTTCGATTTCTCCTTCGAAGTGGAAATCCTGGCCTACGAACTCCGGGCCGGCATGGAGGCCTATCTCCACCAACGCGGCTCCCGCCACAAATCGCTCGACGATCTCATCGCCTTCAACCGTGCCAACGCCAGCACCGAACTCGTCTGGTTCGGCCAGGAGTTCTTCGAAATGGCCGCCCGGAAAGGTCCTCTTACGGAAAAGCCCTACCGCGACGCGGTGGCAAAAGCGGCCGATCTTCGCCAACAATTCTCCGCCGCCATGGACCGTGAACGAATAGACGCCATCGTCTGCACCACCGATGGCCCGGCCTGGACCACCGACCTCGTCAATGGCGATCGCTTCGGCCAGAACTGCTCCACTCCCGCCGCTGTTCTCGGTCTGCCGCACATCACCGTCCCCGCAGGCCAAGTGGAGGGGCTCCCCGTCGGCTTTTCCTTCTTCGGCCGCGCCAATAGTGACCAACGGATGATCGAACTCGGCTTCGCCTTCGAACAGGCGACGAAAGCGCGCCGCCCTCCTCCGGCTCAATTCAGCTAGAGGTAAACCGCCGTGGTTGAAAAGCACCAGCCATCAAAAATCAAAACATATTGATAAATCGGGACTTACACACTGGCCCTTGAAATGCTCGAATATAGGCGGGAGCAAACCACTATGAACCGACCGATGCTCGCAGTACTCACTCTCAGCCTTGCGGCGGCTTACCAAGCCCCGGCACAGGACGCCGATTCTTCCGGCCGCGGCGTTGCCCGGCTCAGTCTGCTTTCCGGCGACGTTTCCGTTCGCCGTGGCGACACCGGGGAATGGGTCGCGGCGGCCATCAACGCGCCGCTGCTGGGCGAGGATCAGGTTCTCACCGGTGGCGCCGCTCGCGCCGAAGTGCAGTTTGACTACGCCAACTTCGCTCGCCTCTCGGAGAACACCGAACTCCGCCTGGCCGACATCGAAAACCGCAAGTACCTCGTCCGTCTCGCTCGCGGCACCATGAATTTTCGCGTACTTCGCCAGATTGATTCGAGCGCCGAAATCAGCACCCCCTCGGTCGCCGTCCGCCCCTTGAAGAAGGGCATCTATCGCATCTCGGTACTTGACGACGGCACCACCGAAATCACTGTCCGCAATGGGGAACTGGAAGTCTTCACCCCCCGCGGCAGCCAGCGGCTCAAGTCCGGCAAGATGTTGATGGCTCGCGGCACCGAAGGCGACCCGGAGTTTCGCGTCGTCAACGCCGGCATGATAGACGATTGGGACCGCTGGAACGACAGCCGCGACCGTCAGCTCGAAAACTCCCGCAGCTATGACTACGTGAGCCAGGACATCTACGGTGCCGAAGACCTCGACGGCCACGGCCGTTGGGTAAACACTCCCGAATATGGCAACGTATGGGTGCCCTCAACCAGCGAAGGCTGGGCCCCCTACCGCAACGGCCGCTGGACCTGGGTGGATTACTACGGCTGGAACTGGATCAGCTACGACCCTTGGGGCTGGGCGCCTTATCACTATGGGCGCTGGATCAATCGCACCGGTTTTGGCTGGTGCTGGTGGCCCGGACGCATCACCGCCCGCCACTATTGGAGCCCTGGGCTCGTTGCCTTTTTCGGCTGGGGCCGGGGCGGGTTGGGCATTGGCATCGGTTTCGGCAACATGGGTTGGGTGCCGCTGGCCCCCTTTGAAACCTATTACCCCTGGTATGGCCGTGGCTACTACGGCGGCTACCGCAACCGGAATTTCAACAACGTCACCATCATTAACAACACGAACATCACCAACATCTACCGCAACGCCCGTCATGACAACGGCATAACGTCGGTAGGCGCTGGTCAGTTCGGCCGTGGTTCGGTAAACAACGTTCGCTTCAACCGCAACGAGATTCAGTCCGCTTCTGTCATGCGCGGCCAGTTGCCGCTGGTGCCAGACGCTGTTTCCACTCGAATGAGTGACCGCGAGAGCCGGGCTGCCGAAGGCCGTGGGGCCACCCGCGCCGATAGCGGGTTCTACAGCACCCGCCAGGCGTCGCGTATCGACCGCGTGCCCTTTGAAAGTCAGCGCTCCGCCATTCAGGAGACCTCTCGCCGCACCTTTGGCGATTCGTCCGCCGGACGGGGCGGGGAAGTCGCGGGCGGAAACGGAGGCCGCGGGTCGAGCGTTGATCGCGGAAGCAGCGTTTCCCGTGGGAGCGACACCGGCTTCAGCCGAAGCGGTGACAACAGCGCCGGACGGGGCAACGACACTAGCGTTGGCCGTGGCGGCGATGTCAATTCCAACCGCACTGGCGACAACTCTGAGCGTGGCGGGTGGCGCCGCTTCGGCGACTCTTCCGGTGCCCCGGCCAGTTCCGGACGCGGTGGTGACAACATCGACGCCGGCCGCTCCACCCGGAGCACGGAAACACGCGGCGGCGAATCGACCTCCGACCGCGGCAGTTGGCGTCGCTTCGGTGATTCCACGCCTTCGGATCGCAGCGGCGGGCGCGGTTCCAATTCCATCGACAGCGGTTCGCCTTCCCGCAATACCGATTCCGGTTCCTGGCGACGGATGAGCGAAACGCCAAGCACCGGCCGAGGCTCCAGCGGCAGCGTTGACCGCGGCTCCAGCGTCGATCGCGGTACCTTCGACCGTGGCAACTCCGGCTCCTCCGAACGCCGCGGCATCGACCGAGGGACGTTTGACCGTGGCACGTTCGACCGTGGCGGGCGGGGAGGTTCGAGTTCCGATTCTTCTCCCCGCATGAGTGCCCCGCCGGTGGTTCGGGAACGCAGCGCCCCGGACTATGGCGGTCGCGGCGGCGGTGGCTTCGGCAGCAGCAGGGGCGAAAGCCGCCAGTCCGCCCCGCGCATGGAGTCCGCCCCGCGCATGGAATCGGCGCCCAGAATGGAGCGCTCGGCGCCTTCGGGCGGCTTCGGTGGTGGTGGCCGTGGCGACGGTGGCGGTGGCGGCGGGCGTGGTGGCGATGGCGGCGGAAGCCGCTCCGAAGGACGCAGCGGCGGTGGACGGCCGCGCTAACGCCACGCGCTCCAGTCCAAAGCAGCGAAGCCCTCGGGTCATTCACCGGGGGCTTCAACGCGTTCTAAAGTGCGCAAATACCTTCTACAAACACCCGCTTTACGCGCAATTTGGCGTCCAAAACAAGCACATCGGCGCGCTTTCCGGTCTCCAAACTGCCATACGAGCGTTTGATTCCGGCCCGTTCCGCCGGTGTCAGGCTCGCCATTCGGACAATCTCATGCAGCGGCGCCGGCGTGTCCCGTTTCATCACACGGACCATTGTGTCCAGCCCCACCACGCTGCTGGCTAATCCCGAGCCAGGAACAAAGCCGACTTTCCCGTCGCTCTCAAACCAAGTGCCAGTATCCAAAGGCCCGAACCGGTACTTTCCAGGCGGCATGCCGAGTGCTCGATTCGCATCTGTCACCAGGCATAACCTTTGTGCTCCCTTCATCTTCCAGGCAAAAGTTAATAGTTCAGGCGATAGGTGTTGCCCATCCGCGATGACCTCCGTGGACATCTCCGGGTGTGCGAGTACGAACTGCTCCATGCTCCCGCGCATGGGGGTGCCCAACCTCGCCCGCACGCTTGGCACCGAACTCATCGCGCACCAGAAGTGATCGACGTGCCTCATGCCGGCGGCATAGGCCGCAGCCATCTCCGGCCAGCTAGAATCAGAATGCCCACATGTTATCAAGCATTTACGTCGCCTTGCTTCACGATAAAAATGAACCGCCCCCGGCAGCTCCGCCGCGCACGTCGCAATTCGCACAATACCTGAAGAAAAATAGCTATCGTATTCATTCGCTGTTGGTTCTCTGCGACCATCCACGGAATGACATCCCACCTTCGCTTCCGCGAAATACGGGCCATAGAGATGGACCCCGGCGATGCGCGCGCCATCATCGGGACGCCACCGCCGTTGCACCTCTTTGCAAGCTGCAATCATCCGGGTGATCTCGGCAGGCGAACCCGTCGTAGTGGTCGGGAAAAGGGAAGTGGTGCCCCGGCGTAAATGAGCGCGATTGGCCTTCCGGACAGCTTCGGGCGTTCCGTCCATGTAGTCGCCTCCGTCGCCGCCGTGGACATGTATGTCTATGAATCCGGGAGAGATATAGCCATCTCCAGCGTCCATCACGACGTTCGCCGCGCGGCTCGCTCCGCCCTTGGCTACGCGTACAATCTTGCCATCGACGCACTCGACGGCGCCACGCTCCAAAATTTCATCGGGAAGAATCACCCGGCCGGTAAATGCTATGCGTGTAGAGGCCACAAAAAAAGGATATCGTGAAGCATGGTGGATATTGAAAAAGCACGCACACTATTAGCGGCGCGGCGGTTTGGCGCGTTGTCAACGCAATCGAAGAAGCTGCCTGGGTTTCCGTTCGGGTCGTTGGTGAACTACGCTCTCGATCCGGCCGGCCGCCCGCTCTTCCTGTTCAGCGCCCTCGCCGTTCACACGAAGAACCTGCTGGAAGATCCCAAAGCAAGCTTCCTGGTTTACTCGACCGATGCCGAGGAGAATCCCCTCCAATCGGCACGGTTGACGATGTTCGGGACTATCGAAGAGGTTCCGGAGGAAGATCACGACTCTGCCCAGGCTGCCTATCTCGCCACCCACCCGGATGCCGAGCAGTACCTGGAACTGGGAGATTTCCGCTTTTTCAGAATGGCCGTTGCCGATAGTTACTTTGTGGCCGGCTTTGGGCAGATGGGCTGGATATCGAAGTTTACATAATATTCGTTATCGGAACCCGGATTTCGACAGCTTGTACTCGGCAAATCGCTGGAATACGGCGTTTTTCTGGGACACCTCATCGATAATGCTGAGTCGCCCATCGGCTCCTAGCGAATACGTGCTTCTCCCTCGAACAGGGTCAGCCCACAGCGCCACCAGCGATTCCCCGTTCCACTCCGCCTTGATCGGATAAGCGTTGGCCATCGAGTCATTCCAGTGCGCGGTGGCCGCATCGGCGGCGTACACGGCGCGGCCCAGGAACGGGCTGCCGCTGGCCGGAGTGACGGTTATCAACACTTCGTCGAACTTGCCGTCCAGTATGGGCTGGGCGCGCAGTTCGATTTGCGCGGGCTTGCCCTGAAAGGTACCGGCACC
>JAEUQC010000215.1 GCA_016789905.1 Bryobacterales bacterium | reverse complement strand
TGTTAGCGATCACACAAAACCGTAGTTTTTTGGACAGCCGCCGAGGGGTTTGAGGAGACAGCGCGAAGCTTCAAGCGGAGGTATTGCAAGTAGGAATCGGGAAGAGGCTGCTGCGGGAGCAGTTCGTCAATAATGGGCTGGAAGTAGGCCAGGGAACGAATGCGAGGCAGCGGAGGCAGGTCGTGTGGACGAAGGAGTCTGCGAAGAGAGGCCAACAGCAAAGCGGCCTCGATCACTGGCAACGAGATCTGCTGCTCCTGCAGCCGGCGAGCGAATGCCTGATCGGCAGAGTTGTAACGGAGGGGCGTGTCAGGCAGGTCGAGATACAGGCTGAGAACCGAGGCAACAAAGGCGACATCGGCGATCGGAGTCATGATTTGGAACGTCCCTTGAGAAACGCGGCTTTCTCGAGTTCGGCTTCGCGAATCCGGTAGCTGTCGCCTTCGATGACAGTGGCGTCGGCGTGATGCAACAGCCGGTCGAGCAGCGTGGCGATGCAGGTGGCATTCGGAAACACCTCGTTCCACTGCTGAAAAGGACGATTGGTGGTGACGATCAACGGCTTGTGCTCATAACGCCGGTTGACGATTTCATAGAGCAGGTCGGCCGCCTTGTCGTCGCAGGATAGATACCCGACTTCATCCAGGCACAAAAGCTCGACGTTGGCGTAGGCGCGAAGCCTGCGGCGGCGGCCTTCGGGTCCTTGCTTATGGAGATCTTCGAGCACCCCGGAGGCGGAGCGGAATAGAACCGAATGGCCGGCGAGCACGGCGGCATGGCAGAGATTCTTGGCGATCATGGTTTTGCCCACACCGTTGGCGCCGATCAGGACGAGATTGCGTGCGCGCGCCATGAAATCGAGCGAGAACGCGCGCTCGATGGTCTCCCGTTCTATGCGCTTGGGCCAACTCCACTCAAAGTCGGCCATGGGTTTGAACTCTTTCAATCCGCTGCGGCGCAGGCGGCGTTCGAGACTGCGGCGGGAGCGCTCGCTGGTTTCGGCCTCGACGAGTTGTTCGAGAAGTTGAAGCGGACTCCAGCGAGCCCTGGTGGCGAGAGCGAGAAAATCGTTGAGTTGGGAAGGCAGGGCGCGCAGCCCGAGCGATTCGAGTCGCGCGGCCAGATCAGCCTGCAACGGGATGGGATGAGTTTGTTTCTTCGTCACTGGATTCACCGGTTGGAGCAGGTTGCGTGAGTTTGTCGTAGGAGGCCAGCGAGTGGGGCTGGACCACAAGCGAATGCACCTCCGGATGGCGGCTGAGATCGACAGGCGCGGCGTGATTGCGCTGACGCGTGCGCAACAGGAACGCGACCGAAGCCGCGGTTGGCGTGTCGCGCGTGAGAGCCTGCGCGACGGCGTCGCGCACGGCGGGGACGCCATATTCTTCCACCAGGCGATACAGCCGCTTGGTCTGATGGCCCGCGGACTCGCCGCGGGCAAGGGAGAGATCAAGCAGGGCGCGGACTTCGGGAATGGCTTGCTCCAGCCAGCCTGCCGGGATGGATTGGGAAGCCTTGCGTTTGCAACGAAGCACCGCGTCGCGATGGGCCGGATCGAGCACTTCCTGTCCGCTGTCATAGCTGCGCGGGTGGGAAGCCAGCACGGTTAGGCCATCGAGAATCCGCACGCCCACATCGGAAGCGGCGACGGTCAGGCTGCGGCCCACGGATTCCGGAGGAATCGAGTAGCGATTGCGGTCGAAGGTGACATAGATGGTTTTGTGGGAGGAAACGGTTTCGATGCGGTCGGTGGGGAAAGGATGTTGGGGCGAAAGCAACAGGCGCGAACGCTCCTCGTGCTCGAACACTTGCGCCACTGTGCGTTGGGGATCGCCAGGCCAGGGACGTCGATGGGCCACTTCATCGCGCCACTTCCAGGCTTGTTCATTGCACTGGGCGAGCGTGAGAAAGTCGCGGCCCGCCCAGAAGGAATCGCGGATGTAGCGAATGGCGCGTTCGACGCGGCCCTTCTGATTGCCGGCGCGCACCTGGCAGGGCCTGGGTTGAAAGTGATAGTGGCCGCCGCATTCGACGATGCGTGGATGAAAACGGATGTCGTTGCCGCGGCGTTCGAGCACGACACTGCGAAGATTGTCGTAAAGAATCACGCGCGGCTGGCCGCCGAACGCGGTGAACGCGCGAACATGGCCGCGCAGGAAACTCTCCATGGTTTGATCGAAGAAAAACTCCAGATACAAGGCGCGCGAATAGGACAGCGTCATGACAAAGCAGGAGAGGGTGCGTTTGGCGCGGCCCACCTGGACTTGGCCGAAGTGCGCCCAATCGGTCTGCGCCTGCTCGCCCGGGAAGGTGTGGAGTTGCAGAAACGGTTCGCGGATTTGAGGACGCATTCGCGCCACGGCGCGGCGCAACTGCACGACGCTGCCGGAATAGCCGCGATCGTGGACCATCTGAAAGATGCGTGTGGCGCGAAGGCGCGGATGTTGCTCGAGCGTGTCGCGAATGAAAGCGGTGTAGGGATCGACAACGGATGGCCGGACAAAGTCGCGTGTTTGAAAGCGGCTGGCTTCGATGGCGTTGCGAACCGTGTCGGCATGCACACCGAGTTCAGCGGCGATGGTGCCGATCTTCCAATGCTCGGCGTAAAAGTAACGGCGGATGCGGGCGCGCAGTTCTTCGCTGATCATGCGGGGGTCCCTTCAGCGGCACGGTATGGGCAGGATGCGGCGGTAGGGATTGAGAAAATCCGCGATGCGGCCGCAAACGCGGCAGCGAAGCGGGGTTGGCTTTGGTGCAGGAGTGAAGTCATACCCCGATAGTGGCGGGGATGGGTTCAAAACAGAAGATGGATCCGTCACGCTTTCTTGTGTGGATGCGGCGGAGGCCCGGGCGCGGCAGCGTTGCCGATAGCGGCGTTGACAGTCGCAATGATCCAGCCGGCCTTCAGGACTGGACTGATGCCGGCGGTTGGCGTCCCGCGTCTGCTTTCGCCGCGCCTGCTTGCGGCAAAGTTCGGAACAGTAGCGGTGTCCGCGATAGCATCTGCGGCAGAGGGCGAAGACCTGGCCGCAGTGGCAGGACAGGAGCAAGATCTCGTCTTTGTTGTCTGTCGCCAATGGCGCGGCCGAAGACGCTAGACAACCCGGACAATTCCAGCTACGTTAGTCGATGATCCGTTTGGAATGCCCCTCTATTGGGTGTCCAGACCGGGAACCCTGTCGCGCTAACGGCGGGGTTCCCCCTTCTCTCTCCCTCCGCTTTCACGGTACACCCATCTTCTGGATGATCGGATCGACTTGCCGCCTCCGGCGGCGATGATGCCGGCAAACCGT
>JAEUQC010000166.1 GCA_016789905.1 Bryobacterales bacterium | reverse complement strand
GGTCCGGTTCGTCGTAATCTTCCAGCCATTCCATTAGTTGGCCGTGCTTGCCGATCCGCGGCGGGGGCAGGCGGCTGGCGGCCGCGGCGAGTTCGGCGCGAAGGGCGGGCTCAATGTCTAATATCTCCGCCGCGGCAATGGTTTTGGCGAAGACGGCGCGCGTGAGTTGGGTATCCATTGCCGGCCCCATGACCAGCTTGCCGGTGGCGCCTTCCTTCGTTCTGTAACGGTTCTCGGGCGAAATGGAGGGGCCGGTGACCAGTTGCTTGGATGGGCTTTCGGTAAGGTGATCGAGGAGAAAGAGCGCGGCTTCTTTCAGCACCGGGAAGGCGCGGCGGGCGAGGAAGGCTTTATCGCGGCCGTAGTCGTAGTGGTCCCAGTAGTGCAGCGCGAGCCAGGCACCGCCCGTGGGCCAGATACCGCTGCCAACGCCGTCGATGGGCGTGGCGTGGCCCCAATGGTCCGTGTTGTGGTGCAACACGAAGCCGCGCGCGTTGTACATCGCTTTGGCGACGCGGCGGCCGTCGGCCATGGCGCGTTCAACAAGATCGAAAAGCGGTTCATGCAGCTCCGCCAGGTTGAGCGGTTCGGCGGGCCAGTAGTTCATTTCGGTGTTGATGTTGATGGTGTACTTGCTGTCCCAGGGCGGGCTTAAAAACGGGTTCCAGATGCCCTGCAGGTTGGCGGCTTCGGTGCCGGGGCGAGAACTGGAGATAAGCAGATAGCGGGCATAGTGCCAGTAAAGGTTGGCGCGCTGGACGACGGGGTCGTTGGAGGCGAGATGCAGCGAGGCGCGGTTGAAGAGTTGCTGGTAGTCGGCGAGGTGCTCGGCTTGGAGAGTATCGAAGTCTTTGGTGGAAACTGTTGCGGCGGTGGTGATGTAGAGCGTGGCTTCGCTGGCGCCTTCAAGGACGAATTCCTCACCGATGGCGCGAAGCGTGCCGCCAACATGGCTGACGCGGGCCTGAGCACGAAACCTGGCGCCGGCCTTGGGTTCAGCGGCTTGCCGCTCGCCGTGTGGCAGGGCCTGGCCTTCGAGTATCAGCAGGTTGTCGCGGGCGGAAGAGGTGGCGTCGGCTTCGCGGCGGAGGCGGGCGCGAAAGGTGAGTTGGCCGGGCTTATCGGCCCTGATGCGCAGGGCGATCAACTGGGCCGGGTGACTGGCGAAGACTTCGCGGGTGAAGTTTGCGTCCTGTGTGCGGTAGCGGGTGGTGTGGACGGCGGTGGCGAGGTCGAGTTTGCGCTCGTAACTGGTGACTTGATCGTGGCCGGGGAAGTAGAGATGGAGGTCGCCGAGGGGTTGATAGGGCGGCATGCGGCGCGGTTGCGAGATGATGTCCCGTTCGGCAAGCGCTTCGGCTTCGCGGACCTTGCCGGCCCAAAGCAGACGGCGCACTTCGGGAAGGGCGCGGGCGGCGTTGGGGTTGAGGCGATCGATCTTGCCGCCGGCCCAGACGCGGTCGTCATTCAGTTGCAGCCGTTCGTCGGAAGCGCCGCCGAAGACCATGGCGCCCAGGCGGCCATTGCCGATGGGAAGCGCTTCGGTCCATTCGCCGGCGGGGCGGCTGAATTGAATAGCGGGCTGGGCGGAAACGGTGACGGCGAGCAGAAGCAGGGCGGGTCTCATGGCTGGTGATTGTATTGTAGGGCTATGCGGGTCTACTTACCTCTGTTCGTTCTCTGTTTGAACCTGGCGGCGCAAACGAAGCGTCCGTTGACCATTGCCGACTACGATTCGTGGCGAGCCATTTCCGGCCAGAAGCTGACTGATGACGGCAAGTGGCTGGTGTATGCGTTGATGCCACAGGCGCGGGACGGCGAAGTGGTTGCGCGGGAGTTGGCGACGGGCAAGGAATACCGCGTGCCGGTGGGCTTACAGCCGCCGCCGGCAAGCGATGGCGAGGGGGAGGGCCCGCCGCCGCCGCGCGGACCGCGGATTGCGATTTCCTCTGATGGGCGGTACGTGGTGACGCAGACGTTTGGGAAGAAGAATGGAATGGCGGTGTTGGCGCTGGCCGACGGCGCGGTGGCGCGGATGGAGAGCATCAAGAGCTTCGCGGTGGCGGAGACGGGCGCGCCGGTGGTGGCGTATCTGGAGGACGGCGAGGCGAAGCGGCTGGGGGTGCGCGTACTGGGAGGGGGCGCATCGGCGGTGTATGAAGGTGTGACCGAGATGGCACTGAGCCGTGACGGGGCGACGCTGGCGGCGGCGACGGCGGACGAGGTATTCGCGGTGGCAGTGGGCGGCGGGGCGCGCACCGTGTTGAAAAGCGGCAAGGGGAAGTACGCCAAGCTGACGTTTGACGCGGACGGGAAGCAACTTGCGTTTCTGGCCGATGGCGTGGCGTACGGCTGGCGGCTGGGCGAGGGCGCGGCGGAAGAGTGGGCGAAGGCGCCGGCGGGCCAGGTGGTGAGCGAGCGCGGGCCGTTCACATTCACGAAGAACGGCGCGGCGCTGGTGTTCAGTTTCGGCGCGAAGCCGCAGGCGAGGAAAACAGCCGATGGGAGCAAGGCTGTTTATGAGCTGTGGCACTGGCGGGACGAACGGATACAGACGATCCAGAAGGCGCGGGCGGCGACCGAGCGGGGGCAACAAAGGCCGGCGCTGTTCCGGGTGGCGGAAAAGAAGCTGGTGATGCTGGGGGATGACGCCATTCGCGAGGCCACGGTGAGCGACGACGCGAACACGGCACTGGGGGTGAGCGAAGGGAAGTATGGGCGGTTGGCGGATTTTGACGCGAGGTACCGGGACATTTGGACGCTGGACGCGCACACGGGCGAGCGGCGGCTGGCGGTGGAGAAGACGCTGGCAACGCCGGTGCTATCGCCGGACGGCAAGTGGGCCGTCTACTTTGCGGAGAAGGCGTGGCGGGCATTGGACATGAAGAGCGGGAAGACGGCGAACCTGACGGGGAAGATTCCAGTTTCGTTCGCCGATGAACAGTACGACATGACGGGGAGCGCGAACAGCTATGGCGCGGCGGGGTGGACGAAGGACGGCGGATGGTACATTGTCTACGACCGTTATGATGTGTGGGCCTTGCGGCCGGACGGGAGCGAGACGAAGAACGTGACGGAGGGGCTGGGGCGGCGGGAGCGGATGGCGCTCCGTGTGACGCGGCCGCGGGTGGATCCGCGCGACCGGGGCATTGATGGCGCGCAGCCGCTGCTGCTTTCGGCGGAGCGGGAGGCGAACAAGGAAAGCGGGTTCTACCGCGATTGGCTGCAAGGCGCGGCGGAACCGGCGCGGTTGTTGATGGCGGCGAAGAAGTTCGGCGCGCTGATGATGGCGAAATCGGCCGATGTGGCGGTGCTGACGGCGCAGCGGTTCGATGAGTTCCCGGACCTGTTGGTGACCGATTCGACGTTCGCGAGTTTGCGGAAGGTGAGCGACGCGAACCCGCAGAAGAAGGAGATGCAGTGGGGCACGGCGGAGCTGGTGGACTTCCGCAACACCGATGGCGTGGCGCTGCAGGGAATTCTGTACAAGCCGGAGAACTTCGACGCGACCCGGAAGTACCCGCTGCTGGTCTACATTTACGAGCGGCTATCGGGCGGGCTGCACACGTTCGTGGAGCCGTCGCCGTCGCACCGGGTGAATGCGTCGCTGTATGCGAGCAACGGCTACCTGGTGCTGATGCCGGACATAGTCTACACGGCCGGGTATCCGGGGGAGAGCGCGATGAAGTGCGTGCTGGCGGCGGTGCAGCGCGTGGTGGACATGGGGATTGTGGACGAGAAGCGGATTGGGATACAAGGGCACAGTTGGGGCGGGTATCAGATCGCGTATATGGTGACGCGGACGAACCGTTTCGCGGCGGCGGCGCCGGGGGCGCTGGTGGCGAACATGACATCAGCCTATGACGGGATACGTTACGGCGCGGGCGTGCCGCGGCAGTTTCAGTATGAGCGCGGGCAGAGCCGGATTGGCGGCAGCTTGTGGGAGTATCCGATGCGGTATCTGGACAATTCGCCATTGTTCCGGGTGGACCAGATTCAGACGCCGCTGCTGATGCTGCACAACGACCGAGACGACGCGGTGCCATTTACGCAAGGCATTGAGTTTTACCTGGCACTGCGGCGGCTGAACAAAGAGGTCTACTTTTTCAACTACAACGGGGAGCCGCACGGACTGCGGAAGCGGGCCAACCAGCGCGACTACGCGACGCGGATGCTGGAGTTTTTCGGCCATTTTCTGCAGGGCGCGCCGAAGCCGGAATGGATGGAAACGGTGGTTCCATACAGTGAGCGGAAGCAGTGAGTCATCATAGAGTTGAGATGAATTCCTGCGACAACGAGCACCGGCAGACGGTGCGGGTAAAGCGCGTCGATGAAGTGGCGTCGCTTGATGAACTGTTCCGGCATTGCCTGCCGGCGTTTGGCGGCGCGTACCTGCGGCGCATCTACACGATCCTGGACCGCGCGATTGGCATGGGGTGCCCGCTGACGCTGGCGATTGCGGGGCCGGTGACGGTATCGGGCCAGCACCAGACGTGGCTGTTGCCTCTGCTTGAAACGGGTTGGGTGGCGTACCTGTCAACGACCGACGCGGTTTGCTATCACGACGGGCACCGGAGCCTGACGGGGCGGCGGGATCCGGTGTTTGAAGTGCCGATCTTCGGCGACGACGGCGCGTTGCGCGATGAGCGGACGATCCGCGTGACCGATATGGCGTTTGACGAAGACGTGCTGCTGGACCAGGACCGGTTCCTGACGGCGATTCTGCAGTTGCCGGAGTTCCAGAAGAGGATGACGGGGACGGAGCTGCGGAACCTGCTGGGCAAGTGGTACGCGGAGCAGGAGGCGGCGAGCGGCGTGGAGCCGGGGCTGCTGGCGACGTGTCACAAGATGGCGATTCCGGTGTTTGTGGGCGCGCCGGGGGATGGGAGCGTGTTCCTGAACTCGATGAAGCTGTGGGCGATGCGCGAAGCGGGGCTGCTGCCGGAGTACGCGTTCGATCTCGACATACACGCCGAAGTGTTCGAGGCGTGCGCGTATCATCACTGGGGCTTGTTCGAAAGCGACTCAAAAGCGCTGGCGACGTTTATGCTGGGCGGGGGCGTGCCGAAGAATTACAATCTGCAGCCGGAGCCGGCGCTGGGCCAGGTGCTGGGGCTGCCGGATGTGCGGGGGTATGAGTTCGATGTGCAGATTACGACGGCGCCGGTGACGGATGGGTCGTTGAGTTCGTGCCCGCCGGCGGAGGCGGTGACGTGGGGCAAGGTGGACCGGGAGACGTATGTGCAATCGACGGAGAGCATGCAGGGCGATTATTCCATGGTGATTCCGTTTTTGATTAAGGCGCTGCTGGACCGGCGGGCGAAGTTCGCGCGGCTGCACAGTGAGTTGGGGGATGTGTTGTTTGAGCGGCATCCGGAGGCGCGCGGGTATTTGCGTTCACGCGATGGGTACCGGTTGTATGAACGGCGCGAGGGATTGGTGCGGCAACTGCGGGAGGCGGTGCGAGAGAACGGGGAGTGGCTGAGAGAGTCGTTGCAGTACCCGTTGCCGGCGGTGCGCGGATGACACCGCGACGGCAGCCGGTGCACGTCGTCTACGGCGGGGCGCAGTTGTTCCGGGCCGATATTGGGCGGAAACTGGGTGGGCTGGCGCTGGCGGCGATGGACCGTTGGGCGCCGACGGCGGCGGAGTTGGACTGTAGCGAGGCGGTGGTGGAACGCGTGCGGGAGAAGCTCGCCACCGAACCGGTGGAGGACTACCGGATCGACTTTGAAGACGGCTATGGCGCGCATGACGACGAGGAAGAGGACCGGGACGCGATCGCGGCGGCGAAGAAGGTGCGCGATGGGGCGGACGCGGGCACGTTGCCGCCGTTTTTGGGCATTCGGATACGGCCGTTGAACGGGGCGACACGGGAGCGATCGTTGCGGACGCTGCGGCTGTTTTTGCAGACGGTATCGTACCGGATGCCGGCGAATTTCCGGGTGACGCTGCCGAAGGTGGAGCGGCCGGAGGAGGTGGCGCAACTGGCGGTGGAGCTGCGGGGGCGGGCGTGGATAGAGGCGCTGGTGGAGACGCCGCCGATATTGGGGCGGCTGCGCGAGTTATTGGACGCGGCGGGGGGAAAGCTGCTGGGTGTGCATTTGGGGCCGTATGACATGTTGGCGTCGCTGGGCGTGTCGGCGCCGTTTCAACGGCTGCACCATTCGGCTTGCACGTCGGCGCGGATGCAGATGCTAATGGCGTTCGCGGGGACGGATGTGGATGTGGTGGACGGGCCGACGAAGATTTTGCCGATTGGGGAGCGGCGCGATCCGGTGATTGCGGCGTGGCAACAACATCGGGACGAGATTTTGTTGTCGCTGGCTGAGGGGTTTTATCAGGGTTGGGACCTGCACCCGGCGCAGTTGGTGACGCGGTACGCGACGCTGTATCAGTTTTACGGGATTCACGCGGCGGAGATGCAGGCGCGGGTGGCCAATTTCGAGGCGGGGGCGGAGCAGGCGGTGGTCATGCAGCGGCAGTTTGACGATGCGTCGACGGTGCGGGGGTTGCGGACGTTTTTGCAGCGGGCGAAGGATTGCAGGGCGATTTAGGCTGTGTTTTCAATGACTTCTGGGACGGTCCTGTGTTTCGGGAGTGTTTGTTAGCGGGTTTGTGGGGTTGGGGCTCGGGTTGTTTGTTTTCAATAACTTCTGGGACGGTCCTGTGTTTCGGGAGTGTTTGTTTCCGGGTCTGTGGGGTTGGGGCTCGGGTTGTTTGTTTTCAATGATTTCTGGGACGGTCCTGCGTTTTGGGGGTGTTCGTTTGCGGGTTTGTGGGGTTGGGGCTTGGCTTGTTTGTTTTCAATAACTTCTGGGACGGTCCTGTGTTTTTGGGGGTGTTTGTTTACGGGTTTGTGGGGTTGGGGCTTGGCTTGTTTGTTTTCAATAACTTCTGGGACGGTCCTGTGTTTTGGGTATCTTTGTTTGCGGGTTTGTGGGGTTGGGGCTCGGGTTGTGTGTTTTCAATGACTTCTGGGACGGTGCTGTGTTTTGGGGGTGTTTGTTTACGGGTTTGCGGGGTTGGGGCTTGGGTTGTTTGTTTTCAATGAGTTCTGGGACGGTCCTGTGCGGGGAGTGATAAGTTCTCATCCGGCAGGCAGGGGAAGACGTCCGGGCACGCCGGATTTGCGGGAATGCCTCGTGTCCGGACGTTAGGCCGCGTCGCCAGGTTGTCTGCGGGGAAACGCCACATCCATTTCCCCGCTGGAGCGCGCAGTTCGCGAGACCGGGGCAGGTCCACTTTTTGTAGGTGTGACGTTGCTTTACTGGCAGATTAGCAGAGACGACAACCACAATCGGGAGGCGCCCGCGCCAAGTGGTTGAAATGAAGGGAAATACAGATTTCAGTCTTCAGTGACCCACATTGGGCGTGGGTGGCAAAAGGATGCTGGGAAGCCGAGATGGTGTTGATGAATAGCAACGAGCTTGGCGTTGTAAGGATGAATCCGCTCGGAAAATCCGGGTTCGTCCGTGGTACGAACCACCGAGCCGGCGCTGTGAGTGAAGAGTTTTGGCTTCCCGGAGGCGCGTGTTCGGCCAAACTCGCCGCCGAAGAGAAGGTTACACATGAGCTGCGCCGCCGCTTTGGCGGGTGGCTTGTGGCTGGGGCTATGGGGGTGGGGGATGTAGCGCGTTTTGGGACACGTTGAAACGTGTCCCGGCGGGATTTGGGTTGCATGTGGGGTTTCCCGCCGAGCTGCTTGTGCCTGCCCCGGCGGTGATGGCGGAGTTGGCGGGCGAATCGACAGGATCCAGGCCGCGATGTCGTCCAGGACCGGAGCAGCGAAGGGCGTTGCAACGGCGTATTCGGCCGGTTTCGATTTGCCCTCGCCGGGCTGGAAAAGATGATTCAAATTGGGGTAGGACTTCAGCGTAACGCGCGTCCCCTTCAACGCCTGCCACCGCTTGAAATCTTCCATGGTGACCTGGTAGTCACGTTCGCCCTGAAGTATAAACATCGGCATGGCAAGAGCCGCGGCGACGGGAACGGGGTCCGCGGCGAGTTCTTCAAGATAGGCGGCGGGGAGCGACCGCTTCATCTGTTCCGCCTGTGCCGGGGTGCCGCCGAGGTACTTGATTTGCTCGTCGATGAGCACCGTGATGGGACGGGTATTCCCGGCGAGGAGAATGAGGCCGGCGAGCTTCGGATCGGCCTGACCGATGCGCGGGGCGGCGTAGGCGCCGAGGCTGTGGCCGGCGATGAAGACGCGCGCGGGGTCGATTTTGGCGGTGGAGCGAAGCAGGCTGGCGGCGCTGACGGCGTCCTGGATGGTTTCCTCGTTCAGGGTTATATTGGCCGGTTTGTACTGACGTGTCCGCTTGGTATAGCGCAGAGAGGCTATGCCGCGGGCGGCGAGCCCCTCGGCGATGTCGCGGAGGGGCTTGTTGGGTCCAATGGTCTCATCCATATCGTGCGGGCCGGAACCGTGGACCAGCACGACGGCGGGGAAAGGGCCGGGGCCAGGGGGGAGCGTAAGCCTGGCGGGGAGTTGGTAGATGCCGGTGGTGACGTTGAGGCCGGTGGGAGGCTCCACGAAAAACATTCCCTGAATGAGGCCGTCGGCGCTGGTGGTGAGAGAGAGGCCGAGTGTACGCTTTTCGCAGACGATCTTATAGACGCTGGTGGAGAGACCGGGGCGGGGCGTAGAAGTGACGGGAGGTTCGGCGGGCGGTTGGCAAACGCCGAACTGGGCGAGCGCTTCGAGCTTCTCAACGGTGGCGGCGGCTTTCATTTGCGGGCTGAAACGGGCGTGAAGCGCCTGCCAGCGGCGGAGAGCAAAATCAGCGGCGGCATCGGTGGGAGGCGGCGCGGCCGAAAGAGCAAGGATGAAAAATAGTGCATACTTCACGGCTTCATTGTAATTTGGGTTTATGGTTGACCGGTTGATTATCGACACTGACCCTGGTGTTGATGACATGGTGGCGATTATCGCCGCGCTGCACACCCCCGAGCTGGACGTAGTGGGGCTGACGACGGTGGGAGGCAATGTTCCGTTGGAAGTAACGACACGGAACGCACTGTGCATATTGGCGCGGGTGGGACGTCTGGACATTCCTGTTTATGCGGGGCTGACGGCGAACCACACGGCGGCGCATGTGCATGGGGACGATGGAATGGCTGGGTGTCCATGGCCGGTGGCGAGCGTGACGGCGCAGGAGGCGACGGCTGAAGAGTATTTAACGGGGATGCTGGAGAAAGGGGGCGTGACGCTGGCGTGTTTGGGGCCGCTGACGAATGTGGCGGCGGTACTGCGGGCGCGGCCGTCGTTAGCGGGCGGCCTGGACGAAGTAGTGATTATGGGCGGCGGCTTCGGCACCTACGCGTTCGAGGCGGGCAAAGGACGGGTAGACTCCCGGGGCAATGTGACGGGGGAGGCGGAATTCAACATCTACAGTGACGTGGCGGCGGCGCGGACCGTGTTTGGGAGTGGCGTGAAGGTGACGGTGGCGCCGTTGGACATCTCCCAGCGAACGCTGGTTTCGCGGCGACGATTGGGCGACCTGGACGTGGAGGTGGCTGGCATGTTGGACCGGTATGCGGATTTTTCGCGAGACAAGTGGGGACATACGGATGGGCCGCTGCATGATCCCAACGTGATTGCTTATTTGGCGGAACCGGACCTGTACAGCGGGCTGAAGGGAACGGTGCGCGTGAGCAACGAAGGGCGCACGGATTTTGACAGCGGGCCGGGGCCGCATAAGGTATTGCTGCGGGTGGACGAGGAAGGGTATTTGGATTGGGTTTGGGAGCACATGGGGGCGGCGGGGCTGCGGAAGCGGGGCGTGGCCGAGAGGCGGAACGTCGTGTTGCCGTGGCCGGCGGTTACGCCGTATTCCGGCAGTTAGAGGCGGAGCGATTCGGCGAAGCGAAGGGCGTAGATGTAGGGGTCGGCGAGGGGGGCGGAGCGGATGACGCGGCGGCATTCGTCAGGCCAATGGACGGCGGCGGCGAAGAATTCCGGTTCGGCGGAGCGGAGAAAACGGTCGAAATCGTCGCGAACCAGGGGCTGGCCAACCGCCTCCGGGTTGGCCATCAATTGGGCAATGGCGGCGAGCAGTTCGGGCATGGTCCAACACCATTCGACGTTCTCCAGTGAGAGGTCGCAGGGCACGGTGAGGCCGACACGGCGATGCATCTGAATTCGGTGGATACAGGCCCAGGCGGTGGCGATGACCTCCACCGTGCCGGGCGCCAGACACTGACGGATGATGAGCCGCTCCAGCGGGGAGCGTTCGACGCCATGGGCCTCCACCTGGTTTTCGGCGAAGCGAAGAAGATGGCACTGCATGGCTGGGGGCGCGGACGGGAAGTGTTCGAGGACGAAGCCGAGTGGCATGGCGCCGGGTTTGGCGGCAAGATCGAGGCCCCACTGGCCGCTATCGAACTTTCCGGTTTCGACAAGGCGGCGGCCGATTTCGGAGTAGGTTTCCGGAGCCGGTTTTGACAGGAGAACGGCGTGCACGATGTCGTGGGAGGCATTGGAGAGGTCGATGAGCCGTAGGAGATCGGCGGGGTGGCGGTTGAGGACGATGGCAGAGGCGGCGGCACGGCAGAGGCGGTGGTCGTCCGCGTTGAGGAAGATGTCGAAACACTCGGTATGGAGATTGGGAACGGGCCGTTTGGCGCTTGTAATTTCGCGCAGGAGTTCGAGTTGACGGCCGGGCGTTGCGCTACGGAGCGCGGGGCCGATGTTTTCCGGAGCACCGATGAAGATGAGCTGGCTGGCGGCGACATAGCGGCGTTCCGGGTCCGGATGGTGGAGGGACTGCTCCAGAGCGGTGCGGTTTTTTTCCAGCAGAACGATGAGGAAATCCGTATCGGGATGGCCGGTGAGGGAGAAGGCGGGAGGTGGTTCATGGCCAAGCGCGGCGAGCCGTGGCGCGGCGTGTTCGGGAAGAGGCGATTGCAGGAGAGGGGGAATTAGGTGAGGGCGCTTGGCGCCGGTGCGGGTGGCGAAGAGGGCGCGCCAACCGGAGAGTTGCAGGGCGGCTTCCGCGGCGACGGACGGGTTGGGGCTTTGGAGCAGGGATAGGGAGACGCTGTTGAAGACGCCGGCCTGCATGGAGGCTAACTCCGCGAGATCGCGGATGAGGGCGAAGGGGCTTTCTTCCGGGCTGGTGGCCGTGCTGTAGGCGGCGAGCTTTTCGTCCGGCCAGGGGAGTTGGGGGACCAGCGAATCCTCCATTTCCTGCGCCCATTGCCGGAGATAAAGTTGCTGGCCGAGAGCGCGGGCGATTTCGACGTGGCGATGGGCGACGGCGGCGTGCGTGGCGTAGATAGCGGAATAGGTATCGATCTGGGCCGGATCGAGATCGGCGAGCAGACTTGGAATTTCAAAGATGCTGGCACCGAGGTGTTTCAACATGCGGGCGGCGCCATAGTGATGCCGCCCGATGGCGGCGGCGCCACACTTGCGGCAGAACTTCGCGTGCGGCGCCCAGGTGGCACACCAATGGCAGCGCGCCTCCGCGCGCACTGCCAGACCGCAGGCGACACAGAGATCGCCGGGGCGCCAATCGACGGGCTGCGGCGCCTGACAGGCCTCGCAAAGGGCGCGCATTACCCGTGGATGCGCCGGACGCGGCCCCACAGTTCGTTCTTTTCCTGCGCGGTCATGACGAGCAGGCGACGCGAGATTTCTTCCTTGGCCACGCCTTCCCGTTTCAGCAGCACCGCCAGATCGAATTCCGCCAGCGGGACAAAGGCGGCGCCACAGCCGCGGCAGAACTTGCCGGGTCCGGTGGCCGAACACCAGTGGCAGGACTGTACAGGTTCGGCCTGCTTCCCGCAGCCGGGGCAGAGTTCGCCGGTTTTGTAGTCCTTGGGCTGGCGGGCGTTGCAGTGGACGCAGTAGACAGCGTCGGGCGAATCGACAACGAGCTTCGCGGGCTCCTGCGTGGCGGATGCGGCCGGGCGACCGAGCGCCCACTCCATGACGGCGGCGGCGATGGCTGGGTCGAGGGAAGGCAGCAATTGGCAGAGCGTGGCGGCGTCACCGACGGTGGCAAAATCGGCCTTCGCGCGCAGGCCGGCCGCGTCGAGGGCGTTCAGTTGTTCGGCGGTGAGGCCTTTGGCGATCAGGATGTTCTGCTCGAGCAGGGTGAAATTCATGAGTCCTCAATAGATAAAAGCGGGATTTCGCCGAGTAGGTTATCACCAAAGAAAACACTTGCGTGGATTCACTTTGCAAGGTAAAGTACTTTCATGAGTGAAATTACAATGAGAGAATGGCCCGCCGGGATGGTGTGGCGAAACCATTTCCGGCGCAGTTTGCTGGAGGAGTTGGAGGCGCGGACGCGAGACGAGTGGGGCCCTGGAGAGCGGGAACTGCTAGGGCCATCGCTGGCGCAGTTCCAGTTGGGGGAATCGTCGGACGGGCGGCATTTACTGCGGTACGCGCGGAAGTTTGGGGAAGCGAGCGGGGACACATGGCTGGGAGAGGCGATGGCGTTGTTTATTGAGGAAGAGAACCGGCACGCGCGGTGGCTGGGGGAATTTTTGAAGGCGCAAGGGTATCCGCTATTGCAGCGATGCTGGAGCGACGCGGTGTTCCGGGTGTTGCGGAAGGGGCTGGGATTCGGGCTGATGGCGGGCGTATTGGTGTGCGCGGAGATAGTGGCGGTGCCGTACTACGCGGCGGTGCGGGAGGCGACGGCTTCGCGTTGGCTGAAGGCGATATGCACGCGGCTGTTGCGGGATGAGGCGATGCATTTGCGGTTTCAGGCGACGAATCTAGGGGCGGTGTGGCGGCGCTGGGAGGCGTTGCGGTTATTGCGGGGCGGGCATAAGGCGCTGATGGCGGCGATCTGCGTGGTGGTGTGGGGGGAGCATGGAGAGGTATTGCGGCGCGGCGGGTATACGCGGCTGACGTTTACGGCGCGATGCCTGGAGCTGCTGGAAGAGGTCCACGCGGGTGCGCTGGCGGCGCAGCGAAAGGAATGGACGGCGCGGATGCCGGCGGCGGTGCGGTGAGGGGCGGGTGCGGCAAGCGGTAAACTAAGCCCATGCCCGAAGACGAACTGCCGGAAGTGGAGCCGATGCCCGAATCCGTTCCGGAGGCCGAACCGGAGGCGGTGCCGCTGGCCCCGGTTCCGCGGCAGGAGCGTATTGCGGCGATGGACGTTTTGCGGGGGATAGCGGTTTTGGGGATCTTTCTGATCAACATGCCGCTGTATGTGGGCCCGATGGCGGCGTTCTTCAACTGGGAGAACAACCCGTACTGGACTTCCACGCCGGACCGCCTTGCGACGCTGTTTGTGTACATCTTCGCGCAGGGCAAGTTTTATACCTTGTTCTCCTTTCTGTTCGGGCTGGGGTTCGGGGTGCAATTCCAGCGCGCGGCGGAGCGCCATTCGCCGGACTTTTTGTCCACGTACCGGCGGAGGCTGCTGGTACTGCTCGTGATTGGACTGCTGCATTTCACGCTGATCTGGTGGGGCGACGTTCTGCATGTTTACGCCCTGCTGGGGTTCGCGCTGCTGCAATTCCGGCAACGCGCGGACAAGACGTTGCTGATTTGGGCGGCGGGACTTACGCTGGTTCCGCTTACGCTGGCAACGATGGGCACAACGTTTGAGCATTTCACCAAGAAGGAACCCACGGCCGAGGAGCAGAAGAAGGACGCGGAACGAAAGGCGAAGCGGGCGAAGGACCTGATTGAAACGGTTCGCGTCTATTCGTCGGGAACTGTGCCGGAGATTATGAAAGACCGCCTCCAGGCCGACCTGCGCCACCTGGGCGGAGAAGTGGGTTGGGCCACCGAACTCTTCGCCAACTTCCTGCTGGGCCTGTGGGCGGCGCGGCGGCGGATTCTGCATGAGCCGGAGAACTTCCGCCCGTTGCTGACGAGACTCGCCTGGATTGCGCTGCCGCTGGGGCTGCTGATCACGGCGGGGGATCTGATGTGGGGCTACCAACACCCGGGTGCGGACGCGCCGCTGTGGCGCACACACCTGGGCCTGGTACGCGAGTTTATTGGGCGGCCGGCGGTGGCCTACGGGTATGCGGCGGTGCTGTTGCTGATTGGCGTAAGGCGGTGGATGACGCCGTTCGCGGCCGTTGGCCGCATGGCGCTGACCAACTACCTGATCCACTCGCTGGTCTTCACAACCATCGCGAACAGTTACGGCTGGGGAATGTATGGGAAGGTGCATCCGGTGACTGGCCTTAAATGGTGTTTCGCGTTTTATGCCGTGCAACTGCCGTTCAGCATGTTGTGGCTGAAGTACTTTAAGCAGGGCCCGGTGGAATACGTCTGGCGGCGGCTAACCTATAAGGCGGCGTGACTCCTGTTATGAACCCCACATTTGAAAAACTGAACGGCAAGGACCATGCGGCGATCTGGGTATTGAACGCGCCGGAATCATTCCAGCCGGCGATGGCGGAGATGCGGGAGGCGGCCGTCGTGCATGAAGAGATGTCGCGGGCGAAGGGCGTGACGTTCGCACTGGCTTTCGCCACGCGGAAAATCGAGGTGGACCAGTTTGCCGCGCGGGTGGCCAAGGCCACCACGGGCGACGCCACTGTATGGGTGGCGTATCCGAAAGGAAAGTCGAAGCGGTATAAGTGCGAGTTCAACCGGGACAACGGGTGGGACCAGTTTGGGGCGAACGGATTTGAGCCGGTGCGGATGGTGGCGATTGACGAGGACTGGAGCGCGCTGCGATTCCGCCGGGTGGAGTTCATCAAGACCATGACGCGAAGGTTCGCGATGACCAAGGGCGGACAGGAGAAGGCGGGGCGGGGGAAAAGTTAACGCCGCCCGATGAGGCGCCGGAAGAGGGCCTCGTATTGCGTGGTGATGGCATCCCAACTGTAGCGCTCCTGCACGCGGGCGGAGGCGGCGGCCTGGAGGGCGGCACGCTCGCTTTCGGGCATGGTGAGGGCGCGGCGCATGGTTTGGGGGAGTGTATCGGCAGTGAAGGGGAGGCCGCAGGTACCGGCGACTTCGCGGTTTTCCACGGTGTCGAGATAGAGGACGAGAGCGCCGCGGCCCATGGCCTCAATCAGCGCCGGGTGTGTGCCGCCGACTTCGGTGGCGTGGATGTACGCAAAGCAGTGCGAACCCAGTTCTTTGTAGCCCCGGCCGAAGAGATAGCCGGGCATGACGATGCGGGTATCGTGGGTTTCGCGGACCTTGGCGATGTAGGCGGGGGCGTAGGGCGCGTCGCCGATCAGGGCCAGGCGCATGTTCGTTTCCGTCTGTTCAAACGACTCCCGTACAAGCAGGGCGTTGTTTTCCGGTTCCCAGCGGGAGACGTAGAGGAAGTACTGGCCGGGTTCGAGGCCTAGCTTGTCAAGTGCATCCTTCGTTGGCAGCTTGCCCTGTTCGGCGCCGTAGGAGATGAACGTGGTGTGGCAGCCGTAGCGATCGCGGTAGTAGTCGCGGATGGCCGCGGCATCGGAAACCGGCTGGGTGGGGCAGAAGGTGGCAAGCCACTCGGAGATGAGGTACCAGGTTTTGGCGAGGCGGTTCCACTTTTTGCGGAGACGTTCCAGGCCATCGACGTTGAGGGCGGTGGGTGTTCCGAAAAGGCGAGGCAGCCAGGAGTAGATGGCGTTGGCGGCGTTGCAGTAGAGGATAACGTCGTAGCGCCGGGTGAGGGCGTGGAAGGTGGAAATGGCGGTGTGGGCTAGGGTGTCGAAGTATTTGTGGCGGATGGTGGGCAGGTAGACGAGACGAACGCCCAGGTAGACGGGCTCAGAGTGGCGTTCGCGGCAATAGACGGTGACTTCGTGGCCATTGGCGACCAGGCGCTTGCCCAGCTCTTCGGCGAAGGTTTCAAAGCCTCCGTAGCTGGCGGGGATGCCGCGCGTGCCGAGTATGGCGATCCGCATCCGGCGCCTAGCCGCGGGCCGACTTCAACCGTGCCAACACGCGCGGCGAAGGCTTGGGGGCCGGACGGCTGACAGGCTGGGAATGGAACCAGGAGGCCATGTACTCATCGGTGACTTTGCGGCGGCGCATTATTTCGGCGCGCTTTTCGAGTACGCCGCTCCAGGCGCAGGCGACTTTCCAGAAGGCTTTGAGCGAGCTGTGTTCGCGAGCGATGCAGGCGCCGATGACGACCAGATCGCGAACGGTGATGGCCGCCCAGTTCCGCCGGTAGAGATCCCAGGTCATGTTTTTGAGACGCATCAGGAAGCGGTTCTTCACCGAGTGCATGTTGATTTCCGGAGGCAAGGCGCGGCGGTTGCCCGGAAGGACGTTGCGCACGTGGTAAGCGCGGGCGTAGGGGGTGTAGAGGCAGCGCCAGCCGAGGAGTTGGTGACGCCAGGCGACATCGGCGTCTTCGCGATAGACGAAGAAGTCGTTGTCGAAGAACTCGCCTTTCATGGCGATGTCTTCGATCATTTCGCGACGATAGAGGGCGGCGGCGGCGGTGGCACCGAAGACGTACTCAAAGTTTGAATATTCGCCGTTGTCGGGCTGCTGGCTGCCGCGGTCAAGATGCCGGAGCATGGGCGTGAAGTACATGCCGGTGGAATCGATCATCGGCTTGTCGGGCAGTTCGAAATTGGACTTGATGGTGAGCAGTTTGCCGCAGACGGAACCGATGCGGGGGTGTAGCTGGCCGGCTTCGACGAGTTGCTGGATGAAACCGGGCATGAGGAGCACATCGGGGTTCAGGGTGAGCACCCACTCGCCGCGGGACATGGCGATCGCCTGATTCTGGGCGGCGCAGAAGCCGATGTTCTCGTCATTGAACACGATGCGGCAGCGGCCATCGAACTGTTCGAGGATATCCACTGTGCCATCGGTGGAAGCGTTATCGATGACGATAAGCTCCAGGTCGGTATACTTCTGCGCCAGCACCGATTCTAGGCACTTCTTAATAAATCGCCCGCTGTTGAAGGTCACCAATGTGACGGAGACAAGATCGAGTTGGGACATGAAAAGGGTGTTAGACCGTCACGGCTTCCCACCGGGCACATCCTCCGTCGAACGGCCCGTCTGGAAGCACTTCCGTGCCAATCTCCAGATGAATTTAATGGAAGAACTTCTAGATCGGAACGACTCCCCCGAGCCTCTGAAGAGGATACGAGGAACCACTGCAAACCCTACCGTTACGGCCAAAACCCGCCTTGCGGACGGGCTGAAATGCTTTACAGCATATGTAAGCAGACTACCATACCAGACCCTTTGGCGGCATCCAAGCTCAATCTTTTGAACAGAATGGCCACCATGATGGAGGATGCGAACGGACGGCGAAAACCAAATAGACCCGCCCGCGGCAAGAAGGCGTTTACAGAAATCAACATCTTCAAACCAAACGGGATAAAAGGCTTCGTCGAACCCGCCAAGGCGTTCCCAGTCAGACCGGCGGAAGAGAAAACAAGCCCCAGCCGGCTGCTCGATCTCCTGCGGGAGCAGTGGATCGACATCCAGGCATCGGAACCGCCGGTTGACCGGATTACCCGGCCAGATTCGGTTTATTCCGAGCACTTCGAATGCCAATGTCACCACTGTTGGTAATCGACGGAAACTAAACCCTTTTTGCGGAATTCCGGAAGGATTGACGAGTAATCCGGCGGCGGCGCTGTGTCGTTTTTCAACGACGGGGGCCAGCATTGGCCCGATGGGGTCGAGGAGTTCGGTATCGGGGTTGAGGAGGAGGATGAGGGGAGAGTCGGACTGGCGAACCGCACGGTTCACACCACCGGCAAAGCCGAGATTGGCAGGGCTGGCGAGGACGCGGACATTGGAGTGGGCAGGGATGGCGGCGAGAGTATCATCGGTGGAAGCGTTGTCTACTACATAAATAGATAGATCCTGTTTCAGGCAGGAATTGATGGCTTTCGCGATGAATGCAGATGAATTGTGGGTAATGAAGACCACGAGCGGGGAGGCACTCATACGGGTTTCCCGGCGATTTGGAAGTAGACGCGCCAGAAACGATCCGGGCCGGAGGCGAATTGGAGCCTGTAGAGTTCTGTTTCTGATTTTTGTAGTATTTTGGCCAATCGATCTGATTTTGGTTTTTGGGAGACCGGTTCGCGGGGTACGTCGGGCCAGTGGCCCCGGTTGAGGCAGTGGGCGCGGAGGAGGACGCGGGCGATGCGGTACTGGGTGGCGAATTCGGGAAGGAGGTATTGGAGGGCGAGGCGACGGTGGTTACGGAGGAGTTGGCGGGTGGAGTAATAGCTCCAGGCGCCGGCGGTGGCGCTGCCGGTGTGGATGCCGGTGGCGGAAGGTTCGAAGTACCCTTTTTTGTTGAGGATAGCGGAGCGGAGGCTCCATTCGACGTCTTCGTAGTAGGAGTGGTAGGACTCGTCGAGGGCGACGATTTCGCGTTTGGCAAGAACGGCGGCAAAGGACGTGAAATCAATAGGTTGGGGGGTAGACCAGAGGGGGCCGTCGGGGCGGCCGGCGCCGGCGCGCCAGGCGAGGCCGCCGCGGCAGAGGAGGTCGAAGGCACCGTCGATGAGGCCGTCGGGGCGGTAAAGTTTACCGCAGGCGAAGTCGACGGCTTGGGAGGAAATTACATGGTGGAGGCGTTCGAGCCAATCAGGGGCGAGGGTAACGTCGTTATTGAGAACGGCGACGAGGGGGGTTTGCGCGGCGTTGACGCCGGAGTTGACGGCGCCGGTGAAGCCCCGGTTTTCGGAGTGGCGAAGAAGGCGGACGCCGGGCGGGGCGACGAAGGGGACGGGGGAACCGTCGTCGACGACGATGATTTCGGCGGGGGGACGGGACTGCGTGGCGAGGCGGGCGATGGCCTGATGGGTGAGGCCGTGGTGACCGTAGGTTGGGAGGATGGCCGTCACCAGGGGCATTTGAGGCTACTTTCGACGGGCTGAGAACCGCTTCTTTGCCAGGAAATAGAGATTGAAAAAGCCATCGCGCCAGGGATTGAGCTTGATTTCACCGAGGCGGGAGGTGTAGAGAATCGAGATTTCGGCGAAACGGACATTGGGACTGCGGAGGGCTTCGATTTTGATTTCTTCGCTGAAGGCCATGCCGTCGCTTTCCAGGCGGAAGCCATCGAGAATGGAGCGGCGGAAGACCCACATGCCGGACTGGGAATCGCGGACCCAGTGGAAGTAGAGCAGGCTCATGGCCACGGATAGGACGAAGTTGCCGAACTTGTGTTTGAAGCTCATGGCGGCTTTGTCGCGGACGGGGAAGCGCGAGGCGTTCAGGAAATCGACTTCGAGGTGGAGGAAGGCTTCGAGGAGGTAGGAGATGGCGTCCGGGGGGTAGCTGTGATCGCCATCGAGGGTGATGATGATGTCGCCGGTTGCGTCGGAGAAGCCGCGTTTGTAGGCGCGGCCGTAACCGCGGACGTTTTCGCGGATGACCCGGGCGCCGAAGCTTTGTGCGACGTCGGCGGTGCGGTCGGTGGAGCCGTTGTCGACAACGATGACGTCATCGACGAAGCCGGGCATCCGGCGGAGCACCTTTTCAATTCCCTGCTCCTCGTTGAGGCAGGGAATGATCACCGTAATGCGGAGATCTTTGTACAAGTTGTTATTGTATCCAGTTGCGGCGGAGAGCTATTTTGCGATTGGAAAAAAGAGGGGGGGGTGCGGAGGGGGGGGTGGTTTTTTCAAGGGTCGATTTCTGGCTTAACCTGTATGTTTTTGTGTTGGTTAGCGTGAAATTTCAGAGCTAGAGGGGGACAGACGGGGGGTGGCTCCGATGGGGGGATGCGCGGGGGGCGGGGGCGGGGTTAGTCGGTGCGGGTGGCGGCGGCGTAGTCGGCCGGCGGGATCCAGCCCGGGTGGGGACGTGTCGACGACAGAATGTCGCCGTCCGGGTGCAGCGTGAGCCACTGGTCAAGCGCGGTGCTTAGCTCGCGGGCCTTGGCTGGGTTGGCCTCGCGCACATTGATGTTCTCGTCCGGGAGACGAAACAAGTATTCGGTGGGCTGGGGAGTTCCCTGCTCCACAGTCCTAACCAGCTTCCAATCGCCGTGGAGGGCGGCGTAGCGGTAATCGGCACGCTCGTTTGACTTGACTGCGAAGAACAAGGGCTCGCGAACGGCGGGCGGGGCGCCGGTGAGTTGTGGCCAAAGGTTCAGGCCGTCTAGAGGTTTCCTATTTGCTGGTGTGGCGCCGACGGCGGCGAGCAGGGTCGGGAAAAAATCGGTGACGGTGATGACCTGCGAGCACTTGCTGGCGGCGGGGATGCGGCCCGGGAAGCGGATGGCAGCCGGGACGCGGATGCCTCCCTCATACGTCGTTCCTTTGCCGCCGCGCAACGGGGTGTTCACACTGCCTTGGGCCGGTGCGCCGCCGTTGTCGCTCAAGAAGAGAACAAGCGTTTCGCCGGCGACGCCTTCCTTGTCCAACGCGCTGAGGACCTGGCCGATGGCGGCATCCATGGCGTCAAGGGCTCCGGCGAGCACGCGCAGCTTGGGATGGGTAAGGTCCTTGTGCTTGAACATCACTTCATCGGGGGCGGAGAGCGGGGTATGAACCGCGTTGAAGGGGAGGTAGAGAAAGAACGGCCGTATTTTGTCGCGCCTTTCGATCCAGTTGACGGCTTCCCTGGCGAGTAGAGAGGTGGAATAGCCGTCTTCATCGACGCTGACCCCATTGCGCTGCCAATCGAGCCCGCCCATGTGCCGGTGCGTGAAATAGTGAATGTCAGCATTGACGTGGCCGTAGAAATGATCGAAGCCCCGAGCGTTAGGCAGCAGCCGGCGGTGGGCGTGTCCGAGGTGCCACTTGCCGATGCATGCGGTCTGATAACCGAGGGCCTGAAGAGACTGCGGAAGAAGATGTTCGTCAACGGGCAGGCCATGGGGCGACCAGGGGCGGACGACGGTGAAGACCATGCCGTAGCGAATGGGCATACGGCCGGTTAGCAGCGCGGCGCGGGTGGGGGAACAGAAAGGGTAGGCGTAGCAGCGGGAGAGTTCGACGCCTTCGCGGGCAATACGGTCGATATTCGGGGTGGGCGTACGGCCGCCGTGAAAACCGACATCGCCCCAGCCGAGGTCATCGGCGAGGAAGATGACGATATTGGGGCGAGCGGGCGAGGGCTGGGCTAACGCGGCGACGGAGGCGGCGAACTGGCGGCGAGTCCACATGTGCGATTCGTTACTCCTAGTATGCGCCGGGGATGGGTATGATGATGGAGTGAGAAAAGCTATTGTTCTTTCCGCGCTGACGCTCGCAAGTGTTTTCGGGATGGACCCGGCGGCGAAAGAGGTGAAGTCTGTTTACATTCTGCGAATGGGGAATGGGCTGGACCAACTGCTGGCGAGCGAGCTGACCAAGCACGGGGTGTACACCGTGACCACGGATGCGCAGAAGGCAGATGCGCTGTTCACCGATTCGCTGGGCGAGGGCTTTGAGAAGAAGTATGGAGAGTTGTATGCCCCGTCCGCGCCACCGAAAGTGGAGAAGAAAGAAGAGGAGAAGAAAGACCTTCTTTCGGGCGAACCGGTGCAGCGGCTGGGAAACTCGTCGTGGGGGCGGGGACGGGGCACGATTTTTCTGGTGGAGCGGAAATCGCGGAATTTGCTGTGGTCAATGAACCGGCAGCCGAAGAATGGCGCGACAAAAGAGATGGCGGGGCAGGCGCGGAAGATTGTGGAGCAGTTGAAGAAGGACCTGGGGCTGGTTAGCGCAAGCAAGTAAGGGTATTCGTGTCGCGCAGGCAGACGAGACCGTTGCCCACGGCGGGGTAGGCGCGGACCTTGCCTTCCATGATTTTCGAGTTGCCGAGGACGTCGAGCTTTTCTGGAGTGGGGCGGAGACGAAACATCTGGGCATCGTCGCGGAGGAAGAGAAGGTCGTTGCCGATCAGGGTGACGGAGCCGGAACCCATGGTCTTCATGGCCCAGGCAACTTTGCCTGTTTTCATTTCGACGGCGCGGAGTTCCTGGCCGGTCTGCGCCATGCCGTGGAGGCCGTAGAGATAGCCGTCCTTTAGGACTGGGGTGGCGTAGTGGGCGGATAGGGAATCGTCGTTGGACCAAAGTTTGGTTGGGGGGTTGGTGGAAAAATCGAGGACCACGGCGCCGGCGCCGTAGCTGGCGCTGAGGAATAGCAGGTTGCCGTCGATGACGGGGGTGGCGGCGTTGACGGACGTTGCACCACGGGAGAGCCAGGGGAGTTCGTAGACAACCTTGCCGGAATCGCGGGTGGTGACGACGAGGCCGCGACGGGTGAAGAAGACTAGGCCGAAGGGGGCATCGACGGGGGAGGAGTAGCTGGCCTCATGTTTGGTGGCGCCCCATTTTAGTTTGCCGGTACTTGCGTCGAAGGCGGCGACGCCGAAGTTCTTGCCGCCGACGATGATATGCACATTGCCATTGGCGATGAGGGGCGCGCAGGCGGTGCCGAAGAAGCCCTTTTTCGCGCCGTACCATTCCTGGAGATCGGCATGCCAGAGTTTCTTGCCGGTAGCGAGATCGAGGGCGTGGAGCATGCCTTGGGCGCCATAGGTGTAGACGACGCCATCGGCGACGGTGGGTGCGGAGCGCGGGCCGTCATCGAAGCCGAACTCGTCTTCGTAGGTGCTGGGGTATTGGTAATCCCAGAGGGGCTGGCCGGATTGGGCGTCGAAGGCTTCGACGATTTCGCGGAGCTTTCGGCGGTGGAACAGGATGACCTTTCCGCCGGCGATGACAGGCCCGGCGAAGCCGTGGCCAGCTTGGCGGCTCCAGGCGACCTGGGTGGGCCATTTGATGTCGGTGGCGGGGTAGATACCGTTGCGGGAGGGGCCCAAGAATTGGGGCCAATCGAGAAAGGCGAGAAGACCAAGCAGCGGGCGGAGGTCCATAGAGTTTTATTGGGTGAGGAAGTCGACGACGCGTTCAAAGGGATCGAACCCGCCGTAGTCCCGGGCGATGGGGGCGCGGAGATTGGAGTTGGCGTTCACGTCATAGAAGATGAGTCGGCCGTCGGGGGCTTCGAGATATTCGATGCCGGCGACATCGAGTTGGCCGGCCTGGACGATTAGTTGGCCGTAGGCGACGGCCTGGGCGGGCACCTGTTTATAGGCGTAGAATTCGACGGGTTTGGCGGGTTTTACTTCGCAGTGGCCTTCGCCGGAGACGGGATTGCAGACTTCGGAGGGGCAGAGATTGAAGGCGCCGTGGGATACGACACGCATGGCGTAGAGGAGTTGGCCGCCGAGGAACTCCATGCGGACGATGCCGTTGGCGGGGTCGACGGGGAAGTATTCCTGGAGGAGCAGGAGGTTATCGGGGAACCAGAGCGAGGGTTGCTCGCGGAGAAGGCGGCGGGCTTCGGCGGGGTTATTGACGAGGAACATACGAGCGCCGGAGCCGCCCTGTTCGGGTTTGATGAGAGCGGGGAAGTGATCGCCCCAGAGGTCGAGCGCGGCATCGATGTCGTTGAAGGCAAGGGTGCGGGGGTGGGGGATGCCGAGCTTATGTTTGAGGGCGGCCTGGGCGGATTTGCTGAGTTCGAGCGAGAAGGCGGCGGAACCATTGAGAACGCGGGCGCCGGCGAGTTCGAGGGTGCGGAGATAGGAGAGGCACAGGGGGACCGCGCGGGTGTTGCCGCGGACGTAGGCGGAGGGGCTGGCCTGGTTGAAATACAGAGGGGCGGTGGGGGCGGCGGCGGGGTTGAAAGCGGCTTGTTTGAGATCGAATTTGGCGTAGTTGACGTTGCGGCGTTCGAGGGCGGCCCAGAGCGGTTTTTGCCATTCGGGGTGTTCGAAAAGGACGACGAGATCGGGGGGCATGGGTGATTTTTACTATAGCTGGGAAGGCGGGGGTGAGGTGGAGGAGAATGAGGGTATGCGAAATCTCGTGTTGATGCTGCTGATGGTTACCACCGCAATGCAGGCGCAGACGGTGGACGAAGCGAAGGCGTTTCTGGATGAGGCGGAAGCTACACTGCTGAAGCAGGCGAACTACCTGAGCCGCGCGCAATGGCTGCAATCCACTTATATAAACCCGGACAGCGAGATGCAGGCGGCGCTGGCGAATGAACAGTTCATTGAAATCGTGAAGGGCTATGCACGGAGAGCGACACGCTTCGATGGAGTGGAACTGCCGGCGGCGATGGCGCGGAAGATGAAGCTGTTGAAGATTGGGTTGACGCTGGTGACGCCATCGAACAAGGCGGAAGCGTCGGAACTGACGCAACTGACGGCGCGGATGGAATCGGCGTATGGGTCGGGCAAGTATTGCCGGGACGCGGCGCAGGACAAGGGGCGATGCCTGGACCTGCAGGACATCACACTGATTATGGCCAATAGCCGGGACCCCAAGGAACTGCTGGACGTATGGCAGGGCTGGCACAAGGTGGCCAAACCGATGAAGAAGGACTATCAGCGGTTTGTGGAGCTGGGCAACAAGGGAGCGCGGGAGCTGGGATTCGCCGATATGGGGGCGATGTGGCGGTCGAAGTACGACATGGAGCCGGATGCGTTCGCCAAGGAAGTGGACCGTTTGTGGGAGCAGGTGCGGCCGCTGTATGTGAGTCTGCACGCGTATGTACGGACGCGGCTGCGGGAGAAGTACGGTGCGGCGGCGGTGCCCGAAAAAGGCCCGATTCCGGCGCACTTGCTGGGGAACATGTGGGCGCAGAGCTGGGATAACATCTACGACATTCTGGAGCCGAAGGGCGCGGCGAAGAACTACGACCTGACTTCGATATTGAAGCAGAAGAAGATTGATGAGCTGGAGATGGTGCGTTACGGTGAGCGGTTCTTTCAATCGCTGGGGTTCGCGCCACTGCCGAAGACGTTCTATGAGCGATCACTGTTTGTGAAGCCGCAGGACCGGGAAGTGGTTTGCCATGCGTCGGCGTGGGACGTGGATAACGACGAAGACCTGCGCATTAAGATGTGCATTCAGATCACCGGCGAGGAGTTCGCGGTGATTCATCATGAACTGGGGCATAACATCTACCAGCGGGCGTACCGGACGCAGCCGTTCCTTTTCCGGGATTCGGCGAATGACGGATTCCATGAGGCCGTTGGAGATACGATTGCGTTGTCGATCACGCCGGAGTATCTGGTGCAGGTGGGACTGCTGGATAAAGCCACGGACCCGAGCGGTGATATTGGATTGTTGCTGAAGCAGGCACTGGCGAAGGTTTCGTTCTTGCCGTTCGGATTGATGATCGACCAGTGGCGCTGGAAGGTGTATTCGGGCGAGATCACGCCGGCGAACTTCAACCAGAAGTGGTGGGAGTTGCGGCGGAAGTACCAGGGCGTGGACGCGGCGGGGCGGACGGAGGACGATTTCGACCCGGCGGCGAAGTACCACGTGGCGGCGAACGTGCCGTACACACGGTATTTTTTGGCACACATTCTGCAGTTCCAGTTCCACCGGGCGCTGAGCCAGGCGGCGGGCTGCAAGACGCCGCTGCACCGGTGTTCGATCTACAACTCGAAGGAAGCGGGCAAGAAGCTGAACGATATGCTGAGCATGGGTTTGAGCCAGCCGTGGCCCGTGGCTTTGCGGGCCATCACGGGCAAGCCTGAGATGGACGCGACGGCGATAAAGGATTACTTTGCGCCGCTGCAGAAGTGGCTGGATGAGCAGAATAAGGGGAAGGCGGTGGGTTGGTAGGGACGCATCACGGCAGTGCCGAGAAGGCGTCGGACATCAATGCATCATCATGCTATCATCACGACATGAGGACAACGCTGACGCTTGAACCGGATGTGAGCGCGATGATTGAGCGGGAGTTGTTTGAAAAGAACACGACGCTGAAATCGGTGATCAATGAGCGGCTGCGGCGCGGGTATGCGGCGGAGAGTTCTCGTCAGGTTTGCGAGATCCCCGCACCGATGAAATTGGGGAAGCCACTGGTGGCGAATTTCGACAATATTGCGGAAGTGCTGGAACTGATCGAAAATGATCCTCATTGATGCGAACCTGCTGATCTATGCTGGGGTGAGCGAGATGGCGGAGCACGCTGCCGCGTCGGGTTGGTTGCGCGAGCAAGTGGCCGCGGGGCATCGGATCGGGATTCCATGGCCGTCATTTTTGGCGTTTCTGCGAATTACGACGAATCCGCGGCTATTCGCGCGGCCCGGAACGGTGAACGAAGCGTGGCGATTTGTAGAGGATTGGCTGCGGCTCCCAATGGTCTGGATACCGGGACCGACGGAGCGCCATGGGCAGATTCTGGGGCGGCTGTTACGTGATGCCAGGGCGCAGGGAAATCTGGTAGTGGATTGCCACTTGGCCGCGTTGGCCATAGAGCATGGCTTGCAGTTGTGCACGACTGATGGCGATTTTGCCAGGTTCGAGGGGTTGCGGTGGGTGAACCCATTGCGGGGGCGATAGAAGTTTTCGCTTGGTTGAAACGGTTGGCGGCGTACTGGCACTAGTTCCAATAGCCGGGGCTGAATCCCTATACTGCTCCGGACAAGAAGAGGAACTATGGCATTCAAAGCACCAAGCGTGGGCTCAAAGGACTTGAGCGCGGCGGTGGCCGCGGCCGTCAAGGCGTTGCCCAAAGACATTGTCGCCGGACCGAAAGTAGTGATTCGTCCGGAGATCATCGGGTTGATCATCCGCGATCAACTGGACTTGAAAGCAGCACTGGGCACGGCGAATACGCTGGCCAAAGGTGTGGCGGCGGCGGCACGAGGGAACGAGGCGCTGGCGGGACTGAAGGTGTCCGAGCCGGGCTTGTTGATCACGAACAAAGGCATACTGGCCGGATTCTTCCCCAACCCCGGCCCGACGTTCGAACTGTAGCAATTGCAAACCCGCGCGCGCCGGCATGACGACGGCGCGCGCGGACATTTCTTGGCGAAGGAACTGACAATGGAAAAACTTGCTCCCATGTGCCCGAGCGCACAACCGGAAATGCCCGACGCCCGGGTGCTGGGCGTGGTGGGCGGGACGGCGGCGGCGCCGCTGGTTTCCTACTTGAACGAGCCCGTGGGTGTAACGGAGGAGGTATTGGCGCTGGCGGCCGGCGCCCGGCACCCGGCGGACGTCATGCGCTTTGCGGCGCGATGCCAAGAGGCGAAATGCTGCCACTTTGACGGGACCAACTGTAATCTGGCGACACGGATTGTCCAGATACTGCCCGCGGTGGTGGAGGCGCTGCCCGCCTGCCTGATCCGTTCGGAGTGCCGATGGTATCAGCAGGAGGGCAGGCCAGCCTGTATGCGGTGCCCACAAGTGGTGACGCGGAATTACGCGCCGGATGAAGACATGGCGCGGGCGGCGCGGGTGCCGCTGGCGGCTGTTGGCGTGTAGCCGCGCCTACTTTCCTTGCGCTGTCAACTCGTGGTGCCGCTTGCGGGCGGCTTGCGCCTTTTCGCGGTCCCCTTGCTTTGCGTAGAGCTGGGAAAGCGCATAGTGCGCCGGCGCGTAGTTGGGGTTGCGGGTGATCACCTGCTCCAGAAGCGCGATGGCGCGCGGGGCGGGAACTGTTTTGTGCAGGGCGAAGGCGGCGGGCCAGAAGGCGGGATCGTGCTGCAGGGCCGCTTCGAAGTACGCGGCGTTGCCGGTGGACAGACCGAGCAAATACGATCCGAGGGGGGAGCGAACGGAGAAGGGCTTCAGGCGGGCGTCAATGGCGGCACGCCGGGCTGTGTTGGGCAGCAGGGTCTCCAGGCCGGCGTAGAGGGCCTCATCGTCAGGCGCCAGGTCGATGGCGGCGAGGAAGGCGTCAATCGCGGGTTCGTTACGGCCCTGGGCGTAGAGAGCCAGGCCGAGGAGACGGTGGAGCTCCGGGTCCTTGGCGTTAACGCTGCGCGCGGCGAGGAACGCCGCCTCCGCAAGCTTCTCCTGGCGATTGTCGAGCAGGGCGCGGGCATACGCGAAGAGGCGGCCGTAGAACATTTCGCGCCCCTTGGCGACAGTTGCATCCGCCGGAGCGAGGCGAGAGGCCTGGGTGACGGCGGCGGCGGCCGGCGCGGGTTCGTTGGCACGGAGGCGGGCTTCGGCGACGGCGAGCCAGATCATCGGTTCGCGGGGCGCAAGCTTCGCGGCTTCCTCCAGCGCTGCCCTGGCGGCCTGATTGTCGTTGCGTTTCAGCGCCAGGACGCCGCGTTGAAACAGCTCATCGGCGGTGGTTGCGAACAGGAAGAAAAACGCCAGCACTAGCGCCATGGCTGGCGGCCGACAACGCCGGCCCCTTCTTTCACCAGATACATTGCGCCCGCCGGAAGCGCGCCCAGTTTCTCGGTGTCTCCATTCGGCCAGCGGATTTCGACCTGTAAGGCATCACCGGCGAAGTGGAGCGCAAGATCACTCTGCGACGCGTAGCTGCCGCCGCTGGAGACCTCCTTCACCTGCCGGCCGGCTGTGACGCGGGCGCCAATGGCGCCGCGGTTCGATTTCGTACCCTCCAGGCGGAGGGCGAATCCCTTGCCCTTGGGGCCATCCACCTTCAGGAGCGACGGCGGGGCATTGCGGTGGGCGATGACGATTTCCTGGCTTCCGTCGCCATCCAGATCACCAACGGCGAGTCCGCGAGAGGAGTGCGCGGGGCCGGGCCGGCCAACGGAGAACCTCGCGCCCCGGTTCCAATACACCGACTTTGGCTGCTTGTACTTCGGGCCGAGTTCCGGATAGATGTGGCCGTTGGCAATGACGAAATCGGGGCGGGTGTCGAGGTCCAGATCGATGACGCCGAGGCCCCAGCCAACGGCGGAAGTATCGGCGCCGGCGCCGGATTCCTGCGTGATATCGACGAAGAACCAATCGCCGAGATTGCGATAGACGCTGGGGGCTTCGTTGATGAAGTTGGACTTTACGATGTCCAGTTTGCCGTCGCCATCGATGTCGACAGCGGCAACGCCCATGGAGCCGAGTTCTTCGCCATCGGCACCATAGGCAGCTCCGGCTTCCACGGCGACATCGGTGAACGAGCCGTCTTTGTTATTGCGCAGCAGAAGGCCGGGAGTGGAGTCGCAGGCGATGTAGATGTCGGGCCAGGCGTCGTCATTGAAATCGGCAACGGCCACACCGAGGCCGTAGTGAAGACCGTTGATGCCCTTCAGGGATTGGGCAGACACGTCGGTGAACCGGCCGTTGCCATCGTTGTGAAAGAGTTGGGGCCGGTCCGTTGGAAAGCCACGGGGACCGCAAAAGACCTCAATGCCTTCCCAAGTGCAGTATTTGGTGGCGCCGGGTTTTTGGGCGGTGGCAAGGTCGAAGGCGACGTAGTTGGAAATGATGAGATCGAGGAGGCCATCACGGTCGTAGTCCAGAAAGGCGCAGGAGGTGGAGAAGCGGTTGCCGGAGGCGGGGAAAGGGATGTTCTCGAACTTCCCGCGGTTGTTTCGGTAGAGGCGGCTGGGGCCGTAGTAGGTGAGAAGGACATCGGTCCAGCCGTCGTTATCGATATCGCCGGCGCACACGCCCTGCCCCCAGGGATGCGCGGCGAAACCGCTACTGGCTGTGGCGTCCACAAACTTCGCGGCGCCTTGGCCGCGGTAGAGGACCGGGGCACGGCCATCGTTGAAGAGGAGGTCGGGAAGGCCGTCGTTATTGAAGTCCAGAATGGCAACGCCATTGCCGGTCATAGAGAGGATATAGCGTGAGGAGCCGTCGCCGTATTGGTGTTTGGCGGTGAGCCCGCCGAGCTCGCGAAACGTGAACGGGGGCGGACTGGCGGTCCGCCCCGCGGGTTTGGCGATCACCGGCGGCTTGCCGCTGCCCATGCCTTGCGCGAGGATACAGACGGGCGCGAGGAGGAGCAGGGCAAGGCGCATGGTTCAGAAAGTAAACTTCAACGCGGCCTGAATGAGGCGCGCGTTGACGGAGGTGGATGTGATTTGGCCGAAGTTGGCATTGTCCATGGTGTTACCTGGGTTGCCGAAATTGGCATGGTTGAGGATATTGAACATTTCGGTGCGGAATTGGGTGTTGAACCGTTCTCCGAATTTGAAATCCTTGAAGATAGAAAAGTCTATTGTAGACTGGCCGGGTCCGCGGAGCATGCCACGGCCGGAGTTACCATATGTTCCGCGGGGAGCGCGGGTGAAGGCGCCGGCGTTGATGTAGTTACGCAGATTGGCCTTCAAGTCGCCGGGCGTGAGAAGAGGCACACCGGCGTTGACATTGGCGAAGAAAGCGCCCGCGGGATCGGTGGCGATGCCGCCGAGGCCCTGACCGGAATCCCGGTTGAACACAGTGACCGGGGTGCCGGTTTGCATGACGAGGAAGGCGTTGAGAGACCAGTTGTTGAGCAGGAACCGGCCGGCGCCGCCATCGAACTTATTCGGCAGGTCCTGATTGGCGACGAGGGTGAAGCGATGCGTGCGATCGAAATTCGCCGGACCCTTGGCGCGGCTGAAATCGTTCCACGGAGTGGGGAACATGCTGGTAAAGAAGCGCGCGCCATCGTCGCCATTGCCGAGGGTTTTGCCCCAGGTGTAGGCGCCTTGCAGGGTGGTCAGCTTACTTCGCTTCTTAACCGTGGTTTGGAAGGAGTGATAGCTGGACGAGCCGTTCTGCGCGGTGACGAGAAGCGTGCCGAAGCCGGGATAGAGGCGGGCGGTGGAGCCATTGGCCTGGGGAATGAGCGGATTGAAATTGCGGCGGGCCATGAGGTTGGTTCCCTTGGTGCCGACGTAGGCAGATTCAATCAGGACGTTTCCGCGAAGCTGTTTTTGCAGGGAGAAGTTGTACTGCCAGGCGTTGTCCATTTTTGTTTTGCGCTCCGTGCCCCACACCTGGAACTGGTCTGTGGCGCGTGTGGGAAATGGAATGCGGCTAGGGTCGTGGCCGGGGTCGAGATAGGTCCAATTGTCTGGCGTGTTGAGACGGCAGGGCGTGCCAGGGGCGGTGCAATCGGCTTCGACGCGAGTGGAAGTCGGGGGATTGTTGAAGGATTGTTGGGCGATTTGGCCGGTGCGGGTGTCGTAATAGAGGCCAGAGCCAATGCGCATGACGAATGTGTCAGTGATCCGATAGGCGATACCTATGCGAGGAGCGATGTTATTGCCGTCGTTGTTCACGGTGGCCTTGGGCACGCCATTTATGCCGCCCTGGACGATGCCGGAGCCTTCCAGCGTGCCGACGCCCCGATAGTTTTCGGGCCACCAGTTCAACATGCCGAGATTGTAGGCGGCGGGCTGAAAGTGGTATTCGTAGCGGGCGCCCCAGTTGATGGTGAGCTTCTGACTGACTTTCCAATCGTCATTGACGAAGCCGGACATCAGGTTATCCCGCATTTTGAGTTCGCCGCCCTGGCCGGGCGCTGAGAACTGTTTCAGGCGGGCGTGGGAGAGCAGAAAATCGGCGTATTCGTCACCGGAGGCGAGACCGTTGTACTGCCAAAGGCCGCGGCTGACCTGGGCGTTTTTCGGGTTGTAATCAGCCACTTGAGACTCGGCGCCATAACGGATATTGTGTTTGCCGCGGATCCAGGTCATGGTGGCGCCGGCGGTATAGCGCTTTATGAAATCGGACCAGTTGGCTTCATTGCCGAACTGGACATAGTTTAGGATATTGATGCGGGGCATGCCATCGAGATTGGTGGCGGCCAGGGGGCGAAGGCCTACGCCGGTGGGAGCATCGGCGTTTTGCATTTGGAGGAACTGGGAAGAGTCATCGAAACCGAAGCGGGCTTCCAGGACCTGGGTGCCGGAGAAGAGATGGGTGTAGGTGGCGTTGCCGGAGTCCTTCTGGCGGTTGGCGATGTTACCGAAGCCGGGAAGGCCCTGGCCGAAGGGCGTGAGGTCCCCTTGCTTGGACTTGAACCAGCGGCCGGAGATGGTGGCCTTGTCGGAGAAGCGGTGATCGGCCTTGACGGTCCACATATCGATATCGGTGGCGATGGAGCGGGCGGCGAAGAAATTGTTGGCGCCGGAGGAGAAGTTCGGAGAGGGAATGAACTTGTCCTGGATGGCTTTAGAGATGGGATTAATGCGGGAGGCCGGTATGAGGCTGCCTGGGAAGGGTTGGCCCGTTACAGGATCGTTGATAGCGCGGCGGGCGGAGAAATCACCGGCGCGTTGCGCAACGGAGGGAACGATGCGCTGGATGGCGGCGTTAGCCGAATTGGCATTGCGCTGGCGGGAACTTTCCCAGCCGAAGAAGAAGAACGTGCGGTCCTTGCCGTTGTAGAGCTTGGGAATGCCCATGGGGCCGCCAATGTTGGCGCCGTACTGGTTCTGGTTGTTTTGGCCGCGAACCGGATTGAAGAAGGGCCTTGCGTTGAGTTTGGTGTTGCGAAGAAAATCATAGGCCGCGCCGTGGAACTGATTGGTGCCGGAACGGGTGGTGACGTTGATGGTGGAGCCGAGGTTTCGGCCATATTCGGCGGAGAAGAGCGACGTCATCACCTTGAATTCGCCCAGGAATTCAATGGACGGAGTGCCGTCGCCGTCCGGGGCGTTGTTGAGAGGATTGGTGGTGGGGACGCCATCGACGAGGAGATTATTGGAGCCGCGGCGCGCGCCGTTGACGGAGACAGAATCGGAACCGGTGCCGGGGTTATCGGCGTTGAAAACCGAACCGACGACGCCGGCGGAGGTGCCGAGAATCTGGGTGAAGTTGCGCGTGGCAAGCGGAATGGACTGGATGGTGCGCTGTTCAACGACTTGGCCGATGGTAGCCTTCTCACTTTGAATGAGCGGCGTTTCGGCGGTGACATTCACTGTGTCGCTGACCTGGCCGATGGTAAGGGTGACGTCGATACGCGGACGTTCGGAGGTATTGACGACGACCATCTGCTGCGTGCGTTGGAAACCCTTGCTTTCAACGACGATGCGATAGCTGCCGGCGCGGAGGAGAGGAAACTGATAGGCACCCTCCGTATCGGTGACGGCGCGAAACTCAGCGGCTGTCTCCTGGTTGGTGGCGGTGACGGAGGCGCCTGCAATCACGGCTCCTGTGGGGTCTTTTACGATTCCGGTTATGCTGCCTGTGGTTTCCTGAGCCTGGGCAAAAGATAAGCTCAGAATGGTCCCAAGAAGATAGCGTTGGGCGCGAGTCATGGGAACAAGCATAACCGCTTAGCGTGGGAAGACGCATGAAAAAATAGTGACAGTTGTTACTCGATATGGGGCTCGTGGGGGGGGATCAGGATGACCTTGCCGGAGGCGAGCCGCACAGTGGCGGGGCGGCTGCTGAAGTTGAGCAGGGCCAGTTTGCCGTTATCGAGAACGCTCCAGTAGACGGTATCCGGCTTCTTCATCTTCATCGCCGCCTGGATGCGCGGGTGAATGCCGGGCGTATTGAGGACCAGCGAGTGGATGTATTCGCTGAAGGCGCGAGCAGGGATGACTTCGCCGCCATAGGCGAACACTTTTCCTTTGCCGGTGTCGCCGGCGAGCCAGCGGTTGCTGATGGTGCTATCGCCTTCGACGGTGACCGGGTTGCCGCGATTGCGCGGACAGTAGACAAGGATGCCGCCGTTGCGGACCCACTGGTCGATTTTTTCAAGGGTCGCTTTTTCGGTGACGGCGCCCCAGAGGAAGAGCAGCACTTTGTAGCGGGCAAGCGCGCCGTCGGCGATCATCTGTTCGCTGGCATAATCGAAATCGAGTTCCTCCCGAAGTGTGCGGCCCACGGTGAAGAATGTAGAGGCCCAACGGTAGCGGACCACTTCGTCGTCGAGCTTGATGGCCGTGTCGGGATAGAAGGCCGCGACGTCAATGATGGGCTTGGCGCGCATATCAAGCATGTGGCCATGCTTGCGCCAGGCGTCGATGGCCTGATCGTTGGCGGTGAGGTTTCCGAGATAGTAGAAGAGGTGCACGGCGCCGGTGGTGACGGCGTTGTACAGGCGGGCCATCACGCCACGCATGCTGCCGAAGCCGCCGGGTTCATAGCCAAGTTCAATGCCGTAGAAGCGGGCGGCGGACGAGGCCATGCGCGTGATGGTGAAGTTGTCGGCGAAGTCGTCACTTTCATTGGTCAGGCGGATGCCGCCTTTCACTTTGGCCATGCTGCGAGCCTGGTAGCTGTAATCGGTGCCGATGGGGATGGGTCCCCATCCGCCGGAGGACTGATGGATCTGCGTGTTGGGCAGCGCGGCGCGGGACCACAGGGCCCATTTTTCGCACCAGTCGCTCATGGCGCCGGTGTACCAGTTGGCGAAGTCGATTCGCTTGCGGCGGGTGATGGCGGTGTCGGGAAGGAACGTCTGGATTTCGTCGAAGGAGGTGTGGGTGGTTTCCCAGGCCTTATTGAGCGAATCGAGGTCTTTGTACTGCTCTTTCAGGTAGCGGCGGAAATCCTGGCGGGCAAGGGGGTCACCAGCCCAGTAGCCGATGTGGGTGTGGTGCTGGCGGAAGCCATAGCCGGGGCCGCGGGCGGGATACTGGGCTTCGCCGTAGTCACCGCTGGGGCCGAGCCGGATGCCGAGCAGCGACTTCCGGTTGCGGTAGCGTTCGCCGAAGGCGGCGATGAATTTGCTGGCGTATTCGGTTTGGAAGGGATGGAAGATGGACTGCGTGTCGTGGACAACGCCGTGTTCAAGGCATTGGAAGCCGAAGCTTTCAGGGCCGTCGTGGAGCCAGGCCGGGAGAGCGTAGCCGGAGCCGGCCAGCAGCATGGGAAACCACTGCAGGCCGTGCTTTTCGATCTCATTGAGAATCGCGTCGTAGAAGGTCCAATCGTAGACCCCGCGCTGGCGTTCGACGTAGCCCCAGCGGACGTAGGTTTCCACGCCATTGAAGCCGAGAGCGCGAAGCAGCGGGGCTTGGTTGCGAATGCCGGCCAGGGCGAGTTCGATATCCTTGGGCGTGTTGGCGTCACCGGGGACGGAGCTGACGCGTTCGCCGTGGCGGGTAAACTTGATGGCGGGGTCGACGAGGGGGGCGGGTTCGAGCTTTGGTTGATCGTTGGTGAGGATGGCGGCGCGGAGATGGGCGAGGCCTTCAATGCGGATTTTGGCGGGGTTGGGACCATCGAATTTGAAGACAGCGCGGCGGACGCGACCGGAGTTGACGCGCGCCGGACCCCACTGGTGCGTTTCGGGAACACCGGGGGACAGGGTGATGAGGCCGTAGCCTTGATCGAGGAATTCGAGGACGAGAAAGCGGTTGGGCGCGGGCTGCTTCGCGATGGTGAGGATGTGAGCGGAGCGGGAGAAGTAGTCGCGGGTGGGCGGGGTGATTTCGAGGGAAATGCCATTGGCGCCGGCGGGGCGCCAATGGGCGATTTCCTGGGCGTTTATTGAGAGGATGAGGGTTAAGAAAAAAACAGTGCGCACGACGCCTGTTCTATCACTATCGAAGGCCAATGAGAATGGCTATGATCGTGTTGCTGGTGCCGTCCTGAATGGACTTGATGGGGCCGGCGGGGAGCTGGGCGGCGGTGACGGTGGAGCGAACACGGTCCGCGACATTGACGCCGAAGCCGAACTGGTTGAACCCGCCGAAACCGCTATTGATGCCGCCGGAGCAACTGGTGAAACCAAACTGGGAAAAGCACTGGCCGCCGCCGAAGTTGTTAAAACCGAAACCGAAGGCGCGGGTTTCTTCTTTGGCCCAACTGTTGTCGCTATTTGCAGCAACGGTAATGGGAAGGCCGGGAGTGATGCTACGGCGCGTGGGGAAGGCGAAGTGGAAATTCTTGGCAGACTGCTCGGTTGGGGTGATGGAGACTCTGTAGAGGCCGCACCACCAGAGGGGCGTTTCGGTTTTTGGGAGGCGGTCATTGTCGATGGTTTGGCGCTCCACGGTAACGGTGGTCTGGGTGCGAACGGCGCCTTCGGGGACGAAGAGATAGACACCCGTTTTGCCGATTAAGACGGGGCCGTTTTCGCCTTTTTCGTTGATGGTGCCGCGTTGGTCGAAGATGTGGAATCCCTTGGATTCGAGAATGGGAAGGACGGTTTCGGTACCCGCGAATTCAATGATGCCGGGCGCGGGGAGTTGGTAGGAAACGGCGGCTGGGGGTTCAGCAGTGACGGGGGCGGCGCCATCGGGGCGGGCGCGGAAGGTGAAGGGGCCGATGAGGCGATCGGCGGCGATTTCCGGAATGGACCAAACGGCGACGTTGTCACGAACGCCTTCAAAGATGACGCCGGCGGGGATGTCGAGCGATTCAATGAAGCGGGTGCCGAGGGGGACGGTGGCGCCGACAGCGACGGTTTCGAGTTTCTGGGAAGACGTGGCGACGTAGGTGCTGTAGAGAACGGAACCGTCGGCGTCGTATTGCCCCGTGGTGCGGACGACGGCGACTTGGGCGGATAGGGAGAGGGCGAAGAGGGTGGCGAGCAGAAAGCGCATGCGGTGAGTATGCGTGTGTGCGGGGGAAAAGACGTCAGGAACTTGTAAGGATTTGGGGTGTCTGAAAGAATTCTTTGGAAAGGTTGTAAGGAAACTCTCAAGGTTTGCGTCTTCCCTTTTGAAGGGGGATTCGGGCTTAAAATTTCTAAGAAACCGCGGCGGTGACGATCTGCTGGGCCTGGGCGACGAACCAGCCGTTCTTCGTGTTTCGCAATAGAGGAATACAGCTACTGACAAGCTAAATGCCAATTTTCCTTGCACTTTCGCCTCTTCTTCTCCTGATATCCGTAGTTCGGTATAGTGGATTGACAGGGTACACCTAAGCATGAGCGAAAAGTCGAAGATTGAATGGACCGATGCCACTTGGAACCCGGTTCGCGGTTGTTCTAAAGTCAGTCCAGGGTGCAAACACTGTTACGCCGAGACTTTCGCAGAGCGCTTTAGGGGCGTTGCTGGACATCCTTTCGAGCGGGGATTTGACCTCCGTTTGGTGCCTTCGAAACTGCACGATCCCTTTAAGTGGACTTCTTCAAAGATCGTGTTCGTCAACTCGATGAGCGACCTCTTCCACGAAAGGGTCCCAGACGAGTACATAATGTCGGTCGCTAGGATAATGGCCGCCGCCAATTGGCACACTTATCAAGTTCTTACAAAGCGATCCGAGCGTTTGGCGTCAATGCTCTCGGGTATTCTTCGCCCCTTCGCCGCAATGCATCACATTTGGTGGGGGGTTAGCGTCGAAGACAGGAAGTATGGCCTTCCGCGAGTCTGTCACCTGAGAGCCTCCCCGGCGGCAGTTAAGTTTCTGTCGATCGAGCCACTATTGGAAGACCTAGGCAAAGTCGACTTAAGAGGGATGGGATGGGTAATCGTCGGTGGAGAGAGCGGTCCAGGTGCGCGCTCGATAGAACCGGAATGGGTCGAGAATCTTTTGATGCGTTGCCGCGAACTGGGCGTTCCGTTCTTCTTCAAGCAATGGGGTGGCGTCCAAAAGAGACGATTTGGCAGAATGCTTCACAACCGAACATATGATGAGATGCCAAGTTTATTGCGGGCCGAGATCCCTGACAGTGCAACGCGACGCCGAACGGCATCACTCCTTGAATTGCCGTTCGCGGTTATGGAAGATTTCGGCTCTCGGCCTCTAGTGAAACTTGCTATGGTGGGGTAGTTAATGCTGCCCATTGAGCACTACAAAGATCGACCGCAAACTTACCTCAAACACTTCTTTCTGGAACAGTATCTGGAGACAGTGGCTTACCATATTGGATTCAGTCAACCGGATTTCGTTTTTGTTGATGGCTTTTCCGGACCGTGGCGAGCTACAGATGCCGAATTGAGAGACACATCTTTCTCGATCGCAATTCAGAAACTCCAAAGCGTATCTCAGGGTCTCAAGAAATGTGGCAAGAATCCGAGGATACGTTGCCTTTTTGTGGAGCAACGCCCGAAGTCCTTTCGTTCTCTGGAGGAGGCGGTCCGGGACCGCGCAGGTGTCGAAACGCGCGCTATCAATGGGGCGTTCGAAGACAACATTGGCGCAATCGCGGAATTTGTCGGCAGTAGCTTCTCCCTCGTTTTCATAGACCCAACGGGCTGGAACGTACCGTTGAATACAATTCGGCCCCTTTTATGCCGGCGCAAAACAGAGGTGATTGTCAATTTCATGTGGGAGTTCGCCAACCGATTTACGAATAGCCCAGATGAGAAAATTCTATCAACGTTTGATGAGTTCTTTGGGTCACGCGATTGGCGGAACGTGTTGAGTTCTTCCGAAAATCGAGAAGAGACAGCGGTTAGTTACTATTGCGAGCAAGTTCGACGTGCCGGAGGCTTTGAGCACGTGGTGTCGACCAAGATTCAAAAGCATCTCGCGGACCGGACATATTTTCATCTTGTTTATGCAACGAATCATCTGAAGGGATTGCGGAAGTTTCGGGATGTCGAAAACGCCCTTATTCATGAGCAGGATGAGGTAAGGCTGATCTCGGAGCAGAACAGGCGAGTTGAACGCTCTCATCAACCTGAGTTGTTTGGCGCGACAGAAGCCGTTAAGGAGAACCCGTCGGTTCTTGCAGAGTTGCAGGACAGGCGAGCGGAGGCGCAGCGGCGATTGATTGGGATGTTGCAGTCCCGGCAGGCATTACGGTTCGAAGAGATCCTGGCTGAACTTTTGCTGATCCCAATGGTGTCGGAGAGAGTCGTTGTGGAGATCTTGCTATCGCTTGAGGACTCTGGATTGTTAGTGGTCGATGGACGTAAAAAGGGCAAGCGCAAGCCCGAGTTGAGCTGGATCTATAGGCGCGCCTAGGAAACCGCGGCGGTAACAATCTCCTGCGCCTGGGCGACGATGGCATGCAGATGCTCCTCGCCCTGGAAGCTTTCGGCGTAGATCTTGTAGATGTTCTCCGTACCGCTGGGGCGGGCGGCGAACCAGCCGTTTTTCGTATTCACCTTCACGCCGCCCAGCGGGGCGTTGTTGGCCGGGGCGCTGGTCAGAATGCTCTCCACCGGGTCACCGGCGAGCGTGGCGGCCGTCATGGCCGTTGCATCAAGCTTCGACAGCTTCGCCTTCTGCTCCGGCGTGGTGGGCACGTCGATTCGCGTATAGATGGGCGCGCCGTACTTTTCGGTCAACTCCTGATAGTGAACACCCGGATCCTTCCCGGTGACAGCGGTTATTTCGGCGGCCAATAGATCGAGCAATAGACCGTCCTTGTCCGTGGTCCACACCTGGCCGTTGCGCTCCAGGAAGCTCGCGCCGGCGCTCTCTTCACCACCGAAACAGTAGCTGCCATCGCTGAGCCCGCCGGCGAACCATTTGAACCCTACCGGCACTTCGGCCAACGGACGGCCGCTCGCGTTCACCACGCGATCGATCATGCTGCTGCTCACCAGCGTCTTGCCGACGGCGGCGAACTGGGGCCAATCGGGACGATGCTTCACAAGATAGTTGATCGCCACGGCCAGGTAATGGTTTGGGTTGAGCAGCCCGGCGGAGGGCACGACAATGCCGTGGCGATCGGCGTCCGGATCGGTGGCGAAGGCCACGTCGAAACGGTCCTTCAACGACACGAGGCTGGCCATGGCGTAGGGGCTGGAACAGTCCATACGGATCTTGCCGTCGTGGTCCAGCGTCATGAACGAGAACGTCGAGTCGAGCTTGGGGTTGACGTTTTGAATCTTCAGATCGTATTTGGCGGCGATGGGTGCCCAGTAGTGAAGAGACGCACCGCCAAGGGGGTCGACGCCGAGGCTGAGTTTGGCGCCGCGAATGCCGTCCATGTTGATCACGTCTTTCAGGTCGTCAACGTAGGGCGAAATATAGTCGTGCTGGATGGTGTAGGTGTTGTATGCGGTGCGGCGGACACCGCGGTTCTGGCCGGCAAGGAGTTCGTTGGCGCGGTTCTGAATCCAGGCGGTCACGTCGGATTCGGCGGGCCCGCCGTTGGTGGGGTTGTATTTGAAACCGCCATCGGCGGGCGGATTGTGAGAGGGGCTGATGACAATGCCATCGGCGAGATTGAGCGGCTGCGCGCGGTTGTAACGAATGATGGCGCGGCTGATGACCGGCGTGGGCGTGGGGCCATCGTTGGCTTGCACGTATGTGGTTACGCCGTTGCCGGCGAGGACTTCAATGGCCGTTTGCTGAGCGACATTGGAGAGGGCGTGGGTATCCTTGCCGAGGAAGAGCGGGCCGGCGATGCCCGCCTTGACGCGGTAATCACAGATGGCCTGCGTGATGGCGAGAATGTGGTCCTCGGTAAACGTGCTGTTGGCTGTGGTGCCGCGATGGCCGCTGGTGCCGAAGGCAACTTTGTGGAGGGGGTTGGCTGGATCGGGGTGGTGGCGGAAGTATTCGTCTTCGAGCGCGGCGGGATCGATGAGAATATTTTGGGGGGCGGGTTTGCCAGCCAGAGCGTGAAGAGGCATTCTTGTACATTATGAACCGGCGATTGTTTCTGATGGGCGGCGCGGCGGCGGTGGCACGCCCGGCGGTGAAGATTACCTCTGTGGAGCTATGGCCGGTGAAGGCCACGGAGCGCACCGTTTGGCTGTTGCTGCGCCTGCGATCAGACGCGGGAGTGGACGGGCTGGGAGAGGCGTCGGACGCGTTTGGGATATCGGGCACGACGGCGGAAAATGTTGTCCGGATGCAGATGGAACTGGACCGGCAGTTCGCGGGGCTGCGGGGACGGTCTCCTTTCGATGTGGAGTATTTCCGGCAGAACACAACGCTGGGGAACCTGCTGGCGCGGACGGTGCATTCGGCGCTGGAGCAGGCCATGTGGGACATGGCGGGCAAGGTGCTGGATGTGCCGGTCTATGCGCTATTGGGCGGGAAAGTGCGGGACCGGCTGCCGGTGTACGCAAACATCAACCGGACGACGAAGCCGCGGACGCCAGCGGGGTTCGCGGCGACGGCGAAGCGCGCCGTGGCCGAAGGATTCCGGGCGCTGAAACTGGCGCCGTGGGACAACTTTGTGGATTCGGAAGCGTTCGTGGCGCAGGGTGTGGACTGTCTATTCGCAGTGCGGGAGGCAGTGGGCAAGGACGTGAAGATTATGACGGATTGCCATTCGTTCTTCACGGTGGAGAGGGCGGTGGCGGTGGCGAAGAGGCTGGAGCCAATGGGGCTGGACTGGTATGAAGAGCCGGTGGCGCCGGAACGAACCGCGGAGACGCTGGCGATACGAAAAGGGATACGGCAGGAGATGGCGGGCGGGGAGTTTCTGTTCGGCGTGGGCGGGTTTGCGCCGCTATGCCGGGAGAAGGCGGTGCATGTGATTATGCCCGACGTGAAACACTGCGGCGGCATGCTGGAGATGACTCGAATTGCGGCCATGGCGGCGGTGTTTGGCGTGACGGTGGCGCCGCACAACCCCACCGGTCCGGTGGCCACGGCGGCTTCGGTTCAGCTTTGCGCCGGGATGAAGAACTTTCGCATCTTGGAGTTGCAGTGGGGAGAAGTTTCGTGGCGCGGAGAACTGGTGCGGCCGGCGGAACGGTTTGTGGATGGGACGATTGCGGTGCCGGAAGGGCCGGGGTTCGGGGTTACGTTGAACGAAGCGTTGGCGCGGGAGAAACGGCTGCTTTAAGATCTGTGTGGCGCACGGTGAGGGCGGCGGGCTTGGCTTCGAAAATGAGCTGGTAGCCGAATAGGGTTGGGAAGACCGAGGTGAGAACTTTCAGAACGGCGCTGCCGAATTTATCGATGGCGCCTTGGGGTTTCACGCGCAGGCCCCGGTCCAGCGGGATGATGGAATAGTGCTCGCTGACAACGCGGTAGCCATTGGATTCGAGCAGTTCCAGCGCGGTTTTGCGGGTGTAAAAACGGACGTGGGTGCGGTCCATGATGCCGCGGTCTGCATAGTCGAAACGGCCGAAGAGCAGGTTTAGCCGCACGAATATATTGGCGACGTTGGGGAGGGAGACGATGACGGCGCCGCCGGAGGGGCGAAGCAGGGGAAGAACGTCGCGAAGGACACGGTCCGGGTGGTTGAGGTGTTCCAGAACGTCGAGAATGAGGACCTTGTCGAACTCCTGATCGCGGAGTTTGGAGGCGACGGGGCCGAGGCCGAGCTGGAGATCGGTCTGGTAGTAGGCGCGCATGGCGGCGGCGTGGATGGGCGTTTCCAGGGCGTCGATACCAGTGATTTCGTTGCCGTTGTTGCGGAGGTGTTCGGCGAAGAAGCCTTCGCCGCAGCCGACATCGAGAACGCGCTGGTTGCTGCCGGCCAGGCGGGCGGCGTAGTAGTGGCTGGAGTACGGCGCATCTTTCAGCGCGTAATGGTGGAAGTACTCGGCGAACTCGGGATACGAATGGGCGCCATTCACCGTGGAACGGTAGCGAAAGACGGCCTTGACGACATCTTCGGCGTACTTCATGCCGTTGACGTAGCAGATTTCGTCGCCGTAATAGGTGGGAATGGGAATTTCGTGGATGCGGAAACGCTGGTGCTGGAGCTTGATGATGATCTCGGTATCGAAGTGGAATTCGCGAGTCATCTTTGAGAAATCGATACACCGCAGGGCGTGGAGATCGTAGGCGCGGTAGCCGGAGTGGAACTCGGTGAGGTTGAGATTGAGGGCGCTGTTTTCGAGGCCGGTTAGAATCCGGTTGCCCACGTATTTATAGAGCGGCATGCCGCCGGCCAACGGGCCTCCGAAGTCCTTCATCATGCGCGAGCCAAAGACGGCATCGGCCTGGCCGGTGACAAGCGGATGGTACATATGCGCCAGGATTTCGGGCGCATACTGGCCGTCGCCGTGGAGTAGGACGACGATATCGAAGCCCTTGTCCATGAAGTACTGGTAGCCGAGAATCTGATTGCCGCCGTAGCCCTGGTTCTTCTCGTTCTTGAATACCTTGATCTTGGCGTTCGGATTCACTTGCAGGTAGCCGATGGCGAGCGCGAAGGTTTCGTCCTGGCTGGCGTCGTCGAAAACGACGACCTCCTCCACGTTTTGCCAGACAACGTCCGGAATGCGGCGAAAGACTTTGGCGAGCGTGGTGGCAGCGTTATACGCCACGATGAGAATTCCGATCCGCTTGCCGCGCGCGTCGGCAAGTTCCGGTGAGGTGGGCGGATATTTGGCGGGGGTATTCACTGCGGCGTACCTTTTTATCATAGCGTTGGGAAAAGGCTTGACTTTTCGCGCAGGTGTGCTAAAAAGTTAGCAGAGAGGTGCTAAGTTTTTAGCATGGATACAAAGAGCAACGGCGTTTCGCGGCGAGAGCGGCAAATCCTGGACGTGTTGTTCCGGCGGAAGGAGGCGACGGCGATGGAGATCCAAGCCGACATTCCGGACGCGCCGAGCTATTCCGCGGTGCGGGCGCTGCTGCGGATACTGGAAGAAAAGGGGCACGTGCGGCACCGGGAAGAGGGGCCGCGGTATGTGTATTTGCCGGTAGTGGAGGCGGAGGCGGCGCGGCGAAGCGCACTGCGGCATGTGCTGGATACGTTTTTCGACGGCTCGGCGGCGGGAGCGATGGCGGCGCTGCTGGGGGAAGACGGCGGGAAGTTGACGAAGGAAGAGCTGGCGCGGATGGAAGCGTTGATCGCGAAGGCACGGAAAGGGGGCAAGTAATGCTGGCACTACGAGTATTGATGGGAATGAGCGGGCTGCTGCTGGCGGCCGGGCTGGCGACGCGAGTGGCGGGCAGGAGATGGTCCGCCGGGGAGCGGCACGCGGTGTGGACGGTGGCGCTGTTGCTATCGCTGCTGCTGCCGGTGCTGCTGCGGTATGAGCCGCCGGTAACGGTGCTAAGCGGGCCGGTGCTGGAGGTGCAGCGAATCACGATCACAGTGGGGCCGGAGGATGGCCAGAGAGTGGACTGGGCGGGGCTGGCACGATGGGGCTGGATGGCAGGACTGGCTGGAGTGGCGGGGTGGTGGCTGCTGGGATTTGTGCGGGTGACGGGCATGGTGGCATCGTCAACGGAGCATTCGACCTACCGGGGCGTGGCGGTGCGGACATGCGCGGGTTTGAAGATGCCTGCGGTGGCGGCGGGGCCGGTGATTCTGTTGCCGGCGGCGGCGGCGGGGTGGCCGGAAGAACAGTTGGAGATTGTGCTGGAACATGAGCTGGCGCATGTGCGCCGGCGGGATCTTTGGTGGCGGCTGGCGGGAACGCTTGCCTGTTGCTTGTATTGGTTTCATCCGTTGGCCTGGTGGGCCGCGGCGCAACAGAGAAAGGAAAGTGAAATGGCTTGCGACGATCAGGTATTAACGGGATGTTCTTCGGAACAGTATGCGACAGGGCTGGTGGCGGTGGCGCGGGAGGCTTCGGGCCACGCGACGCCGGCGGCGGTGATGGCGATGGCCAAGCCGCGGGAGCTGGAGGGGCGGCTGCTGGCGGTGCTGGACGGCACACGGCGGCGGGGCGCGGCTTCCGTGTTGAGTGTGGCGGGCGCGCTGGTGGCGGGGATGCTGACCGTTTCCCCCCTGGTGGCCTGGCAGGATGCCGGTGTGCAGATGAAAGGCGCGGTGCGGGATGTGGTGGGCGTGATTCCGGGCGCGAAGGTGGTGTTGAAAGGCGTGTCGGACTACACGTTTGAGACTGGCGCCGACGGAGCTTATACGGTGACCGGCGTGCCGGACGGAGTGTATTCGATTGAGGTGTTGAAGCCCGGATATGCGCGCTTGCAGATAGCGGGCAGAAAGATAGAGGCCGGGACAACGGCGCGGGCGGACCTATACCTGAGCCTGGGGCGGATTTCGGAAACCGTCAACGTGGACGGCGGCAAGTCCGGCGCGGCGGCGGAAGCGGCGGGCGCGCCGCAACGGATCCGGGTTTCGGGCAACGTGCAGGCGGCGAAACTGGTGACGAAAGTCCGGCCTGTATATCCGCCGGAGGCGAAGGCGGCCGGGGTGCAGGGGACGGTGCGGATGCAGGCGGTGATCGGAAAAGAGGGGGACATCCTTGGGTTGACGCTGCTGATGGCGCCATCGCCGGAACTGGCGCGTTCAGCGATGGAGGCGGTGAACCAATGGAAGTGGTCGCCGACGCTGCTGAACGGCAGTCCGGTGGAGATCCAGACCGCGGTGGACGTGAACTACACGCTATCGAAGTAAGAACGAACCTAAGCTAGACAAAAGGGGGACGCGGCGCGTCCCCCTTTTGTTTTATTACCGCTTGCGGCGAACCACGAGGCGCGTCTTGGCGCGCGGAGTAGGATCGTTGCTGAACGATTCGGCGAGGATTTCCGCCTGTTCGGACTGGTGGCGCTTAAGCGAACCGGGGGCCGGGCTGGCGGCTTCGGCGCGGCCGATGTAGCGCAGCGAACGGCGAGCCGGATCGAGCATGGGCTGAATTTGCTCGCGAACAAAGCGCCATGCACCCATATTCATGGGCTCTTCCTGCACCCAGCAGACTTCGGCGGTGACCGGATAGCGCATGAGCACGTCCTGCAGCTCCGCCTTCGGGAACGGATAGTACTGTTCGACGCGGACGATGGCGACATTGTGCGCCGCGATTTTTTCGCGGTACGCTTCCAGTTCGTAGTAGATTTTGCCGCTGGTCAAAAGCACGCGGCGGACCTCATCGGCGGCCATCAGGTTGCTGTCGCCGATGATTTCGCGGAAGCCGCCGGTGATGAGTTCGTTCAACACCGATGTCGCCTTGACGTGGCGGAGCAGGCTCTTGGGCGTCATGACGATGAGCGGGCGGCGCGTGCCGCGACGATCCTCGCCGCCGTGCATTTGGCGGCGCAACAGGTGGAAATACTGTGCGGGCGTGGTGGGGTTGACCACCTGCATATTTTCTTCGGCGCAGAGCGTGAGGAATCGTTCCAGCCGGGCGGAGCTGTGTTCCGGCCCCTGCCCTTCCTGGCCATGGGGCAGCAGCAGCACCAAGCCGCTGGGCTGGCCCCACTTGGAGTAGGAACAGGAGATGAACTGGTCGATCATGATCTGGGCGCCGTTGGCGAAATCGCCAAACTGCCCTTCCCACATCACCAGGCTCAACGGATCAGCCACGGAGTAGCCGAACTCAAAGCCCATCACGGCGTATTCGCTGAGCGAGGAATCCCACACTTCGAACTTGGCCTGATTAGGAGCCAGGTGCTGCATGGGAATGTAGGGCTCGCCGGTTTCGGAATCGTGGAAGACGAGATGGCGCTGGCTGAAGGTGCCTCGGCCGCAATCCTGGCCGGAGAGGCGAACGGGCGTGCCCTCCATCACCAGACTGCCGAACGCCATGGCTTCGGCGGCGGCCCAATCGAGCGTGCCGCCTTCCAGAATCTGAAGCCGCGAATCGAGGAACTTCTTCAGTTTGGGGTGGACGTGGAAGTCCTCTGGAAACGCCGTGGAGCCGTAGACGACGCGTTGCATGGTGGCGAGATCCGACGCGGTATGCGGGATCTCCCGGCGCACGGCCTGTTCGTCGACGATGGCCAGTTCCTGATACTCCAACTGCTGGGCACTCTGCTGGGCGCGGGCGTGGGCATCGGATAGGCGCTGGTTAATAGCCTTGCGGATGCGGTCGACATCTTCCTGGGTGACGATCTTTTCCCGCACCAGCCGGTCAGAGTAGATGGACGCCACACTCGGGTGCGCCTTGATCTTGCGGTACATGATGGGCTGGGTGTAGCTGGGATCGTCCGCTTCATTGTGACCGTGCCGGCGGTAGCAGATCATGTCGATGACGACATCCTTCTTGAAGCGCTGGCGGAACTCAAAGGCGACGCGGGCGACGTGGGCGCAGGCTTCCGGGTCGTCACCATTCACATGGAAAACGGGAGCGTCCACGGCGCGGGCGATATCGGTGGCGTAGATGGAGCTGCGGCTATCGTCGGGCCGGGTGGTGAAGCCGATCTGATTATTGATGACCAGATGAATAGTGCCGCCGGTAGTGTAGCCATCGAGCTGCGACATGTTCAGCGTTTCCATGACCACGCCCTGGCCGGCGAAGGCCGCGTCCCCATGGATGAGCAACGGAATGACGCGTTCGCGTTTTGTGTCGCCCAGGCGGTCCTGCTTCGGGCGGACGATGCCCTCCACCACAGGATTGACCGCTTCCAGGTGAGACGGATTGGGAGCGAGGCTGACGACGATCTCCCGCGCCGAAGCCGCACGGCGAACACCGGTGGCGCCAAGGTGATACTTCACATCACCAGAACCCTGCGTGGAGCCCTCGGCGGGGTTGCCTTCAAATTCCGAAAGAATCTGCTCCGGCTTTTTGCCGATGATGTTGGTGAGAACGTTCAGGCGGCCGCGGTGGGCCATGCCAATCACGATTTCGTGCACCGCCGCGTCGGCGGCGCGTTCGCAGATCTCGTCGCAGATGGCAATGGCCGATTCGCCGCCTTCCAGACCGAAGCGCTTGGTGCCGACGAAGCGTGTTCCCAGGAAAGACTCAAAGCCTTCGGCTTCGTGGAGACGTTCCAGAATGCGCAAACGGTCGGCGGTGACGATGGAGGCCGCAGTGGTTTCCATCCGCTGCTGGAGCCAGGTTTTCTGCTCCGGCGACTGGATGTACATATACTCCGCGCCCACTTTGCCGCAGTAGGTTTGACGAAGGGTCTCCAGGATTTCGCGCAGCGTGAGCACCATGTGCGCGGCGCCTTCGCCCACGGCCTGGCCAAGCGATCCGGTGACAAACTCGCGATCCAAGTCCCAAATGGTGAGGCCGTAATGGGCGGGGTCGAGTTCGGGATGATAATGCGATTCCGAGCCGAGCGGATCCAGGTCAGCAATGAGATGCCCGCGCATCCGGTAGGCATTGATCAACTGGAGGATTGCCGACTCTTTGCTTACCTCCACTTGGCGCATTGCCGTTTGGCGGGGCGCGACGGCGCGATCGGCCTCCCACTTCACCGGCTTATGCGGCATCCGCAGGTCGGTGAAAATGGTGTCGTAGAAATTGTCTTCGCCTTGCAGCAGACCCTGCAGTTTGGCCAGGAACATGCCGCTTTCGGCACCCTGGATAATGCGGTGATCGTAGGTGCAGGTGACGGTCATCACCTTCCCAATGCCAAGCATGGCACGCATTTCCGGTGCGACGCCCATATATTCCGCCGGGAAGTCCATGGCGCCTGTGGCGATGATGCAGCCCTGGCCGGGCATCAGGCGCGGAATGGAACCGACGGTGCCGATGGTGCCCGGGTTGGTGAGCGAAAGCGTGGTGCCCTGGAAGTCCGGCAGCGTCAGTTTGCCCTTGCGGCCGCGGGCGATAAGGTCGTCGTAGGCCTTGAGAAAATCACTGAAATTGAGCGAGCCAGCGTTCTTGATGCTGGGGACGACAAGCGAACGGCCGCCATCGCGGGAGGGCAGATCAATCGCGAGGCCGAGGTTGACATGGCCACGGACCACTTTGAACGCCTCGCCATTGTTTTCGGTATAGGAAGAGTTAAGCGAAGGGTTGGATTCGAGCGACTTGACGATGGCCCAGCCGATGAGGTGGGTATAGGAGATTTTGGACAGGCCGAGGAGGGTGCGGTGCTGATTGATGATCCGGCGGTTCTCGTCGATAACCTTGACGGGAATGGAACGCTGGCTGGTGGCGGTGGGCACCTGCAGCGACAGAATCATATTCTCCGCAATACGAGCGGCGGTGCCGCGCAGGGGGACCAGTTGCTCGGAAGAGTCTACATCCTTCGAGGGGGGGTGGCTGGTCTGAACGGTGGTTTCTGTTTTGGTCACTTGTTGATTTTGGGGCTGGGGCGCAACGGGCGCGGGAGCGGCGGGCGGAGGCGTAGCCGGGGCCGCGGCGGGAGCGGGAGTGGGCGCGGGAGCCGGCGCGACAGGGGAGGGCGGAGCCGGCGCGGGCGTCGATTTAGCCTCCGCGCCATTGGCCGGAGCCGAGGCGGCAAATTCAGTCTGCCAGGATGAGTCCACAAACGAGTGATTGCTCAGGTACTGCTGGTACAGTTCTTCTTCCAGCCAACTATTTACGTCGATCTTGGTGCTGTCCGACATGGGAATGGGTGTCTTTATGGGTGAGGGGGAGTGCAGACGCGAGAAGGCGCACGAAGGACGCGGCTTCCCTTATTCATCTTAACGTATTTGTTCCGTCACCCAATCGGTGGTAATCGCATCGGCGATAGGGCAGGCGGGCGATTTTCCATCCAAAACGGCGTTGACGAAGTCCTCCACCAGGGGAAAGTGTAAATTCGGGTGGGGAGGGAGCTGGAGGTCACCGGCGGGAGTGCGGAGAAGGGGGCCATTGAGTGGCGCCATTTCCAGGGCGCCGTCGGTGCCAATGACGCGGCATTCGTCGCGATCGACACGGCTGTGCCAGCGGACGTCGACAACACCGCGGACGCCGCCGGGGTGGGTGGTGAGGACGGTGGCGTTATCTTCAACCGGATAAGTGAGAACCGTATTGGAGCGCAGGCCGGTGGCTTGCAGCGGGCGGCCGAAGAGGAAATGGAGCAGATCGATGCGGTGGCTGGCGATGTCGTAGAGCGGCCCGCCGCCGGCCAGGGCGGGGTCGAAACGCCAGACGGAGGAGGCGCCGGGCAAGTCCACCCAGCCATGGCAATTCAGTTCCGCCAACACGGGCTGGCCAATGGCGCCGGCGGCGATGAGGCGTTTCGCTTCCAGCACTTTGGGATAGCAGCGGCGGTAGTAAGCTACGGCGCAGACCAAGTCCGTGGCGGCCGCGGCGGCGGCCATCTCCGTGGCCTGAGTGAAATTCAGGGCGGTGGGTTTTTCGCAAAGCACGTGTTTGCCGCGGGCGAGCGCGGCCAGCACCGAAGGATGATGCAGGGCAACCGGGGTGGCGACGTAAACGGCGTTGACGCCGGGATGCTCCAGACCCTCTTCGAACGTTGCGTAGCCCGGTACTCCATAGGAAGCGGCCTTGGAAGGTTGAGAAGTGACAACGGCGGCGAGCCGCGAGCGGGGTTCGCTGAGGATTGCCGGGATAACCCGTTTAATGGCGATATCGCCGACGCCCGCTACCAGCCAGTGAATCATCGTCTCATTAGACCGTAAATCCAGCGGCGGTGGAGATACGGCCCTAGCGGCGTTACGATGAGGGAGCGTGCGATTCCTGGCTCCGTTCCGCTCCTACCGCACCAAGCTGCAAGCGGCGTTTGTGGGCTTGGCGGCGCTGGCCATTACCATCACGGGATGGGAAGCCGGGTATGGGGCTGCGGCGGCGTTGCGGCAGGCGACGCTTGACCGGTTGACAGTGATCCGGCAGACGCGGGCGCGCCAGATTGAGCGGTACTTCCAGGACGTCAGCAGCCACGTGCTGGCGCTGGCGACCGACGAATCGGCGATTACGGCACTGGAGGAGTTGGACCGGGCCTGGCCATCGTTAACAGCGCCGGCGGAGGCCGGCACCCGGCGCGGAGAGTGGCTGCCAACGGAGCCGCAGGCTCTGGCGCTGCAATACCACTACATAGTGGCCAACCCTCACCCGGTGGGCGCGAAGGACCGGTTGCTGGTGGCGCCCGGCGCCGGCGCGTACGGTAAGGTGCATACGCGGTTCCACCCCACCTTGCACCGCTACCAGAGCGCATTCGGGTTCTACGATATTTTTCTGATCGACCCCGGAGGGCGGGTGCTGTACACGGTGTTCAAGGAAGTGGACCTGGGCGCGAACCTGGCGGCGGCGCCCTATGTAAACACCGCTCTGGCGCGAGCGCACCGGCGGGCGATGGCGCTGCCGGAGCCGGAAAAGACAGTATTGGAAGACTACGCTCCTTACATTCCTTCGCACGAGGCGCAGGCGGCATTTGTGGCGGCGCCTGTCTGGCGCAGCGGGGAAAAGGTGGGCGTGCTGGCGATTCAGATTTCGATGGACGAAGTGAACCGCGTGATGACGGGCAACGGGCACTGGCGGGAGGAAGGCTTCGGCGAAACCGGACAAGCCTACATGGTAGACGCGCGGAATGCCTTACGTTCCGGCTTGCGGTTTGCCGGGCAGGGCGGGGAACCGGTGGCGGGAACGGGGACAGCTATCTCCGCCGATGGACGGCGGCTGCGGTCCTGGGGGCCGCTGGCGGTGCCGGAAGTGAATTGGCTGTTGGTGGCCGAAATCGGTGTGGACGAAGCGCTGGCTCCCGTGGCGCAGTTGCAGTGGCGGATCGCCGGCATTGGCCTGCTGATCGCGATGGTGTTTTTCGGCATTGCGCGCTGGCTGGGCCGTGGAGTGACGGCGCCGGTGCTGGCGCTGGCCGAAGGGGCGCGCCGGCTGGGGTTGCGGGATTTCGACGCGCGCCTGCCGGTGACACGCACGGACGAAATTGGGGAACTGGCGGCGGCGTTCAACCGGATGGCCGAAGACCTGAAGCAGACGACGGTGTCCAAGGAGGCGGTGGACGAAGTGCTGCGAACCATGTTGAACGCGGTATTCGTGGTCAAGGGCGGCCGGGTGCTGCGGGCCAATCCGGCGGCGGAACGGCTGTTCGGGTGCGAGCCGGGCCGGTTGACAGAGCGCGTGGTAGCGCTGCCGGCGGCCGGAACGGCGGCGGTGGAAGCGGAGTTGACAAGAGTGGACGGCACGCAGGTGCCGGTGCTGATGACGGCGGCGCCGCTGCGGGAAGAGGACGCGACGGTGTACGCGGCGCAGGACATAACGGAACTACGGCGACTGGCGGGCCGTCTGATTGCGGCGCAGGAGGAGGAGCGAAGCCGGATTGCGCGGGAGTTGCACGACGACTTTTCCCAGCGCGTGGCGGCGGCGGCGATTACGGCCGGGCGCGAGCACAATGAGGCGGCGCGGGAGCAATTGGCCGGACTCGCCAACGACCTGCACGCGCTATCGCGCCGCCTGCACCCGGCCATGCTGGACGACCTGGGGCTGGAGGCGGCGATGGCGGCCGAATGCAGGGCCTCGTTCGAACGCGGCGGGCCGCCGGTGGAGTTTCTGGTGGAGGGTCCCATTCCGCCGGGCGAACCGGAAGCGAACCTGGCGCTATATCGGATTCTGCAGGAGGCGCTGCGCAATATCGCCAGGCACGCCAACGCGCAGCAGGTGACCGTTCGTCTGCGGCCCTATGAGTTGGAAATCACCGACGACGGACAAGGGTTCGATGCCGGCGGCCGTACGCCGGGCCTGGGGCTGGCGAGCATGGAGGAGCGGGTGCGGCTGCTGGGCGGGCACTGGACGCTCCAGACCGCGCCCGGAAAAGGAACCAGGATTCATGCGAGGCTGAAGGCATGAAGCCGCGTCTGATTCTGGCCGACGATCACAAAATCGTTCTGGATGGGTTGCGGGGGCTGCTGGCGGCGGAGTTCGATATTGTCGCCACGGCGGCGGATGGACGGGAACTGGTGCGGCTGGTGAAGGAGCTGAAGCCGCAGGCGGTGGTGGCGGATATTTCCATGCCGCTATTGAACGGAATTGAGGCCGCCCGGCAGTTGCCCGGGGTAAAATTTGTTTTTCTGACCATGCATCCGGAGCCATCGTATCTGCTGCGGGCACTGCAGGCCGGCGCGCTGGGATACGTGTTGAAACATGCGGCGGCGGAGGAGTTGACGGTGGCGATCCGGCGGGCGCTGGCCGGGAAGACCTATGTTTCTCCGGGACTACGGACGCCGGCGGTGGAGGAAATGCCGCGATCGCTGGAGTTGACGCCGCGGCAGCGGGAAGTGCTGCAGTTGCTGGCGGAAGGGAAATCTGCCAAGGAGATCGGCGCGATTCTGGAGATCTCCGCACGAACGGTGGAGACGCACAAATACACGATGATGGACGAACTGGGGGTCCGGACATCGGCGGAGCTGGTGCAACACGCGATCAAGGAGGGGCTGGTGTCTCCGTAATTTTGCGGATACCGGGAAATCCGGAAAAGCCGTTGAATGGAGACATGAAGAGCCTACTACTGACCGCGATGCTAATGACCACGGCCTTTGCGGCCGATCAGAAAACGAAATTGACCAAAGCCGAACACAAAGCGGAAGCCGCCCGCCATGCCACCCGCGCCGAGGAGTTCGCCGCCAAGGCGAAAAAGCACGAGGCGAACGCGGAGCGGCTGTCGAAACCGGGCTATAACGCCATGCAGCACAAGTGGCCCGGACTGGCCAAAGGGCCGGAAAACCTGGAGCGTGACCGTGCGATGCAGGCGCGCCGGGCGGAAGCCGAAGCCCGCGAAAAGGTGGAGTACCACGCAGCACTGGCGGACAAGGGTGTGGACGCCGAGCCATAGGCCTGCCGGGCGGCCCTTCTTACCGCTTTTTTGGGTGGGCCGCGGAACGCCAATAACGGCGTTTGCTAGACTCACGTACACGTAGAGTATGCAGCAAGAGGTGACGCGGTTATTGGTGGAGTGGCGCGAGGGGAATCGCGCGGCTCTGGATGCATTGCTGCCGGTGGTCTACGATGAACTGCGGCGCCTGGCGGAAAGCTATATCGCCCGGGAGCGGCAGAGCCATACGTTGCAACCCACCGCGCTGGTGCATGAAGCCTATGTACGGTTGATTGGCCAGGACATCCCGGACTTCCAGAACCGGGCACATTTCTTCGGCGTCGCCGCGCACCTGATGCGGCAGGTGCTGGTGGATTCAGCGCGAAAGTTCCGGGCCGGGAAGCGGGGCGGCGGGAAAAACGTATCGCTCGATGGGATGGGAATCGAAATCGGCGATCCGTCGATGCACTCCCCCTTTCTGGCGCTGGAAGAGTCGCTGCAAAATCTGGAAAAACTGGACGCGCGGAAGGCAAAGATCCTGGAGATGAAGTACTTCGGGGGATTGACGCTGGATGAGATTGTAGAGGCCTGCGGCGTGTCCAAGGCCACGGTCAGCCGGGACTTGCGCTCGGCGGAAGCGTGGATCCGGGTACAGCTTACCCCGGGTGACCGATGACGCCAGAGCGTTTCGCGCGAGTGGACGCATTGTTCAACGCCGCTCTCGACATTGCACCAGCCGAACGAGCGGCATTTCTGGACAAAGAATGTGCGGGCGACGCGGGCCTGTTGCAGGAAGTGCGGGCGATGCTGGAGGCCGACGCCGACCCAGGGGCGACGATTGACAAAGCCCTGGTGGACGGCGCCGAGGCCTGGGCGCAGGCGACCGAGGAACAGGCCATCGGCACCCGGCTGGGGCCATACCGGATCACCGGATTCCTGGGCCGGGGCGGGATGGGCGCGGTTTACCGCGCGGTGCGTGACGACGCGGTGTTTGAAAAGGAAGTGGCAATCAAACTGCTGCGGGGTGGGGTGGACTCGCGGCCGGTGCTGCGGCGGTTTGAACAGGAACGGCAGATTCTGGCGCGGCTGGAACACCCGCATATCGCGCGGCTGCTGGACGGCGGCACGGGCGCCAATGGCGTGCCGTATCTGGTGATGGAGTTCGTGGAAGACGCGGTAACAGTGACGCAGCACTGCAAAGACACCGCGCTGGGGCTGGAGCAGCGATTGCTGCTTTTCCTGGATGTATGCTCCGCCGTGGGGTATGCTCACCAGAACCTGATTGTGCACCGGGACCTGAAGCCGGGCAATATTCTGGTGGACAAGGCTGGGTCCGTGAAGCTGCTGGACTTCGGCATTGCCCGCGTACTTTCGGACACGGCGGACCAGACAATGACGGTGGCCGGAGCGCAGATGCTGACGCCGGAATACGCGAGTCCGGAACAGGTGCGCGGCGAACCGGTAACGACGGCGACGGACGTTTATTCGCTGGGGATTGTGCTGTACGAGCTATTGACGGGGCGAAAAGCGCAAGCGGTGAACGAGACTTCGCTGGCCGGCATCGCGCGGGCCGTTTGCGAAACGGCGCCAATGCGTCCGAGCCAGGCGGCGGAGAACTTTGGGCCCATCCGGAGCCGGGAACTGCGGGGCGACCTGGACAACATCATTCTGAAGGCGCTCCACAAAGATCGGGAGCAGCGATATTCGGGCGTGGAACAGTTCGCCGAGGACCTGCGTGCCTTTCTGCAAGGGATGCCAGTCAAGGCCAGGCCGGACTCCTTCCGCTACCGGACGCAGAAGTTCTTGAAGCGCAATCGCGTGGCGGTGCTTTTTGGAGCGGCGGCGGCAGTGATGCTGACCGCCAGCACGTTTCTGTTGTGGCGCCAGGTGGAGGCCACCAAACGGCGGTTTGAACAGGTGCGGCACCTGTCGAACGCGTTTCTATTTGAGTTCCACGACGCCATTGCGCTGCTGCCTGGAAGCACGCAGGCGCGCCAACTGGTGGTACAGAAGGGCCTGCAATATCTGGAGGCGCTGGCCAAGGATTCCGCGAACGATTCGCAGCTGGCGCGGGAAGTGGGTATGGGATATGAGCGGGTGGGAGATGTGCAGGGAAACCCGCTGCAGAGTAACATCGGTGACACCAAAGGGGCGATGGAGAGCTATCGCAGGAGCGTTCAACTGCTGGAGGGGGCATGGCGGGACGAGGGGCAGACACCGGAAGGGAGGCTGGCCCTGCAGCGGGCGCTGCTTAAGCTGGGGATGGTGCAGCGTGTGGCCAGCGATTCCAACGGCGCGATTGCGTCTTTGAAGCGCTCCATTTTGCACGGCGAGGAGTATTTGAAGTGGAAGCCGGAAGCGATGGAGTGCCTGAATTTCCTGGCACGGGCCAATGATCAGCTTGGGCGCATGGTGGCGATTATTGGAGTGGAAGAGTCCCTGGCGGCGACGCGGCGGGCGATTTCCATTCGCGAAGAGGCCAATTTCATGGGCGTGGGCAGCCCGAAGGCGCTGAGTGAGCTGGCGTCGAACTATGCAACGTTGGGGCTGATCTACGGGCGGATGGCCAGAACGAGCGAGGCGTTGGAGGCGTACAAGCGGAACCTGAAGATGCAGGAAGAGTTCGCGGCGCGGCGGCCGGACGATGTGGAGGGACTGCGCTCAATTATGATCGCGATGAGTCACGTGGGTGACACGCTGGGCAATTCGCACATGATCAACATGGGCCGGTACAAAGAGGCGTCCGCAGTCTATGCGCAAGTTGTGAAGCGGGCCCGCCAACTAGTGGGAATCGACCCCGGGGACAAGAAAGCGCAGGTGGATTTGGCGTTTGGGCTGGTGCGCTATGGCAACACGCTTCGGGCCGCAGGGGACCTGGCGGCGGGCCAGGCGGCGATGGACGAATCCCGGTTGCTTTTGGAAAAGCTGAGCGCGGAGGACCCGGGAAATACACGGTTGACGCAGAATCTGTCGGCGTTGCATTACCAGTACGGGGAACTGTTTGCCGACATGCGGCAGTGGGAGAAGGCGGGGCGGTCCGTTCAAACGGCGATGGCAATGGCGCGCGGCATTTTGAAGGAGGATCCGCGGGATACGGTTTCGGCGCGATTGGTGCTGGAATGCCTGATGCTGCTGCCGCCGGTGTTGGCCGCCGGTGGCGATGCGGAAGCGTCGAGGGTGGCGGCGGCGGAACTGGCGCGGTACGCGCAGGCGGCGATGTTCACGAAGTCAAAGGAGCCGCGAATACGATCCGTAGTGGCAAGGGCGTTTGTGACCGCGGCGGAGTACTTGCCCTCGGAGGGGAAGGAGTTGACGGCGCGGGCGGAAGCTGAATGGACGCGGATGGAACAGGAGGCGCTGCTGGTGCCGGTGCTGGCGGCGGAGCGGGATGAACTGCGGAAGCGGGTAGCCGGCCGGTAGGATTTCGTATCATTTCGATCATGCGATTTGCGGCCGCGGCGGAGCGCTCGCCCTCGGAGGGGATGGAGTTGACGGCGCGGGCGGAGGCCGAGTGGGCGCGGATGGAGCGGGACGAACCGCTGGCAGAGCTGCGTGCAGAGTACGCATTGCGCAGCCGTGATCCGGGCTGGCGTATCATTTCGATCATGCGATTTGTGGCATTCCTGGTTATGGCGGCTCTGGGCTGTTTGGCGGACGGGTTCGCCCGGCGGCCGGACGGAGCGCGGATCGCGTATGCGCTGCGGGAGGGCAAAGGGCCAAACCTGGTGCTGATTCCGGGTACGTGGGGGACACGCGCGGCATTCGACCGGTTTGTAGCGGCGCTGCCGGCGGATTTGCGGGTAGTGATTGTCGAACTGCGCGGGCACGGCGAAAGCCGGCCGCCGGCGGCGGCGCCGTCAATGGAGAGCCTTGCGGATGACGTATTGGCGGCGGTGGACGCGGCGGTGCCGGCGGGCATGCGATTCTACGTAGGCGGGCATTCCATAGGTGGAATGCTGGCGATTGAAATTGCTGGGCGACGGCCGGGGCAGGTGGCCGGAGCGATTCCGATGGAGGGCTGGGCGCACCACCTGGTGCAGAAGGAAGCATTCCCGAACGCACCAGCAGTGCCAAGCCCGGCTCGCCAGTTGGTGGCGATGACGGAGGCGGAAAAGAAAGCCATGGGCGCGGTGTGGCGGCAGTGGGACGGCGCGCCAATCCTGGAGCGATCTCCCGTGCCATTTCTGCAGGTCTGGGGGGACCGCGGAATGCCACGCCCGTCGCGAAAGCTGTTGCGGATTCCGGAGAAGGAGTCCATGGAGCTGGTGTGGATGGCCGGGGCGTCGCACTCGCTGTTGAAAGAATGCCCGGAAGCTGTGGCGCGCGCGACGGCGGATTTTATCGCGCGGATGGAGGCGCGCCATATGTTTGCCGTGACATCGCCGGTGCGCGTGCCGGTGGAAAGCGTTGTGATTGCCCGGGCGCGGGAGGGGACCAACGGATTCAACATGCATCCGTATCTGGCGCATTTTGGCGGCCGGTTCTGGGCGATCTGGAGTTCCAACCGCGTGCGGGATCTGCAGGCTGGGCAGTATGTTCGTTACGCAACCAGCGTGGATGGCGTGCATTGGAGCGAACCCGGCGCGGTAACGCCAAGCGAGGAAGCGGGGAACTACCGTTACTTCGCACGGGGGTTGTGGGTGCGGAATGGCGAGTTATGGGCATTGGCGGCGCGGGATGAGGCGGTGCGTCCGCTATTTGGGCCAGGGTTGGAGTTGCGGGGATACAAGTGGGCCGGCGGACGCTGGCAGGGGCCGGTGTTGGTGGCCGCAGACGCGATTAACAACTTCGCGCCGGAGCCGCTGACGAGCGGGGAGTGGATGATGTCGAAACGGGACCACAAGATGCGGATCTCTATGCTGATCGGCGATTTGGGCCGTTGGCGCGAGACGCCGATGGCCGGCAGCGGCCTGGACGAACCCATCTGGTGGACGCTGCCGGACGGGGTGTTGACAGCGGCGTTCCGGGACGGCAACCGGTCACGCCGCCTGTTCCGGGCGTTCAGCTACGACGGCGGGGAGTCGTGGACGGCGCCGGCGCGGACAGATTTTCCGGATGCGATGGCGAAATTCAACGTGGTGCGATTGCGCAGTGGGCTGTACGTGATAGCATCGAATCCGAATCCTTCCGGCGTGCGAATCCCCCTCAGCCTGAGTGTCTCCCGCGACGGCCGAATTTTCCACGGACAGGCGATTCTTCGCGACGCGCCGACGGTGTACCGGTATGCGGGCAAGGATCCGGGCTATGCCGGGTATCATTATCCGCAACTCTTGGAGCATGGCGAGTCTCTATACGTTATCCACTCGGAAAACATGGAAGACATCGTGCTGCTGCGGGTTCCGCTGGCGGCGGTGGCGCGGCTAGCGCGCTAAGGGGCCGTATAGCTCCGGCCGCCGGAACCGATACAGGTATTCGGGTTCCGCGCGCGCGGCGCGAAGATCGTCGGCGCTGAGTTCCTGGATGAGCAACTCGCCATCAGCGAGTTCAGCCAGCACCTCTCCCCGCGGTCCGGTGAACAGGGCGCCGCCAGGGAAGGTCTGCTCAACGCCCGCGCATTGCACATGGCCAATGTAGTTGGCGGCGGCGCCGAACACGCCGTTTTCCTGGCAACGCGCGCGTACAGCGGGCCCGGCCCAGGCGGACCACGCGGCGGCGGTGCCGGGCGGCGGGTCCGCGGCGAAAGGGAAAAGGACGATTTCGGCGTTCTGGACGGCCAGCAGACGGGTGGATTCCGGTATCAGGGCGTCAAAACAGATATTGGCGCCGATGCGGCCAAGCGGCGTGTCGATCACCGTTGGGCCGGGGCCGCCGTTGTAAAACGGCATCTCAAACATCGGCACATGCATCTTGCGCCAATAGCCGGCAATGCCTTGCGGCCCAACAAGAACGAGCGTGTTGTAAAGCGTGTTGCCGGCGTCCTCCAACAACCCGGCGGCGATGTAGATCCCAATCTGCTGCGCCATCAGCGTCAATGTTTTCACCGCGCCGCCGTCCAGACGTTCGGCGGTCTCGCGGGCGAATTGGAGCGCCTCCCGTAACCAGGCGGCGTGGTTGCCTTCCGGATGGTTAGGCAGGAACCCAGTGAGCGATAGTTCGGGAAACAGGACGAGTTTGGCGTGCTGATTGGCGGCACGGTTGGCGAGATGGAGTATCTCTTCAATGTTGCGATTGGTGGCGCCAGGTTTACTTTGGACATTCGCAGCGGCGAGGGTCAGGCGGTCTAACACGGTGGAAAAATCCCTTCTGCCGCCAGCATAGCAAGGGCTTGTTTACGCGGCGACGGTGGCCGGCGGCGCTTCCGCCCGCGCTATTTCCGCCATCTGGCCCATCGTGATCCATTCCCGGTTGGCGTCCTGGATCACCTGCAGGCTCTGGCGCAGATAGTTCATCTTTTCCTCGCCATTCCCGCGCGCCCGTTCCAGGTGCATCTTCTCGGTTCCGTTAAAATCCTCGTCGCAGGTCAGGTCCGCCGGGTGGACGACGTAGTAGAAGAACCGCCGCGCCTTTACCGCCGCGCGCAGCATGGCGAAGTGCCGTTCCCACCCCAGCAGGAACCCGGTGGTGTGCCAGACGGCGATACCCAACGGGCCGGGCGTTGTGGGCACCGGCAACACTACTACACGGTTCTCCAGGTGCGGCTCCCGGTTGCCCACCAGCGGCTGGAACCAATCCCGCCGATTCAGCACACGGCGGAGCTTTTCCGAGTGCCCCACATGATTCAGCGCGTTCTTGATGACGAACGGGTAGTACAGCAGGGACGGGAACAGGCTCATGTCATAGCGATAGCCGAGTTCGTTCAGCACTCGCATCAATTCGGCGGAGTAGCACCAGGCCGGCGCGATGAAACCTCGCGGCGTGACGCCCACGGATTGAACCAGTTTCTCGTGCGTCCGGACGATCTCATTCCGCATTTCCGCTGGAGGCAGGGCGCCAAGATCGGTGTAGTGATTCCAGGTATGGTTCCCGATTTCGTGCCCCTGTGCCGCGATCTCCCGTAGCCGCTGACAGGCGAAGGGATCTTCCAGATCCCGCCCGACGGCGTACATGGAGTACGGAAACTGAAACTCCCGGCCGAGCGCCAGAAAGCGGTCCATCACCCGGCGATAGGTCGGGTCAACGTAGCCATCCGGAAAGCCTGCGGCCTCCGCCATGGAATCAAGATGAAGGGCTACAGCGGCGTAGCCAGTTGATACACCCACAAGCGTTTATCGGCCGGAACCGGTGTGCGCTTTAGCCCGCGTGAACCAGCGACGGAGAGGCTTCGGTGGCGCGCGGCTCGCTGTTATATATGTTGTCCATATCGAACTGCATCCGGGCGGCGACATCGTTGGCGATGCCCACCATGGTGTTCCAGGAGTTCACCTGCGGATAGCACTGCGCCGTGGTGGCCAAGTAGAGGCGCGTGGAGCCGCACCGCATCCGCGGCTTGTCTTTCAAATAGCCCAACGGCCAAACCGGTTCCACGTACGGAGCGCGGAAAACTTTGATGTCTTCCACCCACTCCTGCGCGAACTTCGGATTGAACGCCTTCATGGCCTTCACGGCCTGGAACTTGATGTCACCGTCCACCTGCCGGTAGGTTTCGCTGTCTTTGCCGCAATAGTTGAGCAGATAGACCAGGTGCCGCCCGCCGGTTTGCGACATGGGAACCACGTGCGTGGTTTCCACCAGACCCTGGAACGGGAATCCCTTCTGGACAATGGCGTTCCAGTAGTTCGGCTGCAAACGCTTTTTCAAGATCGCCACCGCGTTCACCACACCCTGGTAGGGAACTTTCAATTGGGGAATGGCCTGGTCCAGGCGGCCGCGGGAGATTTCCCGGAGCAGCGGCAGCGGCAGTGTGGAAACCGCCGTATCGAACGATTCCCAGCGGCCTTCGGCGTTGATCTGAATGGCGTTCGGCGCGTCCTGGATGGCATAGACCGGCGTGCGCATGCGAACAACGCCGCCCATGCGCCGGATCTCGGTGCGAAGGCGATCGGCAATGCGCCGGTAGCCTCCGTTCACATAGCCTTTCACTTCCTTCGCCGAACCCTTTTCCCGGCGCAGACGCGTCCAGAACCAGTAAGCGGGCACGTTCTCATACATGTCGCCGAACTTGGCCCGCAGCAGCGGGCGCCACAACTGCTCAAACACTTCCGCTCCGAAGATGCCTTCCAGCCATTCGGAAACGCTCAACTGATCCAGGCCTTTGGGATCGTTCAGCATTTTGGCGATATAGGCGCCGCCGAACGCGGTGCGGATGCGGCCCGCGATGCTGAGTCCGCCGAAACCGAGCAGATCGACCGGCGTATTGAAGGGGTATAGGGTCTTGTCATAGAGGAAACCCATCTTGGTTTCCGTCCAGGAGGCTTCATCGGCCAGGTCGAGTTCCCCGAGCAGGGCTAGAAGGTGCTCATCGGTATTGAGCATCACATGATAGAACTGCTCCATCGAGTGGCCTTCGTGTTGAAACGTGCCACCCAGGCCGCCCAGTTCGTCCGAGGCTTCAAAGAGTGTGACGCGGTTACCTTGCCGCAGCAGACGATAGGCGCTAACGAGCCCGGAGATCCCTCCACCGAGTACGGCCACGTTGTTTCTGGTTGCGCTCATTATGATCCAGCCTTCCTATTCTTTTCGTCTAAAGGGAAATATCTTTGAACTACTCTTCGATCACGAAGCGGCCGCCAGCCAGTTTCGCGTCCGCCCACATGGTAAAGGTGGTCCAGCCGGCAAGGCGCATCAGCGACAGGTGCGCGGTGATGGATTGATAGATATTGATTTTCGATTCGCCGAACTGGCGCCGGTCCACCGGCATCGGCAGCTCTTTCACGCGGAACCCATGGAACATGGCGCGCACCATGATCTCCGCGATGGCCGCAAAGCCGTTGGATTCGAACTTCACTTTTTTGACCACTTCACGCCGGTAGGCGCGGTGCATGGGAGTGAAGCTATGAATATCGTTTCTAAGGATCTTGCGATAAACCCACGACGCGCCCTGGCTAAGAATCTTGCGAACCGGATGTACGGACCCGGCGCCGCTCTCCGGATGCCACGGGGAGGCGGTGACGATGTCAGCACCTTCGTTCAGCATTTTCACCATCTTCGGCAGCGTCTCCGGAGCGAAGGTACAATCGCTGTCCATGGTACAAACGACGGGAGCGATTGCATTCGCGAAGCCGGTGCGGACGGCGGCGCCAAGCCCCTTGTTCCCGTCATGATGGACCACACGAACCCAGTCATTGTCCTTGGCAATGACATTCAGGGCTTCCTTGGTTCCGTCTTTCGACCCGTCATTTATGAAGAGCACTTCCCAACCCGCCATCTCACCCGTGGAATGCATCGAGTGCAGGCGGCGCATCAACTGGGGCAATCCGTCGATTTCGTTGTAGCAGGGAATGATAAGGGTAACGAGGCTACCAGGCATTTTGAGTTCCGATGTGTCTTGGGGACAACTTCATTCTCAAGACCGTGCCCGTTTCGGTCACTCATGCGTTAGTACTCAATCCCGGTTACATTTTTGCAAACAGTACCTAGAACTAACCGTACGGGCTTCAGTACTAGCAGACTCGTCTTTTCAACAACTTAACCCTGATTCGGCTGCCAGAGCGTTTCCGGCTGGCGCATCAGTTTGCTGGCTAAACGGCTCCAGACGAACAGCGCGTCGCTCAACCGATTGAGGTATCGAACCGCCTCCGGAGGGGTAGTCTCCTGGAAAGTGAGGGTAACCGTCCGGCGTTCGGCGCGGCGGCAGATGGTGCGGCACAGGTGAAGTTCGGCGTTCAGTCTTCCGCCGCCGGGAAGAACGAAACTTTTGAGGGGTTCCAGCACGGCGTTAGCCTCGTCCATCTCCTGTTCCAGGCGGGTGACTTCCGCGGCCGTGATCACAGGTTGGCCGGGACGCAGGTCGGCGGCCTCCGTGGCGAGCAACGAACCCAGGTTGAACAGCTCATGTTGCACGCGGGTGAGCCGCGCCGCCAGCAGGCGCAGGGGCGGGGAGCCCTCGGGAATGGAGGTAATGGCAAGCCCAATGGCTGCGTTCAACTCATCCACGGCGCCATACGCCTCTATCCGCAGGGCGTCTTTGGGCACCCGCTGTCCGCCAACCAGGGCGGTATGGCCTTCGTCGCCGGTGCGCGTATAGATCCGCGACAACGTGATGTTGGGATCGTGGAAACGGTTTTCGCTGCTCATAGTGTTTATTGTCGGCGAAGATAGAAAAATGCCCTCGCACGCGCTGTTCCTAGTATTGACGGCGGCGTGTATCCATGCGACTTGGAATTTGTTGGCCAAGCGGGTGCGCGGTGGCATGGAGGTGGTGTGGATATATTCCTGCGTGGGCACGCTCGTGTACGCGCCGTGGTCGCTAGGGGAGTATGCGGCGGAGTGGGGGCGGATCGGCTGGCGCGAGGCAGGTTCGCTTGCCGGGAGCTGTTTTTGGCAGTTGGCGTATTTCGTCTGCCTGCAACAGGCCTACCGGCATGGGGAATTGTCGTTGGTCTACCCCATCGCGCGGGGCTCCGGGCCGCTGGTGGCAACGCTGGGAGCACTGGCTTTGTACGGCGAATCGCCTTCCATGATGGCCTGGGCGGGCATTGGTCTCATCAGCGGCGGCGTGCTGTTCTTCCTGCGCGGAGGAGAAGGAGTGGGAGTGGCGGCGACGTGGGGCATGGCGACGGGCGCCTTGATTGGCATTTACAGCTTGTGGGATAAATACGCGGTTTCCGGGCTGCACCTGCCGCCGGTGATGATGGAGTGGACGACGGATGTGTCGCGGGCACTGGTGTTGGCGCCGCTGGCGCTGCGGCGGTGGGACGATACACGGCGCGTTTGGAAGGAGGAGCGAGCGCGCCTGGTGCTGATCGGGGCGCTCAACCCGCTCAGCTACATACTGGTTTTGACGGCGCTAACCCTGGCGCCGCTGCACCGTGTGGCGCCGTTGCGCGAGATCAGCATTGTGCTGGGGGCGCTGCTCGGGGCAAAATTCCTGGGGGAAAGGCAGCCGGGCCGCAGGCTTGTTGGCGCGGTAATCATGGTGCTGGGGGTGCTGTGCTTGACGGGTTGCTCCGCCGAAAGGCCCATGTATCCTCCGCCTGCAAAGGACCGCTTTGCCGATTTACGCGTCGCCGTGCCGCCGGCCGCGCCGGTCCTGCGGACGGATGCGACCGAAGATGAGGCGGAAATTCAGTTTCGCGCAGCGTTCGTTTTCTACCGGCGGCGGCAGTTTCACTACGCGGTGCCGGCGTTCGCGGAAGTGGTGGATTATGACGACGGCCGGGACGACGCCCGCCTGTTCTGGGCGGCGGCGCTGGTGATGACGGAGCAGAACAGCGCCGCCGCCGCCGTGCTGGAGGAGCTATTGGAAACGCCTTATGAGATGCCGGCGCGCGGGTTGCTCGCGCGCGTGCTGTTCCGGCAGGGCCGTTGGAAGGAGGCACGGGAGATGGCCGCGCCGGCGGCGAAGGAGGATTTCGACGCCGCCGGCTGGTTGATGCGCTACGACCTGTTGGCCGGGAAATAGCCATTCCCGGTTACTGTTTGGCGATGGACGGAACGTGCTTCAGCAGGCTGGCCGCCAGCGCCTCCAGCGTGCCGCCGCCGCCCGTTACCAGGATGTTGGGAACAATCGGCGTGCCGGATTTGGACAGCGAGTCAATCGCGTTCACCAGCAGCGTGGCGTTCGGCCCCAGCGCTTCCACCTGTTTGGTGAAGCCCTCCGCCTTCGCCAGGCCCACCGCGCGAACCTCCGCGCCTTTCGCCTTGCCGGTCTGTTCAATGTAGAACGATTCGCCCTCCGCCTCCGCCTTCCGGGCATTGGCATTGTTGGTCCGGATCGTCACCCCTACCTTCGATTTCGCCAGATCGGCCTGCATATCGGCCGTTCCACGGGCCTGCTCGGTTTCAATGCGCTGCAACTGCGCCTGTTTCTGCTGTTCAAAGGTCGCAATCTCCTGCTTGGCGATCTCGCGCTGCGTCAGCACGGCCACCAGGTCCTGCGGCAGAATCACGTCCTGTATGTAGACGCCGCGCGTCTCGACAAAATACGCCTCCAACTGCTGCCGGATGCGGTCATAGGCCGAACGCTGCACCTGCTGCCGCGTCTCAATGAATTTAACCGCCGGCATCGATTGCAGCGTATCCCGGAAGTGATTGCCAACGGCGGCCTGCAGCACCTCGTCAATCAGATTATTGATCGTTCCCACCGTCGAGATGACCCGCGGGGCCCGGGCGTCCGGCACATGGATCTGCACCTGCAAATCCATCTTGAAAACGAAGCCTTCGCTGCTTTTGGCAACGATGGATTCGAGCTTGGCGTCCAGCTTGTGCGCCGCGCTCACCCGTTCCGCCCAGTTCAGCGTGAGGATGGCCGTCGGCACCAGCTCCGCCTTGTAGCAGTAGGGATTCAAAGGGTACTTGCCGGTACGCAGAGGCTCCTGCCAGATGCCGCGATGGCCCGGCCGCACCAGCGTGCCGAACTTAAACTCCGTCCCCGAAGTGTCGGCCGTAGGCAGGCCAACATACGACTTGATGACCGCCACCTGGCCCTGTTCAACAAGCAGCATCGGCACGCGCTCCACGCGCACCAGAAACGGATTCAGGTTATAGGCGCCATAGAGCAGCGGGTCGTGCTGCAATCCAATGCGGCCATTCTGATCGAGGAACGACTGGAAGTCCTGATAGCTGTTGTGGAGATCGTTCTTGCTCGATAGCAGGCGTTCGATGATCTCGGCGTCCACGGCGTTGCCTTGTTCCAGCGCGGCCACGTCGGCATAGCCGCCGATGCGGGAGGCGATGTCACCGGAGGCGAGCGGATCGCCCTCGAAAACAGTGACAATGCCGATCATGTCGTGCTGGGAGCGGGGGTCATGCTCAATGCGGACCACCTCAAGATCGTCCGGCATCAGGCCAAAACTGGCCGCCGTCAGCGGGCCTTTGCCCTGAATCTGTTCCGATACCGGAATGCCGTATACGCGATCCCGCGTGATCACCAGGAACGCCACGGGGTGCATGGGAAGCGTGGTGCCAGGCGCGAGCACGGGGCGCTGAACACCCTTCTGGCCGCCGTTCTTGACGAAGGCGGAAAGGTCGGTAAACTGCGCGAATTCCTTTCGATACCGCGCGGATTTCGCGCCATTCGGCAGCGGTTCGCCAATCTGGGCGATCACGACGCCGATCTGGCCGGCCGGAATCTGCACCCAGGGGTACTTTTCCACGCTATAGAGCAGACAGAACTTGAACCGGATTCCGGGCATGAGCAGATCGGCCTGGTAGCCGGCTTCGCCCTGGAAGGCGATGGGGTTGTCGTCGGTCAAGCGCCGTTGGGAAAAGCGGCGCGTTACAAGGCCCACTTCTGTAGGGCCGATGCGATGCAGGGAAAGGAGAGTCAAAATCCCGGCAACTATAAAAAATACAGCGAGTACAGCAATGGTTAGGGTCAACATAGCGACCGCCGCTGGTTGCGGAGGTAAACAACTTACATACGGAAATACTCGGACGCGTTCACCGAAGTTCCATGAATCGGACAAATACGGAATGGGCCATACTGGGGGTTGGGTTTATGAAGCCGAGCAGACGCGTCCTGGGGAAGATGTTCACGTATTTGGGCCTGTTTTTGACGGGTATGGGGCTGATTGGGATCATGGGGCCGCACCTGGATCTGCAGCGCAGTGGACGGCTGATGGCCCAGGTGGTGGGGAACGACATCGCCTACAGCCAGCAGGGGATGTACGCGTTCCGGCTGCAACTGAAGTGGACCACCGCCGATGGTGAGCAGCGCACGAACATCACCACGCCGGTGCGCGCCGCCACGGAGGCGGAGGCGCGCGATGCCTATCGCGGCAAGCATTACACAACCGGCCAAACCTATGAGTTCTACACCGACGCCGAACACCCGGACCGCATTCAGCCCTTCAAAGGCTACAACGCCGCGACTTTCGGCAAGTTCGTGGCCATTACACTGGCAGGAATACTCGTGTTTTCGGTCGGCATGACCATCGTGCGTCAGGACAAGGCCAATCCGGCCCCCAAACGGTGAGCGTGCTCCCCGCTAACGGCCGGAGGAACCGAACCCGCCGGCGCCGCGTGTGGAATCCGACAGGTCGCCTTCCTCAATCTCGACTGCCTCATACCGCGCCACCACCATCTGCGCGATACGGTCGCCCTTAGTTACCTGGTACGCCTGACGGCCGAGGTTGATGAGAATGACCTTCACCTCCCCGCGGTAACCGGGGTCAATGGTGCCCGGGCTGTTGGGAACACTGATGGCGTGTTTGAAAGCAAGACCGGACCGAGGACGAATCTGGGCCTCAAAGCCGGGCGGAAGTTCAATGGATAGGCCGGTGGGCACCGCCTGGGGGATATTGGGCTCCAGCAGCGCGTCGGCAACTGAGAACAGGTCCATGCCGGCGTCTTCGTCCGGGCCATGAGCATACTTGGGGATCACAGCGTCGGGGTGTAGTTTACGAATGCGAAGTATCATTGGAAAGTGGAGATTCCAGTATGCCTGATCGCGTAAATAGGCAGGTGTTAGCCATCGCTCCGATGCCGCCGGAGAAAAGCGCGTACGCGCTGGCGCGGTATAGCCGTTCGGCGGACTCCATCGTCGAATCGCTGGCGTGGGTCCGCACGCATGATTCGTCCAGGTTTCTGGAAAGCTTCTATTTCCAGTACGGTCACGCCTCCATCGCCGATCTGGGCCACATTGTGATGTGTTTTGAGGGCATTTCCGAGCTCGCAGCCGCCGAGGTGGAAGACGAACAGTTGTGGGATGGGCAGGCAAAAAGCTCGCGTTATCAAGACTTTGGGAAGTCTGGATTCGTTACGCCGGCGGAGTTTACCCCCGTTGACGCGGCAACCTATGAAGCCGGCGGCCAGGCGCTGCTGGCGGCCTACCGGGAAGTGCATGACGCGGCGTTTGCCTACTTGAGCGAACAACTGCCCCGGCCGGAAGAGATGAAACCGGACGCCTACCAACGAAACATCGCCGCCCGGGCGTTCGACGTGGCCCGGTACCTGCTTTTCTGGGGTGTACCCACAAACGTTGGTCAAGTCACCTCTATTCGCACGCTGGAGAAGCAGATTCAGCGCTTAAAGGCGTCTCCGTACGCCGAAATGCGCGCGATAGGTGACGAAATTGCCGCCGCTTGCGCCGCCGAACCGGGTTGCAAGTGGGATTTGGACGCTCCGGTGGAGCCGCTGGCGCCAACACTCGCGAAATACTGCACCGCCGACGAACACTTGCGCCAATCCCGGGAGGATTTGCGGATTTGGGCATCGCAGAACCTGGGTTCGTTCGGCGATGCAACCGGCGAAGCGGTGGATCTATTGAAGCCGACGGATACGGTAGCCGACATTGTGGCCACGCTGCTCTATCCGGTTTGCGACTGGCCGTTCCGGGCGCTCTATGAGTGGGCGACTGGCGTTTCGGCGGCGGTGCGGGCGGAAGTGCTGGACGCGGCCGTGCGGAGCCGGACGCGGCGCGACGATCTGCTGCGCGAGTTCCGCGGCAACCTCTATTGCTACGACATGGTAATGGACGTGGGCGCCTATCGCGATTTCCACCGCCATCGCCGCTGCCAGCAGTACCGGCAGGCGTATTCGGGCGCGCTGGGCTACGATGTGCCGGACGCCGTAACGGCTTCGGGGATGGAAGAAACCTACCGCCGGGCGATGGATTCCGCGCTGGCGACCGTGAAATCGCTGCCGGCGCCCGGATCGGACTATCTGCTTCCGTTCGGCGCGCGCAACCGGTTTCTTTTCAAGATGGACTTCGCCGAGGCGGAGTACATCGCCAGAGTGCGAAGCGGCGTGAAGGGACATTTCAGCTACCGCAAACTGGCCTGGGAGATGAAATGCGCCATGGAGCGCCTGGAGCCCGAACTGGCGCACCTGATGGCTGGAACGCCACCGTGGATTGAAGATCCGTTGAAGCGTTAGCGCCCCTAAACGGCCACCGCTTCCAAAACCTTCATTTTGGCGGTGAGCGTGGTTCGTTTCATGCCGAGAATATCGGCCGCCTGGCTCTTATTGCCGCCCGTGCGGCGCAGCGCCTGTTCGATAAGCGCTCGTTCGAGCTTCTGGACCGTCTGCTGCAGGTCCAAGCCGCTTTCGGGCACCGGGACAGGCGCCGACGCGACCACACGTTCAGTTTGCGCCGCGCGCGGCAGCGAAAAGTCCGCCGGGTGGAGCGTCTCCCGTTCCCCGCTAAGGATCACCGCGCGTTCCACGGCGTTCTCCAACTGTCGAACGTTGCCCGGCCAGGCGTAGCTCTTCAGCGCTTCCAAGGTCTCGGCATACACCTTCTTCGGCGGGAGGTTTTCGGCTTGGCATATCTTTTCCAGGAAATGATCCACCAGTAGTGGAATGTCCTGCGAGCGGTCACGCAACGGCGGAATGTGGATCGGCACGACATTCAAGCGGTAGTAAAGATCCTCGCGGAACTTCCCGTGTTCAATCCGATGTTCAAGTTCGGCGTTGGTGGCGGCGATCACGCGGACATCGAGTTTGACGGTTTCTCCGCTCCCCAGCCGCTGGCATTCCCGCTCCTGTAGCACGCGCAGGAGCTTGGCCTGGATTTCAAAGGGCAGATCACCGATTTCGTCCAGAAAGATGGTGCCGCGCTGGGCCTGTTCGAACCTGCCGACGCGTGCCTGCATGGCTCCGGTGAACGCGCCACGGGTATGGCCGAACAGCTCCGCTTCCAGCAGCGTGTCCGGAAGCGCGGTGCAGTTGACGGAGACAATGGGCGCCCCGGCCCGAGTGCTGGCGGCGTGGAGCGCCCGCGCCACCATTTCCTTTCCCGTACCGGTTTCACCCTGAATCAGCACCGTGCTCCGGCGGGGCCCCAGGATGCGGATGGTGTCGAACACCGGGTTCATGGCCGGGCTCTCGCCGATCAGGAAGGCGCGCCACGGTTCGGCGGTGTGCGCCACGGCGGCGCGGGGCTGCCAGGCCTGGGCGGAGGCAAGATCGTCAAAATACTCGGCGGCGCCGAGCCGAAGCAGGCGTATGGCTTCGTTGGCGGGGCCGTTTTCCCGGTAAAACGCTACAGGAACGTTCGGCTGCGACGCGTGAACATGATCCAATAGCGACTCCGCCGGAGTCCCTTCGATCGGTAGAAAGAAGAGAACTCCGGCGGATCGTGTGAACGATAGAAACGATAGAGATTGCGGATCCGTGATGTGCAGAACTTCCATCGTGTTGCCTCACTGATCTATCGGTGAGGCTCGCGATTGGCTTTATTCCAGAAAAATCCGGTCCCGTTAGATCTCCGTCTCCACGATAAAGCTGGTCCATTCTTCGGTCCAGTCTTCATCGCCAATGCCGCCAATGAAGGTCGCCGTCTGGTCGAAGAAGCCATCGTCGGGCGCCGAAACCCAGCCGGCCCGGAAGATGGGCGAGCCAAAGCGGGCCCGGAAATTCGGGTCGCTGTACTCAAAGGGGCGAAGCAGCATGGGATCGCTGATGACGAAGTTGGCGGCTTTGCCGGCGGCGCGGGTGCCGAGGGCGAAGGCCTGGGTGGGGGCGTTGGGAATCTGGCCTTCCAGGGTGTTGGCGCCGTTGGCGCCCTTGTTGTTATCCCAGGCCAGGAAGCCGTTCATGACAAGGTTGCCGGCGTCCATCTGCGCCTGGGTGTTGGCATCGGTAAACTCCACCGCGCCGCTGTAGAAATTCGCGACGGCGACGTTATTGATGGTGGCGCGGGCGCCTCGGCGCAGGAAGATGCCGGGCGAATTCGCCTCATCGAAACCGGGCTGGCCGCTGCCAATAAACGTCAGGTTGTACATCGTCGGGTTCGAGAACGGCGTGGCGGCGTTGTTGTACTCACTGTTGTCGCCTTCAATGCCGCGATTGCCGCGCGAATCTGGACTCTGGAAAAACAGGCCATACTGAAGGCGCCCCACCCAGCCGAGTTGGAAGTCCACATAATCGTCGGCGCCCAATCCGCCCACCAGATACTTGGCGTCCATGGTGCCGCCAAACCACTCAAACGAGTCGTCCAGGCCGTAGCTGGCCTGCAAATGATGGGCGCTCGTCCCTTTGCCGCAGCCGCCGAACGTGAAGGAGTTCAATTCATTGTTCGGGGAGAGGATCGCGCCCGCGTATTCGACGCGAACGTAGGAGAGGGAGCCGCAGCTATGGTTCGCGTCGGCGCCGCCATACAGCCCGTCATCGGTGGCATTCAGGCCTTCAATGTAGAATGTCCCGGCGGCGTTGGTATTGCCGCTGGTGTTGGCGCCAACGTTGACAGGAGCCTTCCCCAGCAGGACAAGCCCGCCCCAGTCGCCGCGCTTGCGCTCGCCGAACTTCTGGGCGCTGGTAAGGACGATCGGCCGGCTGCGGGTGCCGTCGGCCACCAGTTTGCCGTCTCGGGTGACAAGCAGGGCGGAGGGCGGCGCCGAACCGGCGGCGCCCTGCACGATGGTGCCGGGTTCGATGGTTAGGGTGGCGTTGTTCTTGATAGCGACGATGCCCTGGATCAGATAGGACTTCGTGCTCACCCACGTCGTGTTGGCCGTGATATTGCCGCTAACAGTGACCTGTTCGGTAACTACGCCAATCTTCATATAGGCCGACTTCAGAACCCGCGTGCCCGTATAGTCCCGCAGTTGAACGACGAGCGTGTGCATACCCGGCTCGTCGGGCACCGTGGCGGTGGCGAGTTCAGCCTTGTTCACATCTTTCATCGCCGCCGGTTGTGCATCGGGCACCGCCTCCGTTCCCGACGGAAGATAGAACTTCTTCCCGTTCTGGTTGTTCTGCCGGTAGGCGTACATGGTGTACGGGTAGAGGTCGCCGTTGGTCTTCACGGTCCATTTCAACGACAATGTTTCCCCGGCGCGATACGTGTATTTGTCGCTCCAAATCCACATGGCGATTTTCTGTTCCGGCGAGCCATAACCGATGGCCTCGCGCTCCGGCGTGCCCGCGCAGAGCGCGGACGCGTAAAGACACAACAAGCCTGTCGTAACGGTAGAGATACGCATTGTTTGGATTCCTCTTCTTAGAAGATCGAGTAGCTGATGCCCACCTGGAAGGTGCGGCCGGTTTGGTAAGTGCGCTGCGGCAGGTTTGCCTGGGTCCAGCGGTACTTGTTGTCGGCCAGATTCTCCGCGTCAAAGCGAAGGGCCCATTTGCCGTTCTCCTTGAACGAGTACTGGTAGACGAAGTCGAGAAAAGTATTGCCCTCCTGATAAATATCGGGAAGGCCGAACGTACCGACGCCGGAAATGCGACGGCCAACATAGTTGGAATAGAACCGCGCCTGGCTGTGCAGCGACGGCCGGCGCCATTCGCCAATCACATTGAAGATATACCGGCTTTGGCCCAGCAGCGGCCGGGAAGCGGAGGTGACCACACCCGCGTTTTCCGGCTTAATGTCGATGTTGGAATCGACGAAGGTGAAGTTCGACGTCACACTGAAATCGCGCAGCTTTTTGTGAAGGCTGCCCAGGTTCTTGCGGTACTCGAATTCAAGCCCGTAGTTCTTGGCGCCGGCGGCGTTGACGAAGGTCTGCCGAAGATCGTTCGAGGGCAGAATGGTCTGTTCGATGGGATTCGTGAAATGCTTCACGAAGAAGCTGACGGCAATGATCTGGCTGCCGCCAAGGAACGATTCCCAGCGGGCGTCATAGTTGTTGACGATGGCGCGTAGCAGGTTCGGGTTGCCCTGCACAACGAAGCCGCCGAGAACGTTGTTGAAGTCGAATGGGGAGAGTTCGCGGAAGTCCGGGCGAGAGACGGTGCGGCTGTAGGAAAAGCGCAGGTTCTGGCGCGGCGTTAGCTGATAGATGACATTGACGCCCGGTGTCGGGTCTGTGTTTTGCAGCCGGGCCGTGGCGGGTTTGGCGTTGGGGACCAGGTTGTCCACCGTAACCACATTCATGTCCGCCTTCTCCACGCGGATGCCGCCCACCACACGCCACCGCTGGCCGATGGCCATATCGACCATGGAATACCCAGCGTAGATGTCGAGATCGGCGGAATACTTGTCCGTCCCGCGGGTAAATTCGGTGATCTGAAAGCCATTGGGGCGAATGTTGGCGGCGGCGAAGAGCTGTTCGCTGGGAAGCAGGAAGTTGAGTGTCGTGGAAGACTGCGGTATGTAGCGAAAGCGCCGGGCGCCGAAGTCTCGATGGCGGACCGTGGCGCGGAAACCGGTCTTCAGAATGCCGCTGATTTTCCCTTTGTAGAAGGGAAGAGTATGGTCGGCCTGGGGCTCATAAATCTCATCCTTCATATCGGAGAAGAAGCGGATGCCGGAGGAGCCCAGCGCGGCGAAGGTGAAACCGCCGTTGGGAAGCTGCCCGCGGAAGACCTCACGAAGATCCGGTTCGTTCCGGCGGGAGCGGGAATACGTTAGCTGCCACTTGAAGACGCTGCCGTGCCACTGGGGAACGGCGTGGTCGCCCTCCACGCTGGTGGCGAACAGGGAACGCTCCACGTAGTGCAGCCGTTCGGAAGAGATGACGCCGTCAACGCCGCCATCGTAGCCGGTGAACTGCCGCGCGCCTTTGTCCGCTTCATGCGTGAGTGTATTGCGGAAGACAATTTTGTTCGTGGCGTTCAGCCGGACGGCGGCGTTAAAGACAGCGCCCAGTTTGGCGGTTTCGGTAAAGTCCTTGAACTCCGGATAGTCGGTGAAGGTGATAGGCCCATCGCCGCCCTGCCGGTAGTAGCGCTGCTTCTCGCTAAGTGTTTGCGCACCATTGCTGAAGCTAAGCGCGCCAACAATGCCGACCCGCTTAAACGTTCCGCCCCCTACGGCGGAAAAATCGGCATTGGGCCGTTGCGATGCGTTGGTGGCGGGCTGCCACGTGTTGGCGAACGCCTGACCGAAGGACTGCAACTCCGCTGGCGTGAATCGGCCCGGGAAGAGGCGGGAGTCCGCCGGTATGGCCGCCGGAATGCCCCGGCTGCCGCTGCCGAAACCGAAGAAATCAGCCGAGCCGCCGCCGTACGATTGGAACGGGCTGAACGTGGTGCGGGAGTTGAACCCGGCTTTCGTGTTCACCTGAAACATGCGCTGGGCGGGGAATGCAATGGTCTGCATCTGCACCAGACCGCCGGCGAATTCGGCGGGAAGGTCCGGCGTGTACGTTTTCAGAATTTTGATGTTTTCGATGAGGCCCGAGGGGAAAAGGTCGAGCGAAACAACTCGCTTTTCCGGCTCCGTGGTGGGAAGCATGGCGCCGTTCATCATAGTGGCGCTGTAGCGCTCGCCTAAGCCGCGGACGTATACGAAGCCATCACCCACAACCGATACGCCGGTCACTTTTTCCAATGCGCCGGCGGCGTTGGAAGAAGCGGTGTTGGAGAGTTCTTCCTTTCCAATAGAGTCCGACACCGCGGCGGAGAGTTTACGCTCGACGAGCATCGCCTCCGCGGTGGCGCCGACGGCGGTGGCCGTTTCGCTCACCTCGACGGTGGTGACTTGCGACTTATTCGCCATGACAGTGCTGGCTTCGGTCACTTCGCCAGCCTTGACGATCACTTGGTCCACCTTCACATCGGAGTAGTTTTCGGCTGCGTAGAGAAGGGTATACGTCCCGGGAGAGACCGTTAGGCTGAAGTGCCCATCGGTATCCGATTTCTGACCGTTGGCTTGTTGTCCATTCAGCAGGATGGACGCGCCTGGAATGGGCCGCCCGGTCTGGCTGTCGAGGACGGACCCTGCGATGACGCCGGTGGAGACCTGGGCGCAGCAGACAGCGGCGGATAGGAGAAGAAGACGAATCATGGAGTGCTTTACTGAATGAATATGGTGACTTCGTTAGAGTCCACGCCGTCCATGAAGAGTTGGAGCGGAACGCGGCCGGTGATGAATGCGCGATCGGGCACGGTGACATTCACCTGCCACAGTCCGGAAAAACCAGGCGCCATGCCGCTGAACTGCACCGCGGCGGGTACACCTGCAATGAACACCTCCGGAGTGGAAGTGGTGAGGGCGAGGGGAGCACTGGGGGCGGCGGCGCCGTCCTCAATCGCGCGGGAAAGCGCGCCGGGGCCGGTGGCGAAGATCTGAATCACCTGGCCGCGCCGGGCGCGGGCGCCCTCTCCGTTCAGCGCGCCGTCCTGGTTCAGCACGGCGCCTCCAGCGGGATTGGCGAAGATGCCAGGGGCGGCCGACATCACCCGAACAGTCCCGGTAATGGTGGCGGAACCGGTTTTTACTTCCACGTTGCGAACTCCAGCAGTAACGGCGAAAGGAACGAGGAAGTTGATCTGGGTTGGAGAGACGAAATAAACGGGAGCGCTGACGCCGTTTACAGTTACAGTTACACCGCCGAGCGTCTTAGGAATGGGCGAAGCAGTGGCCGTGGCCTGCGCCACGCCGGTGAAGGTACCGAAGGCGGCTGCCCAGGAACCGGCGGCGACGGGTTGCCCGGTGCGGAAGCTGGCGCCATTCAGTACGGTAACCTGGGCCGGTAAAGCAGCGCCGAAGGCCAGAAGTGCGGCCAAAACAAGGGAACGCATGTCCCGAGTTTATGAGCCTGCGGATACAACCCAATCACTATGCGGTTACAACTTGATGAACTGAGTTACAGAACCGTGACATACCAGCAGAGCAGTAAAAGCGGGCCAGCCGTTTCGGCTTCGGCAGGGTCAATATCAACCCCGGCCGTCTTGCTGAGCGCCTGCTTGGAGTGAAAGGTGAAGACAGCCTTTCCTGAATCGTCGCGAAGGTCCCAGCGCGTGCCCAGCGGGTTGGCCGGCCTCCAGGCATAGTCGCGCGAGCCGTAGTGTACTGTGCCGCCCCCGCCAGCCGCCTTTTCCTCCAAAGTCGCGACGACCGCGCCATCAATGGCCAACGTGCGCCTCTTGCGCAACATACCGCCATCGCGCAGGTCGTAAACGTCATCGCCGACGCGCCCCTGCGCGGCGCCGGGAGGCATCTGGAGAAACAGCAACTCCCCATCCATCTCCTCCAGTACCCAGTGGCGGCGAAGCCCCTCCGGCTGTTTCCATTGCATATGCTTGTAAATTAGAGGATCCTATGATTCCGCGCCTATTCCTATCCATGCTTGCCCTTATTCCGGGACTTGCTTTGTCTCAGGAGGGCTTTTACCGGTTTACGGTGGATCAGGACCGCGTTGCCGGCGCGGCGGACTTCAGTTTCCTGAATTCTCCGTTAACGGAGACCGCGAAAATTACGGCCGCCGATGGCCGTTTCGTCACCGCCGACGGCCGTAGAGTGCGCTTTTTCGGCGTCAATCTGGCCTTCAGCGCGAACTTCCCCGAAGCCTCCGACGCCGAACGCATCGCCAAACGCCTCCGCCGGCTGGGCGTGAATCTGGTGCGTCTGCACCACATGGATACGCAGCCCGACGCCAATCCGGCCAATGCCGGTTCCTTACTTACCACCGGGCCTTACCCAACGTTGAATCCAGTGGCCGTGGAACGGCTGCGCCGCTTCCTGGACGCGCTGAAGGCGGAGGGGATCTACGTCAACCTGAACTTAAAAGTGGGGTACGTCTTTCGCCCGGGCGTGGACGGTGTCCCCAGCGCTGCGATTCCCACGCAATCCAAGCCGCTGCATATCTTTGAGCCTCGGATGATTGCCCTGCAACAGGAGTTCGCGGCGAAAGTAATCGAGGCGCTTCAACTCCGCGATGATCCGGTGCTGGCGATGGTGGAGATCAACAACGAGTCGTCGTTGATCTACTCCTACCAGACGAACCAGTTGGCTTCCACCGTAGCTGGCCCCTATCGGACGGAGATGCAGCGGCAGTGGAACGGCTTCTTGAACGCCCGCTACAGCGCCACGGAGAAGCTGCGCGAGGCCTGGGGCGCCACCGAACCGGACAGCGATTCCATCCTTCCGAACCGCTGGCAACTGGAACTGCACGCGAACACCGCCGGGTCCCTGGCAACGCTCGATGACGGCGTGGTGCAGTTGAACCTCACCCGGAACGACACGGAAGTGATCGCCAAACAGATCGGGTTTTCCATCGCCGCCGGCGATGCGTACCTGGTTGAAATGGAGGTGCGAGCCGATCGGCCTGCAAACGTGAGTTGGGACGTGAAACAGGACGTTTCGCCATGGCGGCAGCAGACCAACCGGACCGTCGCGGTAACCGGCGATTGGCAGCGAGTCACCATGGCCTATACCGCCGGATTCGCCATGGATGGGATCGGCCGGATGGGCGTGCAACTGTCGGGTTCCACCGTGCCGCTGCAGATCCGCAACGCGCGCCTGATTCGCCGCGGGCGGCGCGGATTGTCGGAAACCGAATCGCTGGAACAAGCCAACATCGCGCTGCCCGGTACCGAGGGCTCCCACCCGGCGCGCACCCGCGACTACATTGAGTTTCTTGCCTCCCTCGACAAATCGTACTTGGAGGCTGTGTTGAGTACCATCCGCGAAGCTACCGGCGGTCGCGTGCCCGTGGCCGGCACGCAGATGGATTTCGGCGGTTTGATGACCATCGACACGCACGCCGCGCTGGACTACCACGACTATCACTACTACGTGGACCACTATAATTTTCCGAACGTGCAGTGGGACGGGCGCGACTGGCGCATCCGCGACAGTTCGCACTTGGCCGGCGGGTTGACGAATCTGGTGGCCGCCGCCGCGGCCCGGCCGTTCGGCAAGCCGTTCACGCTGAGCGAATTCAACCAGAACTGGCCGAACACCCGGGGCCATGAACTGCTGCCGGTGATGAGCGCCTTCGCGGCGTTCCAGGATTGGGACGGGCTGATGCACTTCGCCTATTCGCACGGGCGCGGGTGGGACTCCAATGTGCCCAATGGCTTCAACCTGAACGGCGACTGGGCAAAGTGGATCACCTTCGGGCAATCTGCCTTTCTGTTCCGGACGGAAGCGGTGGCCACGGGGCCGTCGCTCTTCAAGATTCCGGTTGGCTACGACGACCGGTTGCGATACACGCGAGAGAACCGGAACCGCAATTTCGCCCCGTTCCTAAGCGACGTGTTTGGCATCCGGACGGAGAACGCCTTTCGCTACCGCTTCGCCATCGACCCCAACCCGGAGGCGGGCACGCCGGAGGGCTTACTGGAGCGTCCAGGGGCGCCCTATGTGTCGGAGACAGGCGAACTGACGTTCGGCGGCGGCGTTTTTGTTGTCAGCACCGGCCCGGCGGCAGGCGTAATCGGCAGTTGGACCGGCCGGCGAACGGCAGGGCCGATGGACGTGGAGTCAACCGGATTCAGGACGGTTCTGCTGACAGCGCTCGATGGCCTGCCCATCGCCGACAGTCGCCGAATGCTGTTAACCAACCCTGGCCAAGTTCTACGGAGCCGCAACGCCGCGCAGCCGGGCGCACCACAACGCATCGTACGGTATCCGGGAACGACGGACTGGTTCACCGTCGAACAGGATGTGTCGTCGAAGCCGTCGGGTGATTTGAACGGCGGCGTGGGGCCCACGTGGATGGAGCGCGCAGAGACCCACATAACCTTGCGAACACAGCACACGCAGTTGACCGTGTACCCCTTGGACGGCGCTGGCCAACGGATGGAGCCCTTGGCGGTGACGCCTTCGGAAAATGGGCTACGTTTCGCCTTGAGCGCGGATGCGCCTTGGTACGAGGTGGTGGCGGGGGAAGAGCCGAATCAGTAACCCATCGCCTTTCTCAATTTGTTCACCAGCCTATCGGCCACCTTGCGCTGGCCGCCCCGCGCCATCGGGCCCAGCCACATGTTCCTGTCACCCGCCTCGTCGGACCACAAGATCACTTTTCCCTCTTTGTCCAGCAGGCTGACGGTTCCCGTGGCGACGTCATGCAGGCCAAGATAACGGCCGGTGATCTTCGCGCCGGTGCCTTTCTGCTCCTCGCCAACGCCGGCCAGAATGGCATCGGCGTCCTTGGCGTCCAGCACCACAACGACGTTGCCCTTAAACTGCTTGCTGAATTCCGCTCGCAGATACTGGTCCAGGTTATTGTCCATCTTTTCGATGAACACCTTTTTCACGGCGCGTAGTTCCGTTTTCTGACAGAAGGCAGGTAAGGTGAGCACAGCGAGTAATACCAAAAACTTATTCACGGTAAAGGGCTCCTGGGAATCGAGATAGTGGCTTCATTAGAGCATACAGCTAGGCGCCGCGAAGTTTCGCCGCCAACGCCGTGCTGCCATGCACGTCCGTCAGCCGGAAATCGCGTCCCTGAAACGGGAAGGTGAGCCTTTCGTGATCCAGGCCCAATAACGCCAGCACGGACGCATGCAGGTCGTGTACATGCACCGGATCCCGGACGGCGCGCAGGCCAATCTCATCGGTGGCGCCAATCACCTGCCCGCCCTTCACACCGCCGCCCGCCATCCAGATGCTGAAGCCATACGGGTTATGATCGCGCCCCAGGTTATCTCCGCCGCCATTGGCGTTGCCGTCCGATGTCGGCGTGCGCCCGAACTCGCCGCCCCAAATCACCAGCGTCTCCTCCAGCAGGCCGCGAGATTCCAGATCGGCCAGCAGCCCGGCCACACATTTATCGGTCTTCGCCGCCTGTTTTTCGTGGTTCTTCTCACACCCTTTGTGTCCATCCCAGTCGCCTTCGCCCGTGCTGGTTCCGGACCACAGTTGCACGAACCGGACGCCGCGTTCCACCAGCCGGCGGGCCATCAGGCAGCGCGTTCCGAACTCCTGCGTGGTGGCGTTGTCCATGCCGTAGAGCGCCTTGGTCGCCGCCGTTTCTTTCGACAAATCCGCCAGTTCCGGCACGGCAATCTGCATTTTGAATGCCAGCTCGTAGGCCTTGATGCGGGCCGCCAGATCGGTGTCGTCGGCGCGCGCGGCTTGGTGCTTGTCATTGAACCAACGCAGGGCTTCCAGCATGTCGCGCTGCGCGCTTTCGGTCACGCCTTCGGCCCGGTTGGCGTACAGAATCGGTGCGCCCGAACTGCGCAGCGTGGTCGCCTGGTAGGTAGCCGGAAGGAAACCGGAACTGTAAACCGGCGGGCCGGATTTAATGCCGCCTTCCAGCATGACAACGAAGGCAGGCAGGTCCTTCGCCTCTGACCCCAGCCCGTACACCACCCACGAACCAACACTGGGCCTTCCCAGCCGGGGCCACCCGTTGTTCAGCCAGTTCAGCGCCGCCGTGTGCGTGAAACCGTCGTGATGCATGGAGCGGATCACCGCGAGTTTTCCGGCGTGTTTGGCGACGTGCGGAAAAAGGTCGGAAATCTCCAACTCGCCGTGGCGAGTGAACTTGCGGCTGGAGCCTAAAATCGGCCGTTCCTTGAAGGTCGAAAACTGCAGGCGGACATCGCCGAAGCTATCGGGCACCCGCTGCCCGTGCATCTTGTTGAGTAAGGGCTTGGGGTCGAACGTGTCGAGATGGCTGGGGCCGCCGTGCATGAAGAGCGAGATGACGCTTTTCGCCGTACCACCCCGGGCGCTCTGTCCGGCAAGGATGGCATTCGCCGCCAAGGCGCCAAAACCCATTCCGGAGCGCGTCAGAAATTGGCGGCGGTTTGGATCAATCGACATAAAGAAACTCGTTCATGTTCAGCAGCAAGAGCATGAGGTCGGATAACGTATTGCGTCGCAGAAAGGTGCCGGCGCGTTCGGCCTCTTCCGCCGCCGGCGCACGCCCCAGCGCGTGGCGCCACGCCTGTTCCACTGCGTTCGAACCCTGGAAACGCGCCGCCATTTTCTCCGCGTATGTGCGGGTGAAGTCGCCGTTCATCATCGCCAGCGCTTGCGGAGCGACGGTGGACGATTCGCGGCGCGCGCAGCTCTGCGTAGGGTCCGGAACGTCGAACGTTTCCAGCATCGGCATCTTGAAGGAGCGCTTCACGTACAGGTAAACGCTGCGGCGCGTGTGTTCAGCCGGGTCCAGCGTAATGGGCCAGAGCTCCGGTTCGCGAATGCCCAGAAACTCTTCTTTGCTCAACGGCAGTACAACCGGCGGCCCGCCCATTTTTGTGTTCAGTTGTCCCGCGGTCTGGATCACGGCGTCCCGGATTTCTTCGCCTTCCAGGCGGCGGCGGTTCATCCGCCACAGGTACGTGTTGGCCGCGTCTATTCTCGCGTTGGCCGCGTCCGGCGCTGAAGAGCGCCGGTAGGCCTCGCTGTTCATCATCAGCCGGTGCATATGCTTCACGCTCCAGCCCTTCTCGATGAACTCCGCGGCCAGCCAGTCGAGCAAATCCGGATGGGAAGGCGGGTCGCCCTGACGGCCAAAATCGTTCGGCGTGTTGACAATGCCCCGGCCGAAATGCCCCTGCCAGATGCGGTTCACCATGACGCGGGCGGGCAGCGGATTTTCCGGCGACGCAATCCATTCGGCAAGCGCCTTGCGCCGTTGCGGCACGAAGGGACCTTGCGCGGGCTCCCGAATTTCCGGCCCGCCGCCAATCGCCGAAAGCACGCCAGGGGCCACCCTCTCCCCCTTGTTGGTAAATTCACCGCGGCCCAGAATAAACGTCTCCGGCACAACTTCGGTATGCGCCAGAATGGTCGCGGTCTGCACGCGCGGCGGCGCTTTCAAATACGCTTCGCCGAGCTTGCGTAGATCGGTCTCCCGCTCATCGCGTTCGGCCGCCGTCATCGCACGTCCGCCGCGCGCCTTGTCCATCCGCTGGATGCGCGCCTTGATCTGGTCGGCCTTCTCCTGGCGCGGAACGTGGCGCGCATAGTCGAAAATTCCATAGCGGCCAACAATGGGGATTTCGCGGTCTTCGCTGCCGGCGAAGAGCGCGGCAAAGCGGTAGTAGTCGCGTTGCGGAATAGGGTCGAACTTGTGATCGTGGCACCGGGCGCAGCCGAGCGTCAGCCCAAGAAACGCTGAGCCCGTGGTCTCCACCGCGTCGGCCTGCCACTCCACGCGAAACTGATCGCCGGAAAGCGCAAACTCGTAATTAACGGGGCCGACGGCGAATAGGCCCGTGCCAATCCAACGCTCCAGGCGATCAAGTTTTTCCTGCGGAATGAAATAGCCGCCCTCGCGTTCCAGGTCTCCGGGCCAGATCTCGTCCGCCGCAATCTGCTCCCGCATGAAATCGTTGTAGGGCTTGTCGTTGTTGAAGGAGCGGATCACGTAGTCGCGGTAGCGCCAGGCGTTGGAGAACGACACATCGGTTTCATAACCGCCGGTCTCGGCGTAGCGCGCCACGTCCAGCCACCGGCGCCCCCAGCGTTCGCCATACCGTGGGGAGGCGAGCAGTCTGTCGATGACCTTCGCGTAGGCCTGCGGGCTCGCGTCGTTGACGAACGAGTCGATTTCCTCCGGCGTTGGCGGAAGGCCGTGAAGGTCAAACGTGGCGCGGCGTATGAGCGTTCGCTTGTCGGCTGCCGGCAGCGGGCGCAGGTCTTTTTCGGCCAGTTTGGCGTTCAGAAACGCATCGATCGATCGCGCCTCGCCACGGCGTTCTATCTTCTGGAACGACCACCACGCAGGCGCTGCGTTTTTTTGGGCAATCGGATACTCCGCGCCGCTATTCAGCCATTCGGTAAGCAGCGCCACATCGGCGGCGGGAAGGGGAGTCTTGCCGGGCGGCATCCGGAGTTCGCCTTCGCCGCGAATGGCTTTACCGAGATGGGCAGCCGCTGGGCCACGTTTTCCGCCGCGCAGGAAGGACTCCCGCGTTCGCAGGTCCAGCCCCGACATCCGCGCCTCGCCGTGGCATCCAGTGCATTTGGCGTTCAGCAAATCCCACGCGCGCACTTCCAGCGGCTGCGCGAACAGGGACGGCAGCATCGCGACCGCAACAAGGAGCCCGCGAACCAGCATTCCGGCAGATCATATCAGGATCAGTACCCCGGCTGACGTTCGTAGACGACGCATCCCTCCGTGCGCCCAGCCTCCCGGTATGCCGCCAGCCACTCCCGCAAATCCGCGAACTGCGTGATGGCAAGCGCCGGATTGTAGGGGCCAAGCCCGTCCACAATCCACCGCGGCTTCGTCTTCGCCAGCTCCGTGCGATTCGCCCGCGCAACCCCCTCCGCCGTGGGCCGCGCATCGGTTAGATGACGATCCGCCAGCACGCCCGTCAGCGGCTGTGAATCCAGAAACCGCGTGCCCGCCGGCTTGCCGGACATCGCATAGATCTCCGGCCGGTACCCCCACACCAGCAGGTCGCCAGACCCGCGCAACAGCCGCGCCGCCGCCCGCGAATCCTGTTCCATCGCCAGGTCGCGCCATTCGTGCGCCCTGCCCTGCGCCACGTCCGCGCCAAGCTGCCCGTACCTAGGCCCAAAGCGGATCAGCGGTATTAGCAACAGCAGCAGCAGGAATCGCCGCCGGCCCTGCGCCAAACCGCGCGCGCCCAGAATCAGCAACGGCGGCAGCAGCAGAAAGTAGTAGCGCGGAACGAAGCGGAACCCGGCCACGACAGCGGCCAGCCCACACCCCAGCCACAGCAGCCACCGCCACTTTCCCCGCTCCTCGCGCAGCGCGAACACGGCCCCAATGACGATCGCCGAATGAAAACCCACCCAGTTCCCGGTCCGCCGCAGGCCTTCCATCAAAGGGTTATCAACAAACGTGTCCCGCGAATACATCGCGCCCCAGCTCCATACTTCCAGCCAATACGCCTGCGCCACGGGCAGCAGTATCAATTGCGGCGCCACAAACCCAACCAGCCAAAGCGGCCGCGCCACGCATACGGCGGGCAGCAATAGCAGCATCTTGCCATTCATCAACATGCCAAACCCCGCCATTAGCCCCGCCGCCAGCGCCTGCCCGCGCCATGCCGCCAGCACTGCCGCCGCCTGCAGCGGAATCAGCATCAGGTCCGGCCCCAGCACCATCACCGTCGCCGGAATGCCGAACGTCAGGAAGAACCCCGTCAACGCCGCCGCCAGCCGTTCCTCGCGCACCGTCCATAGCTCCCGCGCCACCCGTCCCACAGCCCATGCCGACAGCAACACATACAGCGCTCCGGCCACCCGTAACGGCCAGCCCGCCGCCGCGCCCCACAGCATATACAAGCCGGCGAACAACGGCGGCTTATCGAACCATACCTCCTGGTAAAGCACCTTCCCGCGCAGCATCTCCGCCGCCGCGGCCAGCGGGTAGCCCTCTTCCACCCAAACAATATCGCGGTGGCACAGCCGCAATAGCAGCACCACCGCGAACAACACTCCGTAAAATGCGCGCGCCGTCACCGGCCCACTATTGTTGCAGAAGCTCTTGCAGCCTGCGCTTCAAGTCCGGCCCGTACAACGGATCGGCCAGCGCGAACTCCACAAAAGTTTCGAAATAGCTGGGAAAATTGCCAATGTCGTAGCGCTTGTCCTGCGGCGGCAGCTTGAGCGCCAGCACCCGCTTGCCCTCTTCGCACAGCAATTGAATCGCGTCGGTCAGTTGAATCTCGCCCCGCTTATCGGGCTGCACGCGGCGAATCATGTCGAAGATGATTGGCGAAAACGCATAGCGGCCCGCCACCGCCCACCGGCTGGGCGCCTTCGCCGGGTCCGGCTTCTCCACCAGGTTCTTAATGCGTACCCAGTCGCCCTCCCCCTCGCCGGGGTCCACAATGCCATAGTGCCGCGTCTCCTCCTGCGGCACCTCCTCCACCGCGATGATGCAACTCGCACGCATCGTTGTGAACAGGTCGCTCATCCGCGATACGCACATCGACGAACCATGCATGCCGAGAATGGAATCGCCCAGCGCCACCACAAACGGATTCTCGCCCGCGAAACTCTCGCCGCACAGAATCGCGTCGCCCAACCCGCGCTGCACACGTTGCCGCGTGTAGTAAATGTGGGCCGCCATCTCTTCAAACTTCAGCTCACCCAGCAGGTCGTCTTTCTTGCCCTCCGTCAACAGCCGCATCAGCTCCGGGTCGGAGTCAAAGTGGTTCTCTATGGAACTCTTGCTGCGTCCAGTGACGAACAGCATGTTCTCAATCTGGTTCTGCACCAGCTCTTCGGCAACGTATTGCACAATTGGCTTGCGCGCCACCGGAAGCATCTCTTTGGGTTGGGACTTGGTGGCCGGAAGTAGCCGGGTCCCATGACCGGCTACAGGCACGATTGCGCTGCGAATCACTCTCTCAGGATACAGTGGAAGCGTGGAATGGATTGTCGCGCCCGATGCCGCCGGCCAACGGCTCGATCACCATTTGCAGGCGCGCCTGCCCGAATACTCCCGCTCCCGCCTGCAGGCTTGGGTCCGTGATGGCCATGTCACAGTGAACCTGCGGCCTTCAAAATCGTCGCTTTTGCTAAGGGGTGGCGAACAGATCCACGTCACTCCCGCCAACCTTCCGCCGCTCCGCGCCGAAGCCGAGGATCTCCCCATTGAAGTGCTCTTCGAAGATCCCGCCGTCATCGGCGTCAACAAACGCGCCGGCATGGTCGTGCACGCCGGGGCGGGGAATCACAGCGGCACCCTCGTCAACGCGCTCCTCCATCGCTTCGGCTCTCTCTCCGCCGAAGGCGGCGACCTGCGCCCAGGCATCGTCCACCGCCTGGATAAAGAAACTAGCGGCGTCCTCGTCGTTGCCCGCACCGATGCCGCGCACCGCCACCTGGCGGAGCAGTTTCAATCCCGCACCGTCCAAAAAATCTATCTCGCGCTGGTCCACGGCGTGGTGAAAACCGATACCGGCGCCATCGACAAACCCATCACTCGCGATCCCATTCGCCGTACCCGCATGACCTGCAAACTCGGCACCGGACGCCATGCCTCCACGCAGTGGAAAGTGCTCCGCCGCTTCGCCAAACACACACTGCTTGAAGTGCGCATCGGCACCGGACGCACCCATCAGATCCGCGTTCATCTCTCCTCGCTAGGCCATCCCATCCTCGGCGACCCGCTCTACGGCGCGCCCGTGTCAACCATCCTGCCGGATCGCTTCTTCCTCCACGCCGCACGTCTCACCTTCACCAGCCCCGCAACAGGTAAACTTGTAACGCTGGAAGCTCCGCTCCCCCCGGAGCTCATTGCTATCATCGAGGCAGAGCAGTTATGAAAAGGTCCGAATTCCTCGCCGCCCTCGCCGGGTCTGCCGCCTTCGCGCAGCAGCAGCAGCCGTTGAATCCTGAAGACGACCGCAACCGTATCGTCCTCGATGTCGCGCGCGTCAACATGCTCTATACCGTCTCCGACAAAAAGGGCCGCTTCGTTACCGACCTGAAGAAAGAGGACTTCCAGATCGTCGAACTCAAAAAGGAGCAGAACATCCTCGAGTTCACCGCTGAATCGGACCTCCCCTTGCGCCTCGGTATCCTCGTCGACGCCTCCAACAGCATTCGCGACCGCTTCCGCTTCCAGCAGGAAGCCGCCATTGAGTTCATCAATCAGGTGATCCGCCCGCGCCAGGATAAAGCCGTCATCGTCAGCTACGACACCGCCGCCGAACTCGCCGCCGATCTTACCGGCGACACCGAAGTGCTCGGCAAAGCCATTCGCGGCCTCCGCCCCGGCGGCGGCACCGCCATGTTCGATGCCATCTTCTACGCCTGCCGCGATAAGCTCATGCAGGATCAGCCGCGCCACAAGTTCCGCCGCGCCATGATCGTCCTCGGCGATGGAGACGACAACGCCAGCCGCTACACCCGCGATCAGGCCCTGGAAATGGCCCAGAAAGCCGACGTCGTCGTCTACGCCATCTCCACCAACAACACCAAGATCGAGCGCGAAGGCGACAAGGTGCTTCGCTACTTCGCTGAAGAAACCGGCGGCGTCGCCTTCTTCCCTTTCAAGCTCCAGGACCTCTCCCAGTCGTTTGAGAACATCTCCAACGAGCTGCGCCACCAGTACAACGTGCTCTACCGGCCCGATCCGCTCAAGACCGACGGCCTCTATCACCGCGTCGATATCAAGGTGAAGGGCCGCAAAGAACTCGTCGTCCGCGCCCGCAAGGGCTATTACGCGCCCAAAGGCTCGTAGCCAACCGAAAAAACGCCTTGACTTCGCCATCTCTTCGCCTTACACTAGCGAAGAAATGGCGAAACAACTTGCAGGCACTTCGGAAAACGCGGGCGAACTCCTAAACGGCGTCGCACCCTTGAAATCGGCGGACGACAAGGAGAAGCTCCGCGCGCTCCAGGCCACTCTAGGCGCCATCGAGAAGCAGTTCGGTAAAGGATCGGTGCTCCGTTTGGGCTCCCGCGAAGCCGTGGCGCCCATCGCCGCCATTTCCACGGGCTCCATCTCGGTGGATTTCGCCTTGGGTGTCGGCGGTGTGCCGCGCGGGCGCATCATTGAAGTGTTCGGCCCGGAATCGTCAGGGAAAACGACGCTCGCCTTGCAGGTCGTTGCACAGGCGCAGAAGGCGGGCGGCATCGCCGCCTACGTCGATGTGGAACACGCCTTGGACCCGGCCTACGCACAGAAGCTCGGCGTCGATATCGATAACATGCTGGTCTCCCAGCCCGACTATGCCGAACAGGCTCTTGAAATCGCCAACACTCTCATCGCATCGAATTCCATCGACGTACTGGTTGTCGATTCCGTCGCCGCCCTCGTTCCCAAGGCCGAACTCGACGGCGAAATGGGCGATGCCTTTGTCGGCATCCAGGCGCGCCTCATGTCGCAGGCCATGCGGAAGCTCACCGGTGTTGTGGCCAAAAGCAACACCTGCCTCATCTTCATCAACCAGATCCGCGAAAAGATTGGCGTCATGTTCGGCAGCCCGGAAACCACCTCCGGCGGCCGCGCGCTGAAATTCTATTCCAGTGTCCGCGTCGACATTCGCCGCATCGCTGCCATTAAAGAGGGCGACGCCGTCACCGGCAACCGCACCAAGATCAAGGTGGTGAAAAACAAGGTGGCCCCGCCGTTCCGCGAAGCGGAGTTCGACATTCTCTACGGCGAAGGCATCTCCAAGGAAGGCGACCTCATCGACCTGGGCGTGGCCCACAACCTCATCGAAAAGTCCGGCTCCTGGTACAGCTTCCAGGGCGAACGCATTGGCCAGGGCCGCGAAAATGCCCGCCAGTTCATGAAGGACAATCCGGACATGGCCGCCGCCGTCGATCTCAACCTGCGGGTCAAGCTCGGCCTGCCCGCCGGGCCCATCGACGATGAAACGAAGCCCAAGTCGAAGGCGGCGGTCTCCTAGCGCTTCTTCTTCGCCAGGTCGTCGGTCACAAACCGCAGCAAAGCTTCAATCAGCGCGCCGCGCGGGTACTTGGTCTTGTCCATGCCCGTCTTAATCGTAGCGTCGGAGGATTTGTCGAACGGCAGGGCCACGGCGAAATGGTCTCCCTTTGCCACGCCCAGATACGTGCTTCCGGGGACAATGGCATCCTGCCTCGTCAATTGCCCGTCCTGCAGCGGATCGTAGGTCAAAAGCAACATCCAGGTCTGCATCAACGCCTTGGAGGTATTGTTCTTGTCCGAGGCCGCAATGATCGAGTACGTGGGAACGAATGGGTTCGGGTAGTTCGCCAGGAACTGCCCGCGCACCATCTTGCTCAAACTCTTGAAGCCCACCGCCATGTCGCCCTGGCAGGTCGGCTTCAGCTTGTACTGGTTCATATACTTGTCCACCATGCCCGGAATGGCATCGGCAATGTTCGATCCGCCCGACGCGCCCGCCACGCTGATGAACGCCGCCGTCATCGGCCGCAGTTCCGGATACCGGGCCAGCGTCTCCTGCAGGTCCGGCGTGCCCTTGCTGTAGCCCACCAGAATCCACTTCCGCGCGTCACCCTTTGACTTCTCTTTCAAGTAGTCGGCAATCAGCTTCGCGTTTGTATCGGACCCATCGTTCGGCACCTGGAAATACTCGACATTCAGCCCGTACTTCTCCCGCAACACAGGAAGGCCTTCGTTGAACGCTGGACTGTCGGCGAAACAGGAACTCATGAACCCTGGAACAATCAGCACCCGGTATTCCTTCGATAGCGCCGGCAGCGCGACGTTCGTCGAACCCCCGCCCTCCACGTAGTTGTCGCACGGGTCCCATCTGTCGCCGTCCGGGTTGTTCTTTGCCAGCACCGTGCAGAACACATCGGAAAACTGCTTGGAACTGTCGCTTTCGTCCGGCTTCAGGTAAACGATGAGCGTCCGTCCGTCGGAATGGTAGCTCTGCCCATGCGCTGTTTTCGCCTGTTTCACTGGGTTTTTCGCGGTCATGTAGTCCAGTTGCAGCACTTCGCCTGTTTCCTCCAGGCTCTTGCCGATGTAGTCCCGCTCCCCGTCGGTGTTCGGGTCAATCTTATGTGTCAGCTTGCCGTTCCGCTGGTCCTTGTCGAAGCCGATATCGTGCGTTCCCGCGCCCACCCATACCGTCCGCCCCCCGGCCGTGAACGGCGCCTTCCAAATGCGGAAGTGGTGCCGCGCCGCCACCACACGCAGCGGGTCCGCCTGTGCCCAGCCGTAGTCCTGCGCCCGGCCAAACATTGTCAACTCGCTCATCGGCAGCGTCACATACGCCTGTTTCGACATGCTCACCAGAATTCCGCGGAAAATTGTGTCTTTCACCGAGCGGTCCACTTTGATCCACCCCGCCCGCTCCAGCGCCGTCACCACATGCAGCTCACTGCCCACAATGAAGAAGTTGGTCCTGTCTCCCTCCACTCCCGCGGCGTCCACCACCCGCGTGGGCACGCCATCCAACTGCTGCTGGGAGATCTTCGTCAGGTTCTTCAGCATCTCCGCCGAACTGCGTACCTCCGTCGCCCCCTTCGTCCGGGTCAACTTCACAGTAAAGGCGCCCGTTGCCCGGTCCCCCGTCCCCAGGTTCACACCCAGAAACAGCCGCCCGTTCGTTCCAATCTGCCGTTCGGTCCGGTCACCGATCAGAAACGGCCGCGCCGCCGTGTTGTCTCCAACCCGGCCAATCAGCGCCCCGCGCTTGGCCTCGTTCAGCGGAAACGTCTTGATCATATCGGTCCAGCCGCGCACCAGCCCCGATGGTCCCGTCTCCCGGCCCATATAGGAAATGGCGCCGCTCGCCTCCACCGCCACCATGTCTCCGGGCCCGACATCAATCCCCGTATCGGTCCACATCTTGCTGCCGGGAATACTCAGTTCCACCGGTTTTTCGGCGCTCTGTCCCCACGCTCCCAGCGTCATCACGGCCAATACGATCAGTCGTTTCACTTCGTCTCCCCTGCCTGTTGAATCAACCGTTCCACCCGGCTCCACAACACCGGATCGGCCTCCATCCGCGCGTGCGCGCCGCCAAACACCCGGCGCGTCCACGATTCCGGCCACGTCTCCACCCGCCAGAACGGGTACTCGTACTCAAAGTTTCCCAGAATTTGCGTGCGCGCGGGGTTTTTCGCCCGTATCCGGTCCTCCCCTCGCACCGTCAGCCAGTGTTTCTGGTAAAAGTTCGCCGCTGCCCGCACATTCTCCGGTATCACTCCATCCCGCGCGCCAAAACTATCCACCTGCACCGTCAGCAGCACCGGAACGCCCTTCCCCCGCAGGAATCCGGCCAGTTTCACCGCCGCCGCACCGCCCATCGACTGCCCGAACAACACAACCTTCGCCCCCGCCGCCTCTTCGGCGTCAATGCGCCGGTTCCCATTCCGGTCTAATAATTGGACTAACGCCTTCTTCGCCGTCCGCAGATTCCGGTGCGAAAACGACTCCGCCTGCCAGCCCTGTTCCCGCAGCCGCAGCGTCAGCTTCCGTACTGACCGGTGCGGGTCATCCCATTTTTCCAGCGCGCCCAGAAAGCCAATCGCGATCCGCGCCCCTTCCGGCGCCGGGCGCGCCACCGCCACCTCCCGCAGCGTTTGGCCCTTCGCGGCGAAACCAATCAGCAAAAATGACAATACAATTCGCGTCACAATCAGTAGTTAGAGTAGACCCGCCGTGCCCGCGTTTCAATTCCTCTTCGCGCTCGCCCTCGCCAGCCCGGAGGCCCTTGCCGATCAACTTCGCTCGCAAGGCGCCACCGCGCTCCAACTCCATCGCCTCCAACTCGATGCCGACACCCCGCTGGAAGCGGTCATCCAGTACGAACTCCCCGGCAAGGGCGTCCACGCCATCGTGCTCGATCAGCGTGGCGCCGAATGGCGCGAAGCCGGCCGCTTTAACTCCTGGTGGAACTTCACGAAAACCGATGCGGATCGCTTTCTGGAATTCCGCGAAACAGTCGAAGGCGGTGTGAAAGATATCCTCATCCGCACCCGGTCCGGCGGCACGGAGGACGCACGCACCACGCTGGAGATTACCCGCCTGAAAGATGGCGCCGTGGTGACCGTGCTATCCATCAAGGAGCACGAAACCGCCATGGAGCACCCCAGCGGCGACGTATTCACCACGGAGGCCAAGCTCAGCTTCGCTCCCGGCGCCATCACGGTCCACTCGACAAGGCACCCCGGCAACGTCCTCACCTGCCAACTCCACCGCTGGAACGCCGCCGCCTTCCGTTTCGACGAAACCCCCTGCCCCAAATAATTGGTGCCAGGCACCAATTATTTTCATCACCGCACGATCACCGCTGTGCCAGACGCGCTCACCATCATCATTCCCCCGCCATTGCCAATCTGAATCGTCTCGTAGTCCAAATCAACGCCGATCACCGCGTTCGCCCCCATCTGTGCCGCCTGCTGCTGCATCTCCTGCATGGCAATGTCCTTAGCCTTCCGCAGTTCGCTTTCATACGCCGCGGACCGGCCGCCAACAATATCCCGAATCCCCGCAAAGAAGTCCTTGAAGATGTTCGCGCCCAGAATGGCCTCTCCGCTCACAATCCCCAAATACTGAATCTGCTTTCCTTCGATGTTCGAAGTGGTTGTAAGTAACATGCTATTTCCTTAGTAACGGTGCGATCACTTGGAATACGTTACGCGCGACAATCTTGTTCCCCGCCGCCGTCGGATGAATCTGGTCCTCCTGCATCAACCCGGCCTTCATCGCCACACCCTCCAACAAAAACCGCATCCGCGTGATCTTGTGCTTTTTTTCCAGCTCCGGATAAATTTGCTCAAACCCCTTCACGTACTCCGGCCCATAGTTGCGCGGCAGCGTCATCCCGGCCAGCATCACCTTCGCCCCGGCGTCCTTGAACGCTACAATCATCTTGTCCAGATTCTCCCGCGTCACCGCCAGCGGCAACCCGCGCAGCCCGTCATTCCCGCCCAGTTCCAGAATTACCAGATACGGTTTCAACTCCGTCGCCTGCGCCACGCGCGCCAGTCCGCCGCTTGTCGTGTCCCCGCTAATGCCCTGGTTCGCCACCCGGTACCCAAACTCCGCCGCGTCCAATTCCTTCTGCAAATAGTCCGGATACGACATCCCGGCCTCTGCCCCGTAACCCGCCGAAAGGCTATCTCCAAACGCCACAATCACCGGCCGCGCGTCTACAGCCGCCTTCGGCATGGGCACCGGCTCCACTGTTGCCGTAGGAATCGGTTCGGTCTTTGTACCGCAACCGGCCGCGAAAAGCATCAAACTGAAAAGTAGTCGTCTCACCTAACTCCATCCTATGGCAAACCCCAACAGCCATCCGGCCATTCGTGTCCGCGATCTCCATAAATCCATCGCCACCGCCACCCACACCGTCGACATTCTGCGCGGCATCGATTTCGACGTTCCCCAAGGCCAGTTCGTTGCCATCATGGGAGCCTCCGGCTCCGGCAAAAGTACCCTCCTCGGCCTCCTCGCCGGTCTGGACGCCGTTACTCGTGGCTCCATCCAGCTCGATGGCGAAGAGATCACCGGCCTCAACGAAGACGCGCTCGCCCTCCTCCGCGCCCGTAAACTCGGCTTCGTTTTCCAGTCTTATCAGCTCATCCCCACCCTCACCGCCGAAGAAAACGTGCTGCTCCCCGCCGAACTCGCTGGCACCGCCGGCAAAGGCGCCGCCCGCGCCCGCGCGCTGCTCGACGAAGTGGGCCTTGCCGATCGCCGCGATCACTACCCCGTCCAGCTCTCCGGCGGCGAACAGCAGCGCGTCGCCCTCGCCCGCGCCTTCATGCTCGCTCCGCCCATCCTCATGGCCGACGAACCCACCGGCAATCTAGATTCCACCAACGGCGCCCACGTTCTCGATCTCCTCCTCAATATGAACGAAAAGGAACATACCACTCTCGTTCTCGTCACCCACGATCCCCAACTCGCCGCCCGCGCCGGCCGCCGCATCCACATGCGCGATGGAGTCATCGTCAGCGATGAGTCCTAAAACATCCCTCCGCCTCGCCTGGCGCGACTCCCGCACCGCCGTCGCCAAATTCGCCTTCGTCATCCTCGCCGTCGCCGTCGGCGTCGGCTCCCTCACCGGCGTTCGCGGATTTTCCCGCGCCTTCCGCGGCATGTTGCTGAAGGACGCACGCACGCTCATGGCCGCCGATTTAAGCGTCCGCGTCTTTGAGCTCCCCACCCCCGCGCAGCAAAAGGTGTTCGACGGTTTCACCACGCTGTCCATTGACCGCACCTGGATCACCGAAACGGTTTCCATGCTTAGTGCCCCCGGCCTCGCCACCCCGCTCCTGGTAGCCGTCAAAGCCGTCGACCCCGCCAAATACCCCTTCTATGGCACTGTCAACACCGCCAACAACGCGCCCCTTCCGCAAATTCTCGATGGCGCCAGCATCGCCGTCTCCGACGATCTTCTTGTCCGCTCCGGCCTGAAGGAAGGCGCCACCGTTCGCCTCGGTACTGCCGAATTCACCATCAAAGGCGTGCTCACCTATGAGCCGGACCGCATGTCCGGCTCTGTCAACGTCGGCCCGCGCGTCATGTTGACGCGCCCAAACCTGGAACGCGCCGGTCTGCTCCAGGAGGGCAGCCGCAGCTCCCAGCGTTTCCTCTTCAAATTCCCGGCCGGTCAGGCGGACGCCATGATCCTGAAGGCCCGCAAGGAGCTTACCGCCGCATTCCCGGACGCTGTCATCGCTGACTACCGCGAAACCCATCCACTCATCACCCGCGGCCTTAATAACGCCACCACCTTCTTGAGCCTTGTCAGCCTCATCGCCCTCGTCGTTGGCGCTCTCGGCGTTGCCATGGCCATGCAGTCTCACCTGCAACAAAAGCTCGATTCCATCGCGGTCATGAAGGCGCTCGGCGGCCGCTCCTCGCAGGTTCTGCAGGTTTACCTGCTGCAGGCCATACTGCTCGCGCTCGCCGGCGGCGCCGTGGGGCTCGTGCTCGGCGCCGGCGTGCAGAAGGCCTTCCCATACCTCATCGCCCGCTTCTTCCCCATCGCTCCCAATGTTGAATTTGAATGGTTTTCCATCGCCGAAGGCCTCGGCCTTTCGCTGCTGTCCACGCTCCTCTTTGTCCTTCCCCCGCTGCTCGAAATTCGCCAGATCAAACCCATTCTCATCTTCCGCCGCGATATGGAAGGTGTCCCTAAACCGTGGGGCCAGTGGTGGCGCGAACAGCGCGCGCCGCTCGCCGCCGTCGGTCTCATCTGCCTGGGTCTCGCCGGTATGGCCGCCTTCCTCATCGATGCCAATTGGAATGTCGCCGCCAGGGTCGGCGGCTGGTTCGTCGGCGGCCTCATTGGGGCTCTGCTTCTGTTGTTCGCCCTTTCCTGGGCCTTGCTGAAGCTCCTGCGCCACATCGTCAAACTCCCCGGCTTGCGCCTGCCCGCGCTTGCCCGCCATGGCCTGGCCAATCTGTACCGCCCCGGCAACCGCGCCGAGGCGGTGCTCGTCGCCTTCAGCCTGGGCGTCATGTTCACCCTCACCATCTATCTGCTGCAAAGCTCCATCCTTGGCCAAATCTCCGCCTCCGCCCCGCCCGGCATGCCCAATGTGTTCCTTATCAACATCACCAAGACGGATCGCGAAGACGTCGCCAGATTCCTGAAAACCGCCCCGGGCGTCGAAGGCGATGTCGCCATCGTCGCCACCGCCGCCGGGCATTTGAAGTCCATCGACAACAAGCTGCAGAACGAAACCACTCTCACCGGCCCCGCCAAACGCTTCCTCCGCGCCCGCACCGTCACCTGGTCCCGCGAACTGCCGCCGCAAACCCAGGTTGTCGATGGCAAATGGTGGAAGCCGGAGCCTCCCAAGGAGCCGCAACTCTCCGTTCTCGCTGATTCCGCCAAGCTGCTCAATCTGCGGCCCGGTACGCTCACCGAATGGGAGATCTCCGGCAGGCGCATTTATGCCCGCGTCGCCGCCATTCATCGCAACGAAAGCGTCCGTCCCGGTTCGAATACGGAGTTCGTCTTCTCACCCGGCGCGCTCGACAGTGTGCCGGTTCTCTACTTCGGCGCCATCCGCGCCAGGCCCGCCGCCATCGCCCAATTGCAGAAGGTGTCGTTCGAAAAGTTCCCTGCCATCACCGTCATCAACCTCTCCGACGTGCTCGATCGCGTCCAGGAGGTGATCGACCAGGTGGCTCTGGTCGTCCGTTTCATCTCGGCGTTCGCCATCCTCGCCGGCGTCATCATCCTGGCGTCGTCTATCGCGGGGAGCCGCCTCCGCCGCGTCCGCGAAGTCGTGATCCTGAAGACCCTCGGCGCCACCCGTGCCAAAGTCGCCGCCATCTTCTCCGTCGAGTTCCTGCTCCTCGGCTTGGTCGCCGGCGTCATGGGCAGTCTGCTCGCGGTTGGGTTCACCAACGTGCTGCTCACCCGTCTGCTCGACGCCAAGTTCCAGTTCGACTGGGCGCCCAACTTCATCGCCATCTTCGGCAGCGCCCTCATCGCCATGTTCGCCGGCTGGATGGCCAGCTACCGCATCCTGGACCAGAAGCCGCTCGAAATCCTTCGCGACGAGTAGCTTATAGGAACGGATTCACAATCCGCATCCCGTCGATCTCCAGCCCGTGCTGCAAGTCCTCACTGAACAGCACCTCGCACCGCCCTTCCAGCGCCGCCGCCACGATCAGCGAATCGTACCAGGAGAGCGAGTAGCGTTCCCACAACCGGATCGCCCGCCGGAAAAGCACCTCCGTGAATCCGAGCGTTTCCAGCCCAAACGCCAGGTGTTCAAACCCCTCCAGCATCCGCCGCACCTTTACCGGTTCTTTCAACCTCCGGATGGAGACGGACGCAAACTCCTGGTGTACCTGGTAGCTGATAACGCCCGTGCCCGCCGTGCCCTTTTCCAGCACCAGGCCGTGCGCCACTTCCCGCTTTCGGTGGTCCTGCCGGTCGAAGCAGTAGATCAGGATATTGCAATCGAAGAACGCCCTATCGCCGTTCATTCATCTCTTCACGCGTCATTTTCGGTCCGCTCAAGTCCATATCCTTCAGCAGTTCAAAGGCCGTCATGATGTGCTTCCGCCGCTCCTCGGTTTCGGCAAACGTCTTAATCCACTCCCGAAACATATCGTTCAGCGTCTTGCCTTGCGCCTTCGCCTCCGCCCGCGCCTTGGCGATCACTTCCTCTTCCACCGAAAACGTGATGTTCTTCAGCATGTGAATAGTGTACACGACACGACTCGTGTACACTAGAGCCAGATGACCCCAGAAGAGCGCGAACGCTACTCCCGCCAAATCCTCTTCTCCCCCATCGGTGAATCTGGCCAGGAAAAACTACTGGCGTCGAAAGTAGCCATCATCGGCTGCGGCGCCCTCGGAACTTTCCAGGCCGCTGCCCTCGCCCGGGCCGGCGTCGGTACCCTCATCATCGTCGACCGCGATTACGTCGAGCCCTCCAACCTCCAGCGCCAATGGCTCTTCGAAGAACAGGACGCCCGCCAAAACATGCCAAAAGCCGCCGCTGCGGCCCGCGCCATTGGCCGCATCAACTCTTCCATCACCGTCATCCCCCACATCACGGACCTCAATCCCACCAACATTGAGGACCTTCTCGCCGGCGCCGACCTCCTCCTTGACGCCACCGACAACTTCGAAACCCGCTTTCTTCTCAACGAGTTCGCCATTCAAACAAGCACGCCCTGGATCTATGGCGCCGCCGTCGGCAGCTACGGCATCTCCATGCCCGTCCTCCCAGGCGCCTCCGCCTGCCTCCAGTGTCTCTATCCGGAATCCCCCAAAACAGACCAACCCACCTGCGAAACCGCCGGCGTCCTCGGCTCCGCCACCGCCACTATCGCCGCCATCCAAACCGCCGACGCCATCAAAATCCTCACCGGCCACCAACCCAAGCTGCGAATTACTACAATTGACGTTTGGAACGGTGTCACCCGCCAAATCGACCAACCCGTCCGCGACCCCAACTGCCCCGCCTGCGGACCCGACTCGGAATTCCCCTACCTCAACGGCGAAAAACGCGCCCCCATCTCCCTCTGCGGCCGCGATGCCGTCCAGATCCACGAACGTTCCAAGCCCCTCAACCTCCCCGAACTCAAACTCCGCCTCGAAAAACTCGCTCCCGTCCGTGCCAATGAGTTCGCCCTCCGCTTCTTTCCCAGTCCTTATGAGATGACCATCTTCCCCGACGGCCGCGCCATCATCAAAGGTACTATCGACGTAGGAATTGCCCGCAGTCTCTACGCGAAGTACATCGGCGCGTGAATCTCGCCACTTACCCACAACAAGTGGTGGTTTTCCACATATAACCCACAAGGGGGCGTGTTATCCTTTTTTCGTGGCCTCGGTTAGCCAACAATCGTGGACTCGCAAGGAAATCTGCCGAGTTCTTTCCCTGGAGGAGCGCCAGCTCCGGAGTTGGGAAAAACAGGGGCTCATTTCTTCGTCCGACAACTACGCTTTCTCCGACCTGCTAACCCTGCGCACGCTGAACTCGCTCCGCGAACAGAAGATTCCGCTCCGCCAGATCCGCCGCACCTTCCGCTCCCTGCAGGACCGCCTGGGCCAGCAGCCAAGCGACGTGAAGATCTTCACCGAAGGCAAGCGCATCGGCGTTCAATTCTCCGGCCAGCGAATTGAACCCACCACCGGCCAGCTCTTTTTCGATTTCGACACCTCCGCCCCGTCAAAAACCCGTGCCTTCACCCCGCGCCACGAACCCCAGCGCAATCGCGAGCAGGCCGATTTCTGGTTCCAAAAGGGTCTCGAACTCGAACAAAACAACGCTCCCGTGGAAGACGCCATCGAAGCCTACGTCAAGGCCATCGAACTGAACCCGAACGCCGCCGGTGCGCTGGTCAACCTGGGCACCATCTACTTCCACAAGCGCGATTGGGCGAAGAGCGAACAGTACTACCGCGCCGCCGTCGAAGCCGATCCCAACTACGCGCTCGCCCACTACAACCTGGGCAATCTCTATGATGAGCGCTCCGATCCGGACCACGCCTACGCCCATTACCACGCCGCGCTCCGCATCCATCCCCAATACGCCGACGCTCATTACAATCTCGCTCTGCTTCATTCCGGCCAGGGCGACATGATGAAGGCCCTCAGCCACTGGCAGACCTATCTGAAAATCGACCCCTCCTCCCAATGGGCACAAATCGCGCGCCGCGAAATCGACAAGATCAAGCAGTCAACCGTCGTCTCCAACCCGAAACCGGTTCTGCTCCGCTCATAATTAAATAGTGGACCTCCACGCCACTCTGCGCGAATTCTGGGGCTACGACGGCTTCCGCCCGAAGCAGCAGCAGATCGTCGAAAGCATTCTGGAAGGGCACGATGTCGCCGTCGTCATGCCCACCGGCGGCGGTAAGTCGCTTTGCTACCAACTCCCCGCCCTCGTCAGCGGCCGCCTCTGCGTGGTCATCAGCCCGCTCATCGCGCTCATGCAGGATCAGTCGTCCCAGCTCGCCCAACTCGGCATTTCCGCCGCGGTCCTGAACTCCTCGCAGGATCAGGATGCCCGCAAAGAGGTGTTCCGCAAACTGCGCCGCAACGAGTTGAAGCTGCTCTACCTTTCCCCGGAGCGCCTGGCCGTCCCCAGCACCACCGAATGGCTCACCCAGTGTAACCCCGGCTACTTCGCCGTCGACGAAGCCCACTGCATCTCCGAATGGGGCCACGAGTTTCGCCCGGAATACCGTCAACTTCAGTTGCTGCGCGACCACTTCCCCGATGCTCCCATCGCCGCCTTCACCGCCTCCGCCACCCGTAAAGTTCGCCACGACATTCTCACCCAACTGAAGCTGCGCTCCCCGCGCACCTTCATCACCAGCTTCGCCCGGCGCAACCTTCGCTATCTGGTCCGCGAATCGCCAAAGAAGGACAAGGAGAAACTTCTTCTCCGCGCCATTCGCCACCACAAGGGCGAATCCATCATCGTCTACGCGTCCACTATCAAAATGGTGGAAGAAACCGCCGCGCTATTGAATGATCGCGGCATCCCCGCCCTGCACTATCACGGCAAAATGGATGCCGACGCCCGCCGCGCCCACCAGGAACAATGGATGAACGGGGAAGTGGATGTCATGGTGGGCACACTCGCGTTCGGGCTCGGCATCAATAAGCCCGACGTTCGTTGCGTCATTCACCTCTCACTGCCCAAAAGTCCCGAACAGTACTACCAGGAGGCCGGCCGCGCCGGGCGCGACGGCCAACCCGCCGATTGCCTGCTTCTCTGGTCAAAAGGCGACATCGGCATCCTGGTCCACTTCATTGATCTCATGGAAGATCAGGCCAACAAGGAGGCCGCCTGGCAGCGTTACCACGCCGTCAAAAGCCTCGTGGAAAACGACACCTGCCGCATGTTGCAGATCTGCGAGTACTTCGGCGAAACGCCGAAAGCCTGGGACAAATGCGGCGATTGCGACGTCTGCGCCGGCCTGCCCGATTGGCTGCGGAAGGACGACACCAGGCCCGCGCGCAGCATCATCTACAAATCAGAGGTGGACGACTATAAACTCGGCGCGCTGAAAGCCTGGCGCCGTGATTTCGCCCGCCGCCACAATGTCGCCCCCTACGTGATTCTCCACGACCGCACGCTCTCCGAACTCCTCCTCCGCCGGCCCGTTACCGTGGAAGATCTGCTCAACATCCCCGGCATCGGCCCGCAAAAGGTCCGAAAATACGGCGACGATATTTTGGAAGCTTTGTTTACCGCGCTCGAGTCATAACTCGGTTTACGCTCAGGGTATGAAGGTCGAGCTGGTGTTTTTCCTGGCCACAGCGCTGCACGGCCAATTCTTCTCCCCCGCCACAAACGCCGACGGTTCCGACCTGCGGTTCATCTCCTCGCTCGGCCTCGCCTCCGATCCTGCTCGTGTCTTTCGTCTCTACCGTTACACCCCGGACCGCCCGGAAACCCTCTTCCGCGCCGAAGATCCTTTCACCGCCGTCCAGCCCATCGCCCCCCTCCTCTCCGACGACGGCGCCACCCGCGGCATCGTCACCGCCATCCCCTGTTTCGGCCCCTGCATGTTCCCCGTCCCTCGCTACACCGCCACGCTCACCCGCAACGGCAAAAACGTGGAGTACCGCGCCCAGGGTGACACCCTTCGCCTCAGCCGCAACGGCCGCTGGATAATCGACACCGGCTTCACGGTCACCGAAGCCCGCCTCTTCGACACCGACACCCTCTCCACCATCGCCGTCCCCAAACTCCCCGCCCTCCACCCCACCCACGCCATCGCCAACGATTCCACCATCACCGCCGCCGCGCCTGGCGGCATCCTCCTGCTGGAACCAAAGGCCCCGGCCGCGATTCTGCTCCCCATTCCCGAGCGCGAAGTCCTTTCCGCCGCCATTTCCCCAGATGGCCGCAAGCTCTTCGCCCTCACGCAGGACGCGCTCTATGAGTTCGACCGCCTCACCAGCGCCCGCAGCACGCTTCATACTTCCGCCGCGCCACTCCAAGCCATGTCCCTGTCCGCTGCGGGCGATCAGGTTCTTCTTCACACCAGCCGCGAAGTTCTGCTCATCGACGGCGCCGGCCCGCGTACTCTCTACACCGCGCCCGAACCGGTCACCCAAGTCCTCCTCTCCGCCAATGGCCACACCGCCTACGTCTTCACCAGCGCCAATCGCCTCATTCGCCTCTCCGATGGCATCTCCGGCGAACTCTATCCCCCCTTCCCCTCCATCGCCCATCAATCCTCCGCCGGCGCCGTTCCTGGCTCGCTAGTGCGCCTCTCCGGCGGCCCGTTCCCCGATCAACTCACCGTCTCCGTCAACGGCCGCGCCTTCCCCAAAGTCGCCCGCGCCAGCGACGCCTACGAAGTGCAAATCCCCTGGGACTATCCCGTGGAACGCACCAACTCTTTTTCAATCTCCCGGCCCGATTCGCCTTTCGTCATCTCCGGCGAACTCTCGCTCCAACGCGACCCCGTCGCCGCCATCTACACCGCCCCGTATCAGGACGACGCCAAGGCCGTCCTTGCCGATTTCTCATCCCTCGTCACTCCGGACAATCCCGCCCCCGCCGGCTCGCTCATCCATTTCTGGGTAACCGGCCTCGGCCCCGCCAATCCCTTCCCTCCCTTCGCCTGCTACATCCTCAATGGCGACGCCGTTCGCGGTCTGGAAATCCCCTTCCTCGGCTTCGCCCCGGGCTTCGCCGGCGTCTATCAGGTAGATGCCCGCATCCCTGCAAACTGGCCCGCCGGCAGGTCCCAGCTTGCCTGCGCCGTCGGCCAGAACCCGCCCGCCTCTTACGCCTGCATCTACATCCGCCCGAATTAGCGCGACAATACCAGGGAGTCTCCATGCTGAAACGGCTCCTCTTCTGCACCCTCACGCTCACCGCCCAGTCTGCTTACGAAAAAGGCAACGATCATCTCCGCGCTGGGCGCCTGGCCGAAGCCGAACTGGCCTACAAGCTTCACCTGAAAACCAATCCCAACGACGCCCAGGCGCTCGCCAACCTCGGCGCCGTCCAGGCCCGCAGAGAAGACTTCACTTCCGCCATCGTCTCCTACCAGCGAGCACTCAAAGCCGCGCCCAGCCTCACGCCCATCTATCTAAACCTCGGTCTGGCCCACTACAAGTCCCGCCACTGGGCCCAAGCCCGCGCAGCCTTTGAAGCGTTCCTGAAAGTCCAACCCGCCCACCGCCAAACGCAGCAGCTCCGCGCCCTCGCGCTCCTGGAACTCGAAGCCTATCCAGAGGCCGTCGCCGCCTTCGAAGCGCTCACCCCCTCTGCCGACGCCACCATCCTCATCGGACTCGCCACCGCCTACACGAAATCCAACCGCCCCGCCGACGCACAAAAACTTCTCGGCCCGCTCCTTGAACAGGGCACCTCTCCCGAATTGCAACTCACCCTCGGCCAGGCCTATTTCGCCGAAGGCCAGGATGCCGACGCCTTGGCCGCGTTCCAAAAGGCCCGCTCGCTCAATCCCTCCCTCCCCACGCTCGGCCTCAACATCGGCGCCGTCCTCTGGCGCCAGCGCAAACTTCCCGAAGCCGTTGCCGAATGGCGCGCCGAACTGCAACGCTTCCCCGCCAGCCCCGAAGCCAGCTTCACCCTCGGCGCCGCCCTCGCCCTCACCGGCGGCGATCCCAAAGAGTCCGAACAACTCCTTCGCAAAGCGCTCGCCCTGAAGCCCTCCCACCCGCGCGCCAACTATCAATTGGCTAAACTTGTCTGGCAACAGCGCAAAGCGCCGGAAGCCATTCCATGCCTGGAACGTGCCGTCAAATACGATCCCGACCTCCGCGAAGCATACTACCTGCTCGGCCGCGTATATCAGGAGACGGGCCGCACAGCGGACGCACAGCGCGTCTTCGCCCGCGTCAAAGCGCTTTCAGAAAAAGCGCGTTCCCAGCAGTTGGATTTGTTCTCGGAACCCTCGCCGCAATAGCCGCGCCTTGCCAGTCCTGCCACGCCGATAAAGCCGCCACGCAATCCCAATCCCGCCACGCCAAAGCGTTAACACCCTACGACGGCACCGGTTTCAACGGCAAAACGCTGCGCGAACGCGGCGGCACGCTCTATTCCTACGACACCGCGAAGGTCACCATCACCCGCGACGGCGCCCGCCGCCAGGCCCCCATCCAATGGAGTTTTGGCGCCGGTCTCTTCGCTCGCACCCTCCTGCTGCAACGGGACGGCCGCTGGGTGGAACACCGCATCAGCCAGTATCCCGAATTCGGCCGCCTCAGCCTTACGCCCGGCCACAGCCCCCAGCCCGCCGATAGTTTCGACACCGCCTTCGGCATCGTCCAAAGCGAAGTCAACGCCGCCCGCTGCTTCGGCTGCCACTCCACCACCCCCGCCCAGCCCGGCGTCCACTGCCAGCGCTGCCACGGCGAAGGCGTCGATCACCCCAAAGAACCCTCGATCAAACGCACAAAAGCCGTCGCCCTCTGCGCCGAATGCCACCGTTCGCCCAACCGGGAATACGCTTCGCCCGAACCGGAAATCGAAGACCCCGCCAGCATCCGTTTCGCCCCAGTCGGCCTTACCGCCAGTAAGTGCTACACCGCCAGTAAAGGCGCTTTATCGTGCGTCACCTGCCACGACCCGCACACCGACGCGAAGCCCTCCATGAGCTACGACGCCCGCTGCGAATCCTGCCACGCCAAGGAAACCAGGAAATCCTGTCCCCGCGAAACAAATTGCGCTCGCTGCCATATGCCCCGCAGCAGCCCCATTCCCCTTCTGACCTTCACCGACCACCGCATCCGCTAGCACTTCCCTAGCCACCACCAATTCGCATATACTATCCCGCAGCCTATTTGTAACATTGGTTTCAAATGGCCCAAACCTTGTCGATTGAGGTCTTTATGACAAAACGATTTCTGACCGCTCTAGCCGTGGTGTGTCTCGCCACTCTGCCGCTGGCAGCCCAATCCTATACCGCCGC
>JAEUQC010000159.1 GCA_016789905.1 Bryobacterales bacterium | reverse complement strand
GGGGCGGATTTTGTTGGGGATGGGACAGAGGCACAAGGCACTGGAGCCGTTGCAGCGATCGTTGGCGTTGCATGACCGGGCGTTAACGCTGGAGCCGGATAGTGTGTCGACACGGCGATGGCGGGCGATGACGCTGGCGCGACTGGCGAGCGCGGGGGCGGGGACGAAGCCGGCCGGGGCGTGGGCGGCAGCGGCACGGGAGGAGATCGCGCGGGTGGTGGCGCGGGATACGGAGAACCAGCTAATCCGGCGGGAGCAGGCGGAGATATTCCTTTTGTGTCCGGCAGGGAAATAAATCGGTGTCAGGCACTAGAATAATTTACCGTGTGACGGATGTTAAATAGGCGCTTGGCACCAATTATTGGAAGGGGTTGATGAGGTCGAGGCCGAGGCCGAGGAAGGTGCGGGTGCGGCCGGTGACGAGCGCCAGGCCGTGTTCGGCGGCGGTGGCGGCGACGAGGAGTTCGGTGTCGCGAGCGGCCGGGCCGGTCATCTGCCCCCAACGGGCGGCGATGGCCGGCGTGATGGGCAAGAGCAGTTCGGAGCCGAGACCGCGGAAGGCAAAACTCCACCAGGCGACCATTTGGGTGCGGCGGCGCGCGTCGGGTACGGCGCGGATGGCCCGCTCCAGCTCGCCGGCGGTGATGACGCTGAGGAACTTTGGCCGGTCATAGGCCCAGGCGAACCAAGCCTCGACTTTGGGGTCCGGCCTGGTTTCGAGGGTTTCGGCGAAGACGTCGGTGGCGAGGAGATATCCGTTCATTCGAATTTGACTCCGCTGCCGACGAGGGGGGAGTTGCGGAGGTACTCATAGAGGTCGGGTTGCTTGTGGCGGCCGGTGAGGCGATCATATTCGGCGCGGCTGAGGACGACGACTTCACCGCCACTTTGGCGGGTGACGAGTTGAGGGCCTTCGGCGAGGGTTTGGCGGAAAAGTTCGGAGAAACGGGCTTTGGCGTCCTGGAGTTTCCACTGGGAGCGGGGAGATTTCATACTAGTCAGACTAGTCAGAGTTTAGCAGACTCGGCCGCGGGCGGGCCTGGTTAGAATAGAGAAGGCAAGCCATGTTCGATAATCTCAGCGACAAACTGCAGAAGGTTTTCAAGAACTTGCGCGGCGAGGGGAAACTCACCGCGGAGAACATGGAAGCGGCATTGCGGGAGATCCGCGTGGCGTTGCTGGAGGCCGATGTCCATTTCAAGGTGGTCAAGGGCCTGATTGAGTCTGTGAAAGAGAAGGCGCTGGGGCAGGAAGTATTGCAGGCGCTGAATCCATCGCAGCAGGTGGTGAAGATCGTCCATGAGGAGCTGATCAAGCTGTTGGGCTCTCATGCGTCGCGGCTGCGGTTTGCAAACGAACCGCCGTCGGTAATTATGATTGTCGGGCTGCAGGGATCGGGGAAGACGACATCGACGGCGAAGCTGGCGCGGTGGCTGTCGAAGAATCAGCACAACCCGATGATGGTCTCGGTGGACGTATACCGGCCGGCGGCGCGGGACCAATTGGCGGTGTTGGCCAAGCAGTTGAATCTGCCGCTGTATCCTGGGGCGGCTGGCGAGGGGAAGCCGTTGGAGCTGGCGCGATCGGCACGGCGGGAGGCGATACAGACCGGGAAAGACGTGTTGCTGATCGACACGGCGGGCCGGCTGCATATTGACGAAGAACTGATGACGGAACTGGCCGAGTTGAAGGCCACGTTCGACCCAGTGGAGATCCTGTTTGTCGCCGATGCGATGACGGGACAGGACGCGGTGAAATCGGCGGCGGAGTTTCATAACCGGCTGGGTGTGACGGGTGTGATCCTGACGAAGATGGACGGCGACGCGCGGGGCGGCGCGGCGCTGTCGATTCGATCGGTGACGGGGCAGCCGTTGAAGTTTATCGGCATTGGGGAAAAGCCCGATGCGTTTGAAGCGTTCCATCCGGACCGGGCGGCGAGCCGCATTCTGGGGATGGGCGATGTGCTGAGCCTTATCGAACGGGTGGAAGAAACGATCGATAAGAAGCAGGCTGAGGAGATGCAGCGGAAGCTGCTGGACAACGAATTCACGCTGGAGGATTTCCGCAATCAGTTGAAGCAGATCTCCAAGCTTGGACCGTTGGAGAACCTATTGGGGATGATGCCTGGCGTGGGGATGCTGAAAGAGCTGAAGAACGCGAAGGTGGACCCCAAAGAGATATCGCGGGTGGTGGCGATCATCGATTCGATGACGCCGCGGGAACGCGAGAACCACATGTTGATAAACGGCTCCCGCCGGCGGCGAATCGCCAAGGGATCGGGAACGTCCGTGAACGACGTGAACAATTTATTGAAGCAGTATACGCAGGCCCGGAAGATGATGAAGACGTTTTCCGGATCGCTGCAAGGGCAGGGCTTTATGGGCAAGAAATTGGCCAAATTAGGCATGGGCAAGCTGCCCAACCTGTCCGATTTTAAGTTTTAACCCCAAAGGAGTAGTTGAAAACATGCTCGCAATTCGCCTGGCGCGGTTCGGCTCTAAAAAAGCACCGACCTACCGCGTCGTAGTTATTGAGAAAGATCGCGCCCGGGATAGCCGCGCCGTGGAAGTTGTCGGCCACTACAACCCGTGCGCGGAACCGGCCGCGGTGGTCCTGGACCATGAGCGGGTGCAGTTCTGGATCAAGAACGGCGCGCAGCCGACCGATGTCGTGAAGCGTCTGGTAAAAAGCAATCCGCCCGTGCCCGCGCCCGCGGCGTAACCAAAGGACTCGTTATGGCAGCCGTCAAGCAGTTAGTGGAAGACATCGCCAAGGCGTTGGTGGACAATCCCGACCAGGTATCGGTTCATCTCGTTGAGGGCGAGCAGGTCACGGTGCTCGAACTGAGGGTTGCCGCAAGCGATGTGGGAAAGGTGATCGGCAAGCAGGGCCGGACGGCGCGTTCCATACGGACGCTGCTGGGAGCCTGCGGCGTAAAGCTAAACCGCCGGTACAACCTTGAGATTCTCGAGTAGCACCTGTGGCGGAACCGGAATCAGATTGGGTGATTTTGGCTGAGATTGTCCGCGAGCGCGGGAATCGAGGCGAAGTGGCGGTGAATGACCTGACAACGGGTCCGGGCCGCTTCACCGAACTGGGTACGGTAACACTTCTGGCTTCCGATGAGGCTGTAAAAGGCGATTTTGAAGTCGAGGAAGCATGGGAACACAAAGGCTTCACGATTCTGAAGTTTAAAGGGATCGATAGCATTCACGAAGCCGAGTCGCTACGCGGGTTTCGGGTGGCGATACGCCCGTCCCGCCGCCGGCCGCTAGAACCCGGCGAGTTCTTTTTCGGGGATTTGGCTGGATGCCAGGTCATCGACGCCAAGAATGAAAATTTAGTTTATGGCCGCGTAACGGCGGTGCATGAACAGGGAGGCGGAAGCGGCCTTCTGGAGTTGGAAGACGGTCTGCTGATTCCATTCGTAAAAGAGATTTGCGTAGGGATCAAACCGGACCAGGGACGCATTGAGGTGAACCTGCCCGATGGCCTGGTGGAACTCTTCCGCGAGCAACAGTCTTAAACCCGGTTCTTATGACCTTCCATGTACTCACGATATTCCCGGAGTTTTTCCGTGGTCCGTTCGAGTACGGAGTAGTAGCCCGGGCCGTACAAACCAACAAGATTGCAATCCGAATTCATGATCTCCGGCAGTGGACATTTGACCGCCACCGGAGTGTCGACGACCGGCCCTTCGGGGGCGGCGAAGGCATGCTGATGAAACCAGAACCTATTTTCTTAGCCACGCAGGCGATTCTGCCTCGACGGAGCGATAAACAAAAAGTCGCTTTACTGTCGGCGCAGGGGCGCATGTTCGACCAGGCGGCGGCCCGGCGCTGGAGCGCGCTGGACGACGTGCTGTTGATCTGCGGGCGGTATGAGGGAGTGGACGAACGGGTGGCGGCGCATCTTGTTGACGAAGAAATATCCGTAGGCGATTTTGTTGTGAGCGGCGGCGAGTTACCGGCCGCGCTCATCATCGACGCGGTGGCAAGGCTTGTTCCTGGCGTGCTCGGCAACGAGGCGTCCAGTGAGAATGAAAGCTTCACGGCCGGCCTGCTCGATTGTCCTCAATACACACGCCCGGCCGATTTCCGGGGATATGGGGTTCCCGAGGTTTTGCTGGGCGGGAATCACGAAGAGATTCGCAAATGGCGCCGCGAAACGGCGCTGGCGAAGACGGTCCGAAACCGGCCGGATTTGCTGAAAAAGATCTAACACCGAAGAGGTAAACGACAATGCAACACGCACTCCTCACCAAAGTACAGGAAAGCCAGATGCGCAAGGACCTTCCGGTTCTCCGGATTGGCGACACGCTGAAGGTACACGTGAAGATTAAGGAAGGCGATAAGGAACGTATCCAGATATACGAGGGTACCTACATCGCCCGTAACAACAAGGGGATCAGCGAGACGATCACGGTGCGGAAGCTGAGCTTCGGCACGGGTGTAGAGCGGATCTTCCCGCTCCATGCTCCGGTGGTGGACAAGATTGAAGTGGTTCGCAGCGGGCAGGTTCGCCGGGCGAAGCTGTACTTCCTGCGCGGACTGCGCGGCAAGGCGGCCCGCTTGAAAGAGCGCGACTAAGCCGGGAGCGCCGTCCTGCCGAAAGGGGAAACGGGCTTGCGGAATGGGAAGAAGCACGAACGGTCCTCCGCCCAGTGGCGGAAGGGCCGTTGTGTGTTTAATCGACCGGAAACGGGTAGCGCCATTGCCGCCGCGTAGAAAATCGACATGTACGCTGGAGCTGGAGCTGCAGGCCCGGGCGGAAGGCTACAAGGCGGTGGCCGGGGTGGACGAAGCCGGGCGGGGGTGCCTGTTCGGACCCGTGTACGCCGCGGCGGTGATTCTGGATCCGGAACGGCCGATAGCGGGGCTGGACGATTCGAAGAAGCTGGACGCGGGCGTGCGGGACGGGCTGGCGGTGCTGATCCGGGAGCGGGCGGTTGCATGGGCGGTGGCGACGGCGACGGCGGCGGAGATTGACCGGATCAATATTCTGCAGGCGTCGCGGCTGGCGATGCGGCGTGCGGTGGAAGGGTTGGCGGTGGCCGCCGATTATCTATTGGTGGACGCGACGGCGGTGGCGCTGCCGTTGGCGCAGAAGAATGTAATCCATGGCGATGCGCTGTCACAGTCGATTGCGGCCGCGTCGATATTGGCGAAAACGTCGCGGGACGCGCTGCTGGCGGAGTTGGACGCCAAGTATCCGGGGTATGAACTGGCGAGCAACAAAGGCTACCCGGCGCCGGCGCATCTGCGGGGGTTGGACCTGCTGGGCCCGACCGAGGAGCACCGGATGACCTACGCGCCGGTGCGCGAACGGGCGCAGAGAGCGTTGTTCGCGGGAGCGCGCCGTTGACGCCGCCGCCGCCACCGCCTCCGCCCAAAAAGAGATCATGGACGGCGATGTTCAGCGGGCTGGCCTGGATTATTTTGTGCTTTGAACTGGGCGCATTCCTGATTGTTTATCCGTGGATGGACGGTTGGGACCACAATATGTTCGCGACGTGGCGCGAGGGCTGGAACGCGGTGTGGCTGAGTCCGTGGTTCCGGGGCGCGATTAGCGGGCTGGGGACGCTGAACCTGATCATCGCGCTGGTGGAACTGTTCCGCTACCTGCGCTATTGGCTGTTTGAGTAGAATCAGAAGGAGGTACGTGTCGAGTCCATCCATACAGGGAGACGCCGCAGAACCCACGGCGCCGGTCGCAATCGAGCAAGAGCCTCCACAGGAACCGCCCCGGCACGCGATAGCGGAATGGACGGTGACGATCCTGCTGCTGCTGTTTGGGACGACGACGCTGGTGCAGGCGTTTGTGATTCCGACCGGATCGATGGAAGACTCGCTGCTGATTGGCGACCACCTGCTGGTGGACAAACTGGCGTACGCGCCGCCGGGACCGATCAGCAAGTACATACTGCCGTACAGCGAGGCCAAACGCGGCGATATCATCGTTTTCCGCTGGCCCACCGATATTAAGTTCACCTTCGTGAAGCGGGTGATTGGCATTCCGGGGGACCGGATCCGGATAGAGAACAAGCAGGTGTACCGGAACGGGAAACCGATTGAGGAACCCTATAAGTTTCACAAGAGCGGGTTTTTCGATTCCTATCGGGACACGTTTCCATCGGAGCCGAACACGAGCATTGACGAGGGCGCGCGGACGATGCTGCAGCGCTATGTGGTGAACGGCGAGATTGTGGTTCCCGATAACGCCTACTTCGCGCTGGGGGACAACCGGGACCATTCGCTGGATTCGCGGTACTGGGGTTTTGTGCCGCGCGAGAATATCATAGGCAAGCCATTGATCATTTACTGGTCCTACGACGCGCCGACGCATCATTTGCAATCCTCAACACCATCGCTGGAACATGTGATGGACCTATTTCGTAACTTTTTTACAAAGACGCGCTGGCGGCGCACGTTTAATCTGATACAGGGATACCCTTCCAAAGACTAAATGTTCTTCCATAAGAAAACTGCAAAACCGGCGCCCGAGCGCCACTGGATCGCCGATTGGGCGTTCAACATTGTGTTGCTGGTGTGGTTCACGTCGACCGTGGCGCAGCCGTTTGTGGTGCCGACGGCGTCGATGGAATCGACAATCATGACGGGGGACCACCTGATCGTGGATAAGATCCCGTATTCGCCGCCCGGGCCGGTGACGAAGTATTTTTTGCCGTACCGGGATGTGAAGCGCGGTGATGTGGTGGTATTCCGGTATCCGTTGAATATCAATATGCCGTATGTGAAGCGGGTGATCGGGATACCCGGCGACCGGATCCGGCTGAGCGAGAACAAGCTGTATTTGAACGGGAAGCTGACCGAGGAACCTTACATCAATTTGACGGGGCCGAACACGGATCCGTATGCCTCCAACTTTCCCTCCGTTTCGCCGATGGGGTATCTCTATCCGCGCGGAGCGGAGATGCTGCGTGACAACGTGAAGAACGGTGAATTGCATGTCCCGGACGGCTATTATTTGTGCCTGGGCGACAACCGGCAGAACTCGGAAGATTCGCGCTACTGGGGGCTGGTGCCGCGGGAAAATATCATGGGCAAGCCGCTGATCATCTGGTGGTCGTTTGAGGCTTCGACCGAGCACCTGGCCTCTTATTCGGTGGACCAGGTGATTCACCTGGTTACTAACTTCTTTTCAAAGACACGCTGGAACCGGACCTTTCAGTTTATCCGGGCCTATCCGCTGGGGTACTAAATTACAAAGACATGGCTAAGTCAGATCATCAATACGCCCTTATACTGGCGGGCGGCCGGGGCACGCGCTTCTGGCCGCGGTCGCGCAAACGGTCCGCCAAGCAGGTGCTGGCCTTCGGCGGGGACCGGACGCTGATTCAACAGACGGTGGACCGGCTGCGGCCGGTGGTGCCGCCGGAGCGGGTATGGGTCATTACGAACGACTACCTGCGGGAGGCGATCGCCAAGCAGTTGCCGGATGTGCCAAGGGCGCAGATACTGGCCGAGCCGGCGCAGCGGAACACGGCGCCGGCGATTGCGCTGGTGGCGCGGATTCTGGCGCAGCGGGACCCGGAAGCGGTGATGGGCGTGTTTCCGGCCGATCATATTATTGAAAAGCCGTCGCGCTACTTGCGGCTGGTGCGGCCGGCGTTCGAAGCGGCGCGCAAAGGGCAGCTATGCGTGCTGGGAATCCAGCCCCGGTGGGCCGAGACGGGGTATGGGTACATCGAGTTTCCGTACGGCGTAACGCCGGGCGGGACGGCGCCATTGAAAGTGCAACGGTTCACCGAGAAGCCGAACCTGGAGACGGCGAAGGAGTTTGTGGCGGCGGGGACGTATTACTGGAACGCGGGGATGTTCTTCTGGCGGGCGAGCGTGTTTATGGACGAGATGCGCGCGCACATGCCGGCGACGGCGGCCACGCTCGAAAAGCTGCCCGCGTTTGAAAGCCGGACGTTCAAGGCCAAACTGGCGGCGCACTTTCCGGAGTGTGAGAACGTTTCGGTGGACGTGGGGATTATTGAGAAATCGGCGAACGTGTATGGGATTGCGTGCGATGAGTTTGGGTGGAACGACGTGGGCAGTTGGAACGCGGTGTACGAGTTGCTGGGGCGCGGGGGGCGGTCGAATGTGCTGGCGTCGAAGGACGTGCTGACGGAGTTGAGCGAAGGCTGCTACGTGGACGTGCCGAAGAAGCTGGTGGCGCTGGTGGGGGTGAAGGATCTGGTGGTCGTTGAGACGGACGACGCGCTGCTGATTGTGGACCGGCACCGGGCGCAAAACGTCTCCGATATTGTGAAGGCGCTGGAACGCGCGAAACGAGAGGAACTTCTATGAAGCAATACGCATCTTACCCGGCCATGGTCATTGACCAGGCCAAGACTTACACGGTGACGATTACGACCAACCGGGGCGTGATCACGCTGGAACTGGACGCGGCGTCGGCGCCGAAGACGGTGAATAATTTCGTGTTTCTGGCCAACGATAAGTTTTACGACGGGATCGTTTTCCACCGCGTGATACCGGACTTTATGATCCAGACGGGCGACCCGGAAGGGACGGGGCGCGGGGGCCCGGGCTACCGGTTTGCCGACGAGTTTGCCGGCAACCAGAACACGCATAACCGCGGGGTGATCTCGATGGCGAACGCGGGCCCGGGGACCAATGGGAGCCAGTTTTTCATCACGCACGTGCCGTGTCCGTGGCTGAACGGCAAGCACACGGTGTTCGGCAAAGTAACGAGCGGGCTGGACGTGGTGGACGCGATTCAGCAGGGCGACGTGATGCAGACGGTGGTGGTGACGGAGAGCTGACCGGAATTCCAACCGGACTCGAGAGGAGGCGGAATGGGCAAGTGGCTTCTGCCGATGCTGGGCATGGCGCTGCAGGCGCAATTGCTGACGAATCCGGTGCAGGACTACATTAACAAGACGGCGCTGCTGAACAACATTTTGAGCAACATGCGAGCGGCGCCGGGGGGCGGTGGCGGGACGGCGGACGCGCCGCCCGCGGTTTCAGCGACGCTGTTTACACACGCCGGGAGCGCATTGCTGCCAGCTCAGTTAGCGGGGAAGGCGGGGCCGGAGGCCGCGCTGGCGGCGCTAGTCGCGCTTTACGAGCAGACGGCGCGCAAGGACGGGTTTCCGGCGAATGATCTGGCTTATGCGCTCGAGTATTTCGTGGTGAATACGTATTTGACTTATCACGATTTGCACAACGTGGCTTATGAGAAAGACCCGTGGGCCAGGCGCGGTAAAGATGGGTTCGACCGGATTGCGTGGATGGGGAAGAAGAAGGCGATGCAGGTGACAGCCTACCAGGAACGGGCGGTGTTTGAGCAGTTTCGAAGGGCGCTGGGCGGTCATGCGGGGGTGCGGCAAATGACGGACCGGCAGAAGCAGGAGATGAGCGAACTGCTGGCGATCGCGTTTGGGTTGAACTTCCGGGCGTATATGGAAGCGATTGAACGGACGGATGATGGGGCGCGGGACGCGGCCCGGCGGCGGGCGAAGGAGCACCTGGAGAAGTTGACGGGGGCGCCGGTGGAGCGGATAGTGATTGACGCGACCGGGCTGCGGTATTAATCGCCGCGGGGCTACAAGCGGCGCGTGAGAAGCGGCGCGAGGGCGGCGAGATCGATTTCGGGTTCGGCGAGTTCGGGGAGGTGTTTTTCGACAGGGGCCGGCCGGCCGAGGAGAAAGCCCTGGACGTCATCGGCGCCGGAGCCGCAAAGCGCGTCAAGCTGGGCCGCGGTTTCAACGCCTTCAACGACGACGCGGAGGCCGATGCTGTGGGCGAGGGTAACCATGCCCTTGACGACCGAGCGGGCGCGCGGAGCGGAGTCGAGACACTTGATGAACGACCTGTCAATTTTCACGCTGGAGACCGGAAGTTTATCGAGATAGCTGAAGGAGGAGTAACCCGAGCCGAAATCGTCGATGGCGACCCGGACGCCGTGCTCCCGGAGTTGCTCGATTTTGGGGACCATGGCGGGAAGGTCGGCGACAATGGCGGTTTCGGTAAGTTCGAGTTCGAGCGAGTTGGGAGGGAGTCCAGTCCGCTTCAGGATGTTTAGAACGGTGTCGAGGAAGTCCAGCTCAGTGAACTGATGGGACGAGACGTTGACGGCGACAGGGACGCTAACGCAGCCGGCTTCCTGCCACTTTACGGCGGTCCGGCAAGCCTCTTCGAGTACCCAGGTGCCGATGGGAACGATGAGGCCGCATTCTTCGGCGATGGGGATGAATGTGCTGGGGGGGGACAAAGCCGAGGATGGGATGTTTCCAGCGCAGGAGGGCCTCAAAGCGAACCAGACGCTGCGATTCCAGTTCAAACTGGGGCTGGTAGTGGAGCGAGAATTCGCGGTCCTCGAGCGCGGAGCGAAGGTGATTTTCGAGGTTCATCCGAAGATTGGCGGCTTTGCCGATTTCCGGGGAGTAGAAGACGGCGCGGTTCTTTCCCTGGCGCTTGGCCTCATACATAGCGGCGTCGGCGTTGCGGAGGAGTTCGGCGCCGTCGCGGCCGTCCTGGGGGTAGACGGAAATGCCGACGCTGGCGGTGATATAGAGTTCGTTGCCGTCGACGTGAAAGGGCTTCTGGAGCAGTTCGCGGATGCGCTCGGCGATCTTGTGCGGGGCGTCCTCCTCGCTGTTGCCGGTGGCGATGAGCGTGAATTCGTCGCCGCCCATACGGGCCAGCGTGTCGCAGCGGCGGAGGTAGCCCTTCATGCGCTTGACGACTTCACCGAGAAGCGCGTCGCCGAGGGCATGGCCGAGTGTGTCGTTGACACCTTTGAAGCCATCGAGGTCTATATAGAGAAGGGTGACTTCAGAGGCCTGGCGGCGGGCGAGCGCAATGGCCTGTTCCATGCGGTCGGCGAAGAGGCGGCGGTTGGGCAGGTCTGTCAGGGCGTCGTGATTGGCCTGGTGGGAGAGAACGGCGGTGGCCTCACGAACCATCCGTTCGAGGTCCTTTCGTTTCGTCTGGGCTTCGCGGCTGACGGTCCATTTGCGGGTGAGGGCGTGGGCGAGTTGAATGACTTCAATGTTGTCGAAGGGCTTCTTAAGGATAACGAGGCTATCGGAGTGACCGAGATTGGTGACGATGTCGTTCCAGGAGTAGTCGGAGTAGGCGGTGCAGATGACGACTTGGAGATCGGGGTCCACCTTCCAGAGGTTGACCACCGTTTCTACGCCGTCCCAGCCGGGTGGCATGCGGATATCGACAAAGGCGAGAGCGTAGGGCGCACCCTGCTCGACGGCGGCGCGGACCATTTCGAGGCCTTCCTGGCCTTGAAAGGCGGAATCGATTTGGAAGGCGGCGGATTTGACCTGCACTTGCTGGAACAGAAACGCTTCGTCGTCGATAAGATCGGTGCCGCCGCCACCATCGCGAATGAGGATTTTCTTCATGTCGTCGTGAATGGCGTGGTTGTCGTCAACGACAAGAATCCGATAGGAAGGAGAGCTATTGGGCAGCGTATTCATGGTTGCTTGGTTCCTGTTCCGCTTTGGGATCCGAAGCGGGGTTGGGGTTGCGCGGGTCAATGGGGAGTTCCAGAGTGAACACGGCGCCAAGACCAGGGCCGTCGCTGGCGACGGAAAGGGAACCGCCCATGCGGCGGGCGGCGTTGGCGCCGGAATGGAGGCCGAAGCCGTGTCCATCGCGGCGAGTGGTGAAGCCGTGAGAGAAGATCTTGAGGAGATTTTCAGGAGATAGGCCGACGCCGTTGTCGCGCACCTGGATGGCGAAGCGTCCTGGAGCGGGGGAGGCGAGCGTAATGTGAACGAGTTTCCGGCGAGGAGCGCCATTGAGATGGGAGTCGTCGAGAGCCTGTTTGGCGTTGCGGAGAAGATTGAGCAGAATCTGCAACACGCTATGCTTATCGACCGATGCCGGCGGGATTTGGGCGAAGTGGCGTTCCACGTGAATTCCGTGTCGCTCGAGACCGGGGGCGACGATGCGAAGGGCGTCTTCGATCAGATCCGGCAACGGGATGACTTCGATGAGGCCGGAGACCTTGGCGTAGTTTTGTTGGGTGGCGACGATTTCCTTGATGTGGCCGATGTGGCCGGTGAGGAGTTCGAGTTCCCGGAGCATGATCTCGCGTTCGGATTCGAGGTGGGCGCCGAGACGGCCGATGTATTCGATGACGCGCTGGCCCTTGGGATCGGCGGTGAGAAAGGCGGGGAGATCGGCGGCATTTTCGCGGAGCAGAGCGGCGACCTGGTTGAGGTTGCCGACTCGAGACTCGCGGATCTTGTTGGCGACAACGGTGGCCGAGACGTTGACGCTATTGAGGACGTTGCCGACGTTGTGAAGAACACCGGTGGCGACCTCCGCCATACCGGCCTGGCGGGAAAGGTCCATCAGCCGCTGTTGGGCTTCGGCAAGTTGGCGATTGGCGGTTTCGCGCGCCCGGACCTGCTCTTCGAGTTCGCTGGTCCGTTCCAGCACGCGGCGTTCGAGATTCTCATTGGCGTGGAGGAGCGCCTGCTTGGCAATTTGGCGGGAGATGGCGGCGCCGAGCATATCGGCGACGGCCTGGAAGCTGTCGCGTTCGGCGGCGCTGAGTTCGCGGCGCGAACCGCAGAGATCAAACCCGGCCCAGCCCCACCAGTCGCCGCCGACGAGGATGGGCGTGGAGATCATGAGTTGGATGGAGGAATCGAAACCGGCGGGGACGAGGTGGGAATCGGAGGGAAAGGTGGCGACCACCTGCTTGCCGGCGGCGAGGCGCTGGCTCCATTCGGCGACGCCGAAATCGGCCCAGCGGAAGTTCTGCCACCTGGCGAGGGTGGAAGGGACGCCGGGGGCGACCCATTCGAAGCGCTCACTGGAGAGGATGGCGCCATCGGCGGCGGTGTGGTTTTCAAAGAGATACGCGCGGCTGACGGCGGAGGCGCGGCCAACTTCGGCCAGGACGCGGGCGGCAACGGTGGTCCAATCCTCGGTGCTGAGAAGCAACTGGCCGGCGACGCGGAGACTTTGCAGGATTTGATTGCGCTCGCCAATGGTGGCGGCCATGGAATTGAAGGCTTGTCCGAGCGCTTCGACCTCGTCGCCGGACCGTATGTCGGCGCGGGCGGAAAGGTCGCCGCTGGCTACCTGGCTGACGACACCTTGGAGATTGACGATGGGACTGACGAGACGTCGCGCCTGATAGAAGGCGACAAGCAGGCTGAGCGCGGCGGCCAGAACGGCGAGCATGGCAGAGCGACGGTATACGTCGGAGACCGAACTGTCGAAGGCGACCGTGGAGAGGCCAACGTGAATCCAGCCCCACTGGACCGAAGCGTAATCGAAGGGGCGGGTGTAGCTGTAGACACGCTTGCCGACGAGCGGGACATGGCCGATGCCTCCCGTAATGTCCCGGGTTCCTGGCCGCCAGAAACCGCCCAGCGTTTCCGTGCGCCAGCCGTCGCGGTGCACGACGACGGAAAAGCCATCGGTACGGGTGATGACGAGATAGTCAATGGCATCGTCGCCAGAGAGGATGTTTATGCAGTGGTCGACGACGGAGCTATAATCCTCCGAGAGGGCGGCGCCGGCGGTGACCTCCTGCAGGGAGGAGGAGACACCCTTGGCTTTGGAGGCGAGCGCGTCCAGGAGATCCTTTTGCTGTTGGGGCAAATTGACGGCGAGATAGAGGCCGAGGGCGAGAAGCGTGACGAACCAACAGGTGGCGGCGATCCGGAACCGGATACCGCGCGCGAGCCGGGTGATGGGCTGGAGGTTCATTGCGGGGATGGCTCCAGGCGGCGAAATATCGGACGGTACGGCTCCAGCGAAGCCCGCGTGGCGGGGAGAAAGCGGCGGGTCCGGAGAGCGAGGAGAATCTGTTTACCGTCAGGGTCAAGATGCACATCTCGGACGGCGTCCCGGACGACGGCGGGAAACTCGAGGCCCGCGGCGACGAAACAGAGAATGAACTCCGGCAGCGCCTGGGAGGTGGCGATGGGACTGAGATGATGGCCCAATTGCGGGTTCATCTCGCAAATCGTTCGAAAATTGGGCTCGTCGATGATGGCGGCGTCCGCCTTGCCAAAGAAGACGGGAAGGACGGCGGCCGAGGGCTTGGGGGTAGAGTCGATGGCCTGGAAGAAAAGAGAAGGTGCGGGAAGACCGGCGGCGGCAAGCTGAGAATCCAGCCAAGCGAGACCGACGTTAGCGGCGGTGTTTGCGGTGACGCGAAGGGATTTCCCGCGCAGCGCGCCGAGCGTCTGCGGGCCAGAGGAAGTCCGGGTGACCAGCACATAGCGGGGTGGTGAATCCGGGGTGCCTCGCGTGGCGACGAAGGCGGGTTCCAAGCCTTCGAGCGTGGACATGCGGAAGTACTGAAGAATATCGAGCGCGACGATGCCAATTGAGTGGGCGGCGATTTGCTGCCGGATTGGAGCTGGATCGTCGAAGATATTCACGACCGGGTTGACGTTGAAGCCGCGTTTGCGGCCAAGGGTGGCGGTCCAGACACTGAGGGCGACGCGAGCGTCATTGCGGTTGGCGGCCGGGAACAGACTGCTGGAAAGGGCGATACCCAGAGTTGTGGCCTGCCCCGGGGCGGCCTGCGCGGGAGTGAAGGCGGACGAGATGGCGGCCGAAAGTATATGGCGGCGAGTCATGGCTTAGCACTCCGCTGATGTGCCTCCAGGAGTTGGATGGAGGGCTGAATACAGGCCTGATTACAGCGAACATAGCCCTGGACATGGAAGAGGGTGAGCACCTGGCGGGTGGCGGGGTCCGATTTGGAGGCAAGTATGTTCTCAAAAATGCGATGGCGAACAGAATCGGCGATGCCCTTGCGGGCCACAAGAAACGTGGCGAGGAGCCTGGGAGAAAAGGCCAGCACCCGTAGGTGCTTGCCAAGTTGCGGGTTCATCTCGACCATGGTTTCCAGACCTTCCCGCGTAACCAGCGCGGCTTCGGCGCGGCCGAAAAAGAGGGGCAGGATGACCTGGGACAGCTTAGAGTGGCGGGTGCGAACGCCAAAATGGAGCGGCACGGCGGGGAGGCCGGCGCGCCGAAGTTCGGCATCCATCCAGATATCGGCAAGTTGCGTTTCGGCGGAATCCAACTGCAGGAGCGAGTGCCCGCGGAGCGAGGCCAGGGAATTGAATGGGCTATCGGAACGGACGAGCAGAACGAGTTCCCGGCCACGCCGGGAATCGGTGACGATGTCGGAGGACTCGACGAGATCGCGGACAATGAGAAACTCTTCGACCGAAAGGCACATCAGGTCAAACGTCCCTGAACGGATACCGGCGATGATCGCCTCCGAACTGTGTACCCAGTCCCGCTCGCGGGTGGTGTTGAGGCCAGCGCCAGTGATGATCTGATTGCCCCAGAGATTAATGGCGGCGCGTGCGTCGTTCAAGTTGACGCCGCGAATGGCGCGTTCAGAAATCGCGATGCGGATGGGCGCGTCTCCTCCGGGCGGAGCGGCAAGCATAGTGGGCCCGGACGCGATAAAGGCTATGGCAGTGAGAACAGAACCCCGGAGGAAGAGAGGCACGGTCATGGTTTCCCCCGTTTCTGGGACGAAGGGAGACGGTGGAAGTTTTCGAACAGTTCAATGGAAGACTGGATGCAGGAGTAGTTGCAACGCTTATAGCCCGGGCTGCGGAATAGGGTGAGGATTTGACGGTTGGCGGGTTCGGACCGGGTTGCGAGGATGTAGGAATAGAGCCGGTTCCGATTCGACGCCGGAAATCCCCGGCGGGTTGCGAAGAAGCTGGAAATGAGTTTGGGAGAGACCGATAACTGCCGGAACGCCTGGCCGAGCTGGGGGTTGAGATCGACCATGGTGGCAAGGACGTCTTTCGGAACGATGGCGGCGTCGGCCTGACGGAAAAACACGGGCAGGACCACTTGTGCGGGTTTGGAGTTGCGCGCGACGCTGGCGAAGTGGGCGGCCGGGGCGGGGAGGCCCGCGCGGCTGAGTTCAAGGCCGAGCCAGGCGTCGGCGAGTTGGGTGCCGGGCGAATCGACAATCAGCAGGGAACGGCGCCGGAGCTCGGCAAGAGACTGGATGTTCGAATCCCGGTGGACAATGAGGAGCATTTCCCGGCTTGAACGATCATCGATGATGACGTCATCGAGTTCGACGGCATCCCGGACGCGGGAGAGCTCTTCGATAGTGATGCAGAACAGGTCTATTTTTCCGGCGCGGAGGGAATTGACGATGGCCTGCGAGGGGAGCACCCAATCCTGGTCCGCTGGAAGGTGAAAGCCGGAAGAGCTCACGAGCGCCTGGCCCCAGACAGCCATGGCGGCGCGGGCATCGTTGACGTTCACGCCGACGACAATTCGCTCCGAGAGCGCGAGCCGGAGAGGCGGCTCCGCCGCGAGCGACGCCAGGCTGAGCGAGAGAAAAACGAACCAGGGACTTGGACGAAGAAAGGGCATGCAACCGGTTTCGGGCTACCGCGCGGCGGCGGCGACCTCCTTTCCAACGAGAAGGCTAAGGCGGGCGCTGAGGGTGGTGATCTGATAACGGGCCAGGTAGTGCTGGGCGGTCATGAGAGACTCCATCAACTGGGCGCGAATCACTTTTTCGGTTTCCACGAGTTCGCTTTCGTAGGCGCGAGTGTTGAGGTCCCGGCTTTCTTCAGCGGACTTGCTGGCGAGGGCGGTGGCGGCGTCGGCCTTTACGGCAGCTTCCAGCCCCAGAACAACGTCACGGATCTGGAGGCCGAGGCCTTCGCGGAGCAGGAACTGCTTCTCCTTCCACTGCGCGATCTGGGCGCGGACTTCATTTATCTTTGCCTGTGTAAGGAACCCGTTAAAGATGGGAATTTCGACGCCGACGCCGGCAGTCCAACCGGCGCGATTCTGGGCGGTGAAAGCGCCGGAGTTGCCGCCGGAATTCCACCAGCGGCGGATTTCGCCGGTTAAGGCGAGCTTGGGGTGGTAGGCACTTTTCGCGGTTTTGAGGGCGCCTTCGGCGGCGACGAGCGCCGATTCGAGTTTGGCCCAATCCGGGTTGAACTTGTAGGACTCACCCACTAAGGCGTCGAGGGCCGGGAGCGGGCCCGGCGCGGGAATGGAGCTATCGGCGGGGCGAACACTGGAAGACCAGGAGTAGCCGAGAGCATTGGCGAGGGCGGCCTGCGACAACTTTTCGTTTTTTTCTAGCGTGGCGACCATGGCGCGAAGGGATTCGACCATGATGAGGTTGTCCAGATAGTCGGTCTTGGCCACTTTACCGGCGCCGGCCTTGTACATCCCCTCGGTAAGGCGGAGCGTGCCTTCCATACGGCCAAGAGCGTCGCGGCCGAGCGAATGCAACTGCAGGGCAAGCACGGCGCCCCAATAGTAGCGTTTGACGGTCTCGACGATTTCCAGATCGGTCCGGCGGACCTCCTGCTTCTGGACGGCAATGTTGGCAGTTGTCTGCTGCCGCATTCCCTGGCGCATGCCGCCGTCATAGAGCAGCCACTTCATGTCCATGGAACCGGCAGCGACGTTGCGCTGCACCAACTGAATGTCCTGGGCGGGGACACCGAACTGCTGGGCGGGGGTGGTGATGGTCTGCGCCGGTACGGCGACCGGCATCTGCACGTTCTGGGGCGGGAAGCCGGGCCCGAAGGCGTTGGCGGGGATGGTGACTGTCATGGCGCCGGCCGGTGTCTGGATGGTCTGGGAAGGGATGGGAAAGGCGCTGGCCGGGAAGAGAAAGTTCAAGGGCTCATCCAAGCGCTGATAGCCGGCGGTGGCCTTTACCTGGGGCCAGTAGGCGGAAAGCGCCTGGCGATGCTGTGCCTCGGCGAGGTCCACGCCGAATTGGGAAGCCGGGCGGAGACGGCTTTGTTGGAGCGCGATTTCGATGCAGCGGGCGAGGGGAATGGGTTCTACGGGGGCGTCGGCGGCCGGTGGTGGCGTGCCGGCCAGCACAACGGCGGCCGGGTGTAGGAGGAAAGAAGCGGCAAGAGCAAAAGCGAAACGCAAAGCGAGATCTCCGGTACAGCGGGTGGCCGGGGAGAGTGGCTAGGAACTGGCGGGAAATACCCGGTCATAACGGCCGACGCCACGGTTCACGCCCGCTTAAGTGGCTTATCGGCCGGTGAACATCTGACCTTTAGCCAGAATTGGCAGCAAGAGTTGGCCGGGCGTGGGCGGGCAGTGTAGGATCGTGGGGAGCAGTACACAACGACATGCGATTCAGTACACAGTTTTTCTTGTTGGCGGCGATAAGCGGCGGCGGCCCGATGAGTTGGGCGGGGCCGCTGGAAACGAGACTGGAAAAGCAGTTTCTGGAGACGGTGCAACCGTTTCTGACGAAGTACTGCGTGTCCTGCCATGGCGGGAAGGCGCCGGCGGCGCAGCTTAATCTACAGACTTACAGTGGTTTAGACGCAGTGGTTCGGGATCACGGCCATTGGGCCTTGCTCGCTGACCGATTGCGGAATGGCGATATGCCGCCGAAGGGGATGCCGCGGGCGGCGGCGGCGGTGAATCAGCAGATTATCGCGTGGGTGGAGGCGGTACGTACGAACGAGGCGCGGAAACATGCGGGCGATCCGGGGATTGTTTTGGCGCGGCGGCTGAGCAACGCGGAGTATAACTACACGGTCCGGGATTTGACGGGGGTGGATATCCGTCCGGCGCGGGAGTTTCCGGTGGACCCGGCGAACCCGGAGGGATTTGCGAATTCGGGGGAATCGCTGGCGATGTCGCCCTCGTTATTGAATAAATATCTGCAGGCGGCGCGCGAGGTGGCCAACCATATGGTGCTGAAACCGGGCGGGATCGATTTCGCGCCGCACCCGATGTTAGTGGAAACGGACCGGGAAAAGTATGCCATACAGCGTATTGTTGGTTTCTATGAACGGCAAGCCACCGACTATGCCGCCTACTTTGAGGCGGCATGGCGTTTCAAGAACCGGGCGAGGCTGGGGAAGCCGGGGGCGACGCTGGCCGCGACGGCGGCCGAAATGCGGGTAAGCCCGAAGTATCTGGCGACGGTATGGCAGGCGCTGACGGTGAAGGAAGAAGTGGGGCCGGTGGCGGAGCTGCAGGCGATGTTCGGGCGGTTACCGGTGGAGGCGGAACTGGTGCGCGGCGGGGCGATTGCGATGCGGGACTACGTTGTCCGGGTTCGTTCGCTGGTGGTGAAAAACTACGACAGCCCGATGATGGAGGGGCTGAGCGGGACGAGCCAGCCGCTGATGAACTGGAAGTTGAACGAGTTTGCCAAGCGGAGGCGGGAGTTTGACAAAAACGCGCTGCTGGAAGAGGGGCAGGCGCTGCCGGAGGTGCCGGCGGCGCCGCGGCCTGGGGATTTTTTCCGGGCGGCTCCCTACGATTCGGTGGCGCGGCAGGCATTGGCGATGATAATCAAGAGCCGCCGGGGCGACCCGGGGCCGCTGCGGTTTCCGGTTGGACAGCGAGCCAGGTACGAAGCGGCGTTTGCGCGATTCGCCAATGTATTTCCGGACGCTTTCTACATCCGCGAGCGGGGCCGGTTTTTTCCTGACCTGTCCCGAGACACGGGGCGGCTGCTGAGCGCGGGATTTCACAACGTGATGGGCTATTTCCGCGACGATTTGCCGCTGCGGGAACTGGTGCTGAACGCGAAGGAGACGGCCGAGTTGGAGACGCTGTGGCGCGAGTTTGATTTTATCGCCGATCACACGATTCGAACCTATACGCAGTACTACTTCAACCAGAGCGGGGAGATATTGGGCAATGGCCGGGAGTCCGGCAGTGAACGGCCGGCGGACCGGCCGGTGACGGATGAGTCAGTGATTTTTGGCCTGCGGGAGAAGTATTTGGCGAAGTGGGCCTCCAACGGGAAGAACAATCCGCTGGGCAAGCCGGCGATAGAGGCTCATTTTGCATTCGTGAACGCGGCGATACGGGCGGTGGAGAGAGACCGGGCGGAAGCCGAAGCGAAGCATATGGCGGCGCTGGCGTCGTTCGCGGCGCGGGCGTACCGGCGACCGCTGACGGCGGCGGAAAAGGCGGATCTGGTGGCCTATTACAAAGAAATGCGGGACAAAAGCGGGTTAACGCATGAAGAGGCGATTCGGGACTCGATTGTGGGCATATTGATGGCGCCGGATTTCTGTTACCGGATCGATTTGCTGGATACGCGATCGCGGAAGGCGCCGGCGCAGCCGTTGACGGACGTGGCTCTGGCGAGCCGGTTGAGCTACTTTTTGTGGTCGAGCGCGCCGGACGCGGAGCTGATGCGTGTTGCGGGCGCGGGGCAACTGCGGCAGCCGGGGGCGCTGTTGACGCAGGTGCGGCGGATGTTGAAAGACGAGCGGGCGGGGCGGTTTGCGACCGAGTTCGCGGGGTATTGGCTGGATTTCCGGAGGTTTGAAGAACATAACGCCGTGGACCGGGGGCGGTTTCCCTCCTTCGACAATGACCTGCGGCAGGCGATGTTTGACGAGCCGGTGCGGTTCATGGCTGATATTGTCCGCAACGACCGGGCCGTAAAGGAATTGCTGTATGGCAAGCACACCTTTGTGAACCCGGTGCTGGCGAAGCACTATGGGATTCCAGGGGTGACAGGCAAGAACGACGCCTGGGTGCGAGTGGAGAATGCGCGGAGTTATGGGCGGGGCGGGCTGCTGCCGATGGCGGTGTTCCTGACGCAGAATGCGCCGGGGTTGCGGACGAGTCCGGTGAAGCGCGGGTATTGGGTGGTGAAGCGGGTGTTGGGGGAGCGGATTCCGCCGCCGCCGCCATCGGTGCCGGAGTTGCCAAGTGACGAAGCGAAGAGCGAGTTGCCGCTGCGGGAGATGTTGGCGCAGCACCGGGAGAACCCGAACTGCGCGGGGTGCCATGCGCGTTTTGATTCGTTGGGGCTGGCGTTTGAAGGGTATGGGCCGATTGGAGAGAAGCGGGACAAGGACCTGGCCGGGCGGGCGGTGGACACGGCGGCGGGGTATCCGGACGGGGTGCAGCGTTCGGGGCTGGCCGGGATTGAAACCTACATACGCGAGAAGCGGGAGAAAGATTTCGAAGACACGCTTTGCCGGAAGTTGCTGGCCTACGCGTTGGGCCGTTCCCTGCAGCTCTCCGATGAAACTACAATAGAGCGTATGCGCGCGCGGCTGACCTTGACCGGGGGACGGTTCGCGCCGCTGGTTGAAACCGTTATATCGAGTCCGCAGTTTTTGAATAAGCGTGGAGGGGACACGAATGTGGCAGCAAAAGCAACGGAATAGCAAGGGAATAGCGCGGCGGGCGGTGTTGCGCGGGGCCGGGGTGGCGATGGGGCTGCCGTTCATGGAGTCGCTGCAGGCGTCGACGGCGCCGGTGTATCCGAAGCGGTTCGGCGTGCTGTTCATGGGCAACGGGATCAACGAAGAGCACTGGAGCGCGACGGGCGACGGCGCGGAGATGAAGTTAAGCAGGACGCTGGCGGTGCTGGAACCGTTGAAGCACAAGATCAACGTCATTGACGGGTTGTTCTTGAAGATGGCGACGGGGCAGGGGATTCATCCGGCGCAGACGGGGAGCCTGCTTTCGGGCGCGGTGATTCAACGGGGTCCGATTATTCACGCCGGAACGACGATCGACCAGATGATCGCGAATAAGGTGGGCCAGGATACGGCGCAGCAGAGCCTGGTGCTGGCGTGCGAGCAGCCGATGACGGGGTATCACGAGACGAACTTCTCGATGGCGTACAGCTCGCATATTTCGTGGCAGAGCGCGGACTCACCGGTGCCGAATGAAGTGTATCCGTCGCTGGCGTGGGACAGCCTGTTTGAGAACCGCGGTAGTTTGCGGAACCTGAGTATTCTGGACCGTGTGAAGGACCGGGCGGGCGCGTTGAGCAAGCAGATTAGCGCGACCGATAAATCGAAGCTCGATGAGTATTTGACGAGTGTGCGGGAAGTGGAACGCCGGATTGAGCGGACGCGCGAGAACAAGGCCACGGCTGATGATGCGGCCAAGGGCGCGAACCGTCCGGCGTGGACGATGGACCGGCCGGCGAATGGTTTGCCGGAGGACTTGCGCGAGCACGCCAAGTTGATGTGCGACATCATCGCGATCGCGTTCCAGACCGATAAGACGCGGGTGGCGACGCTGTTGCTGGCGCGGGATTTGTCGGCGTTGTACTACCCGTTCTTGTCGGTGAAAGACGGGCATCACGCGGCGTCGCATGACAATTTATCCGACGGATATGAGCGGATTTCGCGATTCCACTTGGGGCAGTTGGCGTATTTGGCCGGGAAGCTGGACGCGATGAAAGAGGGCGAGGGGACGGTGCTGGACAACTCGTGTCTGCTGTTCCTGAACAACCTTTGGTCCGGGCGGCGGCACGACAATTCGCGGCTGCCGTTGGTGATGGCCGGCGGGTTGGGGGGGACGTTGAAGACGGGCCGTTCGCTGAACTACCTGAAGGCTGGGGATGAGAACCGGAAGCTGTGCAGTTTGTTCCTGTCGATCATGGACCGGATGGATGTGAAGCTGGCGAAGTTCGGCGACGCGGAGGCGCGGCTGGCCGGGATTTAGAGCGTTAGCAGTTCTGTGCAGAAATCGGCGACGGCTTCGGGGATGACGGTGACGCCGAGGCGGGGGCCGGGGGCCAGAGGAGAATGGCGGCGATCCTACCGCCTTCAACCTTAGGCCGCTACATGTTGACGGCGCGGGATTGAGCCGCATTGAACACGCTACGATCCCCCGCGAACGATTCGCCAAGCGCGAGATGGGGGCGAGCCAAGGTAGCAATTGACCTGTCAGGCGCCGCGCGCGGCGCCACTTGCGGCACTACCGGCTTAAGTCACGTGCCGTAGACTTACTCCTTAGATTTTGGGTAAAGGCAGGTTGCGACTATGACGAAAATCCCCAATACCGAAGCCGTCGTACTGCCGACCAAAGCGACGAGCGGTGTCACTCAAAACCAGAGAGACGGGAAATAGCTTTCCAGCGAGCAGAATTGTCAGAGCGATAAACACCAACCAGACCGAGATTAGGAAGCAGAGTTTCTTGACTTACTTTTTTCTCTCGGAACGATCCTGCTTGCGTTGTTCACACCTAGCCCTGGCTGTTTCATTGGCTATGCCCGCGGCTTCGCGTTGCGCTGCTTTATCGAGGTCATCCTTTTCTGGTCGAAGAGAGCGGCAGCGTCCGCTCCCGGTACCTGAATTTCCGGGAGCTTGATGTCTTCGAGACTACTGCTGTTGTCTGCGCTCGGAGGCATTTGCTTGCGCCCGCTCGCTGAAAAAATGGCGAATGCTATCGGTTTCGATCACGGCATTCTTCTGGCCGAGATTTTCAGTGAACGTTTTATCCCAAGGTCCGCCACGCTCATGAGAAAGCTCAGAGAGAAGGATCGCGTCCTTGACTCCGTAAAGGCTCCAGATACGATCAAGGAGAGCGACGACCTTGGAATCAGTTGCCGGAACCTTCGGCTCAAATACGGTTACGTCATCATCCTCAACAAAGACCTCAAATGCCATTGAGGTAATCGGCCTTGATCCGTACTTCTTAAAGTGACGGTAACGCGATGGAATCACAGGGCCGTACTTCCAGGCCTGAATAGGTTCCTTTCCCAATGGGCGGCCGTAAATCCCGAGCGACCAGCCGTGGGCAAAATAGATCAGCTTATGCAGTTGCATCTGCGTTATCGGCCGATTCTCTTGGATGCCTCGCTCAATGAAGTAGTTGGCGATGGCCCGCGCACTGTAGTTGTTCGCTATTTATTCGCCCTCGATTGCTTCCTTAACGATACTATCGTGTACTGAAAAGATCAGGCTGCTGCTGCTGCTCTGCTGTTGCAGGCAAGCGTCCAAGACAATCTCCTCTTTGCTTCTGCGGGCTGGACCGGTAGACCATTCGTCTGATGCCCGTGTTCAGTACGGTTGCGGGGGCGTGGCGTAAACCGCCCAATCGCCAGGCTGCGCGGGGACGTCGTGCGATTTAAGGCAAAAGACGGTGGCTGGCGAAAATTCTTGAGAGGATTTATTGTGACCAAAGGGGCGATGGTTGCGCGGAATCCGTGCGCTTTTCTCATTTATTCCAATAGATGTGTGTTTCGGGAGCCGCCTCGACGGACATGTCGAAGGTGCCTGATCGACGGATGGTGATGCGAAGGGGCATGTGTCCCTTATCCTATCCCTAGAAACGGGCTGTGAGGCCGACGCGGACGGCGCGGGGCGAGCCGGGCGAGAGGTTCGTATTGGTGTGGGCGTTGATGAAGTACTGGCGATCGAAGAGGTTTTCGACATTGACCTGCAGGCGCATCTTTTCGGTGAGGGAGTAAAAGAGCGCGGCATCGGCGCGGGTGTAGCCTGGGAGGGTGACCGAGTTGTCGATGGTGGCGAACATGTCGGACCGGTTGAGGATGCCGAGGCCGGCGCTGAGGCGGGGGAGGAGCTTGTAGTTGTTCCAGAAGGAGAATGTGACGCGGGGCACCTCGCCTACCTTCAGCCCGGCGCGGGCGGCAGCGGTGGCCGTGCGGATGTAGGCGTCCTGGTAGCCGGCGCCGCCGGAGATCTGCCAGGCGCGGGTGACGCTGCCCTGGGCACCGACCTCGAAGCCGTTGGTGCGCTGGCTGCCGGTCTGGATGATGCGCGTGGCGTCATTGGGGTCGATGGACCGGGTGTTGGTGCGGTCGAGCCGGTAAACGGCGGTGGTGAGGGTGAGAGCACGGTGCACGTCCCATTTCACACCGGCTTCGTAGTTGGTGAACTTTTCCGGTTTCACCTGCTGAGTAATGGTAGTGAGGGCGGCGAACTGGTCACCGGCGCTGGGCAGATAGGAGACGCTGTAGTTGGCGTAGACGGAGACGGCGGCGACGGGTTTTAGGACGAGGCCGAGCCGGGGGGAGATCAGGTTGTCGACACGGGAGAGGCGATCCGTATTTCGATTGTTGCGGAAGCGGAGGTCAAAGCGGTCAAACCGGATGCCCGCGATGACCTGTACGTAGCGGGAGAGCGAGACCTGATCCTGCATATAGACCGCGGCGACGTTATTGGTGGCGTGGTTATCGGCGTCGGTGGCGCTTTGGCGGAAGGTGACGGGAGTGTTGATGGTGATGCCGGGAGTGGAGGTGGACACGTTGTTGAAGTAGCCTGTGCGGCGGAGATTGCCGGTGGACTGACGGCCGAATTCGGCGCCGGTGAGCAGGGAATGGCGCACGGCGCCGGTGTGAGCGGTGTAGGTGACGTCGGTCTGATTGAAGGCGTTCCGGCGGCCGGTGGCGTTGTCGTAGGCGGAAAGCGAAGTGAGGGCGGGGACGTAGTTGCGATAGAACTTGTCGTAGTCGCCGATGAGGGCGCGGTTGCGGATATTGACGCGGCCGGCTTGGTGTTCGAGCGCGACGGAGCCGAGATTGACGACAGCGCGGACGGGAGCGTCGTTGGGATTGCCGTAGAAGGCGTCGCGGGGGGAGGAGAGAGTGGGGATGCCGCGGTCGGCGACGCGCATATCGCGGAAATGTTCGTAGGCGAAAACGAATTTCGTTTGCGGGGCGGCGAGCCAGGTGGCGGTGGGGCTGACGCCGTAGCGTTCCAGATTGACACCGTTGCGGAAGCTATCGGAGTTCTCGTAGACGCCGTTCATGCGGAAGGCGAGTTTGGCGTTGAGGGGCTGGGCGAAATCGGCGGCGACGCGTTTGTTGCCAAAGGAACCGCCCTGGAGGGAGACTTCCCGAACGGGCATGAAGTTGGCCTCCTTGGTGGTGCGGTTGATGACGCCGCCGCCGCCGCCACGGCCGAAGATCATGGCGTTGGGGCCTTTGAGGGCTTCCACTTGTTCCAGGTTGTAGAGATCGCGGAAGTATTGAACGTCGTCGCGAACGCCGTTGACGAAGAAGTCCGCAGTGGTGTTGTTGCCGCGGATGATGAGCTGGTCCCGGTTGCCCTCGCCTTGGGAGGCGGTGATACCAGGGACGTACCGGACAACGTCGGCGACGCTGGCCATGAGTTGATCGTGGATTTGCGACTGGGTGACGACGGCGACCGATTGCGGGAGATCGCGGAGGGGCGTGAGGGTTTTCGTGGCAAATGCCGTACCGCTGACGAGGTAGCCGGCGTTCTCTGTGATGGTAATGGCGCCTTGCAGTGGCGCAACTTGCAACACGAAGTCCTGGGGCGGGAGGGCGCCGGCGCCGATTGCAATGGTCTTTGCGATAGGAAGAAAGGCTTCTTTTTCGATTTGCAGGCAATAGGAACCGGCGGGCAAGGAGAGGGAGAAGCGTCCAGTTGCATCCGAGAGGACAGAAAGGTTGGTGTCCGAGCCGTTGGCGGTAATGATGACGCGCGCGGCGACGATGGCGCCGCCGGAGCGGTCGGTGATGGTGCCGGCGAACTGAGAATGGGTGATTTGCCCAAATAAACCGAGGGCAAACGCGCCACACGCAAGAGCCAATTTCCAAATGCTGATCATGCTTTCAGCGTACTCCCGATCTCGCACGGCGTCAACGGTAAAATGCAAATCAGTTGCATATGAGGATGAGCCGCGGGCAGGCGGGAGGGAACTCTTATATACTTTTGCAGTGTCCAGATTTGTTCTGTTTCTGTTCGCCGTCCTGTTCCCCGTGCTGGCGCAGGAGAGTTTCATTGATGGCCATATAGAAGGAAAGGCGAAGGCGGCCAGGGCGCCGTTAGCGCCGCTGGCGAGTGATTCGGAGTTCCTGCGGCGAGTGACACTGGACTTGACGGGCCGGCTGCCGGAGGTAGAGGAGGCCCGGAGTTTTCTGGCTTCCACGGCGCCGGACAAGCGCGCGAAGTACATCGATTCGTTGTTTCCGGCGCTGCCTGTACCGGGGATGCGGTCCGTAAGAGATCATCCGTTTATGGACCGGTGGTCCTACTTCTTTAACGATCTATTCCGGAACGGGGAGTTGTTGCAGGAGGGGATCAACACGTTCTACGACCATGTGTATAAGACACTGACGCTGAACCTTCCTTATAACGAATTCGTAAGCAACCTGATCACGGCGAATGCGGTGTCGACGTGGTCCGACGGGCCGGCCAATTTTATCGCCCGGAGCCACGTATTCGAGGGCGACGGGTATCAGATGAACCATGAAGACACGGCCGATGAGATAGCCATCAACACGACGCGGCTGTTTTTGGGCGTGAGCCTGGAATGTGTGTCGTGCCACGACGGGGCGAATCATCTGGAGAAAGTGAACTTGTGGCTGAGCCAGCGGAAGCGGGCGGAGATGTGGCGGCAGGCGAGTTTTTTTGGAAAGACGTACATTTCGCCGGTGTTTGGGCGATCGCCGCAGTTCATGGTGAAGGACACGCGGGCGGGGTATGATTTGACGACGCGCTCCTCGCTGCGGCCGCCAAGGGACAGGAAGGCGGACGTGACGCCGACGTTCCTGTTGACGGGGGAGAAGATTCCGGCGGGGGAAAAGCCGCGGGAAGCGTATGCGCGGATGCTGACCGGGCACCCGCAGTTCGCGCGGGCGGCGGTGAATCTGATTTGGGCGGAACTGATGGGGCAGGGAATTGTGGACGGACCATTCGATTTTGACCTGGCGAGGCAGGACCCGAAGAACCCGCCGCCGGCGCCGTGGACGGTGCAGCCGTCGCATCCTGAATTGCTGGAGGAACTGGCGGCGGATTTCCGGGCCAATGGGCATGACCTGCGGCGGCTGATGAAACAGATTGTCAACTCGCGGGCGTATCAGCGGGCGATCGCGGCGCCGAAGGGGTGGAGTTCGAACTATGACAGCTATTTCACACGGCGAGTGACCAGGCGGCTGCCGGCGGAGATGTTGTTCGATGCGGTATCGCAGGTGGCGGGATTGAAACCGGTGTACAAGGTGACGTTCAGCGACAAGAAAGTGCCGAACATCATGCAGACGCGATCGCCGCAGGACGTGGACAAGTCCGACCCGGCGATGTATCGAGCGCTGCAGGCATTTGGCCAGTGCGACCGGTACGCGATTGAGGCAGACCGGAAGCCTTCGATGGTGCAAGCGGCGATTCTATTGAACGATAAACTGATTCGGCAGCGGCTGACGGTGCAGAAGGACAGCCGACTGGAAGGGCTGCTGAAAGACGCCGCGGAGGAGAAGATTGTGGAGGAGTTGTACATGGCCGCGTTGGCGCGCGAGCCAAACGCGAAGGAGGCGGCGCAGGGTGTGGCGATGTTGAAGGCCAACCGCACGGAGGGCGCCGAGGATCTGCTTTGGACGCTGGTGAATCGATTGGATTTCCTTTTCTATTAGAGCCATGAAAACACTTCCTGCATTGAACCGGCGAAATTTGTTGCGAATGGGCGCGCTGACGGTAGCGGGCTACGAGATGGCGGAGGCGTTCCGTCCGGTGAACGTGTATGCGCAGTCGCGGACGAGGGTGAGAGGGTCGGCCGATGCGGTGATCTTCCTGAACATGCAGGGCGGTCCGTCGCAGATGGACATGTTCGACATCAAGCACGGCAAGTGGGCGCCGGAGAATCGGGACGTGCGGGCGACAAAGTATGGATATGAGTACCCGTATGGACTGATGCCGAAGCTGGCGGAACAACTTGGCGAGATCGCGGTGGTTCGTTCAGCGCAGGCATGGGAGACGGTGCATTCGCGCGGGCAGTATTACTTGCAGACGGGCCATGCGGTGAGCGCGGCGCGTATTAAAGAGAGCCCTTCGATTGGTTCGGTGGTGGCGCATGAGTTTCGCGCGCGGCGAGGGACGGACGATTTCCTGCCGCCGTTTGTTTCGATGAACTACGAGCCGACGACGATGTACGGTCCGCTGCAGGGCGAGGGGTGTTTGGCGGCAGATTGCGCGCCGTTGACACTGGACCTGGCGCAGAAGAATCTGCCGTTTTTTGTGGAGGAAAAAGACCGGGCGCGATTGTTGCGAAGGTGGGCGGCGCTGCAGGATATGGATTCCAGCCGCCATGTGCTTGATGACAGTTCGCCGGTGGGGATGCGGCGATTTGACAGCTTTTCCAAGCAGGTCTTCCAGATGATGAACCATCCGAAGATGTCGAGCGTGTTGCAGTTCAGCGATGAGGAGCGGAAGGCGTATGGGGGCACGGCTTTTGGGGATGCGTGCCTGATTGCGCGGAACATGGTGGCGGCGAAGGCGGGCGCGCGGTTCCTGTTGGTGACGCAGCCGGGCTGGGATCATCATTCGAACATCTACGGGAAGAATAGCCAGGGCGGGTTGTACAAGACCTGTTCGACACTGGACGCGGCGTATTCGGCGCTGCTGGCGGATCTGAAGCGGTTGGGGTTGTTGGAACGAACGCTGGTGATCTGCATGGGGGAATTTGGCCGGACGCCGGGGGAACTGACCCCAGTCGCGGGGCGGGAGCACTACGCCGATACGATGTTCGCGCTGTTTTCGGGGGCGGGAGTGAAGGGCGGGCGAGTCTATGGAGCGACGGATGCGCAGTGCGCGCACATTACGGATTTCGGCTGGTCGGGCAAGCGGCCGGTGTACCCGGAAGATGTGTGCGCGACGATCTACTCGGTGCTTGGGATCGATTGGTCGAAGCGGATTACAAACACGCCGTCTGGGCGGGACTTCCTGTATGTGGACCCGGCGGCGGGTACGAAAGTAGTAAACTTCCGCGAAGTGGCGGATCTATTCGCTTAGTTCACGAAGAACAGGGACATTTCATGAAGACTCTCTTCGCACTCCTGCTGGGTGCCATGGCCGTGTATGCTCAAACGGCGCAGATTACGGGCCGGGTCGCTGACGCCTCCGACGCGGTTGTGCTTGGCGCCAAAGTGGCGGTGATCAATACGGAAACCGGCGTGCGGCGTGAGATTGCGACGAACGCCGATGGATACTATGCCGCTCCATTGCTGATCCGCGGCACTTACAGCGTTCGCGTGCAGCAGGCCGGCTTCAAGGAATCCGTGCGAAGCGGACTGACGCTGGATGAAGGCCAGACACTGCGTATCGACTTCGCGCTGGAAGTGGGACAGGTAAGCGAAAAGGTTGAAGTGACCGGCGCGGCGCCATTGTTGGAGACCGAGGGCGCAACGATTTCAACGGTGGTGACGAACCAGAAGATTCTGGACATGCCGACGGTGGGAAGGAATCCGCTGCAGTTCGCGCTGCTGGTGCCGGGGGTGCGAGCGGCGGGATCGTATGGCGACCTGCCGGTGTCGGCGTTCGGCGGCGGGCGCGCGTCGATTGGCGGCGGCGGGGCGAGTGTGAACAGCTATATGGTGGATGGCATCGCGTCGGAGAATTTCACTTCGGGCAGCTTGCAGACACCGCTTTCGGTGGACGCGACGGAGGAGTTCCGGCTGATTGTGCGGAACCCGAGCGCGGAGTTCGGGCGAACGGGCGGAGGCGTGATCAACCTGATCAGCAAAGCCGGCACGAACGAGTTCCATGGGAGCGCGTATGAGTTTTTGCGCAACAAAAGCCTGCGCGCCAACGACTTTTTTTCCAACCGTGCCGGGCGCGCGCGGCAGCCGCTGGTATTCAACCAATGGGGCGCGACGGTAGGCGGGCCGATTAAGAAAGACAAAACGTTCTTCTTTTTCAATTGGGAACAGTTTAAGCAGCGGACGTTGGCCTCGGCGATCCGTTCGGTGCCGACGGCGCTGCAGCGCACGGGCGATTTCAGCGAGACGCGAACGGCGGCGGGCGCGTTGATTCAGGTGTTCGATCCGCTATCGACGCGCACGGATCCGGCGAACCCGGCCAACCGCCTGCGCGACCAGTTTCCGGGTAATCGCATTCCGGCCAACCGGCTGGCGCCCGCGGCGACGGGGGTGAACGCGTTTTATCCGCAGCCGAACACGGCGGGCGTGGCGTTCACGAATGCGAACAACTTCTTCGGGCTGGGCTCTTCGCCCATCGACAAAGACGTTTACGGGCTGCGGCTGGACCACTACCTTACACCGACGCGGCGGCTGGCCGGCCGCTATACATGGGACAAAACGTTGCAAGGCGTGCCGAACTTCTATGACAACGTGGCGGAGATACAGACCTCCGACCTGCCGCTGCAGCGCCACAGCGGCTTTGTGAGCTACTCCGATTCGCTGGCGCCGAACCTGCTGTTTGATGTTCGCGGCGGGTTGAACTTCTATTTGCCGAACCGGGTGACGCGGAGCTTTGGGTTCGATGTAGCGAAGATCAACATGCAGCCGAGGCTGAACGCGCTGATGCAGGTGCAGGGTTTTCCGCGGTTTGACATGAGCGACATGACCTCGATTGGCGCCGATCAGGGTGACCAACTGGTGCAGTCCAACAAAGCGTTCAGCTACACGGGAACACTTACGTGGATCCGCGGGGCGCATACGTTGAAATTCGGCAGCGACAACCGGGTTTACCAGTTGAACAACACGCAGGGCGCGGCGGGGATGACGTTCAGTTTCAACCGCGGGTTTACGCAAGGCCCGAACCCGAATACGGCTGGGGCCACTTCGGGCTTCGGGTTTGCAAGTTTCATGTTGGGAACGCCATCCGGCGGCACTGTCGGGTTCGGCGCGCCGGTGACGGAGACGGTGAAGAACTTTGCGTTGTATGCGCAAGACGACTGGAAGGTGACGCCGAAACTCACGTTAAACCTTGGACTGCGGTGGGAGGTGGAAGGCGGGATAACCGACCGTTTTGGGGCGATCAGTAACTTTGATCCGAATGCGACCTATACGGTGAACGGCGTGAATATGCGAGGTGGATTAGCGTTTCCCGGGGTGGGCGGTCTTTCGCGGGGGCATCGCGACGCCGAGTTCACCAACTTCCAGCCGAGGCTGGGCTTTGCGTGGCAGGCGATACCGAAAACGGTGATTCGCGGCGGATATGGGATTACGTATCTGCCGACGACAGGGATCTACGTGGGACTGGACCGGACGGGATTTTCGCTGAACACGCCGCTGGTAGCGTCGATTGATGGCGGGTTTACGCCGAATGAGACACTGGCGAATCCGTTCCCGAACGGGAAGCTGGCCCCGATTGGAGCAAGCCAGGGGGCGCAGAGCCTGCTGGGACAGGGCATCAGCGGTAACCGGCGCGACATGCTGCGCGGCTATTCGCAACAGTGGAGCATGACGGCGCAGCGGGAGTTGCCGGGCAATTGGCTGGTGGAGGGGGGATACATGGGCAACCGCGGGGTGAAACTGCCCGGGCGCGTGACGTTTGACTACTTGCCGCAGCAGTTCCGGGCGTTGAACACCGGGTTGCAGCAGTTGGTGGACAATCCGTTCTTCGGCATCATTCCGGCGAATCTGGCGAGCGGCCAGCGGCAGGTGACGCGGGCGACGATCCTAGACACCTATCCGCAGTTCGCGGGCGTGAGCGGGTATGCAACGATGGCGGACTCCAACTATCACGCGGCCACCATGCGCGTGGAGAAGCGGTTTTCCAAGGGTCTTAGCCTGCTGCTGGCTTATACGTTTTCCAAGCTGATCGATAACAATACGGGCGACGGCGGAAACAACTTCGCCGAATCGGGGGACAGCAGCGTGCGGAACTGGGATAACCTGGCGGCGGAGCGTTCCGTGTCTTCGAACGATTTGCCGCAGCGGCTGGTGATTTCGACGAGCTACGAACTGCCGTTTGGCAAAGCCGGGCATCCGGTGTACCGGGGTTTGGCGGGCGGCTGGCAGTTGAATGGGATATTGAGTTTTCAGAGCGGCAATGTAATTGCGGTATCGCAGAATGGTACGGCGTTTGGCAGCGGACGGCCGAACGTGGCGGGGGATCCTTCGCTATCGAATCCAACGATTGACCGCTGGTTGAACCGGGCGGCCTTCGTCAATTCACCGGCGTTCACGTTTGGCAATGTGGGCCGGAATCTGCCTAGGACGCGGAGCGACGGCCATAACAACGTGGACCTGTCGTTGATGAAGACGTTTCCGATTTATGAACGCGTCCGGATGCAGTTCCGGGCTGAAGCGTTCAACTTCATGAACACGCCGACGTTTGGAAATCCGGCGGGCAATATTGATGCCGGGAATTTTGGCACGGTGACCGGATTGGCGGCCAACTCCAATTCGCGGGCGATTCAACTGGCGCTGAAGTTGTATTTTTAGGGGATGCGAATTTTCTGCTGGTTGATGGCGGCGGCGCTGGCGGCCGGCGCGGCGGTGCCGGATGTGGTGATCTATGGCGGGACGGCGGCAGGCGTGTCGGCAGCGGTGCAACTGCGGCGGATGGGGAGGACGGTGGAACTGGTCGCGCCGGAGGCGCACATTGGCGGGATTACGGTGGAGGGGCTCGGTTCGGCGGACATCAACAATCACTGGTTCCGGAACGATACGGCGGTGGGCGGATTGGCGGCGGAGTTCTATCAGCGAATCGGGAAGAAGTATGGACAGGCCGGGCCTGTGTACAAGTACGAGCCACATGTGGCGGAGGAGGTGTTTGCCGATTGGCTGCGGGAGGCGGGTGTTGTTGTCCACAAAGGGCAGCGGCTGCGGGAGCCGTTGGCGAAGGCGGTGGCGTTTCGCACGGGGACGCGGGCGATCTCCATGTTGGTGACCGAATCCGGTATGCGCGTTGCGGGGAAAGTTTTTATTGACGCCACGATGGAGGGGGACCTGCTAGTGGCGGCGGGCGTGGAGACGACGTGGGGCAGGGAAGCGAACGCGAAGTACGGGGAGACGAAGAATGGCGTCCGCGCGGAGACGACGCACGCGCAGTTTCAAGTGCGCGTGGACCCGTATCGCGTGCCGGGGGACCCCCGCAGTGGATTGATTGCCACGATTCAAGATGAGCCGCTGGGCACGCCGGGCGCGGGGGACACGAACATTCAAGCATTCTGTTTTCGGCTCTGTTTGACGCGCGACCCGGCGAACCGCGTTCCGTTTGCCAAGCCAGCGGGTTTCGACCGGTCGCAATACGAGATCTACTTTCGTTACGTGAAGGCGGGCGGCAAACTCTGGACGCCGCAGGGGCGGCTGCCGAACGGGAAGACGGACCAAGGGAGCTGGCATGACCTATCGGCGAATCTGTACGGGATGAACCGGGAATGGCCGAACGGAACGCATGCGACGCGAGAGCGCATACTGCGGGAACACCGTCAATTCACGCAGGGCCTGCTATGGGTATTGGCGAACGACCCGGAGATACCGGCGGCGACGCGCGCCGAATGGAGCCAGTGGGGGCTGCCGAAAGATGAGTTCGCCGATAATGGCCACTGGCCGCGGCAGTTGTATGTGCGCGACGGGCGGCGGATGGTTTCTGATTACGTGATCACAGAATGGCATACGCGGCGAGTGAATCCGGTGCCGGTGGCCGACCCGGTGGCGGTGGCGTTTTGGCCCACCGATACGCACAGCGTGCGGCGCATTGTGCGCGACGGAGCGGCCTACAACGAAGGCTTCGTGTTCGACGACAATAACTGGGGGCCGTTCGGAATCTCGTACCGGGCGATGACACCACGGCGCGGGGAGGCGGTGAATTTGTTGACGCCGACGTGCGTGTCGTCGTCGCACGTGGCCTACGGCGCGATACGGCTGGAGCAGACGTTTCTGGCGTTGGGCCAGGCTGCGGGCGCGGCGGCGGCGCTGGCGGTGGAGCAGGGGACGGCGGTGCAGGAGGTTGCCTATGCAGCGTTGCGGGAACGGCTGGTGCGGGACGGGCAGGTGGTGGGATTGAACCTGGCGCCGGCGAAGACGCCGTGAGTGGAGCGGTGCCGATTGGACCTGCGTTTGCAGGGGAATTGGCATGTGCCGGACGACGATTCTGTTGGGAGTGGCCGTATTGCCGCTGCTGGCGGCGGAAGACGGGCGGGGCCTGGCCGCTGGGTACGCGGCGGAGGTGGACCGGCGGGTGGCGCTTTCCAGCGCGGAGGCCGATTTCTACGCGCGATACCTGAAGGCGGCACCGGAACTGGTGCCGGGGCAATTCGCGCTGCTCGTGGACCGGGCGCAGGCCGTGCAATTGGCGGCAGTGTTCTGGCGGGCGATGGATGGGGGATGGCACTTGATTGGAGCGTCGCCCGTATCGACCGGGAAACCTGGTCGATTTGACTATTTTGAAACTCCGGTAGGTATTTTTGCCCATACGCTGGACAATCCGGATTACCGGGCCGAAGGGACGCGGAACGAGTACGGCATCCGGGGCTACGGCGTGAAGGGGATGCGGGTGTTTGACCTGGGTTGGACACGGGCGCAAAAAGGATGGGGCGACCGGCGCGAGATGGATATCCGCTTCCAGATCCATGCGACGGACCCGGTGGCGCTGGAGCCCCGGCTGGGCGAACGCCACTCGAAGGGCTGCGTGCGGATTCCGTCCACGCTGAATGTGTTTCTGGACCGGTATGGCATCTTGGACGCTGACTACCAGAGGGCGGTGCAGGAGGGGAAGCGGCCGTTGGTACTGCGTGGGGACTGGCGGCCGACACCTTGGGCGGGGCGGTATGTGGTGGTGGTGGATACGTCGCGCGTGTGGCTGCGGCGTGACGGAGGTAATTCGAGATACAGTGTTACTTCTTATGCAGGAACGCACATTTCTATTCGCAGTGATTTTGCTTTCGGCGACATTGATGGCGCAGAATCCGGCGCTGCCGCCTTTGCCGGCGCCAATGGGCGTGCCGAAACCGGGGCCGGTGACGGAGGGGGCCTACGCGCCCCAAGCGATCCTTCCCGGAGGGGTGGTGGTGCCGCTGTATCCGGCGGGGTCGCCGTTTCTGAAAGCGGACAAAGTGCGAGAGGCCGAAAAGTACAACATGAGCCTGGCGGTGCCGGGGCGGATCAGCAGTATTGTGAATATTCACAATCCGTCGATTGAAGTTCATCTGGTGGAGCGGGGGATTAACACCGGGGCGGCGGTGATACTGGCGGCGGGCGGGGGACATCGCACGCTGAACGTTGGCGGGGAAAGCGCCGATTTCGTGCCGTTCTTCTACAACTATGGCGTGAATACGGTGATACTGCGCAACCGGCTGCGCAACGATGGGTACAAGGCCGAGGTGGACGCGGTGAACGACGCGCTGCAGGCGATCCGGATGGTGCGGGCGTACGCCAAGGAATGGAACATCGACCCGAAGAAGATCGGCATTATGGGGTTTTCGGCCGGGGCGGAGCTATCCTCTCCGGCGGCGGTGCTATTTGAAGAGTTCGACAAGCAGAACAGCGGCGCGGGCGACCCGTTGGCAGGTGTTTCCTCTCGGCCGGATTTTGTGGGGATCATCTATCCAGGGCCAACGCCATTCGCGCGCAACCGCACGGCGCCGGCGATTCCCCGGAATGCGCCGCCGGGGTTTATTGCCAGCGGCGGACCCGGCGACCGGATGCACGCCATCTGGGCCATGGACTACTACAGTGCGATGCTGACCGCGGGAGTACCGAACAACGAGATCCACCTGTACGGGAACGGCCGCCACCCGGGCGACGCGCTGCCTGACGGGAGCCGCATGTCGGGCGGACTGACGGATAGAAACGGGATTCCGCTTGGGACCTGGCAGTACCGGTTCATCGACTGGTTTCGCGACTTGGGATTCTTGGGAAAACCGGGCGTGGAAACCAAAGCGGCGAAAGATTCTGCGGCGTTTGTGGCGGCGCCGGCGCGAGGGCCACGCTAAAGCTGGTTGCGGAATAGCGCCAGGAGGTCCTGCGCCAGGTCCGGATCGGATTGGAACTCGGGGCCGTTGAGCGCAAGGGGTTCAAACGGGGCGTAGCCCGGGACGGACTGTGAAGCGGCAGTGTCGAGATTGTGAAATGCCATGGACCAGTCGGGGTATTCGCGCTCAGCCAAGGGCTCTTCGCTAAGAACGACTACGCCGAAATGCCGAGGGTCTGTCTGAACGCTTTGCATGAGGCTCCCGATCGCGCGATCCGGCCCTTCGAGAACCTGCAGGAACGCTCCGTCCTTATACAACATCATGCCGGTGACGTCCCAGCGCTGGTTGACGGCGCGGCACTTTTGCACCATTCGGAGCAGAGAAATGCCGTTATGTTCTTCGGACGCGGTACTGGAGAAGGTAATGGAAATCATAATCGACGGCCTACTTTGTGTATCGGTACGGCGGGGCGCGGTCTTAGGATTTCCGTGGTTTTCCGGCAATGAGTCCGGCGCATTCGCGGCCGTCGAGAAAGAGGCTGGCGGGAAGGTCGCGGCGGCGATACAGCCAGGCGTCTTCGACGGCCAGGCCGGCGGCTTCGGCGGCGTGGCGAAGAGTCTGACTGTCCAGCAGATGGAGGCTGGGCGGGATCTGGCTTAAGCGCCGGTGAGAGGAGTATTCCTTGGTGTTTTCCATCCAGCCGGGCCAGGGGGCGCGGAGGGCCTGGCGCTCCTCAAAGACCGGTACAAATGCCTGAAAGGGCTTCTGCCACGGTGTGGCGGCTTGCACGAACAGGCGGCCGCCCGGGGCGAGCCAGTGGGCGATGGAAGACAGACCGAGTTCCAGTTGGGGCCCGGTAAGAAAGTGGAAGACGTTGGAAGCGTGTACGGCCGAAAGGCTGTTTGCGGCGAAGCGGAGCTGGCGGGGGAAGCGGCCGGGGATGAGTATGAGTCTGGCGGCGTGGGCGGGGGGGACGGCGCTGGCAATTTCGGCGAGATGGGCGGGTTCGAGATCGTTGGCGATGACAGTGGCTCCCGAGTCGAGAGCGGCCAAAGAGGCGAGGCCGAAAGCGGCGCCAATATCGAGGACCGGCAAGGAGACGGAACGGCAATGGGCCACGAACCGCTCACTAACCTCATTGAGCTGGTTGGAGGCCCATCCGGTTTGATTGCGTGTGGGGATGCGGCGGTGCACTCCCCCCTATTGTCTAACGCCGCCGGCCGCCGCCCCGGAAGCCACCACCGCGGAAGCCGCCGCCGCCGATGAAAATGCGGGAGCCGCCGTAGAAGCCTGGGCCCCAATAGGAACCGAAGCCCGGACCCCACCAGCCTCCGCCATAGAGGAACGGATCATACCCCCAGAGGAGCGAAGGGCGCGGCTGCGGCGCGGGGCGGCGGTCCAGCGTGCGTGATTCATAGTCCGTCTGGCGGACGGCCTGGAAGGCGTGGGGAGCGCGTTCTGTGGAGATGGTGATGGGAGCGATGGTGCGGAAAGTGACGACGGTTTCCGGGTAGATCTCCGTGGCGCGGCCGCGGGTGGCCAGGACGCCGATGCCGGAGGCGACAGCGCCCGCCGCTGCACCGATGGCGGCGCCAACGCCCCCTGCGGCCGCCGCGCCGATGGCCGCGCCGGCGCCGGTGGTGGCGCCGACGGCGGTGGCGTCACGGCCTTTCGAAGTGCCGCCGTTATATTCGACCAGTTGGGTGCGAACGGGCATTTGCTGACCGTCCACCAGGCCGATTTCCGTGAGTTCGAGGCCAAGGCGGGAAGTGCCCTTCGCCTTACCTGCCTTGATGGCTTCGGTGACGCGGCCTTCGATGGTCTGGCCACGATGGGCGATGACGTAGCCATCGGCGATGATGGGCTGTGTTAAGGTGCCGCTGAAGCCGTCGCCGGCCTGGCTGCGGTCGCTGGAGAGGGGCTGATCGACACGGATGCGAACCCAGGCGCCGGCGGGGAGGATGATCTGGGATTGGAGACCGCGATCAACGGGCGGGGCTTGGGGGGCGCCCGCGTCGGCGCGGCGCCAGGCGCCGGAGGGGGGTGTTTGCTGTTGCTGTTCCTCAGCAACTGCTGGGGCAGGCGCCGGAGTGGACTCTGGCGCTTGCTGCGCCCAGGCGGAGGCCGCGAACAGAGCGGCGGTTGTGTTGACTAGGAATTGCCGTTTCATGGAGGTTCTCCCACTTGGTGAATAGGCAATTGGGCTGCCAATTGGCAAACAGTTGATTTTGTTGGGGATTGCGCGGATGGGAACGGGGCGGGGAGTGGTGGAAGGCCAACAGGGTGGTTATTTTCAGCCACCGGCTGGCCTTCCTGGGGCGTTTAGAAGCGGTAGAACAATCCGAACTGGATCAGCCGTCTACCCGAGATGCCACCGCTGGTAAGGCGGCCGAAGGTGGCGGAGGTGACGTTGAAATCGCCGGAGACATCGAAGGTCGGATGGTTCAGGATGTTCGACGAATCCATGCGGAACTCGATGGACTGGCGTTCGGTGATTTTCGTCGTCTTCTGCAGGGAGAAGTCGAGGTTGAAGTTAGTAGGCCCGGAGAACATGCGGCGTTGGAGGCTGCCGAGTTCACCGGCGCCGGGCTGGAAGAAGACCTGGCCGGAGAAGGGTGCGACGCCATCGGCGGCGACGGCGCGCCCGTCCGGGCCGATGGCGGAGGCGGAAACCATATAGGGGCCGCTGCCGGTCATGCGGAATTGCAGGACTTCGTCCAGTTGGGATTTGTTAAGCGTTGTGACCGCGGTGTTGTTGGCGGAGCGGCCGGAACGGTTCAGCGTACCGCGCGCGGAGAGGATGGAGAACGGCGTGCCAGAGTTCCAAGTGAGAATACTGCCGGCAAACCAACCGCCGAAAACCCGGCTTGCGAACGGATTTCCGGAGAACAGGCGGTGGCCGGGGCCGAGGGGGACTTCGTAGAAGCCGTTCACTTTGAAGGAATGCGTCAGGTCAAAGATGGCCCGCGCGCGTTCGATTTTGGCATTGTTCGAATCCAGGAATGCTTCAAAGCGGTTTTGGCCATCGCCGATGGAATCGCTCAATACCTTGCCGTAGGTGTAATTGCCCTGAATATTCAGGCCGGAGCGTAGGCGCCGGCGCACTTCTACCTGCAACGCGTTGTAGCTGGAGTTGCTGTAGTTGGTCATCATGTTCATCCCGAGGCCAAGCGGATTCGGGAAGAAATTCGCGCCGGTGTAACCGCTGATCTGATAGATGTTGGCCAACTCGCCGGCCTGCTGCGTCAGAATTAAATTGCGAACGGTGGCGTTGCCAAGGTTCCCGGCTAATTGAAGCCGGTCAAAGGCGGGCAGACGCTGGCTGCCATTGACGGCGGCGTTAAACGCTGGATTGAAGCCCAATCCGGCGGCCTGCGCGAGAACGCCGTTGTTATAGGCCTTTTTGAAATCGGCGAGGAAGCCGTCGCGATTGATATCGACCTGGTTCAAGTCGAAGGCACGGAAGAGCTTTGTGCCATGGTTGCCGACGTAGCGGACTTCCACGATCATCCCTTTGATCTCCTGCTGCACGCCGAAGGAGAACTGTTGCACGTAGGGCATGCGGAGGTTCGGGTCGGGGAGGCCCTGGGCGTTCTGACTATCGAGGGCGTAATTGTCGGCAGTGGTACGTGGGACCTTGAAGGCTGGAGTGGGAATGGCCGGAAGGCTGGCGATGCGACCATTGAGTCCGGTGGCGGTGGCGTCGGCAGCCAGACCACGGTTGGTGGTGACGGTGTTGCGGATGCCGGTGATGTTTTCGTCGTTCACGAAGTTCACGGAGTAGCCGGCGCGGAGGGCCGTTTTGCCGTTGCCGAAAACGTCCCAGGCGAGCCCGACGTTCGGGCCGAAGTTATTCCGGTCGGGGTTATACCAGGGGCGTCCGGCGGATTTGCCGGCAAACTCGTAAGTGGCGTTGCCCAGCAGCGTTTCAACTGGGTTGTTGTTGATCAAACGGGGGAGCAGGAACAGGGAGTCCTTTTCGTCGAGGATGGTGAAGTATTCGTAGCGGAGACCGAGGTTGACGCTAAGGCGACGATGGATTTTGAAGTTGTCCTGAAAGTAAAGGGCCCAGTTGTTTTGAGAGAAGTTGCGCCGGTTGGTGGCGCCTTTTACGAAGCCGGAATCGCGGCTGGTGACGTTAAAGCTCTGTGTGAAACCGCTGACGTAGCCGGCGAGATTAGCCAGCAGGTTGTTGGCGGCGGTGATATCGGCGGCGGCGGCGCCGGGCAGCAGTGTGCCATTCAGTCCGTTCGGGTTGTTGGCGGAAACGGCGAGGGTGTAGGTGGGGACGATTCCAGCGTCGTTGAACGGGGCGCTGGTGATGCGCTGGAAGTTAAAGCCGTAGTTCAGCGTATGGCGTCCGCGGGAGGTAGAGGCGTTGTCCTGAATCGTATAGGTATTCGTGTCGCGGCCCTGCGGCAGGAAGGTGTTTAGAGGGTTGCTGAAAACGGTGCCGGTGCCGGTAATGGTGCCGGTGACGAAGTATGCCGGGTTGGTGCTGGAGGTGTTGAAGACTCCCGGCGCGAGATTGCCGCCGACGCGCAACTCGTTGGTGGTTGTTGCCGAGGGCGTCCAGCGCCAGGCGACGGAGAATAACTTGGAGCTATTGTCATTGAATATCTCGGGAACGGCGGCGAAATTGTTGGTGTCGGCGGGGCGGTCGAGAATGTCGCGGTTCCACGTGAACGATCCGGTGAACGTATTGGCGGTGGAAAGGATATAGTCGATTTTGCCTAGCAGGTTGTCCCTGGTGCGGTTGTTGCGCGCGAGGAACGAGTACCCGGCCGTGTTGCGCAGCAGCGAGTCGCTGGAATCGCCGACGCGGAAGTTATTGATCTTGTCTGGCCCGGGAACCAGCGAGATGAGCTGGGCGATGGCGGGGTCCGCCTGCGCACCCACGGCCTGCAGCACGTTGACTTTGCGGACGGTATTGCCGGACTGGTAGGTGAAAATGCCACGGCGGGCGTCCTCGGTGAGGACGGTGCGGTTCAATGTGGTCTGCTGGCGCAGCCGGAACGCTTCATAGTTGGTGTAGAAGAAGAGCTTGTCCTTCTTGATGAAGCCGCCGAGTGCGGCACCGGCCTGATTCTGGTTCAGGAAAGGCCGGGCGATGCGGTCTCGGTTGTTGAACCAGGTGTTCGCCGCGGCGATGTTATTGCGGTTGGACCAGAAGACGGTGCCTTTGTAGGTGTTGGTGCCGGAGGGGCTGACGAAATTGATCTGATTGGCGCCGCCGCTCAGGCCGGAGTTATTGTTAGAAGTGCCTACGTTAACTTCCGCGATTTGATCCAGCAAGAGCAGATTAGGTTGATAATCGATACCATTGTTACGAATGAAGTTGTCCTGAATGTTGATGCCGTCGAGGGTAACATTGGTAAAAGAGGTTCGGAGTCCGTTGATTACAGTGTTAGACCGGTTCGTCGAGCTCACACCGGCCTGGGTGTAGAGCAAGGCGATGGGGCTGCGGTTAATGGTTGGCAGCCGGACGAGCTGATCCTTGGTAATGATGGCCGAAATCTCGGCGTTGCTTACCTGCACCACTTGGGCCGCGGCGGAAACCTCCACCACTTCAGTGACCGAGCCGATTTCCATGCGGATGACGCCGAGCGAAATTTCCTGCGCGGAATCGATCTTCACGGCGCGCACGGTTTGTTTGCGAAAGCCCGCGGCCTCCACGGTCACATCGTAGCTTTCCGGACGGATGGACGGGAGGACGAAGGTGCCCTCGCTTGTGGACGAACCGGAAATCACAGCTTCTTTGCCGCCGCCGAGGAAAAGCTTTATGGTCGCGCTTGGGATGGGCGCCCCTGTCGGGTCAAGGATGGTGCCCGACAGCCTGCCAGCCACCTGCGCGGTAAGGACCGCGGACGAAAAAACTATCGCGATAGCGCACGCCGTCGCAATTCGATATGACATGGAATGTACCCTCACTGGAAGCAGTTGCGTCAGCGTCTCTCCCGGCTGCTGGCGACGCTGAGTTCTTTTGACTTCAGTGTACACCCGGCGTCAGAAGTCAATTGACTGCAAGATCTCACTTGGCCTTTTGTCGAACGCCTTGGAGATAGCCAGCAATGACTCCATGGAGGGCAAATGCGCGCCGCGCTCGATGGCGCTGATCTGGGAGACACTTAACTTCGTGGTGCCGGCCAGGTCCTTTAGCGACCAATCGTGCTCCACGCGAAGCACCTTGATTCGATGGCCGAGCCGTTCTCGCAGCCGGTCCTGCGGCGTCTTGCCCAGATCGCGGCTCTCCACTGCGTTGCGGAGCACCTGGCGGAGTTGGGCCAGCGAGAAGGGTTTGGTGATGTAGTCGAACACGTTCATCTTGAACGTGGCGCGCATATCCTCATAAGAGGGATAGCCGGTAACGACAATCACGCATAGGCCGGGCCAACGGGTCTGCAACTGCTCCAAAACGATATCGCCTTTGAACTCGCCCATTTTCATGTCGAGCAACACGATGTCGGGCAACTGCTGTTCGGCGGCGGTGAACAGGTCGTCGGGGTGGCCGAAGGTACGGACGTTGTAGGCACCTTCGTCCTTCAACACGTCCTCCATATAATTGCGGAAGTCCAGATCGTCGTCGAGCACGGCGATGTCGATGAGGGCCTCGGGTTGGGGAGAATCTGCCGCCATGGGTTCAGGATAGTTCAGACGGCGCCGGAGGCGAATTCCGGCAGCCTGATTTCTATGCGGGCGCCGCCGCCGGTGTTGTTGAAGGCGTTAATAGTGCCGCCGTGCTGGTCGATAATGCCCTCGGTGACGGTGAGGCCAAGGCCAGTGCCCCGGGCATCGAGCCGGGTGGTGATGAAAGCTTCAAAAATATCGGGCAGCACGTCTTCGGGGATGCCGGGGCCGTTATCTTCGACGGTGATAAGCCAGGCGCGGCCAGTATGCGCAGGGTAGGGAGCGGCGGCGACGCGAATATGGCCCTCCGAGGCGGGAATTGCCTGCAGGGCGTTGCGAAGCAGGTTGACGAAGACCTGTATCAGGCGGTCGGGGTTCCCGTTCAAGCGGCAAGCGGCGGGAACGGCGTTTTCAAAACGCGCGGAGCCGGATTTTTCATCCAACGCGAGCAGACTCCAGGCCTCGTCGACGAGCGGGTGGATGTCGACGTCCTCCATCCGCTGTTTCCGCACGCGGGCGAAATCCAGCAACCCTTCGCTGATGGAGCGAAGCCGGGTGGCGACGCGCTGCATTCGCAGCAGGCGCTGCTGGGCACTGGGGGTGTCAACTGTCTCCAGCAGCTTTTCGATTGATCCCTGGAGGACGGCCAGAGGGGTGTTGAGCTCATGCGCGACCCCAGCGCTCAACATGCCGAGGCTGGCGAGGCGGTCCTGGGCGGCCAGGCTTTGCTTGGCGTTCTCCAACCGAGTGAGGGCAGCTTCCAACTCGCCTTCGCGCGCGCGAAGCTGTTCGACAGTGCTGTTGCGGGAGAGCATGATCTGCCCGATCTCGTCTCGCGGGATGAAGTCAGCGGGGATGATTTCTCTAGGACGATCCCCAGTCATTACGGAATAATCTGCGTTAAGCATCGCGCGCAACGGCCGATAGACATAGAGCGGCATGATGACCAGTTCCAACAGGAGGACGGCCAAAATATAGATAACGCCAAGGACGACGAAGAGCGCGGCCCGGATGAGGGACAGCGCCTGGTGGTAGTACTCATTGGGCAACCGGATCTTCCGATATACGCCGGAAGCGGGGCTCCACCGGTAGAGGAATTCGTCTTTCGCGGCGTCGCCAAAGATTTTTCCGGGATGGCTGTCGAGCCACTCGCGAATTTCTCTTGAGATTCCCAGCGACTGCGCGGCACCTTCTTCATAGGAATAGAGTTCAAGGCCCGGAAGCTGCGGCAGGGGGGTCTCGGCGAGGAAGGCCTGGGTGATTAGACTAATTTCTCTCGATCTGGCCCCGGATATTCTTTGCTCCAGGAGGGGGAAGACTGTAAAATACACGGAGCTGGTTAACACAAGAAAAAAGAGATTATGGAGAACAACCAGCTTCAGGCGGACCTTGAGGTCGCCGAATCGCTTGCCGAGGAAACCGGGATGACGGGCTTCGGGGACGCGGAACTTCATAGAGGAAGGCCTGGATTCTTGTTAAACAAGAATTTTTCTCTGATTTGCGGAATTAATGCACCTGTGGTAGAACTAATATGAAAACCTGCAGTGGGGAGAGCGGGTTGCGCCACGTCCACTTCCAAACCCAAGCTATCATGATTTGCCAAACAGCCCTGCTACAAGCGCCTCCCGCGCGCTGTAGCTGGAGAGGAGCCGTAGTCTAGGCAATGGGACAGATATTTCCGAAAAAAATCGACCTGATGATCCGTGGAGCCTTATTGGTGGCGGGTCTGGGCGCGGCGGCGACGGCAGGGGGATTGTTGTTTGTCCACCATCCGACGCGGATCGAGCCCGGCTATCAGCCAACGCAACCGGTGCCATACAGCCACAAATTGCACGCGGGCAACCTCGGCATGGATTGCCTGTACTGCCACACCTCGGTGGCCAAGAGTTCATACGCGGCAGTTCCTCCGACGCAGACCTGTATGAACTGCCATACAAAGGTGAAGGGCACGAGCGTTGTACTGGAGCCGGTCCGCAAGAGCTACGAATTGGACCAGGCGATCCCGTGGGTGAAGATCCACCGGTTGCCGGATTATGTATTTTTCAATCACAGCGCGCACGTGAATTCGGGTGTGAGCTGCGTGAGTTGCCATGGCCGCGTCGATCAAATGGTGGAAGTGAAGCAGGTGGAGCCATTGACGATGACGTGGTGTCTGGATTGTCATCGCAATCCGGCGGCGAAGATACGGCCGGCCGAGTTGGTGACGAAATTGGACTGGAAGCCGGAGCGCGATCCGGCGGAAATCGGGAGAGAGATCGTCGCAACGAAGAAGATTAATCCTCCCGTTAACTGCTCAGGGTGCCACCGATGATTCAAATACAGGGAATTGGAAACCAGACCGGAAAGAAGTTCTGGCGCAGTCTGGAAGAGCTATCGAACTCTCCTAAGTTCCAAAACTGGGTTGCGCGGGAGTTTCCGGAAGGCGCGACGGACGTTTTGGACGGCAAGTCGCGTCGAAACTTCCTACAATTGATGGCCGCCTCGATGGGGTTGGCCGGTTTGACCTCGTGCCGCCGGCCGGTGGAAAAGATTTTGCCGTACGCGAAATCAGTGGAAGGCGTGGTGATGGGGAATTCGCTCCATTTCGCCACCGCGATGCCGCTGAACGGGCGGGCATATGGCCTGGTGGTGGAATCGTTCGACGGACGGCCGATTAAGATTGAAGGCAACACGAACCACCCGGGCAGCCGGGGCGCGGCGACGTCGCTGGCGCAGGCATCGGTGCTGAATCTGTACGATCCGGACCGCTCCAAAGAGGTTTTGGAAGGCGGCAAGGCGTCCACGTGGGAAGCGTTCACCAAAGCGGCGGCAACGTTACCGGCCGATGGGGAAGGCGTTCGCGTGTTGAGCACTTTTGTCAACTCGCCGACGCTGGCCGGGCTTCGCTCGCAATTGGCGGCGAAGATGCCGAAGGCCAAGTGGATCGAATATGAAGCGCTTTCCGACGATTCGCTGCTGGAAGGCTCCCAGATCGCCCTGGGCGACTCGCTTCGTCCGCACTACGATTTTAAAAAGGCGAGCGTCGTTGTCGCGCTGGATTCCGATTTCCTGCACCTGGATAACCGGTCGCTGGCCTGGGTGAAGGACTTCTCCTCCCGCCGGAAACCGGCGCACCACGCCGAGGCGCCAGCCGCGCATGCGGCAGCGGCGGAACATAAACCCGCTGAGGGCGAACACGCCGCACCTGCGGCGCCCGCCGCCGAACATCCGGCCGCCGACGCGGGGATGAATCGGCTCTATGCGGTGGAGAGCAATTTTTCGCTCACCGGCATCATGGCCGACAACCGCCTTCGGATCAAGCCGAGCGATGTGCAGAACTTCGTGTTCGATCTGGCTCGCGAACTTGGAGCGATTGCCGGGTTGAAGGTGCTCGGGCAGCAGGATAAGTGGATCAAATCGCTTGCCAAGGACTTGCAGGCCAATAAAGGCAAGGCGATTGTGCTCGCCGGGCCGCGCCAGCCGGCGGTGGTCCATGCGGTGGTGGCGCTAATCAACCAGACGCTGGGCAACGCCGGGGAGACGGTTCTCTACACCAAAGAAGACCGCCGCCCAGTCAGCGCGTTGAAAGAGCTGGTTGGCGAATTGAATAGCAGCGCGGTGAAGGCGCTGGTGGTGTTGGGTGGCAATCCGGTTTACGATGCCCCGGCCGATCTGGCCTTTGGCGACGCGATGAAGAAGGCCGGCAACAGCATCCACTTAGGCGCGGAGGTGAATGAAACGGCGGTGGCCGCCAAATGGCACCTGCCGGAATCGCACTATCTGGAAGCCTGGGGCGATGTGGCGAATCTCGATGGCACGGTCTCGCTGGTTCAACCGTTGATTGAACCTCTGTTCGGCACAAAGTCCGCGGTGGAGGTTGCCGGATTCCTGGCGACCGGGAAGTGGGCCAAGGGCTTCGACCTGGTGAAAGCCCAGTCGAAGCTGGACGACGCGGCGTGGCGTCAGGCGCTGCATGACGGTGTTGTGGCTGGCACCGGTCCGGCGCTGGTCAAGAATGGCGCCGATAAGACGCGGGTGGAGGCGGCGGTGAATGCCGCGCCGAAATCGAGCGGCAAATTGGAAATCTCCTTCGTCCCAAGCGCAAGCTTCTGGGACGGCCGGTTTACGAATAACGCGTGGCTGCACGAGGCGCCGGACCCGGTGACCAAGATTGTTTGGGACAACGTGGCGCTGATGAGCCCGAAGACGGCCAAAGAGCTGCAAGTCGAAGTAATCCCGGACAACGTGGGCATGTACGCCCAGAAGATCAATATTGAAGTGGGCGGGCAGAAGGTGGAAGCGCCGGTGTATGTGCTTCCCGGCCATGCCGATGGAGCGGTGACGCTCACGGTTGGCTACGGCCGCAAGGCGATTGGCCGCGTTGGGCGCGATATCGGCTACAACGCATACGCGGTTCGCACTTCGGCTGCCATGGGTTTCAACACGGCGGCCAATGTGACGAAGGCGGCGGGCACCTACTATATGGTGACCACGCAGGAACACCACACGCAGGAAGGCCGCCCGATCGTTCTGGAAGCTTCGCTTGCGAAATTCGAAAAGGAACCGCACTTCGCCAAACACGAGGAAGAGCACGTGAAGCTCTTCTCGCTGTTCGACGAGCACGACTACTCCCAGGGCAACCAATGGGGGATGACGGTTGATCTGAACTCCTGTATCGGCTGCAATGCCTGCCTGATCGCGTGTCAGAGCGAGAACAACATTCCGGTAGTTGGCAAGGAGCAGGTGGGCAAAGGGCGCGAAATGCACTGGATCCGTCTGGACCGCTACTTCACCGGCAGCGAGGAAGATCCACAGGCGGTGTATCAGCCGATGGCGTGCCAGCAGTGCGAGAACGCTCCCTGCGAATCGGTCTGCCCGGTGGCGGCGACGGTTCACAGTCCGGAAGGCCTGAACGACATGGCGTACAACCGCTGCGTCGGAACCCGGTACTGCGCGAACAACTGTCCGTACAAGGTTCGCCGCTTCAACTATCTGAACTTCCATAAGGATCTGGAAGAGATCACCAAGATGGTGCATAATCCCGATGTCAGCGTCCGTATGCGCGGCGTCATGGAGAAGTGCAACTACTGCGTGCAGCGCATACAGGAAGCCAAGATCAAGGCGAAAGCGGAAGGCCGCGCCACCGGTGCGCCCGGTCCGTATAAGGTGGGCGAGGTTCTCACCGCCTGCCAGCAGACCTGTCCCGCCGATGCGATTACGTTCGGCAATATCAACGATCCCGAATCCAGAGTGGCGCAGCAGAAGAAGGACCACCGGAATTACTCGCTGCTGCACGAACTTAACGTGAAACCGCGCACGACGTATCTGGCGAAACTGCGCAATCCTAATCCGGAGCTGGCGTAATGGCGGAACTCTCTCACGCACAGGAAATGAAAGAGCGGCTCACGCCGTCGCTGACCGGGGGCCATCCTTCGTTCCACGACGTCACCGAAGCTGTCAGCATCATTTCGGAAGTCAAGACACACCGCAACTGGTACATCGCGCTGGCGATTACAAGCAGCATAACGGGCATCCTGGGCCTGATGCTGGCTTACCTGGTGGCGACCGGCATCGGCGTTTGGGGCAACAACGGCCCTGTCGGCTGGGGCTGGGACATTACGAACTTCGTTTTCTGGATCGGTATCGGCCACGCCGGTACGCTGATTTCCGCCATTCTGTTCCTGTTCCGGCAGAAATGGCGCACCTCAATCAACCGCTTCGCCGAGGCGATGACGCTGTTCGCCGTCGCCTGCGCCGGCATCTACCCGGCGGTCCACGTTGGCCGTCCCTGGCGCGCCTACTGGCTGTTTCCGATGCCGAATGAGTTTCTGAACATGTGGCAGAACTTCCGCAGCCCGCTGCTGTGGGACGTGTTCGCGGTCTCGACCTATGCTACGGTTTCCGCGCTCTTCTGGTACGTCGGGCTGATTCCCGATTTGGCAACCTTTCGTGATCGCGCCACCACCAAGGGCCGCCAAATTGCTTACGGCATCGCCAGCCTCGGTTGGCGCGGTTCGGCCACCCACTGGAAGAACTACGAAAAAGCCTACATGATTCTGGCCGGGCTCTCCACCCCTCTGGTGCTCTCCGTACACACCATCGTTTCGTTCGACTTTGCGGTCTCGATTCTCCCCGGCTGGCACACCACCATTTTCCCGCCGTACTTCGTCGCCGGCGCTATCTTCTCCGGTTTCGCGATGGTGGTCACGCTGATGGTGATCGCGCGCTGGATCTATAAGGTTGAACACCTGGTGACGATGACGCATCTGGAAAACATGAACAAGGTGATCCTGGCTACCGGCACCATCGTCGGCTACGCCTATGCCACCGAGTTCTTTACGGCCTGGTACAGCGGCAATCCCTACGAAAGCTACGTCTTCTTCGTCAGCCGCGCCACCGGCCCCTACGCCTGGGCATACTGGTCGATGATCTCCTGCAACGTGATCTCGCCGCAGTTCTTCTGGTTCAAGAAGCTGCGCACAAGTTTACCGTTCATGTTCGTGATCTCGATCATCGTTAATATTGGAATGTGGTTTGAGCGGTTCGTGATCATCGCGACCAGCTTGCACCGCGACTACCTGCCCTCCTCCTGGGGCTACTTCCGGCCGACTTTTGTCGACGTGCTGACCTTCTTCGGTACGTTCGGCCTGTTCCTGACACTATTCGTCTTCTTCACCCGGTTCCTGCCGATCATCGCGATTAGCGAAGTGAAGGGCATGATGGCGCAGAATCATCACGAAGCACATTACCTGGATGAGGCCGTGGCGGCCTCTGAAGGCAAACAACCTGTGGGAGCGGCGCACTAATGGCTGAAAAACCTTCCATTCACGGCCTGGTGGCGGATTTCGATTCGCCCGATAAACTGATGGACGCCATCCGGGCGGCGCGCAAAGCGGGCTACTCGAAGATGGAGGCCTACACGCCGTTTCCGATCCACGGGATCGACGATGCGATGGGCGCCAAGCCCTCCATTCTGGGCTACCTGGTGTTGTGCGGTTCGGCCACCGGCATGGCGATCGCTGTCTGGTTGCAGTGGTGGACGGGCGCCGTCGCCTATCCGCTGGTGATCGCGGGCAAACCGTTCTTCGCCCTGGAGCCGTCCATACCGATCATCTTCGAATTGACTGTGTTGCTCTCGGCATTTGTCGCCGTATTCGGCATGATCGGGTTGAACGGCCTGCCGCGGTTGCACCACCCAATTTTCAACTACTCCGGCCACCGCGCCATCACCGACGACCGGTTCGTTCTGGTGATCGAAGCCAGCGACCGGGAGTTTGACGCCACCGGCACGCGGGATTTCCTTGCTGCGCACGGGGCGGACAAACTGGAATTGATCGAGGCGTAACGAATGCGACTGCTCACTACGTTCCTTCTCATCGCCCTTGCCGCCGGACTCAGCGGATGCGGACCCGGCGCGGGCAAAGATACGCCGCCATTGTGGATCATTCCAGACATGAAGATCCAGGAGAAGTATAAGCCGCAGCAAGAAAGCCCCCTTTTCGCCGACCGCTCGGCCAGCCGGCGGCCGGTAGCCGGGACAATTGCCCGCGAAGGCTTCGTCCAGGATGAGGGTTACCATCTGGGCCATTCCGGCGGCCAGTACGTCGGCAAGAATCCTTTGGAACTCAACCAGAAAACGCTTCTGCAGGGCCAGAAACAGTTCAACATCTACTGCGCTCCCTGCCACGATCGCACCGCCTCCGGCGGCGGCATTGTCGGCAAGCGGGCCGGCGCGGTATTCCAGCCGGCGAACCTGCACAAGCAGGAAACGCGGGACAAGAACGACGGGGAACTTTACTCCATCGCCAGTGACGGACGGCGCACGATGATGGGTTACCGCAATCAGGTTTCGGACGCGGACCGGTGGGCCATCATCGGTTACCTCCGCGTGCTGCAACGAGCCGGCGGGGCCAAAATCGAAGATGTCCCGGAAAATCTGCGCGCGGAGGTGCGATAAACATCATGAGCCACTCTCATCACCACAACGCGCAGCAGGATAGCTATTACATTCCTGACGCCATCTGGGATCGGGGCCGGAACGTACTCGGTGCGTTCTTCCTGCTCGGCTGGGGCGCCGCTTTGGCGGGCTACGCCTCCAACCACGACCAGTTTTTTCAGTCCTACCTGGTAGCCTTCTTTTTCGCGTTCTCCATTGCCATCGGCGCGGCGCTGTTCACGATGATCCAGCACCTGACCGGGTCCGCCTGGAGCGTTCCGGTGCGCCGCATCATGGAAAACATCATGCTGTCGCTGCCGGTTCTGGGGCTACTGTTTATTCCGATCGCGCTGGGTGTGCACAGCCTATACGAATGGTCGCATCCCGAGTTTGTCGCCAAAGAACTGCTGAAGCTGAAGGTTCCGGTGTACGAACTCTATTTGAATCCGAAACTGTTCTATGTCCGGGCCGTGGCCTACTTCTGCATCTGGACCTTCTGGGCGTGGCGGCTGTATTCGAACTCCCGCGCACAGGACGCGACGAAGGCTTTGGAGCCGACGTTCTCCAACGAACGCTGGAGCGCCCCGGGCATGTTGGTGTTCTTCCTCACCTCGTCGCTCGCCAGCGTCGATTGGGTGATGTCGCTCAATCCACACTGGTACTCCACTATGTTTGGTGTGTACTGCATGGCCGGCGGCGCCTGGGGTTTCTTTGCCCTGCTCACCTTCATCTTTCTACGCTTCCGCGCCAATGGCATCATGGCCAATTCGGTGACCACGGAGCATTACCATGACCTTGGCAAGTGGATGTTCGCGCTCACGGTGTTTTGGGCCTACATCGCGTTCTCTCAATACATGCTCATCTGGTACGCGAACCTGCCGGAAGAAACCGTATTCTTCCTGGCCCGGCGCACCGGAACCTGGGAAGCTGTCAGCGGGATTCTGGTGTTCGGCCACTTCCTGATCACCTTCCTTGTGCTGCTGGCCCGCAACAGCAAGCGGACGCTGAATGTGCTCCGGTTTGCGACCATCTGGATTCTCGTTATGCACTACGTGGACATCTACTGGCTGGTGATGCCAAACTTCCAGAAGAATGGTGTCGCGCCGCACTGGATTGACCTGGCGACGATGGCGGCCGTTCTGGGAACGCTGGCCTTGGCTTTCTGGATGCGCCTGCGCAAGGTAGTCATCGCGCCGGTGGGCGACCCCCGGTTCAAGAAAGGATTGGAGTTCCAGAATGTCTAATCCCGTGAAGTCGAAACCGCCCGTTAGCGCCGACCTTGGCTACGACCGGTCCGAGCCGTTAACCGTCCCGATTCTCGCGAACATTTTCAGCATCCTGTTGATTCTCACGGTGGTGATCGCGGGCGTTACTTTTTACTACAACACCTACGTCGGCCGCATCGTAGAAGAGACGCAGTTGGCCCCCGTTTCGCAGGATCTTCTCGATTTGCGCGCGAAAGAGGATAAGTCGCTTCACAGTTATGGCATCGCCGACAAGGCTGCCGGCACCGTCCGCATTCCTGTCGCCCGTGCGATGGAACTGGTGGCGGCCGAAGCCAAAGAGGGCAAGTTCGCCTATCCCACCGCTTCCTATCCGGTGAAGAAGGCGGAAGATGCGGCCGCGGCTCCTGCTGTGCCCGCCGCTCCAGCCGCGCCTGCGAAGTAAGAATTGCGATGATGAAAATGCTTCTCAGTCTACTGTTGGCCGCCGGGATGACCCTCCCTGCGCAGATCAACAAGACGCCGCGCGAACTCGAAGAGGTTGGCGTGGATGAGAAGCTTGGCACGATTGTCGACGGATCGATCGAATTCGTGACCGAAAGCGGCCGGCCGGTTCCCCTGCGGTCGTTTTTGAATCAGGGCCGCCCGGTCATTCTGAATTTTGTTTATTACTCCTGCCCGATGCTCTGTTCGATGGTTTTGAATGGGGTGACGTCCAGCATGCGCGATCTGGACTGGACGCCGGGGAAGGAGTATGAAGTTCTAACCATCAGCTTCGATCCGCGTGAGACACACGAGTTGGCCGCGGCCAAGAAGCAGGCCTATATGGCGAGCTTCGATCGCCCGGCGCCCGGATGGCATTTTCTAACCGATGCCGGCGACAGCGCCAAGAAGCTGGCCGCGCAGGTCGGCTACAAGTATCGTTGGGACACCGGACGCAGCCAGTATGCCCACACCGCCGCCATCATCCTGTTGACGCCGGAGGGCAAGGTGGCCCGGTATCTGTATGGCATCAAGTACAAGCCGTTCGATCTGCGGCTCGGATTAACCGAGGCTGCGCAGGGCCGGTTGCAGGGAACCAAAATGGAGCAGATGCTACTCTACTGCTTCCAGTATGACGCCAACGCGCGCAGCTACGTGATGACCGCACGGAACATCATGCGAGCGGGCGGGGCAATGACTCTATTGATTTTGGGCGCTACGCTGATGAAGTTCTGGCGGCGGGAGCGGGAGCAGGTTTCTTAAGGAAGACACTATGAATTGGTTACGCGAATGGATGATGCCGTTACAGGCCAGTGAGCATGCGGCCAAAGTCGATAATTTGTACGTCTTCATCCTATTGCTGACGTCGGCATTTTTCGTCCTGATTGTGTATCTGACAGTGCTGTTCGCCTGGAAGTATAAACGGAGGAAGGAAGGGGTGCTGACCATCAACTTCCAACACAATCTGGCGCTGGAACTGGTGTGGAGTATCATCCCTCTGATGATCGTAATCGGCATCTTCTTCTGGTCGTTCAACGACTATGCGGCCGCCAACGTCGCCCCGAACGATGCGCTGGAAATTCACGTCACCGGTAAGAAGTGGAACTGGACGTTCGAGTATCCCGATGGCACCCGCTCCATCCGCTCACTTCACGTTCCGGTGAATAAGCCGATCCGCCTGATTATGACGAGCGAAGATGTCCTGCATGCCTTTTTTATCCCCGCGTTGCGAATCAAGCAGGACGTGATTCCCGGCCGGTACGTGGACTTGAACTTCACCGCCACCGTGGCCGGCAAGCATCAGGTGTTCTGTGCCGAATACTGTGGCCGCGATCACTCTGGCATGTTAGGCGATCTGTTTGTGGATTCGCCCGCGAAATACGCGGAATGGCTCGAGAAGGGTGACGAAGAACTCTACAAAATGAAGCCGGCCGACCTCGGCAAGATGGTTTGGGAGATGAAGGGCTGCAATTCTTGCCACACGATCGATGGTTCCAAGGGTGAGGGCCCGAGCTTTAAGGGGCTCTTCGGCCGCACCGAGAAATTCAAGGACGGCAGCACCGCCGTCGCCGACGAAAACTACATTCGCGAGTCCATCCTGAACCCGCAGGCGAAGGTTGTCGCCGGTTACGAGCCGGTTATGCCCACCTTCCAGGGGCTGCTCCGCGAAATCGAAATTAAGGGCGTAATCGCCTATATCAAGGAATTGAAGTAGGGCCAGGAGGACACATGGCTGATACCGTAGCAACACCAAAAGCGCACGGCCACGGCGAGCATCACGACGTCGATTATTTGCACGACGGATCTCTGCTTTCGTGGATGACCACCGTCGACCACAAAAAACTGGGCGTGATGTACTTGTGGTCCGTTTTGTTCATGTTCTTTCTGGGCGGCGTGTTCGCGCTGCTGATCCGTATGGAACTGTTCTCTTCGGATCCGTCGAAGGCGATGATGGACGCGCAGACCTATAACAAGGTGTTCACACTGCATGGCGCCATCATGGTGTTTCTGTTCATCATTCCTTCCATCCCGGCGGCTTTGGGGAATTTCGTGCTGCCCATCATGCTGGGCGCCAAGGACGTGGCTTTTCCCAGGCTAAATCTCGCTAGTTTCTGGGTGTACGTCACTGGCGCGCTCATCGCCGTCACCGCCATGGTCACCGGCGGCGTGGACACCGGCTGGACTTTCTATACGCCGTACTCAACCACCACCGATGGCTCCGTCGCGCTGATGACCTTCGCCGCGTTCGTCTTGGGCTTCTCTTCCATTCTGACCGGCGTGAACTTCATCGCCACTGTGCATAAGCTGCGCGCCCCGGGCATGGGCTGGTTTAAGATGCCGCTCTTCGTTTGGGGCATGTATGCCACCGCCATCATCCAGGTGCTGGCCACGCCGGTGCTCGCCATCACGCTGCTGTTGCTCATCATGGAACGCACCTTCGGCGTCGGCGTTTTCGATCCGAAGCTCGGCGGCGATCCGGTTCTGTTCCAGCACTTTTTCTGGTTCTACTCGCACCCGGCCGTGTATATCATGATCCTCCCTGGCATGGCGATCATTTCCGAAGTCATCCCTACCATGTCGCAGAAGACTTTCTTCGGATACAAAGCCACGGCGTTCTCTTCAGTGGCTATTGCCATCGTCAGCTTCGTCGTCTGGGGCCACCACATGTTCACCAGCGGCCAATCGCAACTGGCGGGTGCCATCTTCTCGTTCCTCACGTTTTTAGTCGGCATTCCTTCGGCCATCAAGGTGTTTAACTGGATCACCACCATGTACAAAGGGTCCATCTCTCTGGAAGCACCCATGCTGTACGCTCTGATGTTCCTGATCCTGTTCGGCATCGGCGGATTGACCGGCCTCTTCCTGGGCGCGATGTCCGTCGACATCCACCTGCATGACACCTACTTCGTAGTGGCGCACTTCCACTACGTCATGATGGGGTCAACGGCGATCGCGTTCCTCGCTGGGCTGCACTACTGGTGGCCCAAGATGTTTGGCCGCATGTACAACGAAAGCGCCGCGCGCATCGCCGCAGTGTTGGTGTTCATTGGCTTCAATACCACCTTCCTGCCGCAGTTCCTTCTTGGCAGCCGCGGAATGCCCCGCCGGTATTACAACTACCTGCCGGAATTCACCTTCCTCCATCAGGTTTCCACCGTCGGCTCCTGGATTCTGGCGCTTGGGTTCATCATCATGGCGGGCTACCTGTTCGCCTCGCTGCGCAAGAAGTTTGATGCGCCAGCCAATCCGTGGCATGGCCGGAGCCTGGAATGGCAGATCGCCTCGCCTCCGATAACGCACAATTTCCACGAAGTTCCCGTCGTCACCGCGGAACCGTACGACTATTACAGGCCTTTTGAGCCGTCCGTGAAGGGACATCACTAAGCATGAGCTCTGAATCGCACGTTGCCGGACACGGCGCGGAACCCTCGTTCCGGCAGCATCACTTCATCAACGCCGAGCAGCAGTTTGACACCTCGAAGCTGGGCATGTGGCTATTCCTGGCCACCGAAATTCTGATGTTCGGCGGGCTCTTCGTGGGCTACGGCCTTATGCAGAGCGTCTACCCGGAAGCCTGGGTGGCCGGCCACCATCACTTGGACCGCATCATGGGCGCCGTCAATACGGTGTTCCTGCTCTGTTCCAGCTTCACCATGGTGATGGCCGTTCATGCCGCTTCGCAAAGCGAAAAGGCAAAAACGGTGCGCTACCTGTTGGGCACGCTCGTTTTCGCCGCGGGCTTTCTCGTCATTAAGTACTTCGAGTACTCGCACAAATTCCATGACGGTCTGCTCCCCGGTACGCACTTCAGCTATCACGGCGGCGGCCCGCCCCAGCAAGCGATGTTCTTCGGGTTTTACTTTGCCATGACTGGTCTGCACGGCTTCCACGTGGTCGTTGGCATGGCCCTCATCACTTGGATCATGCTCCGGGCGATGCGCGGGGAGTTTAGCAGCGCCTACTACACGCCGGTGGATCTAGTGGGCCTCTACTGGCACTTGGTTGATTTGATCTGGATCTACCTCTTCCCGTTGCTGTATCTGGTGAGCTAGGAAACATATGAGCGAACACGTACACTCTTCTTCGGCCCGCATCTACGTCGTCGTCCTTCTGGCGCTGCTGTTCTTGACCATCGTCACAGTAGGCGCCGCTTACGTGAACTTCGGATCCAGCAGCATCAATCTAATCATTGCCGTGCTCATAGCAACAGTGAAAGCGACTTTGGTGGCTCTGTTCTTCATGCACCTTCGTCACGATCCGCCGGTCAACGCGATCATCTTCGTTACGTCGCTGATCTTCCTGGGCCTGTTCCTGCTGTTCCCTTTGATCGACATCGGGTCCCGCGACAAGGTGGTCCCGTATGGGCTTCGTATGCAGGCGCAACCGGCCGCCGCGAAGGCGGCGCCCGCGGCCGCGCCCGCGCCATCGCACTAGCTGAAAGCCACTGAGCAAGAAAAAGGCCCTCGCCGCGGCGAGGGCCTTTTTCTTGCTCCCTAAAAAGATTTATCGCATGTGCTCCGGCACCGCCGCCATCCAATAGCCGGGACGCGTGCGAACCTTGTACCCGCCCCGGATCACCTCCACGGTAATTTCGTGGTAGCCGCCCTCGTCCGGATTCGAGGGCGAATAGCTGATCATGTACTGGCTCTGTAGCTCCTCGCCAATATCCAGCACCACCCGCTCCAAATCGCGGTAGGACAAGAACGACCGCTCCGTCCCGCCCGTGCTCTTGGTAAACGCCTCCAGTTGGTTGTCGACGAAGATGCTCTTCGCCTGCCGGAAGACCTCCACCACCAGCGGCATCACATTGCCGTTGTAGTGCCCGGTGTAGGCATTCACGGCCTCCGGTGTGTTTAGTCCCCCGGGCGGAACGTGGCGGGCCGAACTGGGCACCGACGGCGGCCGGGGCGGCGGCTGTCTGGTGGTCAGGCTGGTCATCAAGCGGTTGATGTTCAGCGAAAACAGCACGATATTGCCAAATTGCAGCTCCAGCAACGCCTGTCGCGTCTTCCCCTCGCTGCCCTTGTCCCGGGTCTCGGCGATCAACAGGATGACCTTCCTGTGCTCCTTCGGGCGATTGCGCAACATGCGCGCCGCCTGAATCACCGCGTCGGTCATTGCGCTGGTGGTTGACCCGGCGTTGATCTTGTTCAACGCCTTCGTCATCGCGTCGCCATCTCGTGTCCAGTCCTGCATTAGCCGGATGCGATGGTCGAACGCGAGAATGGCCGCCTGGCCGCTCGCTCCCAGGATCGTTCCTTCCAATAGCGGGCCTATTTTCTTGATGTTCGGCAGCACCTGCTCCACGGTGTTGTTGGCTTGCACGCAAACCACCAGCGATAGCGGTTGCGTGGCGCTTTCCACCGTGATCTTCTGCACCCGGCCCTTGTCGATCAGGCGGAACTCATGCGGCGGAATGCCGTTCACATACCGGCCGCTGTTATCGGTCACCGTTGTCGGCGCGATCACCTGGCGGGTGAAAGTAACGAACTTCGGCAGGTCCTCAACGGATTCCTCCGGGCCCTTATCGGCCGGTTTCTGCGCCCAGGCGGGCAGCGTCAGGGCGGCGGCGGACGTAAAAATGCGGCGAGTGAGGCTCATAGTATTGGGATGTCAGCGGGTGGTTCGGGGTTTCGGGTTGTCTGCGCGGCGGAAGTCGCCGCTTTTCCCGCCGGTCTTCTCCAGCAGGTAAATATCTTGAATTTCAATCGATTTGTCGAGCGCCTTGGTCATATCGTACACCGTGAGCGCGGCCGCGCTTGCCGCCGTCAGCGCTTCCATTTCCACGCCCGTAGGGCCCGTGGTGGAGGCCGACGCCGTGATCCGCACGCCGCCCTTTTCCACTCGCAGGTCCACGCCAACGTGGCTCAGCGGCAGCGGATGGCACATCGGAATCCACTCCGCCGTCCGTTTGGCCGCCATGATGCCCGCAATGCGTGCCACCGCCAGCGGGTCGCCCTTCGGGTTCTCCGGCAGTTTGGCCAGCACCGCCGGCCGAATCTTCACAAAGGCGTGCGCCTTGGCCGTGCGCGCCGTGGCGGTTTTTGCCGACACGTCCACCATCCGCGCTTCGCCCTTTTCGTCGTAGTGGCTCAGCTTCCCTTTCATTGCAACAACACGCTCACCGCGTCCCCCTCTTCATACAGTTCCCGGTCCGCCGCCGCGATGATGAACGCGTTCGACCGCGCCAGCGACGGCACGTCCGACGACCCCTTCCATACGATCGGAGTCACCCGGCCCGTACCATTTTCCAGCACCGCTGGCAGGAACCGCGTCAATCCGCCCTTTTCGCGCAACGTCTTCGTGATGTGGGCTTCGACAATCGGCAACGGCGGCTCCCCAGCACCCCCTAGCAATTCCAGGGCCGCGCGGGCGAACACTTCGAACGTCACCGCGGTTGACAATGGATTCCCCGGTAAACCGAAGAAGTATTTGCCGCGAGCCCGCCCGAACACCAGCGGCGCGCCGGGCCGTATCTTCACACGTGTGAAGAAGAACTCGGCCCCGCAGCGGCCTAGCGCCGCTTCCACAAAGTCGTACTCCCCGGCCGATACACCGCCGGAAAGCAACAGCAGGTCCGCCTGCAGCCCCCGTTCGACCGCCGCGACGGTGGCTTCCAAATCGTCCGGCGCCACCGGTAAAACTTCCGCCAAGCCGCCCGCCGCGGTCACCTGCGCCGCCAGCGCCCAGGAGTTCGAATTCCTCACTTCATAAGTCCGCGGCGCCGCTTCCACCGTCACAATCTCATCGCCCGTGGCCAGAATCGCCACTCGCGGCCGGCGGTACACGGGCACCATGGAAAGGCCCACCGTGGCCAGCATTGCTATCTGGGGAAAGCGCAGGCGCACGCCCCGGGCCAGCACCACATCCCCCGCTCGCGCCTCGCATCCGGCGCGGTTGATGAACTCCCCAACGCCCGGCGCCTTCTCAGTCGTCATCATCCCATCGCGCACCGTTGCGTGTTCCACCATCACCACCGCGTCCGCCCCGTCCGGCAACGGCGCGCCGGTCATGATGCGTACGCCTTCCCCGGCGCCTACCTTGCCCGCGAACGCCTCGCCCGCCCGCACCTCGCCAATCAATCGAACGGCGCCGGGCACGTCCGCCGCGCACACCGCGAATCCGTCGCGGATAGAACGGTCCACCGGCGGGTAATCCCGGTCAGCCACAACATCCACGGCCAGAACGCGCCCGGCCGCTTCCGCCAGCGGGACTGCCTCCACCTCTGGCCGGCACGCGCCTACCGTCTCCACTACGCACCGCCGCGCCGCGGCGAAATCAAGAGCTTCCACGCTCCCAGAATACCAGCGCCCCCTATTCACTACCATGAAGAGGTGATTCACTGGACACTGGAAAAGCAGCGCGACGCCCTGCGGCGCCGCGAAATCTCCGCCGCCGAACTCCTCCGCGCGCACCAGGAGCGTATCGCCGCCGTCGACCCGCGGCTGCGCGCTTTCGTCCGTCTGCTTGAACCCGGACCGCCTGCCGATGGCCCGCTGGCCGGCGTTCCGCTCACCATCAAAGACAGCTTCGACGTGGCTGGCCAGCCAACACTCGCCGGCAGCCTCTACCGGATTGGCCATAAAGCGGCCAACGACTCCACCGCCGCCCGGAAACTGCGTGCCGCCGGCGCCGTCCTTCTCGGCAAGACCAATTGTCCGGAATTCCTCGCCAACTACGAGACCGATAACCACATCACCGGCTGGACCGCCAACCCCTGGAACCTGGATCACACCGCCGGCGGCTCCAGCGGCGGAGAAGCCGCCGCCATCGCCGCCGGGTGCTCCGCCGGCGGCGTGGGCAGCGACGGCGGCGGCTCCATTCGTGTGCCCGCCCACTGCTGCGGCATTGCCGGGCTGAAGCCGACACCCGGACGCGTCTCCGCCGCCGGACATTTCCCCGAAATTGCCCACCCGGGCGGGCTGCTGGGCGTTGCCGGACCCATGGCCAGGACCGTTCGCGACGTTCGCATCCTGTTTGAGGTCCTAGCCGGTTACGATCCAGCCGACCCCTTTTCCGTGCCCGTTCCCCTGCGGGACAATCCTCCCCAACGGCTTCGCATCGGCCTTCTCGATGAACCGGCCCACCCGGCCATCACCGCCGCCGTACAACTCGCCGCCAAAACGCTCCAAGGCCTGGGCCACTCCGTGGAACCGTTCATCGTAAACAACCGGGACCGCTCCATCGCCGTCTGGGATTTCTTCTTCAACGCGCTGACCGACGAACTTAAACGCCAGGTTATCGCCAACGCCCCCGAAAAGGCGCACTGGACGGGCCTCGAACTCCTCCGCGAGCCCCCCGCGAAACCCACCGGCCTGGAAGTGGCTACCCAACTCGCGGTTCGCGACAAGCTGCGCGCCTCCATGCTCGAACAAATGGCGGACACCGCCGTACTCCTTGGCCCGCCCTGCGCCATTCCAGCCTGGAAATGCCGGGAACGGCCCGCCCCGTTTTTGGAGACCATGGCCGCCGCCACGCCCTGGAATCTTTTCGGCTTTCCGGCGCTGGTTCTCCCATTCGGTTTTACAATCGACGGCCTCCCCGTGGGCATCCAACTGGTGGGCCGCCCGTGGGAGGAAGAGTCTCTGCTCACCTTGGGCGCGCACCTGGAACAGGCCCGCGGCCCCTACCCATTGGCCCCGCTACACTAGGAAAGACACAGGATGCGCCGACCCCTCTTCGCTCTACTATTGGCCTCTATCAGCATGATGACCGCCGCCGAACCCCGCAAGATTTTCGATTATCCTTACCAGCAGCACGATTTCCCCAACGGGCTTCGCTTGTTCACCGTGCCCACCGATTATCCCAACATCGTTGCGCTGTATATTGTCGTCAACGTCGGCTCTCGCAACGAAGTGGAAGCAGGCAAAAGCGGCTTCGCCCACTTCTTTGAACATGTCATGTTCCGAGGCACGAAGAAGAACCCGCCCCAGAAGTGGGAGGCCACCATGAAAGCCGCCGGCGCGGCCACGAACGCCTTCACCTCCGACGATCTGACGGCCTACCACGCCACGTTCTCCAAGCAAGGACTCGCTTCCATCCTCGAACTGGAAGCCGACCGCTTCCAGAATCTTGACTACTCCGAATCCGTCTTCCGCACCGAGGCGTTGGCCGTCAACGGCGAGTACAACAAGAACTCCGCCGCGCCCACCTCCAAGCTCAGTGAGAAGCTCCGTGATACTGCCTACGATGCCCACACCTATAAACACACCACCATGGGCTTCCTGGCCGACATCAAGGCAATGCCCGATCAGTACTCTTACTCGCGCCAGTTTTTCGACCGGTTTTATCGTCCCGAATACACCACGATTCTCGTCGTTGGCGATGTGAAGCCCGGCGAGGTGAAAGCCCTCGTCGAAAAGCATTGGGGCGGCTGGAAGCGCGGCAGCTACGCCCCCGCCATTCCGGCTGAACCACCGCAAACCGCCGAACGCCGGGCCACCGTTGAATGGCCCGTCGCCACGCCGCCGTGGCTCGCGGTTGGTTATAAGGTTCCGGCCTACTCCGATTCCACCAGGGAAACCGCCGCTCTCAACATCATCTCCGCGCTTGCCTTCGGCCCCACGTCGCCAGCCTACCAGCGTCTGGTGATCCAGGAACAGAAGGTGGATGTGCTCCGCGGCGGCGCTCAGCAGCGGGTAGACCCGTCGCTGTTCACCGTCTTCTCCCGTGTCAAAGCGGATAAGGATGTGGACTTGATCACGGAGTCCATCGTCTCCACGCTGAACGGGTTTAAGGACACGCTTGTTGACGCAAAGAAGCTCGACGCGGTGAAGAACAACCTTCGCTACAGCTTTGCCTTGTCCATGGATAACAGCGAGTCCATCGCCGAAGCGCTCGCCTACGCCGTCGCCCTGCGCCGCACTCCGGAAACGCTCAACAAGCTCTACGCCATGTATGACCAGATCACACCGGAAGATCTCCGCGAAGTTGCCCGAAAGTATTTCGTCGCCAACGGACGCACCGTGGTCACTCTCTCAGGACCGAAAGCCAAATGAAGAAGTTCGTCCTATCCCTTCTCCTCATGACTGCCACTCTCCCGGCCATGGAAGTACTGGCGATGCCCGGCCAGTCGCCCCTCATTCAATTTCGTATCGTCTTTCGGGCCGGCTCCGCAAACGATCCCAAAGGCAAGGAAGGCGCCGCTGCTTTCACCGCCGCCCTGCTTGCCAATGGCGGCACGAAATCGATGAGCTATCAGCAGATCCTCGACGCCATCTATCCCATGGCCGCGAGTTTTGACGATCAGGTTGATAAGGAAATGATTGTTTTTTCCGGCTCCACCCATGTCGATAACCTCGAAGCCTACTATGCCCTGCTGCGCGATGCGCTGCTGGCGCCCGGCTGGCGTGAGGACGACTTGAAGCGTGTCCGCGATAATCGGAAAAACGCCCTCCGCCTTTCTCTCCGCGAAAACAACGACGAAGAGTTGGGCAAAGAGGTTCTCTATTCGCTTCTGTACAAAGGCCACCCGTACGAGCATTTGAACCTGGGAAAGCTCTCCACCTTGGAAACGATGACGATGGCCGATTTACAGGCTTTCTACAAGGCGCACTTCACGCAGGCCAATCTCACCATCGGCATTGCCGGGAAGTATCCGCGAGGTTTTGTGGAGCGCATGAAGAAGGATTTCGCTGCGCTGCCAAAAGGCAAGCCCTCCACGGTAAAACTCCCCGCGCCGCCGGCCATCGGCGAAACTCGCGTCACCATTGTGCAGAAGAAAACCCGTGCCGTGGCGTTCTCGTTCGGCTTCCCGATTGAAGTCACCCGCAACCATCCGGACTTTCCCGCGCTTCTGGTGGCCAACACCTGGTTTGGCCCCCACCGTTCCAGCGGCGGCAATCTCTACCAGCGCATGAGGGAAATCCGCGGCCTGAACTACGGCGACTACTCGTACCTCGAATACTTTCCCAACGGCATGTTCCAGTTCGAGCCGGACCCGAACTACTTCCGGCGCAGCCAGATCTTTCAAATCTGGATCCGGCCGGTGGAACCGCCCACGGCCCACTTCGCGCTCCGGCTCGCTCTTTTCGAACTGGAGCGGCTGGTCGAAAAGGGCCTCACCGAATCGGACTTCGAGGCCACCCGCGATTTCCTTTCACTCAACGTCAATCTGTTGATGAAAACCAAGAGCGCCGAACTCGGTTACGCCATCGATAGCAAAGCCTACGGCATTCCCGAATACACTTCCTACATCCAGGCCGCGTTGAAAAAGCTGACGCACGAAGACGTGCAAAGGGCGATAAAGAAGCACCTCCGCAAGGACCGGCTGCAGATTGTCGCCATCACCGACAACGCCGAGGATCTGGAAAAGCAATTGCTGGCCGATGCGCCATCGCCCATGAAATACAACTCGCCCAAGCCCGGCGACATTCTGGAAGAAGACAAGATTGTTTCCACGAAAAAGCTCGGCTGGAAGCCGGCGCAGGTCACCGTTGTCCCCGTGGAGTCGGTCTTTCAGTAGGTATAGGCGATAAAACGAGCGCGAGGTGAAGGTGACCTCGGCTGCCAGCGATCCAATCTCGGCGTCTTGATCGATTGCGATTTCCCAGAACGGCGTTTGGAGCCGACTTTCGAATCGCCGGCTATCCGCGCGGGCACTTTGGGGAGGCGTTGCTGGGCAATTCAATTCGACGATTTCGTTCAGTGCTTTCGTCATCGCGCCGCGCAGGGACATCGAGTGAGCGGGCGAGTGCGGATTTAAGGCGTGTGCTAGATACCTGGTAACTCTTGAAATTGCTTGGTGAACACGAGCCACGGCAGCATTCTCAGCCAAATCTCGTGCCCTTCTCCTGCGCCGGGGATTGCACTTTCGATGAGGTCGGGACGCCCCTCGAAAACGGCACGAGGGTATAGGCGATTGATGATTGTAATTGGGATGCGCACGGACCATCGGTGCCAGCGTTCGTCCATCGATTGAAGGATGTGACGGGTTCGTCCATCCGCGATGCTAGGACGCGAGCCTTCAGGGTACGCGATGTAGATCAATCCATACTCACCGTCAGGGATCTGTTGCGCAGCATCGCCCCAGAGGGACACGATCCCGCGCGACCGTTTCAGCACTGCGACCTCACTGTCGCTCCGCCACATCAAGCAGATGGGTGAGCGATACTTTTCGACCAACGTTCGTGCTGGAGGTTCGACTTCTGCGAGGATTCCATCCCACGGCCCCAATCCCTGATTCCAGCCGAAGACGGTGCGAAGGAAGTCTGGCGAGTAAAGACGAGTTCGGGGAATCGATCCGCAATACGGTAGCCGACGAATTTCGAAGGCGCCCCACGAAGTCACAGTTTCCTTCGTGTCGCTGTACAGGCTGGCCGCACTAGTGATGTCGTTGTAGAAGTCTTCCGCAGACACTTGATTGAGCGGAAGCTTGAATGTTACCTCGATGGAACAGTGGAGTCCGCGATCGCGCAGTGTGGGGCGGATCGCGGCGTACAGTGCTTCGACTTGCCGAGCCTCTGTGAGTTCATAGCTCATGAGGCCGAGGCGTCGCTTACATTCGATCGCGGCCGGAATTCCCCCTAGGCCGCTGATTCGGAAGTCTGGGACTTTGCTGCTGCGATTCTCAGGGACCATTTCGACATCGAGGTTTCGCCGACAGCAAGCAGCTCCCACCAGCAGTTCAAAGTTGGTTGACGACACAATATCATCCGGAAGGCTTGGGAGCGTTTTGAATTTTCGCCGGCCCTCCGGGCCTAGCCGGTGCACTTCATCAAGGCTGTTGCCGAGCATTGCGAGTTCTGGCACTAACATCGCGCCTGCGTGGAAATCAAAATCAGGGTGTTTGTTGAGATGATCGATACCTGAAAGGATCATTCGTGCGAAGCGCTGGGGACCCCCTCCTGCTGGGCTAGTACCGACGCGGATGCCGCTCACGACATGTATGGGCATTGTCCTGAATGCCTCGTCGAGTCGATAGGGTTTCTTCGCCTCCGAGGCGAGCCAATCTTGATCCACATGCGGCAGGACGCTATCGAGTGCCGCCGCCGTCATTTCATCAAGGTTCTCTGTTGCTCTCGACTCGTACACTTGTTCGACCCACCACGCGCTGCCGGTGGGTTTGTGTTTTTCGTCTTGAAGACGCTCGATCTCCCTGAGTTGGCGCTCGCTTATGCCAACGCGCCGCAGCAGCCGACGTGTCTCGCATAGTGTTCGCGCGCTGGCCGAACGATATTCTTTTACGAGCGCCGTGTGGCTTGAATGGAAGTTGCTTTCATCGATTTGGCCAGCTGCGTGGCTCTTGATGAGCGCCGAAATCTTTTGCACAATAACTTCAGTCGCTTTGTCTAATTCGATCAGGGGGTTCAGATTGATGTCGTCGAAGTCACGTTCCTCATCCTCCATTGTAGGGCTTCGCCGTGTTGGGCATCCTGCGCTTTCCAGTGGAACTGGTGCGGAGCAAATCCAGACCCTGATGCTCAGCGGAGGTTAAAGATCGATGTGCCAATAGGGATGTCAGAGACAATCCGACTGGTCTCATCCTCTCCTGCCTCTCCTGCCAGCGTTAAGGTGGACGCAGTCGGCCTAACGATGGTGAAGGTCTCTTTTGTGGCACCAATAACTGCTTCGGGTGCTAGCCAGATCCTCTCGACGCGCGCAACGCCGGGACGGACCGCCGTCATAGCGAGTGCTGTAACCCTGCCCGATTGTGCAAATTGAAGTTCTGCTCTTCGCATCGGTTCGACCGCCCCTGCTGGTAAGAACTGTGGGGTTGGTGGCATCTCGATGCGAAGGTGCCCTGGAACAGCCGAAAATGTCAGTCCGGTTGCTGTATCTGCTTGACGTGATTCCCCGATACCGGAAAGAACTCTTTACTATGAGTAACTCGCCTGCGGCAACCGCGACGACGGTGTGGTTTAACAAGACGGTAGTCGCGCAGGCTGTCGTTCTTGCGCCGAAGATGAAGTTTACGCTCTACGCGCAATTTGCGGTTCGGGAGAAGCTTGCAAGTGATCTTGCCGAGCGTGGTTTGAATCCTTGATTCCGTGACGAAGTTGCCGCGTCGTGGGGGCGCGACGGGTCAGCCTAATCCGTCCCCGCATATTCATTCGTTTGCTAACCTGTTGCGCGATTTCCGAGGCAGCACTGTCCCCAAGTCCCGTTCTGGGAACTTAGATGAAAATACGGGTTCGAGTCTGATCGTGTACAGCCAAGTTCACTTTGGACATCCAGTCACTTTACCGCCCTTGGCTTCAGTAGGGCGCTACCCCCAAGTCACAACCGTTCGCTTCTCCACCTTCGCTTCGTCCAGCGCGATTCCAAACCCCGGCGTCTCCGGCAGCGTGATCTTCCCGTTCACCGGCTTGGGATCCCACTTTTCAAAGTAGTAATAGCTGCTCATCTTGCTGATGAGATATTCAACCAGCGGACACGTCATCGGCGATTGCGACGCCACCACGTGCATTGCCGCGTGAACGTTGTGTCCATGCGGAATCACCTGCGCGTCGAACGAAGACGCAATGTGGCAGATCTTCGTCAACTCGCTCACCCCGCCGCACCACTCCGGG
>JAEUQC010000154.1 GCA_016789905.1 Bryobacterales bacterium | reverse complement strand
CGGGGCAATGTAACGAAAGTGTCGGAATGGCGAGATGTGCCGACGGCGGCTTGGCTGGATACAAAGGTGGAGTTCGATCAAGCGGGCAATGTGGTGAAGCGGACGGACCCGAAGACTCAGGCGACAACGATCACGTATGCGCAGAGTCCTTGCACGGGATTTGCAGATACCCACGGATTTGCGACGAGCATCCTGAATTCGAAGTCGCATGAGGTGAAGGTGGAATACGACTGCTGGACCGGGAAGCCGGTGAAGATTACGGATCCGAACAATAAGAACACGACGGCGACGTACGCCGATACGATGGATCGATTGAAGACGATCGGGTACGCGGACGGGGGGAGTAAGAGCTACGACTATTTGGACACGACGAATACGATAACGGAGACGACGGGGCTGGATTCGTGCCTGGTGGCCTCGATGACGCGAAGTACTATCTACGATGGGCTGGGGCGGGTGGTGGAGGGACGTTTTGACGATGGAGGCGGGCAGATAACGACGACGACCGCCTATGACGGCCTTGGGCGGGTGTCGAAGGCCCACGTTCCGAAGCGAGCCGGGGAGGCGGCTGCCTGGACGGAGACGCTGTACGACGGACTGGGGCGGCCGCTGACGGTTACGAGCGGATGCACGACGGTGGTGGCGGGTGGGTGCGTGGCGGGGTCGACGCAGAATCCGAACGCGACAGCGATCACCTATTCGTATTCGACTTCTTCGACGGGGCTGGCGACGACGACGGTGGCGCCGGGGTCAAAGCGAATGCGGCATGACCGGGACGGATTTGGGCGGCTGATCAAGGCGGTGGAAGATCCGTTGGGGCTGAATTTGGAAACGACGTATACCAATGATTTGCTGGACCGGCTGACGCAGGTAACGCAGGGTGTTCAGACCCGAAGTATTAGTTACGACTCGTTGGGACGGATGGTTTCGACGACGCAGCCGGAGAGTGGCGTGACGGGATTCGGGTACGATGACAACGGGAACTTGACGGGGCGGACGGACGGGCGCGGGTACGCGGCGATCTATGGGTACGACAGTCTTAACCGGATAGTATCGAAGACGTATTCGAAGCCCGCACCGCCGCAGGGGCAGGCTGCGTATCCCGATACGACGACGGCGGCGTTCTTGTGGGACACGATTTTCAAGGGGCAGATGACGAACGCGGTGACGTCCTTGAATGGGGCGGAAGTATCGCGGACGGAGAATTTGTCATTTGATGACATGGGGCGGGTAACGGGGAGCAAGCAGACGACGGGCGGGACGATTTCTACTTTCGCCTATGGGTACAACAAGGCGGGGCTGTTGAGTTCGATGACGTATCCATCGGGGCGGGTGGTGGCTAGCTGCTATAATTCCGGCGGGAGTCCAAAGAAGGTAACAGGGACGTTGGGGACGACGGTGACGACGTATGCGGATGGGGCTGGGTATGCCTCGCATGGGGCGTTGGCTTCGTTGACGGTAGGGCCATCGTATGCGATGACGATGGGGTACAACACGCATCACCGGCAGTTGAAGACGACGGAGTACAAGCTGGGGACGTCGACGTTGTTTAAGTCTTCGTTGTTTTATTGCGCTGGGGAGGCGGATGGGTGCGCGGACAATAATGGGAATGTGGTTACGCAGAAGAGTCACGACGGGGCGGTGGAGCGGGTGCAGAGTTACACCTATGACGCGTTGAACCGGTTGGCGACGGGGACGGAGACGGGCGGGTTTTCGCAGACGCATAGTTATGACCGGTATGGGAACCGGTGGATGTCGGCGGGATCGTCGATGCCGTATGGAGCGGCGCAGACGCCGACGGCAGCGACGGAATATGAAGCTTCGACGAACCGGTATGTGGGGGGATCGCGGTCGTACGATTTGGCGGGGAATATGCGGAGTGAGGGCGGGGCGACGGCGGGTTATGACGGGGAGGGGCGTTTGGTGGAGGCGATGTTCCCGTGGGGGACGGGGCCGGTGACCACTCTGTATGTTTATGATGCCGAAGGGCGGCGGGTGAAGAAGACGAATCCTTCGATTGGGACCGTGGTTTACGTGTACGACGCGTTTGGGCAGTTGGCGGCGGAGCATGGGGCGGGGAGTACGGCAGGTTGTGATACGTGTTATTTGTTGACGGATCATTTGGGGACGACGCGTGCGGTGGGGGATAAGAATGGGGCGGTGGTGAAGCGGCGGGACCATATGCCGTTTGGGGAAGAGGTGGTGGCGCCGTGGCTGAATGGGAGAGGGGCGGT
>JAEUQC010000121.1 GCA_016789905.1 Bryobacterales bacterium | reverse complement strand
CCAGGCGCGCCTCCCGGCTCCCCTGCCACCTCCAGATACGTCGAAAACTAATCGTTTTGCTGACAAATACACGTCTCGTTGTAATCACCAGGAATCGCCGTTTGCTTGTTCATTCCCGGCACAACAGTCACGTTTTCCCGTTGACGACGGTAGTAAACAGGACTACACTCCAATCAGTTAGTAGGTTATCCAGTGCAAATCTTCGTTGTTTTGCTTGCAATTACTTTGCCTATTCTGTCGGCACAAGGCAACAATCCGCCGGTTTTCATTTCCGGCTCGCCCGGAGTCACCATCGCCACGCCACAAACATTTTCGTTCACGGCGCGGGACACAAACGGCGCCGCCGACATCTCGCGAATCTACTTCCTGGTCAACACCAGTGCCAACATCCCAGCCAACGTATGTCACGGTTTCTATGACCAAGGCGCCAACGCGTTTTATCTTTTCAACGACAATCTCTCCGCAGTCTTTGGCCCTCTGTATGCAGGGGGGGGGGACGATCTCCAATACCCAATGCACTCTTTACGGTGTCGGTTCTGCGAGGGTTTCCGCGTCTGGAAACGACGTTGCCCTAAACGTTCAACTCGGTTTGAATGGCATCTTTGCGAATAGAACGCAGAATGTCTACATATGGGTCGTCGATACCGCCCAGACCGGGACCGGTTGGGTGCAAACGAGCACTTGGACGAAACCGCCTGCACTCTTCTCATCGTCCCCCGCAAGTAGCACCGCCACTCCAACAACGTTCACCTTTGTAGCGCGCGACCCAAACGGCGCGACTGATATTCAACGCGTCTACTTTGTTGTGAATACAACCGCCACTACGGCCATCAACGGTTGCCACGGCTTCTACGATCGCGCGGCAAACGCCTTCGCTCTTTACAATGACGCCCTTACCGCCGTCATCGGGCCAGCCACCCCCGGCGCCGCTGGGTCAATCCAAAACAGCCAATGCACGGTGTACGGCACCGGGTCCAGCGTCAGCGCTTCTGGCACGGACCTCACCCTGAATATCCGCATCGGTCTAATCGGCTCCTTCGCAGCAACAAGCCAGAAAATGTACGTCTGGATCGTCGACAATGGGCAAGCGGGAACTGGGTGGATACAGACCAGTTCCTGGAATCTTATAACTCCATACACACCGTCTTTACTTTCCTCAAGCCCCGCGGTCGTGAACGCTTCCCCTCAGACATTCAGTTTCACCGGCAGGGATCAGAATGGAGCGGCGGATATTGACAGATTGTATTTTCTCGTCAACACTACTCCAACCACGGCAATGAACGGCTGCCATGGATTTTATCATCGCGCCACAAATAGTCTCTTTCTTTACAACGACGCGTTGACTGTTGCCATGGGCCCCCTGCCTGCGGGCAGCGCCGGAACACTCGCCAATAGTCAATGCACTATTTATGGAACCGGTTCGGGTCAGGTATCGGCCGTGGGCACGGACCTGGCTGTAAACATCCGCATCGCTCTGAATGGTGCATTCGCCGCAGATGACAAAACGATGTTCGTGTGGATTACAGACAATAGCGGGCTTGGGACCGGGTGGGTCGCTACCAGCCAATGGCCTTCGGCCCTGCAGAGTCTTCGAAATTGCCTGGCAGATCCGGCAAACGCCGTCTGCACACTACCAACGAGCACCACGCCGTATGTAGTAAAAAAGGATCAGCCAATTAGAATAACTAGGTCGAATGTCACGCTGCAGGGCGGCAGCAGCACGCGGAAAGACACCAAACTCGTGCGGGATCCGAGTCATACCGGAAACCTGATAGAAATCGACAACGCCGTTCCCGTGTCAGGTGTGAAGATCCAGAACCTCACCGTATGCGGCAGCGCCAAGAAGGTGTGGAACCAGAACCCTTCACCAGGCGTTGAGGTCGACCTAGGCACAAGCCCAGTAGAAGTAGGATGTCCCCGCGTACAAACGGTGTGCGGCGACATGATTATGCGTCGCACGAAGGCCCAACAAAAGTCCCCCATTGGCTCGCTTCAAGAAACCGACTTCTCGTGTATCGATCTCTGGGTAGGAAATGTGGGGCTGCCGAATAGTCCCCCCGAAAATGGTCCCACCGACAACCCTTTCACATATCAGGGGCCTTATGCGCTTGAACTGAACAACGTCGATTTTGAGGATTCTACAGGCCACGCCGTGGCACTCTACGCAACGCATGGTACGAAAAAGGTGAATGATGTGTATGTACACGATAGCGCCTTTAACTACTCCGAACTGACCGGAATCCTCTACGGTACTAATGGAATTATCTACGAATATCCGTATTGCGATGGGTACATGGATGCAACTGGTATCGAGTTCCGAAACGACCCCAATCTTTTCGCGCCGCGAAACATCCGAATTGAACGGAATACTTTTAAGAACAATAACACCGGGGCTATGGGAGGGGGCGCGATGCGTTGGGTGGGGCTTCGAAACAACGATTTCATCGAAAACTACATTTACCCCCAAGACGGTAACAACGGCGGGGGAACCGTTCAATTTGAACAGTGCGCCGATAAGATCCAGATTTCAAACAATACATTCAAAGGTCCATTGACCTTTCTTGAAACTGAAGCCCTGGAACTGTATAGCAGGAACACTGAAATAGTCGGGAACACCATCTACGATTTCGCCAACCACGGGATCGTGGCTGCAAGCATGGTGGAGACCAACATCTTATCTAATGACATCAAAGGAAATGGATGGGGAGTTGAAACTGGGGGCATCACTGTTGCTAACAGTTTCGGATTCCGTGCTTGCGACGCTATTCCAAGAGAAACACTTAATGTAACAGTGAGCGGAAACTTCTCCGACGCAAGTCCCGCTCCGACATATCCAAGCTCTCAGTCCCACGGTGTTTTCGTGCAAAGTTACAACTATGCAAGCCCAGGCAGAATCAAGAACCTAATGGTGCTTTCAAACAATTCAATGCAGCACAACATTGACAATGTTCGACTGGAATGGTTCGTCGAGCTGTCAGGCTATAACTTAGGCGGTGGCTGGCCCTTTTCCACATCCGTGGCATCTCCCGCTATTTCTAACCCCAAAACTCTACCGGTTAACGTAATCCCAGAGCCATTTACCTGGCCTCCAGTTCCCCGTTGCCGGTGCATAGGAGGACCAACGGAATGCCCCGAATATCCTCCCCTCACCAAGTATGGAAGTCAAAGGGCGAAATTTCGCTTTGCGGCAAGTGACCACGTCGGCGCTCTCGGCACCACTGCTAATGGAGAAGTCTATCACAGGTTGTATCAAATCCGAGGGGCCCTAAGCATCGCTGGTGACGATACCAACGGTTCAGGCGGGCCCGCCAATCCTGGAATCTGCCACTTCATATACGATGTTGCCAATAAAGTCATCTATCTTGACGATGCCAATGCGGGGCTGACGTTTCCAACCTCACTCGCGTCGCCTGTTGGTCCTGGCGGATTCGATATCGGCGGACCTGGAACGTTAAACCCCAACTGCAAAATTCGCGCGGGTCAGTCCTCTTCCTGGGTCCCAATTGCTCCGGCGTCGCAACTACCATTTTCGCGACAAACCGTCGCCGATGTCAACTTGGACATTGAGCTGCCGTCTTCGCCGGCAGCAAAGTATCATATCTACACATACGCAGAGGGTGTATCCGGTGGCAGCCTTCCGCTTCGGGACGAGGGTCTACCTGGCTGGACGTATATGGGTTACTGGAGAAACTACTCGCAATGAGGTCTACAATGTTACGACTGTTGCTTTGTCTTGTCGCTGGAACGTTGGACCTGTTGGCGCAGAAGACTGGCGCCGATCAGGGCGTCCTTAGTGGAACAATACTAGGGGAGGATGGTACTTCCGTGAGTAGCGGCTCCATTGGCCTCTATTCTCGGCAATCACCCGCCAGAAGAAGAGTGCCCGTCCGCAGCCAGTGGGCAATGCCTCTCAATGCAGACGGCGGATTTCGCTTCACGGGCCTACCGCCGGGTGACTTTTTCGCCTGCGTCCGGGCAACAAAGGGATTGTGGCTCGATCCATGTGAATGGGACGACCAATTACCAGTTGCCTCCCTTTCTCCTGGCAAGTCCACGGCGGAAATCAAGATTATCTTGAAAGCCGGCGTATTCGCCCAGGTTCGAGTTGTCGACCCGGATCGCCTGCTTTCACAGCACGAATCTAAGACGCCCGGGGCGAGTTTGCTTATGCTGATCGAGACGGACCGCCACCTTCTCCGGATGGTGCCCGTCGTATCGACGGATTCGGAAGGCCGCACGCATCGGTTGATCGTCCCTTACGAAAAGCCTCTGCGCTTAATCATTCAGAGCGCATTCTTCAAAGTCGCGGACAGTGCTGGCGTGGCGGTCCGAGATACCGAAGCAACTGCGGTGTCGTTTACAGCACGTAAGGGAAGCGGATTGCCTTCGTTTTCTATTCAAATTACGGGAACAAAACGCTGATCGATTAGTCCTTGGGGAGAAAGATGCCTTTACTATTCATAATCCTGCTCTGCTTGGCCGGAACCCTTCCCGCGCTCGCCCAATTGGAAGCAACAGCCGGTATCGTAGAAGTTCGACCGTTCAGTGTTGGGCGTATCAACGTCGTTGATCCTAAATCCGGCAGTTTGAAGCGGCGTCGATGGGCACAGTTCTGGGTGCGTCGAGCGAAAAGTCGCCGAAATCCTGAAAGATCCGCTTCACAATCGTCGGCCATTGAAGCCGCTCGGCTAACTGCTCCGCACTCGCTTTG
>JAEUQC010000096.1 GCA_016789905.1 Bryobacterales bacterium | reverse complement strand
CGAGCATACAGGCTCGGAGCCAGAATGACATACATGCGTCGGTCTGTCAATATGTAAGTGATTCGACAGACTCGCTACAGGGGTCAGCCGCCGCCCCGCTCATTAAACAAGATCAGCCGAAAATGTAGAAACTCCAGGGACATGTTTTAACATGTCCCCAAACGCGGCATCTCCACCCCCACGATGAGTTACGCCCCTTTTCTACCCACACCTTGCGCGGCGGTGTTGCTACTGCCGGAACCGTCAAACTGCTGCGGCCACCCCGGCAAAGCCCAGGGGATTTCCCATGGGGATCAAAACGTATACGACAGCCCGACCATCGGCGAGACGCGGTCGCGCAGTCCGTTATCGTCCAACGCCATCAACAGATTGAACGTCACCAGCAACTCGCTGATCGGATTTACTTTCAAGCCCAGCGACGCGGCGCTTTGCGTCAATCGCGCCCGTTTGATCTGCACATTCGGGAACACCGTACCATTGGCCGCCCGGAAATCGACCAGCCGTACCCGGTTCCCCTGCAACTGTTGCTGGCCCAGGTAGTCGGCCGCGAACGTGAACTTGCGCGTCACGCCAAGGTCAAACCCCGCCGCCAGTTGAACCTGGTCGGATTGGTTACCCGTTGTCCCGGCTCGCACATCGCCGGCCAGAATCGAATTCCCATTCCATTGATAGGCGACGTTGACGTGCGGGGAAAAATTTCCTCTTCGGTACGACAGCGCCAGAAACGGCCGCGCGCCCACGCTCCCGGTGCCCAGAAAATTGTACTCATCGCCAGTCGGCATCCGCGCGTCGATCCCGGCCGCCAGCGCCCCATTCTTCCACCGCACCGCCGTGTATTTGGCGCGCACCAATACATCACCTAATCCGCTAGCCGAACCAGCCGCCGAAAAAGTCTGCCGGTCCCGCCCAGGGAACGGGGAATCGAAGTAGTGTACGTCCGGTTCCGTCGACGTGCCAATTCGGCGAATCGTCGCCTCACTAACGATCTCCACGCTCGCCGTCGCCATCGGCACCGCCACCGATATGTCCAGCCGGTCCGACATCCCATAGGTGAAGTACGCAACAGTTTGCCCCACTTGAATGTCGAAGGCGTTATCCGTCGTGATGACGTCTTTCTGGTACTCGATGTTCGCAGCCGGCTGGTGTTGGAACAGCGCCGGAATTTTCTTGATGCTCAGCCCGTCCAGCCGGTCGAAATTGAAGTGCTGATAGCTCACCCCTGCCAGAAACTTGTTCTTGCCGATTGTCTCGGCTCGTTCCGCGAATATCGGCCCGAAACTCTGTCCGGAACGCGAGTACACGCCTAGGCTCGAATCGAAAGTGTACAAAAATCCCGACGCCGGCGACGGGATCGGAATCGACGTCAATTGATTCACGATCGAACCAACCAGCGGGCTGAAGTTCGATTGGAACCCGTTCGTGAAGTGGGCCGCGTGCTCGTTATTGGGAAGTGTGATGCCCGTCGGGCCAAACAGATTCGGAAACAGCGAAATCAGCTTCGAACTGGTTCCTCCAGTGGATGTGCTGGCGGCCGGATCGTGTGGCCAAACCGCCAGCCCGGCGCAGAATAAGAAAAATATAGGTTTCATTGAATCGAATCTATCGTCCAGATGTCGCCTTGCCGGCGCAGCTTTACGGTCACGGGTTGGTCAACCGGCCGAGGTGAAGCGCCGTCGTTCGATCGCATCTCTACTTTCAATCGGCACTTTACGCTCGCGCCATTAGTCTCAATTGCCGGATCTCCCGCCGGGGTCAGACTATATTTGATCGAACGGAAGTTCCGGAACGCCTCCTCCAACCGTTTCCGCTCGGTTGGCGTCAATCCCGGCCGCGCCGCCTGCAGCGCGTCGGCGTCCCGGCTTTCGTACGCCTTCGCGTATCGCTCAATCGCCGCCAGAATCGCTCCGTTCGCGTTCGCCTTCTCACTCGCCGTATTTGTTTTCAGCCACTCCAGCGCCTCCTGGTGCTGTGGAAAGCGCGCTAGAAACTGCCGTACCGCTTTCGGATCGGCGTCGATCTTGGTCCGTGTCCATTCCAACGCTTCGATCCGTTTCCCCGCTTCAATTGCCAGCGGATCGCCCGGCCATCGCTGTCGAAAACCCTCAAACACGGCCATGTCCTTCGACGCGCTGATTCGGTCCCACTCCACCGCCGCCGGCGAACGCGGCTGAAACGCGAACTCGTTCACCAGTGTCGAGATCTCCGCTGGTACCTGGTCGCCATCCGTCGCGATCGATACCTGCTGCTTTATCTTCCGCAGCGCCGCGTCCAAAGACAACGCCGGTTCGCCGGCCACGCTTACCCAGGCCTCAGTGAACCGCGCAACGTCGTGCCCAGGCGCCGGCGGCACCGCGCGCCCCGGCAAGTTCGCCATCGCCAGCACCAGGTTCGCCGCCCGTATGTCCATTGTCGCCAGCCCCGCTTCCGGAAACTTCTTCTCAAGCGCCGCGTTCCCAGGCGCCGGCTCCAGGATCACCATCCCCGCCGACAACTTCTTCGTCTCCAAATAGCGCACCAGCCGTTTCAACGAGTACGACTGGAACTCAATTCCGTCCGCGCTCGCCGGCGCATAACCCACCGGCAGCAGGTAGTTCTCTCCCATGTCCTGCACCGCGTACCCGGAAAAATAAAACGCTGCCGCGTCCCCCGGCTGCAGGCTTTGCAGAAACTTGTTGATCTCCCGCCCCAGCACATCGGCTTCCACATCAATGAGGAGCGACACTTGAAATTGGCTCGCCGTCAACGCCCGCGCAAACGCCCGCGCGTTCGTCGCCGCCTGCGCCGCCGCCGGAACATTCTTATATGCCCCATTCCCAATTAGCAAAGCCCGGCGCGTCTGGCCAGCCAGCGCCAAACCGCTCAACAGCATCGCCACTGCCAGTCGCGCGATTATCAATGACTCTGCTCCCGCCATAGCACGGTGAAGGCCGGGACATCGTGGCCCGACTGATTGACGACAATCAGCCGGAAGCCATTACTGGCGGCGGGTTGCTGCATCACTCGTATATCGGCGGGTCTGGTCTCAACCTGTACAGCAACCCCGGCCGGAAGTCCATTTCCTGCAATAGTTCCCATCCGCACCCGGTTGCGGACGATTATCAGTCGCTCGCCCGCCGGCAGCGTGCCCGACCAAGAAAACCGTCCCTCCGGCGATCCCATATAGCTGCTCGCCGGTTGATCCGGTCCCGGATCCGGAGCTTGCGCCGGCGCCACGGCGGGCGTGGCCACGGGCGCCGCGGGCTTCACTTCGGCCGTCTTCGCTTTCGCTTCTGCTTTTTTCTCCGCCTTGGCTGAGGCGCCCTTTACCGCCGGGTCGCTCGCCCCCGGCCGAACTCCACTTCCCGCCGCCGTCGTTTCACCGGCCTTCTCCCCCGGCCGAACTCCATTCCCTGCCAGCGGTGCTTCAACCTTCTTTTCGCCCGCTCCAGTCTCAATTCCCGCCTGTGGCGTCTCACCAGTCTTCGCCGCAGCCGGCCCGGCCACCTCCACTCGCGTTCGCTGCGAATAAAAATATCCGGCCACCGCAAGCCCCAGCGCCAGAAATAAAATCGCCCGCACTAAGTTGCCACTACTCGGTGGTGGCTGTTTTTCCGCTTTAATTTCAATAGGTTGCGGTGTCGCTGCCGGCGCCGGTTGGATAGCCCCTTCGCCGCGCAGTAGCGCCGCTTCCAGCGCGCTTACAAATTCCACACACCCGCCGTACCTCGCCGAGGCTTCCTTTGCCAGCGCCCGCCTCAATATCGACGCCGCCGGTTCGCTCACCTCAGCGTTTATCTCGGTCGCCGACGGCGGTTCCACCGACAATATCTGGTGTATCAACCCCGGTAACGAGTCCGCCTGGAACGGCTTCCGCCCCGTCAACATCTCAAAAGCAATCACCGCCAACGAAAACTGGTCGCTCCGCCCGTCCAGTGGTTTCGTCAAAATCTGCTCCGGCGACATATACGCCGGCGTCCCCACCGCCATCCCCGTCGTCGTCATCGACGCCGCTTCCAAGATCTTCGCCACGCCAAAATCGGAGATCTTGGCGTGCCCCGCCGACGAAATCAATATGTTCGACGGTTTAATGTCACGATGGATAATCCCTTTGGAATGAGCAAAGTCCAGCCCCGCCGCGATCTCTCTCAGAATCTGTATCAGCCGCGGCCACGGTATCGGACCTTTTCCCATCACCGTGTCCAGCGGCGGGCCGTCCACGTATTCCATCACGAAAAACGTGAGCTCGTTCTCTTCGGCCAGCTCATATACCGTCACAATCGACGGGTGGTTCACCGACCCGGCCGACTGGGCTTCCCGCGTCAACCGCGCCTGCAACTCCTGCCCCCCGGCCGAATTCTGCAACTCCCGCGTCAAGATCGTCTTGATCGCCACGTGCCGGTTCATTTTCAGGTCCCGGCCAAGGTACACGATCCCGCACCCTCCGCGCCCGAGTTCGCCTTCGACGATATATCGGCCAATCCTGTCCATGTCCCTGGTTGAATACGGAGTTCTACGCGATGGCGTAGTACTAGTCTAGCGGAACCCCATCAACCTGAGAATCAATAATTTACATTAAATTGAGATTCTTCCCGCCCCAAGGCACGTGCTGCCGGTGGTGGTCCCAAGGTACTAGCCAGCGGACCACCGGCCGCTGGTGTCTCAATCCCGTTTTTCTCCTTCCCTTGCCCCAGCCCCGCCACCCGATTGGAGCAAAAAGTTTCAGTCCCTAACCGATTTGCCGCTACTTTTATTGGATTTGTGTTGACACAATCGTAACCCCCGTTTACCATTAGCTAACGCTCTGGTGTAGTCAATTTAACAACTCTCAGAAGGTGTAATTATGGGTCCCTGCACGACCTTTCACATTGGCGATAAAGTCGTTTACCCCAACCATGGTGTTGGGACCATCGAAAATATCAGCACTCGCAACTTCGGAGCGCAACTAGAGCGCTTCTACCTGTTGCGACTCAGCTACAACCGTATGACCGTGATGGTGCCCTTCAGCCATGCAGGTGACGTTGGGTTACGCAAAGTCACCAAAGGCACGGAAGTCAACCGTGTCCTGGCTTTCCTCTCCACCGGTGAGGTCAAGCGCACCCAGGACTGGAAGGACCGCTTCAAAGAAAACTCGGAAAAGATGCGCGTCGGCGGCCTCATGGGCTTGGCCGAGGTCTTCAAGGAGTTGGTGATCCTCCAAACCGCCAAACCCCTCTCTTTCCGCGAAAAGAAGATGCTCGATTGCGCTCGCCGCATGTTGATCACCGAAGTTTCCATCGCCCGCGCCATCGTCGAACGCGAGTCCATTGAACTGCTCACTCGGTCCCTGGCCAAGGCCAGCCTGCCGATGCCAGTCGCAATGTAATCTCTTCGTCTTGCGCATCACGGCCATAGAGACACTCCACTTGGCGGGCGGCATCACGGTCCACGCCGGCCCCATTCAATGGCTCTGGGTAAAAATACATACCGATGACGGCCTCTTCGGCCTGGGCGAAACCTACCCGCACCCAGCCTCCGAGGAGGCCGTTATTCATTCCCGCCTCGCTCCCCGCCTCCTCGGCCAGGACCCCCGCCGCATCGAAGCCCTTTGGACCTCTATGTTTGACGCCGTTTCCTACTCCGGTTGGGCCGGCGCCGAAATGCGCGCCATCAGCGCCATCGATACCGCTCTCTGGGATTTGAAGGCCAAATCGCTCGGCGTTCCCGTCTATGAACTCCTCGGCGGAGCCACCCGCGATCGCATACGCACGTACAACACGTGCTACGACCATATTTCATTTCTCGACCAACCCGTCCGCCTGGCCGAAAGCCTCCTCGACTCGGGAATTTCCGCCATGAAGATCTGGCCCTTCGATCCCATCGCCAAAATCACCGGCGGCAACTACATTACCCCGAACCAGATTGAGGATGGTATCCGCCCCCTCCGCCTCATCAAAGAGCGCTTCGGCCACTCCATCGAGGTGGCTATGGAATTCCACGGCTACTGGTCCCTCCCCTGCGCCATCCAAATCGCCAATGCCTGCGAACCCTTTCAGCCCATGTGGCTTGAAGAAATGCTCGGCCAGGACAACATGGCCGCCTATCGCGAACTCGCCTCCGCCACCCGTCTCCCCCTCACCATCAGTGAAAGGTTGATGACCACCTGGCAATACCGCGAACTGCTCTCCAACGGCGCCGCCCGCGTCGTCATGCCCGACGTTGCCTGGTGCGGCGGTCTCACCCAGGCCAAAAAAATTGCCGATATCGGCGCCGCCCACTACCTCCCCGCCGCCCCACACAACTGCGGTGGCCCCATTCTCCACGCCGCCACCATGCACCTCGCCGCCGCCGTGCCCAATCTCTATATCGCCGAATCCGTCCGCCGCCACTACGCCGATGAGTACATCCCCATCGTCGGCGAACTCCCCAAACCCGTCGATGGCTTCTTCGCTCTCCCCCAGGGCCCCGGCCTCGGCATCGGCCTGCTCCCCGAAGTCCTCGCCCGCCCCGATCTTGTCCGCCGCCTCACTCCTGCAGCAGCTTAAGAAAACTCTCCGTCGCCCCGTTCAACTTCCGCCGCCGCCGGTGCAGTATCCCCAACGGCCGTGTCAACGGGTCCGCCAACGGCACCGCCACAATCCGCCCCGCCGCCATCTCCGTCCCCAATATCCGTTTCGGCGTGATACTCACCCCATGCCCCAGCGCAACCGCCTCTTTTATCATTTGCAGGTTGTCGAAATGCATAACGTGGTTCACCGCCACGTTCCGGTCCCGCAAATACCGGTCCACCTCCCGCCGGATCGGCAGTTCCTCGTCGAACCCGATAAAGTCCACCCCCTCCAGCGCCCGGATCGATAGCCGCGGCAACCCCGCCAGCGGATGCCCCGGCGCGCACGCCAGAACCATCTCTTCCTCCCGCCACGGAATCACCGCAATCTCCTTCGTCGGCTCCGGATAACTCACCAGCCCCAGGTCCGCCTTCTCCTCCGACACCTGCTCATATACCTTTTCCGGTCTAAGGTAATCCACCCGTAGCACCGCCTCCGGCCAACGGCTCTGGAACTCCGTCTCCAACCGCGACATCTCCGATAAGCCCACCGAATATATGCTCGCTACTCGTACCGTTCCCTCTACACCGTGCAGCAATCCGCCCAACGAGGCGTCAAACTCTTCCTTCCGCCGCAGCACGTCCCGGCATAGGTCATAATATAGCCGCCCCGCCGCCGTCAGCCCCAGCGGCCGCGTCGATCGGTCTAGCAGCGTAACTGACAGATTCTTCTCAAGTTCCTGTAGATGCTGGCTCGCCGCCGACTGGCTGATCTCGTTCATCTGCGCCCCCCGGCTCACACTGCGCGTATGCGCAATGTCCCGAAACAGCTTCAGATGGTCGAAATTCACCCGTTTAGAATATCATAAGAACACCTTATGTCAACACAATCACAATCCAGTTTTTCTAATTTTACTTGTATTAGAAACACGAATACTGTTGTTTGCTTCCTTTCGGATTGACTAATACTGCGGACGCTTGTATCCTAGATGGAATCATCCGTAGAGGTTTGAAGTCCATGTCCAACTCCTCCCAAGAAGAATTCCAAGTCGTTCGAGGCCTTCCGGCCGCGCAGGGTCTCTACAACCCGGCCAATGAACGCGACGCCTGCGGCATCGGCTTCGTCGTCAATATCCGCGGCCACAAATCCCACGACATTATCACCAAGGGTGTACAGATTCTTATCAATCTCACCCACCGCGGCGCCTGCGGATGCGATCCGGAAACTGGCGACGGCGCCGGACTCCTCATCCAGATTCCCCACGAATTCTTCTCCCGCGAATGTGCAAAGGAAGGCTTCACCCTTCCTCCCGCCGGCCAATATGGCGCCGGCCTCGTCTTCCTGCCGGTGGAACGGACAGCCCGCCTGCTCGTCGAAGGCGTGTTCGAACGCATCATTCGCGAAGAAGGCCTGGAAGTTCTCGGCTGGCGCGACACCCCCCTCAATGTCGATGCCATCGGCCGCGTCGCCCGCGCCTCCCAGCCCTACATCGAACAGATCTTCATCCGTGGCGCCGTCGGCATGTCGGAAATTGAGCTCGAACGAAAGCTCTACGTCATCCGCAAACGCGCCGAGCACGAAATCCGCGCCTCCAGCATTCGCGACAAAGACTTCTTCTACGTCCCCTCCCTCAGTTGCCGGACCATTGTTTATAAGGGGCTCCTGCTCGCCCCCCAGATCCAGAAATTCTTCAAGGATCTCGCCGATCCCGATTGCGTCTCCGCCTTGGCGATGGTCCACCAGCGGTTCTCCACCAACACTTTCCCCACCTGGCCGCTCGCCCACCCCTTCCGCTATCTTTGCCACAACGGCGAAATCAACACCGTCCGCGGCAACGCCAACTGGATGGCCGCCCGCCAGGCCGTCATGGCCTCCGGCGTCTGGGGCGACGATCTCAAGAAGATTCTTCCCATCGTCGAACCCGGCGGGTCCGATTCCGCTACCCTCGATAACGCCGTTGAACTGCTCTATCTCTCCGGCCGCAGCATCCCCCACGTCATGTCCATGCTCATCCCGGAAGCCTGGGATGCCGATAGCACCATGCAGGCCGAAAAGAAGGCCTACTACGAATTTCACGCCTCCCTTATGGAGCCCTGGGACGGCCCCGCCGCCGTCGCCTTCACCGATGGCCACGTCGTCGGCGCCACGCTCGACCGCAATGGCCTCCGCCCCTCCCGTTACTTAGTAACTAAGGATGGCCTGCTAATCGTCGCCTCCGAAACCGGCGTCCTGCCTGTCAAGCCTGAAGATGTTACTTACAAGGGGCGCCTCCAGCCGGGCAAGATGCTCATCGTCGATCTCGACCAGAAGCGTATCATCCCCGACGAAGAGGTTAAAAAGGGGCTCTGGGAGCGCCAGCCCTACGGCCAGTGGCTCGAAGGCAACCAGATTTCGCTCGACGTTCTTCCCGAACCCGGCCGCGTCTACGCTACCGATCACGCCACCATTCTCCAGCGCCAGCGCGCTTTCGGCTATTCCGATGAGGATCTGAAAACCATCCTCGCCCCCATGGGCGAAAAGGGCGAAGAGCCCATCGGCTCCATGGGCGTCGATACCCCGCTCGCCTGCCTCTCCGATAAGCCCCAGCCGCTCTTCCATTACTTCAAACAGTTATTCGCCCAAGTTACCAATCCGGCCATCGATCCTATCCGCGAAGAACTCGTTATGTCTCTGACGAGTTACATCGGCACCGAGCGGAACATACTTGAGGAGTCCGCTCAGCACGCCCACCTGCTCAAGCTCAAAAACCCCGTCCTCACCAATCGCGACCTGGAAAAACTCCGCCGCGTCAGTTGGGGCGATTTCCTCGCCTACACGTTGCCCATTCTCTACAACGTGCATGGCGGCGAAGCCGAACTCGAACGCTCGCTCGATTCGCTCTGCCGGCGCGCCAGTTGGGCCATCCAGGCCGGCTACTCCCTGCTCATCCTCAGCGATCGCGGTGTCGACGAAAACTCCGCCCCCATCCCCTCGCTGCTCGCCCTCACCGCCGTTCACCATCACCTGATCCGGGAAGGCACCCGTACCCAGGTCGCCCTCATCGTCGAAAGCGGCGAACCCCGCGAGGTCATGCACTTCTGCTGCCTCATCGGCTACGGCGCCAGCGCCGTCAACCCCTATCTGGCCATCGAAACCCTCGACAACATGGCCATGAAGGGACTCCTCAACGTCTCCTTCGATACCGCCCTCAAGAACTACAAAAAGGCCGTCAGCAAAGGCCTTCTGAAGGTCTTCTCGAAGATGGGCATCTCCACGCTCCAAAGCTACCGCGGCGCCCAGATCTTCGAAGCCATCGGCCTCAATAAATCGCTGGTCGACAAATACTTCACCGGCACCGCGTCCCGCATCGAAGGCGTCGGCCTCGACGTGCTCGCCCGCGAAGCCAAAATGAAGCACGAGCATGCCTTCCACCCGCTCACCGAAGCGGACCTCGAACTCTCGCCCGGTGGCAACTACCAGTACCGCGTTCGCGGCGAATACCACCTGCTCAATCCGCTTACCGTCAGCCGCATGCAGCACGCGGTCAACACCGAAAGCTACGCCACCTTCAAAGAGTATTCCAAGCTCATCAACGACCAGAATCAGCAGCTTTGCACCCTCCGCGGCCTGCTGCAATTCAAGCCCGCAACGCCCATTTCCATTGATGAGGTCGAACCCGCAAAAGAGATCGTCAAGCGCTTCGCCACCGGCGCCATGAGCTTCGGTTCCATCAGCAAGGAAGCCCACGAAACCCTGGCCATCGCCATGAACCGCCTGGGCGGCCGCTCCAATACCGGAGAGGGCGGGGAAGACGAAGAGCGCTTCAAGGTCATGCCCAACGGCGATTCCAAGCGTTCCTCCATCAAACAGGTGGCCAGCGGCCGCTTCGGCGTCACTGCCAACTATCTGGTCAACGCCGACGAGTTGCAAATCAAAGTCGCCCAGGGCGCCAAGCCCGGCGAAGGCGGCCAGCTCCCCGGCCACAAGGTCGATGAGTTTGTCGCCAAGGTGCGCCACTCCATTCCCGGCGTCGGCCTCATCTCGCCCCCGCCGCACCATGACATCTACTCCATCGAAGATCTCGCCCAGTTGATCTACGACCTCAAGAACGTCAACCCGCAGGCGCGCATCTCCGTCAAACTCGTCTCCGAAGTCGGCGTCGGCACCGTCGCCGCCGGCGTATCGAAGGCCCATGCCGATCTCGTCCTCATCGCCGGCGATTCCGGCGGCACCGGCGCCTCCCCGCTCACCTCGCTCCGCCACGCGGGCGTCCCCTGGGAACTTGGCCTCGCCGAAACCCAGCAGGTGCTCGTCATGAACGATCTTCGCTCCCGCATCCGCGTCCAAACGGACGGCAAGCTCCAAACCGGCCGCGACGTCGTCATCGGCGCGCTCCTCGGCGCCGAAGAGTTCGGCTTCTCCACCGCTCCTCTCGTCGCCCTCGGCTGCATCATGATGCGCAAGTGCCACCTCAATACCTGCCCCGTCGGCATCGCCACGCAGGATCCGGTCCTTCGCGCCAAGTTCTCCGGCACCCCGGAACACGCCATCAACTTCTTCTTCTTCATTGCCGATGAAGTCCGCGAAATCATGGCCCAGCTTGGCTTCCGGACCTTCGATGAAATGGTGGGCCGCGTCGACATGCTCGAAATGCGCGACGTGAGGGAGCACTGGAAGGCCAAGGGGCTGGATCTTTCGTCCATGCTCTTCAATCCGCCCGTGCCGAAAAAAGTGCAGCGCCGCTGTGTCATCGCTCAGGATCATGGCCTGGAAGAGGCTCTCGATCATAAGCTCATCGATCTCGCCCACGACGCGCTGGAAAACAAAACGCCCGTCGAGTTCAAAATGCCCATCCGCAATGTCCACCGCACCGTTGGCGCCATGCTCTCCGGTGAAGTCGCCAAGCGCTACGGCTCCGCCGGCTTGCCGCCCGATACCATCCAGATTGAGTTCAACGGCTCTGCCGGGCAAAGCTTCGGCGCCTTCCTCGCCAATGGCATCAGCCTTGTCCTCGAAGGCGACGCCAACGACTATGTGGGCAAAGGCCTCAGCGGCGGCCGCGTCGTCGTCTACCCGCCCAGAACCGCCACCTTCGTTCCGGAGCATAACATCCTCATCGGTAACGTTGTCCTCTACGGCGCCACCAGCGGCGAATGCTTCTTCAACGGCATGGCCGGCGAACGGTTCGCTGTCCGCAATTCCGGCGCCACCGCCGTCGTGGAAGGGGTCGGCGATCATGGCTGCGAATACATGACCAACGGCCTCGTCGCCATCCTCGGTGAAACCGGCAAGAACTTCGCCGCCGGCATGAGCGGCGGCATCGCCTACGTCCTTGATGAAACCGGCGAGTTCTGCCGCAACAAGTGCAATCGGGCCGGCGTCGATCTGGAGCCGGTCGAATCGATTGAGGATATCAACGCGCTGCGTAACCTCATCGAACGCCACGTCCAGTTCACCGATAGCCGCCGTGGCAAGTGGGTCCTCGAAAACTGGGGCGACCTCCTCGACAAGTTCGTCAAAGTCTTCCCGCACGAATACAAGCGGGTTCTCGGCGTCGCCAAGCGCGATACGCCCTATTTCGTTGGTTCCGCGCAGGGAGAGCAGGTGCTGCATGGGTAAGGTCACTGGCTTCATCGAGTTTCAGCGGGAAGTTCCCACCCGCCGTCCCGTCGAAGAACGCGTCAACGACTGGTTTGAAATCTACCAGCCGTTTAGCTTTGAAAAGGTGCGCACGCAGGGCGCCCGCTGCATGGATTGCGGCGTGCCCTTCTGCCACACCGGGTGCCCGCTCAATAACATCATTCCCGATTGGAACGACCTCGCTTACAAGGATCGTTGGAAAGACGCCATCCGCGTCCTCCACTCCACCAACAACTTCCCGGAGTTCACCGGACGCGTCTGTCCCGCGCCTTGTGAATCGGCCTGCGTACTCGGCATCAATGAACCGCCCGTCGCCATCAAGCTCATTGAGCGGTCTATCATCGATTACGCTTTCGAACAGGGCTGGATCAAGCCGGAGCCGCCCGAAGTGCGCACCGGCAAGCGGGTCGCCATCGTCGGCAGCGGCCCGGCCGGCCTTGCCGCCGCGCAGCAGTTGAACCGCGCCGGCCATACCGTTGTCGTCTACGAAAAGGCCGATCGTGTCGGCGGTCTGCTCCGCTACGGCATTCCGGATTTCAAAATGGAGAAGCACCACATTGACCGCCGTGTGGCGCAAATGGAAGCCGAAGGTGTGGAGTTCGTCGTCAATGCCAACGTCGGCGTCACCGTTCCGGTGGAGGATCTGAAGTCGAAGTTCGACGCGGTTCTCCTCGCCGGCGGCGCGGAAAACTCGCGTGACCTCAATGTCCCCGGCCGCGAACTGAATGGCATCCACTTCGCCATGGATTTCCTGCCCCAGCAGAATCATAAGGTGGCCGGCGACGCGGTCGAAAACCAGACCATGGCCACTGGCAAAGACGTCATCATCATCGGCGGCGGCGATACCGGCGCGGATTGCCTTGGCACCTCGCATCGCCATAAGGCGAAAAGCGTCCACCAGTTTGAACTCATGCCCCAGCCCCCGGCGGAGCGTGCCAAGCACACGCCCTGGCCCATGTGGCCGGTCATGATGCGCACCGAAAGCGCTCATGAAGAGGGTGGCGTCCGTGAATTCGCTATCTCCACCAAAGAGTTCATCGGCGATGGAAACGGCAACGTGAAGGCACTGCGCACCGTGCGTGTCGGCCCCCCGCCCACTTTCACCGAACTGCCGGGCTCGGAGCAGCTCTTCCCCGCGGACCTCGTACTCCTCGCCATGGGCTTTACCGGCCCGGTGAAAAACGGGCTCCTCAATGATTTAGGAGTGGAGCTCGACAATCGCGGCAACGTGAAGACGAACGACACGTATATGTCCTCGGTCGAAGGCATATTCGCGGCGGGCGATATGCGCCGTGGCCAGTCTCTCGTCGTGTGGGCGATTGCCGAAGGCCGCAAGGCCGCCCGCGGCGTTGACCAGTGGCTGATGGGCGATTCCAAGCTCCCATAGCCATTCCGTCCGCAATTAGTGAACCCCGCCTCCTGCGCGGTGAAAGCCAATTCTGCGTCCAGCAGTCGAGTCAATGCGGCTTAGTTCGAAGGCATCATTCGCCCATCTCTGTTCGGCTCAGGTTCTGCGCTTGCACAACAGATTCCAGTTGGCGCGCCAATACCCGCTCGATGGCCTGTGCGGTGGCTTGCTCATAAATCCCTTCCTCACTATGCCAATTGTCGAACGCTGATCCCTGATCCGAATCCGTCATTTCGTCTTCTTCTGCTGCCAACTCTACCGCACCACCTGCACCGTCACCTTCGACCCGCGCAGCACCCGGTGTACCGCCTTCTGGAAATCTGCTTCCCGCGCCTCATTGATGTTCATGAACTTCTGCGGGTTCCGGTCCACCAGCGGAAACCACGAACTCTGCACCTGAATCATCATGCGGTGCCCGCGCCGGAACGTATGGAAAACATCGTTCATCCCATACTCCACTTTGGTCGCCTGCCCCGGCACAAACGGCTCCGGCCTCGCCAGCGAATTCCGGAACTTGCCCCGCATCACTTCCCCCCGCACCAGCATCTGGAATCCCGCCATTGGCGGCTTTCGCCCCGTCCCCTTCTCTTCCTCCTCTGGCTCGGGCAGGTCGTCCGGAAATACATCGATCAGCTTCACAATCCAGTCGGCGTCCGTCCCCGTCGTCGATACCAGCAGCGAGTTCAACACCGGTCCCGCCACCGTCACATCCTCCTCCAGTACATCGCTCTCATACACCAGCACATCCGGCCGCGCCGCCGCGAACCGCTGGTCGTCCACCATATGCTCCCGCGTCATCCCAATCGCCACATCGTTGATCACCGGCACCGGGCGCGCCGGGTCGCTTGTGAATTCGTCCCCGCCTTGCGTGTCCGCCGGCGCCGTCCAGCTCAACTTCCCGTTCGCCTGTAAAAACAAACTGCGCGTCTGCGCCCCCGCCGGCGGCCACGAATCAAACTGCCGCCACTGGTTCGTTCCCGTCTCAAACACTTGCGCCTTGGCAAACTTTCCGTCGCCTTTGCCCTTCAAATAGTACGCAAAAAATGGCGTCTCTATCTTCTTCGCGTAGTCCTTGCTCGTCTTCGCGTCGAACTGAATAAACCCCAAATGGTCCCCATCGTCGCGCGCCCACTGTCCGTGCCGCCATGGCCCCATCACCAGCAGGTTCGTCGTCGCTTCGCTCTGTTTCGCCACGTTCTTGAACACCTGCAGCGCCCCGTACAGGTTCTCCGCGTCGAACCATCCGCCCACCGTCATCACCGCCGGTTTCACCGCTTTCAAATGCGGACGCAGGTTTCGAGACTGCCAGAACTCGTCGTACGTGTCGTGCTTCATCATGTCGTTCCAAAACGCCACTGTATTTTTAAAGTAACGTTCGTTCGCGTTGTACAGCGGTCCCATCTGCAGGAAGAACCTGTACCCGTCCGGAGTCCCATGTTCGAACTTCGGCCGGTCCTTCGGCGGCACCACCGGCTCCGGCCGCGGCTTGCCGAATCCCGCCAGAAAGTTAAACCCATGCGGTAAATACAGCGCCCCGTTCCGGTGGAAATCGTCCCCCGCGAACCAGTCCGTAATCGGCGCCTGCGGCGACGCGCACACATGCGCCGGATGCGCGTCTATCATCCCCGCCGCCGTATAAAACCCCGGATACGAAATCCCATACGTGCACACTTTCCCGTTGTTGTTCGGCAGGTTCTTTACCAGCCACTCAATCGTGTCGTAGGTATCCGTGCTCTCGTCCACGTCCTGCGGCCCGCGCTTCACCGCCTTGTGCGGCGTCATGTTGATGAACTCGCCCTCGCTCATGTTCCGCCCGCGCACATCCTGGTACACAAAAATGTACTTGTCCTTGGCCAGTTCCTCGTTCGGGCCCAGGTCTTTTTTGTACTGGTCCACTCCATAGGGCGCCACCGAATACGGCGTCCGGTTCATCAGGATCGGCCACTTCTGCGATTGGTCTTTTGGCACATATACCGAAGTGAACAGCCGCTTCCCGTCCCGCGCCGGAATGCGGTACTCGTACTTCGTATACATCTCGCGAATCGTCGCTTCGCCTTGCGCAAACAAGGCCACCGGCAACAGCAATAACAGGCGCATCATTAGCTCTCAAACTGCCGGCGAAACGCGGCGAATTGTTCTTTCAGTTCGTGCAGCTCCGCTTCCAGCACATTCACACGGATCTCAAGATCTTCTGTCCTCGCCGCTCTATGCGGCGCCGGCGCGGCCATCTCCGCCAGCGTTTCCGCCGTCACCGGCCCGCCCATCAAATGCATCCACCGCGGCTCTCGCTGTCCCGGTTGCCGCCCCAGAAACACCGTCAACGGCTCCGCCCGCTCGCTCATCTTCTTCAGCGAATTCTCCACCGCGTCCAAATCGTCAAACGCGTACATCCGTTGCGTCCGGTCTTTCAACTCATTCAACGTCTGCGGCCCGCGCAGCAGCAGCACGCACAGCAGCGCCAACTCCCGGTTGTTCAAATTCAACGTGTACGAAACCCGGTGTGCGTACTTCGGCACGCGCGAGTCGTACCGGGGCTCGGCCAGGTCCCGCTCCTCCAGCGCCCCCAGCCCATCGCGCACTGTGTCCTCGTCGTAGTCGGAGACAGGCTCCCGGTTCGTCTTCTGGTTGCACGCTGTCATCAGGCTGTTCACCGACAGGGGATAGTAATCGGGCGTAGCCATGTCTTTTTCAATTAGACTGCCCAGCACGCGTTGCTCTAGTGGACTCAGTGGCGGATTCACTCCTCCAGTTTATCCACCGCCGCCCGTGCGTTTTCATCCACCACCAGCCGGAACAGGTCCGGGCGCGCGTAATGCCCCGCCACGTCCAGGTCAAACTTGCCTTCCATCGTTTGGCCCACATCGATGTCGGCAAACAACAAGCCCTCCGTATCCCGCAGCGGTCCCGCGATGACAACGCCAAACGGATCCACAATAACGGAACCGCCGCCAATCGCTCCCCACTCCCCGCCCGCCGAATACTGCACCGCCGACAACACAAAGCAACGGCCCTCCACCGCGATGTGCCGCATGCTCGGCAGCCATGTGTCCCGCTCGTCCACCGTTGGCGCGCAATAGATCTGCACCCCCTGCCCATAGAGCGCCAGCCGCAATTGCGGCATGTAGTTCTCCCAGCAAATCGCCGCGCCCAGTTTGCCCCACGGCGTGTCGATCGCCCGCAGCGTACTGCCATCCCCAAAGCCCCAGATCAGCCGCTCGCTTCCCGTCGGCATCACCTTCCGGTGCTTCCCCGCCAGCGTGCCATCCGGCGCATGATAGGTAACCGTGCAATACAGCGTCCCGCCTTCGCGCTCAATCACGCCGCCAATCAGCCACAGTCCGGTCTCCCGCGCAATGTCCCCAATCGCCGCAAACGAACCCGGCGCGCCCTCCGCATACCGCCGGAACTCCGCTCGCCCCTCGGCCGTGCGCTGTCCCACCCGCGCTCCGAAATCCATTCCCTTCGGGTAGCCGCCAATGAGCGCCTCCGGAAACACAAGCAATTCCGCGCCCCCAGCCCGCGCCTCCTCCGCCCACGCCCGCAGTTTCGCGAGTGTCCCTGGCGTGTCCCATGGAATACTTCCTATCTGTAGTACGGCTGCGCGTAGCATAATAACAAGTTTGGATCAAAAGAACCGCCCGCTAAAGACCCTCGAACGGGTCATCTCAAAAGCCGGCCTCGGCAGCCGCACCGAAGCTCGCGCGTGGATCCACAACGGCCGCGTCCACGTCAACGGCCGCATCGTTGAAAACCCCGACCATTGGGTCGACATGGAGCGCGACAAAGTTCGCTTCGACGGAAAGCCCCTCATGCGCCAGGAGCGCATCTATGTCTTGCTCTACAAACCCACCGGCTTCATCACCACGTATAAAGATCCCGAAGGCCGGCCCACCGTCTACGACCTCCTGAAGGACATCGAGACCTTCATCGTCCCCGTCGGCCGGCTCGATCTCGACACCTCTGGCCTCCTCATCCTCACCAACGATACACAGTTCGCCGAGCGCATCATGAACCCGGAATTCCACGTCCCCAAGACCTACCAGGTCAAGGCCAGCACGCTGTTGACCGACGAACAACTCAACCAGCTTCGCAAAGGCGTCGAACTCAGCGACGGCCCAACGCGGCCCGCGAAGGTGACCAAACTCCGCGACTCGGGCAAGCACACCCATTTCGAAATCACCTTAACCGAAGGCCGCAATCGCCAGGTCCGCCGCATGGTAGAAGCGGTGGATTCCCGCGTCATGAAACTCGTCCGCACCCGCATCGGCGAAATAGCGATCGGCGATCTCCCCATCGGCAAGTGGCGCCTGCTCACTCATCAGGAGTTGCTCAAGCTGCGGCAATAATGGATTGCGGGTGTGTGCCAATTTGGGCACACTGAGAGGGCCTCGACTGTTCCAAGAAGCTGCCGGCTCAATTCTACGAGAATGCCGCCGGCCGCGAGCCTGTCCGTGAGTGGCTGCTAGCGCTTGGGTTGGAGGATCGAAGGCGAATCGGGCGCAATAGGCAGATGGTTGAGTTTGGTTGGCCACTTGGGATGCCATACTGCCGTGTGCTCGGGGAGGCTTGTGGGAAGTCCGAAGCAACTTGACGGATAGCCGAATCGGTCGTGTGAGCTTCTGCATTGCGGACGGTCGAATGGTGTTGCTGCATGGATTTGTTAAGAAAACAGCGAAGACCCCGGCCCACGATCCAAAACTTGCGCTAAGGCGAATGAAGGACGTGAACTGAAATGGCTCAAAGAAAAGCGGTGTCGAAGAAAGGCGGACGAATCGGTTCATCATTCGACGATTTCCTCGCCCAGCAAGGACTGCTGGAAGAGTGCGAAGAACAGGCCATCAAACAAATTCTCGCCGATCAAATCAAGGCCGCGATGGAGAACCAACAGCTCACGAAGGCCGCGATGGCCGTTCGCAGGAGTCCAGCCGCCGCGCCCTCGACCGCTCACTCGACCCGGCAAACACCAGCGTGACCCTCCACACGCTCCAGCGTGCCGCCATCGCCATTGGCCGCCAGCTTCGTCTCGAACTCGTTTAACACCGGCACGTCGAGCGGATACTGTCAGTTCATGGCTCTTGAATCGGGCGTTTTATTCGGTGGCGCATGGTCCGGTCTCTGCGCCACCCGCAACGCAGGAGTCGCAGATGACGGTCATCGCAGCGATCGCCTCTCCGCCGACACTTGAAACATCGCGAAGCGGATAGTAATCTTCGCTGTGCAACCGCAGCGGATTTGTCGCCGAAACTGTGATTGTTCATCGCGAGTTTGACGGCCCGCGTGTTGCAATTCCATGCTCCCGAGGCAAGCCAGCCGCGTAAGAGCTAGCCTCCAAGCACGTCAAAGCTCGCTATCACCGGCGCAACTTGGCGAACACTCGCTGCATCCCCACCATGCCGGCACTATCCCTCGGGGTCTTTCCAGGTCTGCACCCACCGCTGAATCCTCTCCTTCTCGGTCATGTCTCTAATATCCCCCCCCCTCCGCCCAGCACCTCTTCCGCGAAATCGTCGAAGTGGGTATACTCTGCCTAAATGAAGCTTGCAATGCTGTGTGGTCTGGTTTGCGCCATCGTGACGGCGCAGCGCATCCCGGGCCTGGGCACGGACCCCATTCAAAAGAACCCGCGACCCCAGATCGTCAAGGCCAGAGTGGACCCGCCAGACCGCGGTTCGGCCGAGGCCACCCACTCCGAAGCGCTCGCCGGACTGTCGAGCCTGATCGAAGAAGCGACCGCCCTTCGGAGCCAATTGCAAACGGACGGTTCCGCCAAACTGCGCGCCGATGCGCTTCGCCGGATCGACTCGATGAAGAAGCGCCTCAAGTCAGTCGAAGCAGCCATAAAAGGCAAGTGACCTACAGCCCCGCCGCCACCGCCCGCATCTTCCCCCCATACTGCTTCCGCAATAACTCCACCCGCTTGGCATACGTTGACTCAAACGACCGCTGCGGCACCGCCAGCTTCTTCTGCATTTCCGGCTCCTTCAACAGCTTTTGCGTCGAACCCGGCAGCCGCGCCACCGAATCAGCAAACACCCGCGCCGACGCCTCGCGGAACCCCGCGATCGCCCGGAAATACCCCGCCTGCCCCGGCACTTTCTTGCAACCCCGAATCAGCGCTTCCAGCACCTCCGCCTTCTCTCCCACATTGAGCAACGACGTCGACGCCAACCGCGCCCCATACGAATCCAGGAACGGCCCCAACGGCAGCATCAGCTCGGCCGCCCGCCGCAGCGGCTTCACCGCCCGCAGCGGATAGTGCCGGTGTCCCTCGCTCGCCAGCAGCTCTTTGTACAACTGCGCCGGAAACTGAAACACGCCCCCATACCCGGCAACATTCTCCTGCGCCAGCCGCTCAAACTGCAACGCGCTCGCCGAGTGCTTGGCCGGACCCGTCCAGAAACTAATGCCCTGGTTCACATCGCCCAGATTATGGATCACGCTTGTCGCCATTCGCATGGTGTCAAGCTCACGCCCCGGCGTCATCGCCACAGCCACAAATGCTCGCGCCTCGCGAACCAACTCGGCATGAATCGCCGCGTGCGCCAGCCCCGTATACTCCTCATCGCCCAGTTGTAAGAACCGCCCCAACGCCCCCGCCATCACGCTCAGCCATTCACCGTCGTGCCCGCTAACAATCCCATGCTCGCCACAATCAATCGTACGCAGCGAATACCCATCAAGCGTCCAGTTCTGCATCGCCACGCCCAGCCGGAACATCTCATGCAACACGTCCAGGTCCCGCGTCTCCCGCCACAGCAGGCCCCGAATCTTTGAGTCCACATCGGTCGGCACATACGTCGCTACCGTTGACCAATGCGACGCCAAACACAGCGAGTAATACCGCAGCAGCGATCCTTCGTCCTTCAACTCCGGGTCCGCCTTCAGCGCGCCTAGAATATGCAGGAATCCGTCGCGCTCGTAAGCCCGATCCATTGACGGCTCCGCCGGCAGCCGCTCCAGCAGAAACGGGGCTGTGTTCCAGATCAGGTCCAGCAGCCCTGCCGGCGAAATGTAGTGGTCCCAGACGACCTTCTGTGCAAGAACTTCCTGTGTCTCTTCCAACCTTTTAGCCTAGCAGCGGCACCCGGCGCCAGCATCGCTGATCTGTAATCCCAGCCCAAATCGTCTCGCCTCGAAACCCCGCGTGCAAACCCAACCCCACAACGGGGGATGCCTCTCTAGCATGGCCCCCTTCCCGTCATCACTCCGAAGTGGTCCGTCATCTCATGCCGCAAGAATCGACTACTCCCCTGCGTTACCCGCAGCCCCGCTACGAAGCCGGTTCACGCGTAGCACCGCAACTCAAACACTCTCACCGAGTCGCTCCCGTTGGTCGACTTCGCCTGCACACGCACCGCCTCCACCTCCACGGCCGCGAACCGGTGCCGCCGCACCCGCTGGAAGTTTCCCGTCACACTCGCAACGGTCGTCCAATCGGTTGCGCCCGCCTTCCGCACCTGCACCTCGTAATCGCGTACCGTCTCCGGTTGCGCCGCGCGCACAATGCCGCGGTTGATCGAATCCGAAGAGGTCAGCGTCAACTCGCGCTGGAACCCGCTGTCGAAGGTGATCTGCAACTCGCCCACCCGCTGCGGCTTATCCCACGCCAACGCGATCCAGGAATCCAGCGGCGCCTCCCAGTGGTGTATCCCTTGTCCGGGTATATCGCGGGCCACGCCATCCAATACCAGCATCGCCTTCGCATCGCCAATCTCGGCCGATGCTGATGCGCGCGCCGTCCGCGCCAAATCCGCCGGATCTGTATTTCGAACATGCTTAATCGTCTGGTCATCTCGCAGCAGGCGTTGCTGCAACGCGCTCACCAGCTTCGGCTCCTGCGCCAACTGCCGCGGTGTAATCCCCCGCGCCAGACACATCGCCGCCGCCGTGCCGGCCGCCTGCCCGCCCACCGCGCATGTCGCCATCACCCGCGTCGAAGTGAACGCCACGTGTGTCGCGCTGATGTTTCGCCCCGCCATCATCAGGTTCGAAACGTTCTTGCTATAGAACGACCGCAGCGGAATGTTGAACACCTCCGGCGTGCGGATCTGCACCGCCGGCGGCAGGTCCGCGCGGTCGAATCCGCCCGGCGGGTGATCGTCCATCGGCCAGCCGCCAATCGCCACCGCGTCCGCGAAGTCGCCCTTCAAAAGGTCGTTCTGCGACAGCAAGTGGTCGCCCACAATGCGCCGGCTCCCGCGCTTCCCCGGCATGAAGCCAACCCAGTCCATCGCCCAATTGGCCGACGACGTATGGTTCCCCGAATTCTTGATATAGTCCCACACCCCCATCACAATCGACAGCAACTCAAACCGGATTCGCTCATTGTCCCGAATCGGGTCGATACTCCCGCCCCACTCCACCCACCAGTACCCATACTCCCAACTCGTGATCTTCCGGAACTGCAGCGTATCCGCCGTTACCTTCCTCGCCCACTTCGGCGCCGTGAACGGCATCGGCTTCTGGTACAACCTCGACGTGAACAGAATGGAACTCCCCAGCGTCTCCTGGTCCGGCTTCTCCGGCGCCAGCGTTTCGTTGAATTCACTCTTGGCCTCGCGCCCGCTGCGCATCTCCGCGCCCGCCTCCAGGCCCAGCCGCGAATCGCCTGTGCAATCCATAAACAGCTTGGCCTTCACGCGATACAGGTGCTCGCTCTTGTCGCACCGCACCATGGCTTCTTCAATCCGCCCATTCTTCGTCTTCGCCGAATAAACTACGCTCTCCAGCAGCAGCGTGATGTTCGGCTCGCTCACCACTTTGTCGTAGAGCAGCAGGTCCCACAGCTCCCAGCACCGCTGCGGATTATTCACCGCGTCCTCCAGCCGGATCTCCTCCAGCAGTCCCCCCTCGCGCCATCCGCCCCGCCCCTTGTGCGAATTCGCCCCCACCACATGCATCTTCACTTCGCTCGACGAGTTCCCGCCCAGTCGCGAACGGTCCTGCACCAGCACCACCTTCGCCCCATGCCGCGCCGCCGAAACCGCCGCGCACACCCCCGCCAATCCGCCGCCCGCCACCAGCAGGTCGGTTTCCAATTCGACCAGCGTCATGTGCGGCTCCGCGCCCGCCATCTTCCGCGCCCCTTCGGGGGGCGCGATCTTGTCGAACTCCCGCCGAATCGCCCCCTGCGATGGCGTTATCTGCGCCGCCGGCAGTGCCGCGGCATTCACCAACAGGCTGTAGCCGCTCAGCCAAAAATCGCGTCGATCCATATCTGAAATCTTATATGTCAGCCCCGCCCGTGTCCATCCCTCCTCCCGATTCCGTATAATCGCTCCACCATGCCCCGCGCTCTGCTCCTGTTCCTCCTCGCCCTCCCGGCCTTCGCCATCACACGCCAGGAGGTCGTCTTCACCACCACCCCGCAAGGTGAACTTCGGATGACCCTCTTCTACCCGCCCTCCTGGAAAGCCACCGATCAACGCCCCGCCGCTCTCCTCTTCTTTGGCGGTGGCTTCGTCAACGGCACGCCCAGGCAGTTCTTCTCCAAAGCAGCCTACCTCGCCAGCCGTGGCATGGTCGCCGCCAGCGCCGAATACCGCGTCAAGAGCCGCCACAACACCACTCCCGTCGAGAGCATGGCCGACTGCCGCACCGCCATCCGCTGGCTCCGCGCCAACGCCGCCAGCCACGGGATCGACCCGGCTCGCATCGCCGCCGGTGGCGGCTCCGCCGGCGGTACATGCGCCATGCACCTCGTCACCGAACCCGACGCCAAGCCCAATCTGCTTCTGCTCTACAACCCCGCCACCAGCGCCGAAACGCCCCTCACCGCTGTTCCACAAATCCTCTTCTATGGCACCGATGATCGCTTCTATCTGAGCGCCAAACCCTTCTTCCAAAAGGCCCGTGAACAGAAGGTGCCCATCGAGCTCTACTACGGAAAAGGCCAGAAACACGGCTTCTTCAACGACAATCCCAATGGCGACTACTCCTGGCACGCCTCCACGCTCTACATGACCGACGCCTTCCTCGCCAAACATGGCTATCTGCAAGGCAGGCCAACCATCTCCCAGCCCATGGGCTCCAAAGCCGTGCTCTTCAGCGAGGCGGCCGGCGTGCCGCCATCCGCTCCTGCCGCTCCCACGCCTTCCGGCATCCGCGCTGAACGCGACATCGTATACGCCAAAATCGGCGACCGCGAACTCCTCCTCGATCTCTACCTGCCCGAAAACGAACCCGCCAAGCCGCGGCCCTTGATCGTCTGGATCCACGGCGGCGCCTGGCGCGCCGGAACCAAGGCCCAGGCGCCCATCCTTCCGCTCGTCCGCCAGGGCTACGCCGGTGCCAGCGTCGGCTACCGCTACACGCAGGAGGCGCCCTTCCCAGCCAACGTCCAGGACTGCAAGGCCGCCATCCGCTGGCTCCGCGCCAACGCCGCCAAGTACAACATCGACCCCAACCGCATCGGTGTCTGGGGCTCCTCCGCCGGCGGCCACCTCGTGGCCTTCTTGGGCACCTCCGGCGATGTCCCGGAGTACGAAGGAACCCACGGCGTCACCGGTGTATCGAGCCGCGTCCAGGCCGTCGTCGACTGGTTCGGCCCAACCCGTGTCGCGCGCATGTCCCTGCATCCCTCCACCATGGATCATGATGCCCCGGACTCCCCGGAAAACCAGCTCATCGGCGCTTTAGTCCAGCAAAACGCCGATCTAGCCGAAAAAGCGAACCCAGCCCGTTATGCCTCCAAGGACGATCCGCCCTTCTTCATCCAGCACGGCGACGCCGACCCGCTGGTGACCATGGAGCAGAGCGAGATCCTCGCCGCCGCCCTCAAGACCGCCGGCGCCAGCGTCGAGTTCGAGACCCTGAAAGGCGCCGGCCACGGCGGCCCCCAGTTCCAGACGCCGCAGAACCTCCAACGGGTCCGGGCGTTCCTCGATCGCCACTTGCGGCCATGAATCCAACCGGCGCCGGGCCTCGTATACCCGGTTGCTATGCACAACCCAATTCAAGCCGTTCACACCTACATGGCCGCCATCAACACGCTCGACGCCGATGCCTACGCGGCCTGCTTCACTGACAACGCCGAGATCCACGAACCGGTGGGCGCGCCCCCGGCCCGCGGCCGTGACGGAGCCCGGGCCTTCATGGGTCAGTTCGCGCCCTTGATCGACCGTATTTACATCCGCGCCGGCAAGCTCCACCTGGCCGGGGATCAGGTGGCCTTCACCTGGGCGCTGGAGGCCACGGGCAAGAACGGCCGGACCGCCTTCGCCGATGGCATCGACATCATGCACTTCAGCGCCGATGGCCGCATCGATCGCATCCAGGGCCACTGGGACGCGGCCTCGTTCGCGATGGCGTTGAATGCCTAGCTCAAGGTAGCCACTGCTCTTCGCGCCACGCCATGTCCCAGAACAGGTACTCGTAGCGGGCCGAAAGGACGAATAGCTCCTTGGCTCGGGTCCGCTGCGCGGCGGTCAGCTTCGGCGCCAGCCCGTCGTACATGGCCAGCACCTGGCGGACGCTCCGGGCGTACTCCTCGCCGGCATAGTTGTCGATCCATTTTTGATACTCCGGGTTCCGGGAGCCCTTCCTGACCAGTTCCCGGCCCACTTCCTGGTAGATCCAGTAGCAGGGCAGGAGCGCGGCCAGGCCCTCGGCGAAGCTGCCCTTGGCGACGGCGACGCGGAAGTGGTTCACATAGGCGTAGTTGACCGGGGCCATCGCCGCGGGGGGCAGCTTCTTCTCGGCGGCGATGGCTTCATTGGCATGGCGGCGGAGCGTCGCCGCCCACTCGCGGCTGGGCGCCTTCGCCGCCAGGTCGCGCAGCGCCTGCGCGAACGCGTCGAGGTAGGCGGCGTCCTGTTGGAGGTAATAGCGGAAGCGCTCCGGCGGCAGTGTGCCATCGGTCAGCCCCGTCAGGAAAGGATGGGCCAGAGTCTTCGCGTAGATGGGCTCGATGGCGGTCCATAACTCGCGCGAGGGCTGGGCGAAGACCGCCGGCGCGAGCAGCAACAGGCAGAGTGTGCGCACTCCCGGTTAGATGAAGACCTTGTCGATAACGGTGCCGCCAAAATCGGTCAGCTTTTCGTTCCGGCCATTGTGCAGGTAGTAGAGCTTGTGCTGGTCCAGGCCCATCAGGTGGAGAATGGTCGCGTGGAAGTCGCGCATGTGGTAGCGCTGGCCAATGCCGTTCAAGCCGAACTCGTCCGTCTCGCCGACGATGCGGCCGCCCTTGACGCCGCCGCCGGCGAACCACATGGTGAAGCCGTGCGGGTTGTGGTCGCGCCCGTTGCCGCCTTCCGACATGGGCAGCCGGCCGAACTCCGAGCCCCAGATAACGAGCGTTTCATCAAGCAGGCCCCGGGCCTTCAGGTCCTTGAGCAGCCCGGCGATGGGCTTGTCGGTCATGCCGGCCATCTTCTCGTGGTTGGCAACCAGGTCCTTGTGGGCGTCCCACTGGATGCTGACCGGGCCGCCGCCGGAGTAGATCTGCACGAAGCGGGTGCCGCGTTCGATGAGGCGGCGGGCGAGCAGGAGGCGGGAGCCGAAGTCGTAGGTCTTCTTGTCGTCCAGGCCGTAGAGCGCCTTGGTGGCCTCGGTCTCCTTGTTGAGGTCGACGGCCTCCGGGGCGGCGGTTTGCATCTTGAAGGCCAGTTCGTAGCTGGCGATGCGGGCGGCGTGCTCGGAGTCTCCGGGGCGCGAGTCCATGCGGTTCATCTGCTGGATGAGATCGAGCGTGTCCTGCTGCCGTTCGGGCGTCACGCCGGCGGGCGGCTTCAAGTGCAGGATGGGCGAGGGGCCGCTGCGGAGGAGCGTGCCCTGGTAGACGGCCGGCAGGAAGCCGGAACTCCAGCAAGGCGTGCCGCCTTCGGGGGTGCCTTCGGGCTGGGGCATGACGACATAGGCCGGAAGGTTATCAGCGGGCGAGCCGAGGCCGTAGGTGACCCAGGCGCCCATGGAGGGGTAGCCGGTGAGGACGCGGCCGGAGTGGACCTGGTACATGGCCGGGGCGTGGACGACGCTCTCGGTATAGAAGCTGCGGACGAAGCAGATGTCATCGACGCACTGCGCCACGTGGGGCGAAAGGCCGCTGACGGGGATACCGCTTTGGCCGTACTGCTTGTACGTCCATGGGGAAGGCAGGAGGCCGGTGTCGCCGCCGGTGAACTGGCTGATGACCTTGCCGAAACTGGCCGGGAGCTTCTGGCCCGCGTATTTGGCGAGGGCGGGCTTGGGGTCGAACATGTCGATGGACGACGGGGCGCCGACCATGAAGAGGAAGATGACGCGCTTGGCCTTGGGGGCGAAGTGGGGCGGTTTGGCGGCGAGCGGGCTTTGGGCCAGGAGGTCGCGTTGGAGGAGCCATTCGGCGGCGATGCCGCCGAGGCCAGCCTTGAGGACGTTGCGGCGGTTATGGGATGTAGACGAACTCATGGCGGTTCAGGAGGGCCTTGCAGAAGTCTTCGAGCGGCATCCTCTTCTGCGTGAGGAACTGCCGGGCCAGTTGTTGCTCCTCGGGCCGCGGGGGCCGCTGGAGGGTGATGGAATACGCGGCGCGGGTCTGGCAATCAGCGTCGGCGGGGCAGGCGGCGGAGACGCGGGCGGCGAGGGCCTGGGACTGCTCGTGGAGGAAGTCACTATTGAGCAGCGAAAGGGCCTGCAGGGCGTGGGTGCTGACGGCGCGGACGGGGCAGGAACTGATGGCGTCGGGCTGGTCGAAGTTGGTCAGCAGCGGCAGGCGGACGGTCCGCTTATTGAGCAGGTAGATGGATTTGCGGTAGATCTCCGAGCGGTCCTTGGGGAGGGGCCAGAGGTTGTCGGGCTCGGCTTCGGTGAAGATGATGTCGTAGATCTCCTGCTCAATAGGGGTTTTGATGGGCGGGCCGAACTGTTTGGAGTTGAGCTTGCCGCTGGCGAGGAGGATGTTGTCGCGGAGGGCTTCGCCTTCCAGGCGGCGCTGGTTCATGCGCCAGTAGAGCTTGTTGTCGGCGTCGATGGCGGCCTTGGCGGGGTCGATGGCGGCGGACTGGCGGTAGGTGGCGGAGGTGACGATGAGCTTGTCGAGGTGTTTGACGTTCCAGCCGGAGGAGACGAACTCGGCGGCGAGCCAATCGAGGAGGGGGCGGTTGGAGGGGCGGCCGCCGAGCTGGCCGAAGTCGTTGGGGGTGGGGACGATGCCGGTGCCCATGCGGAACTGCCAGACGCGGTTGGCCATGACGCGGGCGGTGAGCGGGTGCTGGGGATCGGCGAGCCATTTGGCGAACGCGGCGCGACGGCCGCCAGGCCCCTTCGGGGCTTCGATGGCGCCGAGGACGGAGAGGAAGGCGGGTTCGACGGGCGAGAGCTTGTGTTTGGGCTCGCCGAGCTTGAGGATGTGGGTCTGGGGCGCCTGGTCCATGTTGGCGACGGCGAAGGCGGCGGGGGGCGGCTCGGGCTCGTCGAGGTTGATGGCGTGCATGCGGGCGCGGAGGGCGGCGCGGCGGGCTTTGGGTTCGGCTGGGATGGCGTTGACGACCTCGTCCCAACTGACGCCGATCTGTTTGGACGCCTCTTTGAACAGCGTCTCCTGCTCTTCGGTGCGCTTCTCCTTGGGGATGTCGAGGGCGGCGAGGTGGGCTTGGGAGAGCATGGCCTTTTTGGCTTCGCGGAGCTGTTCGCGAATGGGTTTTTCGATGGCGGTGATCTCGTCCTGGATGGGTTTGAGGCGGGCCTCGTGGGCCTTCTTGGCGGCCTCGTATTGGGCTTTGGCGCCGAGGGCGGGGAGGTCGATTTCTTTCAAATCGGTGGCGGCCATGATGGCCTGGATGCGGTAGTGGTCGGCCTGGGTGATGGGGTCGAACTTATGGTTGTGGCAGCGGGCGCAGCCGACGGTGAGGCCGAGGAAGGTGTTGCTGACGCCGAGGGTCATTTCCAGGAGCACCTCCTGGCGGTTGACTTCTTCGTCGAGATTGCCGCCGACGACATGGCGGGGGCCGGCGCGGAGGAAGCCGGTGGCGATGAGGGCTTTGTCCTGGCCGGGGTAGAGCTCATCGCCGGCGATCTGTTCCATGAGGAAGCGGTCGTAGGGTTTGTTGGTGTTAAAGGAGTCGATGACGTAGTCGCGATAGCGCCAAGCTTGCGGCCGTTCGGCGTCGAGTTCGTAGCCGTTGGTGTCGGCATAGCGGACGACGTCGAGCCATTTGAGGGCCCAGCGTTCGCCGTAGGCTGGGCTGGCGATGAGGCGGTCGATGAGCTGCTCGTAGGCGTTGGGGCGGGTGTCGTTGAGGAAGGCGTCGACTTCGGCTTGGGTGGGCGGGAGGCCTGTGAGATCGAAAGTTGCGCGACGGATGAGGGTGCGCTTCTCGGCTTCGGGGGAGGGGGTGAGGTTCCTGGCTTTGAGGCCGGCGAGTATGAAGGCGTCGATGGGATTGGCGGTGGCGGATGGCAGGGGCGGGCGGGCGACCTTTTGGAAGGCCCAGTAAGAGCGGCGGGCGCCGATGAAGGCCTCTTCGCGAGGATCGATGGGCGCGGCGTTGGCGAGGAGCGCGGCGCAGAGCAGGATCGACACGAGATTGCGCATTGCTTTATAGTAACGCCGTGCGGGCCTGTTGGAAGACGGCGGTGAGCATGGCCTGGGTGAGTCGGCCGGTCTGGGTGTTCTGCTGGCTGGGGTGGTAGCTGCAGATGAGCGTGGGCGCGCCGGGGAAGGTGGCGCCGTGGGCGAAGGGGAAGCGGGCCTTGGTGTGGCCTTGGATGGTGAGGAAGGTATCGAAGGCGATGCGGCCGAGGACGACGACGGCTTGCATTCGTTTGAGGAGTTTCAGCTCCTGTACGAGGTAGGGCTGGCAGGCGCGGATTTCCTCGGGGGTCGGTTTGTTGGCGGGCGGGGCGCAGTGGACGGGGCAGGTGATCCAGGCGTCGGTAAGTTTGAGGCCGTCGGCCGCGTGGGTGCTGGCGGGCTGGTTGGCGAAGCCGGCGTTGAAGAGGGCCTGGTAGAGGAAGTCGCCGGAACGGTCGCCGGTGAAGATTCGGCCGGTGCGGTTGGCGCCGTGGGCGCCGGGGGCGAGGCCGATGATGACGAGGCGCGCGTTGGGGTCGCCGAAGGAGGGGACGGGGCGTCCCCAATAGGTATCGGCGAGGTAGGCGCGGCGTTTGACCTGGGCGATGTGGTGGCAGTGATCGCGGAGGCGGGGGCAGCGTTGGCAGTTGACGATTTGCTGGTTGAGGTCTTGCAGGCGCACTTCGTTCAGAGTACGATGCGGGCATATGACACGACGAACAGCGGTAGCGGCGGCAGCGGCGGCGGCAGTGGTTACGGGGGCTTCCGGGAAGCCTGTATTGCTTGGCGGGGCGCCGGTGCGAACGGCGGCGTTTCCGTCGTGGCCGGTATGGGGGAGCAGCGACGAGACGGCCCTCTTGCAGGTGCTGCGGAGCGGGAAGTGGTTCCGCGGGTACGGGAAGGTGGTGGACGCGTTTGAGGGGAAGTTCGCGGCGGCTATGGGGTCCCCGTACTGCCTGGCGGTGGCCAACGGAACGTCGGCGTTGATGACGGCGCTGCACGGGCTGGACGTGCAGCCGGGGGATGAAGTGATTGTTCCGCCGTACACGTTCATTGCGACGGTGAATGCGGTGCTGTCGAAGGCGGCACTGCCGGTGTTTGTGGACACGGATTTGCGCACGTTCCAGATGGACGCGACGAAGGTGGAAGCGGCGATCACGGAGCGGACGGTGGCGATTGTACCGGCGTATATTGCAGGTGCGCCGGCGAATCTGGACAAGCTGCTGGAGATCAGCAAGCGGCGAAAGGTGAAGCTGCTGGAAGACGCGGCGCAGGCGCATTTGGGCGAATGGAGGGGAAAGAAACTGGGGACGCTTGGGGACGCGGGGACGTTCAGTTTTCAGGCGTCGAAGAATTTGAACGCGGGCGAGGGCGGGGCGGTGTTGTCCGCCGACCGGGCGTTCATTGAGCGGTGCCATGCGTACCACACGAACAGTTCGCCGAAACGGGGAACGCAGCCGCCGGCAAACCAGGGGGCGAACCTGCGATTGACCGAGTTCCAGGCGGCGCTGTTGTTATCGCAGATGGAACGGCTGGAGACGCAGGCGAAAACGCGGGACATGAACGCGGCGCACCTGACGAAGCTGTTGCAAGAGATTCCGGGGATCACGCCGGTGTCGCTGGAGGAAGGCTGTACGAGGAGCGCGTGGCACCTGTACATGTTCCGCTACGACGCGGCGGAGTTTGCCGGATTGCCGAGGGAGAAATTCCTGAAGGCGCTGGCCGCGGAGGGGGTGCCGTGTTCAAGCGGGTACGGGCCGTTGAACCGGCAACCGTTTCTGGAGACGGTGCTGCAGGGGCGCGGGTACCAGAGGCTGTTTTCGGCCGACCGGCTGAGGAGGTGGCGAGAGCAGAACCACACGCCGGTGAACGAACGGGTGTGCGCAGAAGGCGTGTGGTTCACGCAGACGACACTGTTGGCGGGCCGGGAGGATATGGAACAGATCGCGGCGGCGATTGGCAAGATCCGGGCCCACGCGGCGGAGTTGGCGCGCTTGGGTTGAGGCGCGCCACCCGCTTGAGAACGCCACTCCCCGAGGGGTAGCAAGTATGTGGATGTCAAAGACCTGGTCCGGGTGGCTGGCGATGGTTGATTAAGACCAGCGGCCGGAGGGGGTTGGGTTGTTGTTGGTCACGCCTGTTTAGGGGCGGGGATGTGGTCGTGCAGTAGCGGTTCGTAGAACCACTGATCGATGTCGGTGCGGATCATTCGTTGGAACGTTTCGGCGTCGATCATGCGGTCGGCCGGCTGAATGAATTCGCATAGGAAATCCTGGCGATAGCGGATGGGGTCGGAGTCACGCTGCATGGCGAGATAGTCGGCGTCGATC
>JAEUQC010000211.1 GCA_016789905.1 Bryobacterales bacterium | reverse complement strand
CCCGGCCCTACCCGGTGCATCCTTATCCCTCCATTCGCTTTGACGCCAAACATTCGAGGTAGGAGCCGTATGCGGTAGTGCCGCTCGTACGGATCTGTGCGGGGGGCGGTCAGCGATGATCGTCCCTACCGCGCCCCAATTATTTTGGAAAAAACAGGGGCTAACTCTTGTGTTTTCAATGTGGCGATTCGCGCGGACCACCCGTTTGTAACCGGTTCGTTTTACGGCTCTTCAGTTCGCGTTCAACCCGAACTCACGTGACAACAGTATCCGTTTCCAGTGGCTCTCCCGCTGCAAAACGTCCGGTTCCGTGGAATGCAAATCGGCAATCTCAAGAACCGCAAACCGCAAGCTCTGCACCCGCGCTTCATCTCCCCCCTCAACTAACTCCTTCAGCAGCTTGTTCCCGCCATGTCCCCCGGCCGAATACGCGCACCAACGCGCCCAGATTCCCCCCGCCCCAGCCGCGCTCCCCACATACAACCGCCCGCTCCCAGGGTCCGATATCAAATAAACCCCAGCGACATTCGACAACGCCACCCGCCACGATTCCACCGCCTCCCGCACCACCACATCCAACACTCTCTTCGATATATCGATCGCCTTGAACCCCGGAAACTCCCCGACCGCCATCGGTCGTGGCAAGATCTCCTCCACCACCATCTGGTCTATCAGATTCTCCAGGTTCCGATACGCCCCTCGCCCCGTCCGCGCATACCGAATCACCAGCCTGCCCTTAAACTCTCCACAGGACGGCTTCTCCAGCAACTCATATTTATACTTATTCCGCGCCAGTCCCCACTTACTGCCCACCGGCTCAAAAACTCCTGCGAACAACCACCGGTCCACCCCCGGCAGCCGGATCAACGACACCACATGCGGACGCTCAAAATTCAATTTACTCTGCCACGCCTGCCACTCCTCAAATTCCCCCGCCAAATACGCGTCCAACGGTTTCGACTCCCCGTCCGGCGTCGCCAAATGCAGCTTCGCGCTCTCCGGAGTCACCGTTCCATCCAAAAACGTCAAGAAATCCGTGAACCGCATACCAACGATGCTAGTTCTGCGCTGCCGCCTTCGCAATCGCCGCTTCAATCACCGGCGCCATCAACGCATACCCCGCGGCGTTCGGGATCAGCCCGTCCACCGTCAACTCCCGCCTCATATTCCGCCCCTGCGCCAGCACGGAGTAGACGTCCGCGTATACGAACCCGTTCTTCGCCGCGAACCCCTTCAACCACCCGTTCAACCCAATGATCCGCCCCGGTGGCCGTCGCGCCGATAGAATCTCATAACAATCGCAAATCGGCGTCACCGACACGAGTACCACCCGAATCCCATGCAACTTCGCCAACTCCGTCATGGTCATGAAATTCTCGGTGATCGTGCCCTCCGTCGCCGGCCCCGCGTACCCGGCAAAGTCGTTCGCCCCCGCGTGAATCACCACCACTTTCGGCTTCAGCGAAATCACGTCCTGCCGGAATCGCACCAACAACTGCGGCGTAGCCTGGTGCGTAATGCCGCGATTCAAGTACGGCTTCCCCGGAAAAAAGTGCTCCCACTTCTCAAAAATGTCGTCCCCGAAAAACACCACTCGATTCGGGTCCGGCCGCAACTCCGCGTTGTCGCTGCCGTAATGGACCAGCTTTCCCCAGTCACTCAACAGCCGCAAATACGCCTTATTCTCGGCCTCCAACTCTTCTATGAGCTGCGCCTGCTGACCCGGCAACGCTGCCGCGAAACCACACAGCAGTACTGCCCAGCGCCACATTACTTCTCCAGTCCAAAACAATACAGCTCCCCATCAAACGTGTTGATGTAGATCCGCCCATTGGCCACCGCGATCCCGCTCCAGTGGTTCCATTTCGTGATCTGCTTCCCGCTGTTCCAAAGCTCTTTGCCCGTCTGTGCATCCAGCGCAAACAGCACCGCGTGTGTCGATTTCGGCACGCGCCGTTCCATCCGGAAATCCAAACCCACATCCGGAAACGCCTGCGCCGTGTTCTCTCCGCTGCCATACCCAAACACCACGCCATTGGCATACACTGGCGGCTCCGCCTGGTCCATATCGCGCGAAATCCACGCCGGTTGCAGCGTCGGCTTCCCGTTCTTCCCGTCCACAACTTTGAACGCCGCCACCGCGCCTTTCTTCACCAATCCGTTCTCAATCGGCGCTTTGTATTTCGAATGCTTCGGCCCCCAGAACGGCGTCAGCACCCAGCGCTGTCCCTTCGGGTCTTCAAACGAGGTTAACGAACCCCAGATGCCCGCTTCGGCGAAGTCCACCATTTCATTGCAGATCAGCGGTGTCCGTTCCAGCGGCGTCCGGTGGTCGTCGCCGCCAATCGATTCGGTGTCCATGAAATACAAGCGGCACTCCTTGCTCGCGTCCACCATGTATTCCTTGCCCTTGTAGTTGAAAATCGTCGGCGTCACCTGCATGTCCAGGTCTCGTTTCACCAACCATTCGGCGTTCGACGGCCCATAGTAATCGGTCAACTCCAGCGCCTTCGTCTCCTTGTTCTGGCGCACACCGATCATCCCATTGCCGTAAACCCCGTTCTCCGGATCCCACCGCCCGTCGCCCGTGCCCGTGTACATCGTGTCGTGTACCGCGCTAATCGCCGGTCCCGAACGGCCCCACATGCCGCCGCCCGCCGGTCCCCAACTGCCCACTTTGTTCGTCGCCAGGTCGTAGGCATAAACCACGTTCGGGTTCCCGCCGCAGCCCTGCGCCGAATGGGTCCACACCACGTTCTTCCACAGGTTCATCGCATACGGCTTCCCGTTCGGCGGCATGAACTTCGTCGGCGGTGTAATATGTTTCCCGTCAGCGGCGTTTATCTGGTGCAGCCTGCCGTCCCAACCTGCCGCATAGATCGTGTACTTGCCCGCCGCGCCACCCGGCCCAATCGTCACGTTCGCGGTCATCCCGCCAGGGCACAACACACTCGGGCCTCGCCCCGCCGGCTCCACAAACGTGCTTTCCAGCTTCGTGTGCCACGCCACCTTGCCCGTCGCCACGTCTATCGCGTAAATGTTGTCGGAAACTCCGGCTTGGATCGCCAGTTGCTTCTTTCCGCCCGCCGTGTCCACGCTGCCAATCACCAGCGGCGGCAGCAGATTGTGCATCGCCCGCGTTTCGTTCGCCAGCTTCACCTTCCACAGCAGCTTGATGTCCTTCACCGTGGAAACGCTCAGCAGCTTCTCATCTTTTTGCCAGTTATTGCGCTGCGGGTCTCCGCCATCGGTTAACCAATCGGCGGCAGGCGCGGCCATCCCGGCGCAAAACAAGAAGGAGCGAGCGGCGATTTTCAGGCTTTTCATGAAAGGGTCTCTCCAGCCGCGCACCCTGCCGCGGCAATAGGTTGAACCCGATACTATATAACACTCCGGCGCATTCTGAAAATCCGTCTCGCACTTCCCGAAACCCGCGCTTTTCGTATATGATTCTTGTTCGGTCCCGATCCGCAGAGGAGTCTATTTAATGCCCCATTTCGTTCGAAGGTTTCTTCCGGCTTGTTGCGCCTTTCTCGCCCTTCCCGCCGCCTACGCCCAGCGCGGCGGCAGCGATTGGATGACCATCGGCAACGATGTGCAGCGTTCTTATTGGCTCCGCGGCGATGGCAAGATATCCGAACAGACCCTCCGTAAGCCAGGCTTCGATGTCGTGTGGAAGATGAAGCTCAAGAACACCACCCGCCAAAAGCAGGCCCTCACTCCTCCCGCCCTCCTCGATTTCTACATTAGCTACCGCGGTTTCCGCACCCTCGGCTTCTTCGGCGGCAGCGGCGACACCACCATCGGCGTCGATACCGATCTGGCCCGCCTCGAATGGCAGAACGGCGCCGGAACCTCGATGGCCAAGCCGGGAACCGCCGCCTGCCCAGGAGGCATGACCTCCACCATCACTCGCCCTGCCCAGGTGCCCTATCCCCTCGCCGGCGGGCGTGGAACCGGCCGTGCCAACCCGGCCCGCTCCGGCGTCGGCGAACCCTTTGAAGGCGCCATTACCCTTAAGAACGCTCCCGCCGCCCGCCCCGGCCCGCCTCCGCCGCCGCCCGCCAAACCCGGCGCCCGCCAGGCCACCCCGCCCAGTCCCTTTTCTCGAACACCTCTCTACGTCAACGCCGTCACAGGTGATGGCATGCTCCACCAGATGTACGTCTCCAATGGGGAAGAACCCAAAGTCCCCGTCCAGTTCATCCCCGCCGGAGCGAATTCCATCGGCCTCACCGTGTTCGACGGTAACGCCTATATCGCCACCACCAACGGCTGCAACGGCGTCGAAAACGGCCTCTGGGCCATCAATCTCGAATCGAAGACCGTCTCCCATTGGAAAGCCACCGGCGGAAACGTCGAAGGTACTTCCGGCTTCGCCGTCGGGCCCGAAGGCGAACTCTACGCCGCCAGCGGATCCCATTTGGTCGCCCTCTCGGAAATCAAACTGGAACAGCGCGCCGCCTACGACGCCGGCGCGTCCAAGTTTGTCTCCTCCCCGGTCGTCTTCGCCTACAACGGCAAAAACTATCTCGCCGCCTCCACCGCCGATGGCCGAGTCCACGTCGTCGATACGGCCAATATGACCGCCGTCGCAAAAAGTGAGCCCGTCGCCAAGCCCGGCTTCGCCGTCGGCGCGCTTGCCAGTTGGGAAGATGAGAACAAGGTGCGCTGGATCCTGGTTCCCACCGGCAACTCCATCGCCGCCCTCAAACTTTCGGACACTGGTATCCAGGCCGGTTGGACATCCGGGCCCATGGTTGCCCCGCTGACTCCCTCGGTGGTCAACGGCGTTGTCTTTGCAGCCTCCGCAGGCAGCCCTGCCGTCAAGGCCAAGCTCTTTGCCTTTGAAGGCATGACGGGCAAGGAACTGTGGAACAGTAAGGCTTCCATCGCATCTTACATCACGACGGGTGGACTTTCCGCCGGCGGTGGCCGCGTCTATCTCAGTACGGTCGACGGCACGCAGTACGCCTTCGGCTTCTACATGGAGCACTAAATCATGCGTTCTTTTTTACTTCTCGCCCTCTCCTCATTCGCCGTCTTCGCGCAGTTGCCCGACGGCCAGGGGATGGCGGAGACCAATAAAACCTGCGTCGGCTGCCATGAAGTGGAGCGGTCAGTATCTCTCCGTCAGGATAAGGATGGTTGGAACCGGACCATTACTAAGATGGTGGGTTTCGGCATGAAGGCTGCGGACCGCGATCTTGCCATCATCGCCGACTACCTGGCAAAGTTTTACCCGGCGGATTCCATGCCGCCGCTCAACGTCAACAAGTGTACGGCCGTTGAGTTGGAGAGCCGTTTCAGCATGAAGCGTTCCCAGGCGGCCGCGTTCCTCGCCCACCGCGAAAAGGTTGGCGGTTTCAAAACGTTTGCGGATCTGAAGAAGGCGCCCGGCATCGACCCCGAAAAGCTGGAAGCAAAGAAGACGCAGATCATTTTCGAAACGCCCAAGGTTCAACCGTAGCCTTACGAGCGGGGACATCGCCGTGCTTCTCCGCAACCCCGTACAATACGGCGGGTTGCAGCGGGTGCATCTGTAACCAGGCCGCCAGGAACAGCAGCACCCCACACGCACGACTGCGGGGACATCGCCTTGGCGTGTCCCCCTTCGCCGTACAATACGGCGTGTGCATCTGTACCCCCCCGCCAGGAACAGCAGCACCCCACACGCACGACTGCGGGGACATCGCCTTGGCGTGTCCCCCCTTCGCCGTACAATACGTCGTGTGCATCTGTAACCGCCCCGCCAGGAGTAGCTAGCACCCCACACGCAGCACGACTGCGGGGACATCGCCTTGGCGTGTCCCCCCTTCGCCGTGCTTCTCCGCAACCCCGTACAGCGCGATGGGTTGCAGCGTGTGCAATCCTGCGCGCCGCCCGTCGCCAGGCTGACTCAGTCCAACAAACACTGCCAGCCACCTCGTACGCCCCCGCAAGTCGCGCGCATCCGATCTATCTAATATCCGTGTCCCGCCGACGCCAGGTCCAACAAACACAGTCAGCCACCCACGTCCGCGGAACTTCCGCGCCGCCGTTCTCTCCAAGTCGCGCGTCCATCGAATACGCGTGAAAGCAATCACTCCACCAGCAGAAACGCTGGACCGGGCAGCGTGTCCGTGGACGCCAAACGCTTCCGAACGGTCCCACCCGGACCTGCGAAAGAGCCGCCTACACCCCGCCCAGCAGAACGCCGCGCGCTTCCTAAAGCTCCTAGCTCGCGTTACCCTAGTGGCGTGCCCACTTCACGACGCTCGTTCCTCTATACCCTAAGTGCCGCCGTTCCTGCCGCCGCCCAGGCTCCCAAAGATTCTGTCCGCCTCGGCTTCATCGGCAGCGGGGTGCGCGGAAAGCAGTTGATCGATGAGTTTATGGCCGTCCCCGGTGCCAAAGGCGTCGCCGTCGCCGACCTCTACGATGGCTGCCTCCAACGCGCGAAGGAACAGTTGGGCGATGGCATTCAAGCCGTTCGCGACTACCGCGCTGTGCTCGACAACAAAGATGTTGACGCCGTCGTCATCGCTACCCCCGATCACTGGCACGAAAAGATCGTCCTCGACGCGCTCTCCGCCGGCAAGCACGTCTACATAGAAAAGCCCATGACGTGGTCTCTCGCCGAAGGCCCGCGCATTGTCGCCGCCGCCAAGGCGTCGGGCAAGGTGCTACAAGTCGGCAGCCAGGCCAAGACCTCCGCCCTCACCGCCAAGGCGAAGGAAATCATCGCCAGCGGCGCCCTTGGCAAAGTCAACATGATCCGCATGGCCAACCATCGCAACTCCGCCGAAGGAGCCTGGCAATACCCGGTGCCCTCGGACGCTTCGGAGAAAACCATCGACTGGCCCAAGTGGCTCGGCAAAGCCGCTAAGCGTCCGTTCGATCCCAAAATCGTCTTCCAGTGGCGCCGTTTCTGGGACTTCTCGGGCGGCGTCGCCGCCGACCTGTTCGTTCACCAATTCACCCAAATGCACGAACTAATGGGCGTCAAAGCTCCCATCTCCGCGGTCTCCGCTGGCGCCATCTGTAAATGGAATGATGGCCGCACCGTTCCCGATGTTATGAATTCTCTCCTGGAGTACAAAGAGGGGTTCATCGTCGACGTCTATGTCAATCAGGCTAACAGCCAGCAACCTCGCGGTCTCTTCATTTATGGGGACGAAGGTACGCTCATGATTGATTTCCGCCGCATTCTTTTGATACCAGAACCCAAGGAAAGCCCCGCCCAGGAATACGGCAGTTTGAACTTCCCCAAGAAACTCCGCGACGAGTATCTCGCTAAGTTTCCCGCCGCCCCGCGCGAATCCCGCCCCGAACCCAAAGAAATCTCCGTCGAGCGTGGACAATCCCATAATTGGTACTTTATCGATTCCATCGTTAACAACAAGCCCAGCCGCGAGAACGCCGAGGAAGGCCACTACGCTGCGGCTGCCGCCCATCTTTGCAATCTCGCCTGGCGCAAACAGACCCGCGCCAGTTGGGATCCCGCCAGTGGCAAAGTGAAGCTATAGCCCGATGACGGGCGGCGAGTGTTTATTACGGACGTTGGTTGCCTCCGGCATCGACGTTTGTTTCATGAACCCAGGCACCTCCGAAATGCACTTCGTCGCCGCGCTTGATCGCGTGCCGGAAATGCGCGGCATCCTGTGCCTCTTCGAAGGCGTCGCCTCCGGCGCGGCCGACGGCTATGCGCGCATGGCCCGGCGGCCGGCGGCCACCCTCTTGCACCTCGGTCCGGGCCTCGCCAATGGATTGGCAAATTTTCATAATGCCAGGAAGGCGCGGAGCCCGATTGTGTCTCTGGTGGGCGAACATTCCACCAAACATATGCGTTATGATGCGCCATTAAGTGCGGATATTGACGCATTTGCACGCACTGTAAGCCCTTACATACGTCGTTTAGACAGCTCTTTTGCCATGGGAAACACCGCCGCGGAGGTCATTTCCGCAGCGAAACAGTACCCCGGTTGCGTGAGTACTCTCATTATCCCGGCCGACTTTTCCTGGTCCGAAAGCGGCCCGGTTGGCGTGGCGCCATCCGCGCCCCTGCCTCCCAGACCGGCGCCATTTCCGACGCTTGCTACCGAAAGCGCCGGATTCATTCTTGGCGGCCAGACGCTGATGGGCAAAGGGTTAGACTATGCCGCACGGCTCGCCGCCGCCGGCTTCAAGGTGTTTGCGGATCGCAACGCCGCCAGGGTCGAGTGTGGCCGCGGCCGCTTCCAGCCCCCTCGCATTCTCTACTTTCCGGGCCCAGCCCAGGCGCAACTTAAGGGAATAAAGGACTTATACCTCGTTGAGGCGAAGGCGCCGGTATCGTTTTTTGGTTATCCGGACGAAGCCAGCTACCTCGCGCCGGAGGATTGTCGTGTCCATACGCTCGCTGGAATCGACGAAGACGGCCTCGCCGCCCTCGAATCTCTTGGGCTCCCGGAAGCGGAATTCACTGACCCGCCGCCGGCCGCGCTGCCGGCCGAAGATGGCCCGTTAACGCTTGATTTGATTGGAGTTGTGATGGCGGCGCTGACTCCGGAGGGCGCCATTCTCTCCGACGAAATGGTGTCGTCCGGACCACCCGTGCTGGCCCAGATGACTCGCGCCAAACGCTTCGATTATCTCCCGGTCACGGGCGGATCCATCGGGCAGGGAATGCCCGTGGGCGTGGGCGCCGCCGTCGCCTGTCCGGATCGAAAAGTGATTGTTTTAGAAGGAGATGGCAGCGCTTTCTACACGCCACAGTCGCTTTGGACCATGGCCCGCGAAGGGCTCGACGTGGTGACGGTGATCTTCAACAACCGACGCTACCGCATTCTGGATATCGAAATGAAGCGCACCGGCGCCGCCGGTTTCGGCGATAAGTCCAACGAAATGGTGGACATATCGCGGCCCGACCTGGATTTTGTGAAACTCGCCGAAAGCATGGGAGTGCCCGCTTCGCGGGCCCTGCGCGTTTCCGAATTCGCCGCCCAGTTCGCCGCGGCGATGGCCGGCCGCGGCCCCCGGCTTATCGAGGCGGTGCTTACTTGAAGTCTTTGGAAAGACGTAAGTTAGGGCTGTAACGCCCCCATCCAAACTGGCGCGCCGCGCCGCCGTCATTGAACTTGCCGTCGATCATAAACGTGATAATCTTGGGGCCGTTATCCACCCGGACCAGCAGATGTTGGCGCTTTCCGGGCAGTAGCGTTCCAGGGTCGGAGTCCCACCGGTTAATCGTCCGGCCATCGGAGAGAATAATCGAAAACGCATTGTTTTCAGCCGTTTGCAGTACGACACCGGGGCCAGAGCGGAGCACCTGACCGGGTTTGGCGTCGGGCAGTTCGACGTACATATCGATGGTGATGCCGTCCACCGGTCTGACCGGCGTCCGGGACCAAAGGGCCTCCAGCAAGCGAGCGTCGATCTCATGCACGCGCGCGATCTCCTTTTGCGTCTCCGTGATGTAGTAACGCCCTTGTTCTTCAACAAGATCGGGATAACTCATGCGCACGGCTGGGTCATGATCGTAGAGCAGTATTTCCGGCGGTCCCCATTCGATTACGCGCCCGTTGGGGCCATTCGTCTCTTTGCCACCGGACATCCAGACTGGGTTCCGGTCCGCGTAGTCCTTCCCCCCATGATTATGAAACCAATAGAGATATTTGCCGTTCGCGGTCTTCCAGACGAAATTCGCCGCTCGCGGATGCTTGAACGGCATGTACTTCGCCGGTTCCCAATTTCTGGCCCCATCGCGCGAATAGGTGTAGGCGGAACTGCCGTCTATCGTACGGAAAACACAAAAGATAGCGCCGTCGCTCAGCACCGCGAAGGACTGTTCCTCGGCAATCGGCCCGCCGCCGGCCGGGGCGCGAATGCCCTTATCGCCCTCCGGCAGCGTTTCCCATGTGATTTTCGCCGGGTCCGGTTCAGTCAGGATGTTCGGGCTGCGTAACAACACGCCTTCGCTGCGGGTGAAAAATCCGCGCCCAAATCCGCCCACTTTGTGCAACGGAACATAACCTGCACCGTTGAAACGAAAAGCTTTACCGACATTCCAGAAGAACTTCAACTTTCCCTGGTACGGGTTCTGGCGGTCGATTTCGAAGTCGCGCTGCGGAATGTCGTACCGCCGATTGGACCACGAACGCCCGTGGTCGTCGGAGTACTTGAACACGAAATGGCCGAGCGAATCCACCCGGCGGACGAAGCCATCTTTGTACGGCGGATTGTCGCCGATCACCTGACGGATGTTATCGGTGTTGTGGTTGTAGAACACGTAGATGCGACCGCTATCTGCTTTCAATAGAACAGCATACGAGGCCTCCGGTCCATCGTTAGGTTCTACGTCGACGGCTTTATCCCACGTTTTGCCGCGATCGGTGCTGCGAAGGCTAATGACGTGCTGGCCGCCGGCGCCTTCGGCGCCGGGCCCCGTGGTCATGACGCATAGCCACGCGCCGTCGTCCGTTTTCACGATGTACGGCTGGTCGGCGTACGACTCGTCAGGAATTACGGTTCCGTTTGAAATCAGCCGCGGATCGGCAGGCTGGGAGAACGCGACGGCGGCCAGGAGCAGCAACAATAAGGGCATGGTGGCTACATTATCAGGTACGATCAGACTGCGCGACTCCGCCTGTTGCTTCTGCTTAGCGTTGCCATGGTCGCTGCGATTCGTGGTCCGCGGAAGTATAGTGGCGTGGTTGTGTTCGACCGGTGGGACGGATGTCATCTGTATAGCGGCGATTATGTGATGGAAATCGCTTGATCGGCACGGCAAGGGAAGGGAACGGGCCTGCCGTCGAGGGGATTCGACTGTTGGCAATCCCTAGGTTCCCCGTGTCTGGCATACCAGAAATTGTGATTGAGGTGCGGAATGAGAGTGGGGGGCCTCGCGCGATTCACACTTCGGTCCTGGCTCCGACGCTGTTTTCACAGCGCGGTGACCAAACCTGTTTTTCCGCGGCCGATGGGCCTTCGATAACGGCGGCTACACGGACGAGTGTTTCGGGCCTCCATCGAAATGACGCCGCGGGCAGGGGCTGCGGGAGTATTGCGCTGGCGCCTGGCGTGGCCTTGGGAGAATTTGTCACGCTGGAAGGAGGCGGCCGGATGGAGGTGCCACTACGGTTTACCTTGCCGCCTGGAGCGGATCGGTTCCTGGCCGGTTATGGCGGCGGGGTTAACCGGCGATTCGCGGAATCTGAACAGGGCCTCAAGAGACCGAGTCGAGAAGACGGTCTGCGGCCGAGTGACATTGGACGACGGCAGTCCCGCGAGGGGGCTGGTGTCGTCTTGTGGCCTTATCCAATGGGGACGGCTCAGGCTAGGGCGGTGGCCGCAGCCATTGCTGACGGCGACGCTCGCCGACGGTAAGAGTGTTTGGACGGGTGCGTTTCGAGGCACAAAGCGGAGCGATGCCGCGCCGCTCACGGTTCCTATGGATGTGGAAAGTTGTTCGCTGGTGTTGCCGTTGCGGTCGCAGCCCACTTATCGGGTCCGAGGGAAGACCTCCGCCGGCGGACCGGACCGCACTCTCCGACTACAGATGACTGAGGGCGACGCGTTTCCTTTCGAACAGCGAACAACCGCGAATGCTGCTGGTAACTACGTATTCCCGCACACGCCAGCGGGCCGGTATCAGTTTTTTGCGGGGTGGACTGGCTCGGGGATCGAAGTCTTTCGAAACATCGATGATCTCGACATAGCTATCCGGTGGCCGGAGGTAACGGACGCGGCGCCGGACATTTCTGGTGACGAAACGAGAGCCCTTCATACGCTGCAGTCTATTGGAACAGCACTGCGGGTGTACGTACAGACGTATGGAATTGGATTGCCAGCGGCGTTGACGGCGCGGCCGACCGAGTACGGGAAGGACGGCCGCCGGAGTTTTTTGTTAGATGAATCGAACGTGATCCGAGCCACGGGAGAGGATCGGGACGCGACGGCTACCGATTTCATCATGAGCCAATATTTCCGCGGAGATTTGAGCAATGCTGTGGCGGGGAGGCAGTAGGGACTCTACACCAGCAACTGGGCGGAAGACCAAGCAATGGACGAATCGGGAGAAATCGCCCGGTTTTCCCGTGATCGATGCCGGTCATCCTTGCGCCGCGCCTCCGGGTTTCGTGGCCCGGGCAATGTGCCGCGATCGTTTTGGGGCACTAGCGGTCTGCCGAATGGTGCTTCGCATTCCACGCTCCAACGGTGACACCTTCACCTCGTGAATTTGCTGGCCGGATCGACGCTCCGAGCCGAGGCGCGTTGGCCAGATCAGTTGCCGCGTCCACCCCATCAAGGCACGCGATTCCCGCGAAAGGCGAAGCCCTCGAGAGAACGGAGGATTACTTGGCAAAGCGACGGAGGGTTGACGACGGCGGCCTGAGACGGGGACCGCCACTCGCACCGCGTGCGCGGAGCCCTTATTGGGCCATAGTGAGCCACTGGCCCAGAAATTCCGGCAGGAGTGGCACAGTTTGAGAGCGGCTGTAAGGATTTCGAAGCTTCACGTGCGCAGTTTCAGGAGTACCTGCAAATTCAGCTCTCGTCGCAGCGTCTTGGCCGTATCCGCGCCAAATCGGGCGAGGGCCTTTACGCCGAAGCCCGCGTTACTTGTTCTCTTTGAGCAAAAAGCGGAACAATTCTTCGGCGATCCGGCGATTGTCTTTGGTGTAGAGGTACTCGTTGTACATCCATGGGTCGCCGAGAGCGACGACGGCGCCGGCGCCGTGTGGAACCAGAGTCATCATCACCGTTCCGCGCTCTTCCAGTAGCGTTTGGGCGTGCGGCGCGGACACGCGGAGCGGCGCCAGATCGACGCCATAGAAATCCAGGCCCGCGGTGAGCCCCGCGGCGGGATGTGTTCGCAGCGTCAACTTGCCATTGCCCGCCGCGTCCAGGTGCTTGCGCTGCTCGAAGGCGATGCCGAAGCGCCTGGCAAGCTCGTTTAGGCGCGGGAATTCGGCGTTGCCCGGGTCGTTACCCAACAGCAGTAGCTTGCCGCCCTGTTGCACCCAGGAGACGACGGCTTCAATCTCGCCGTCGGTGATGACATTCGGCGCGGGCGTTTCGGCGGGGGTGTCCGGATCGACGACGATGAGCGCGTCGATGCCCTTGAGCGACCCTGGGGAGAACGCCTGGCGCACGGTGCGCGTTTCCGCCCCAATGCCGCGTAGCATATGGCTGAGTCCGGAAAAGCCGCCGGTGTAGTTGCCCTCCCAGCGGTAGTGGGGCTGGGGCTCGTTGTTGTGCCAGCCATCAACGGCGACGACGGCGCGTGGCCGGTTGTTCCAGGCAGGGTTGGCGAAGGCGCCGTTGCCGGCAATGTCCCACACGGCCAGCCGCGCCCACCGCCAATGGGGCGTGTCCGCGGTGAACCGCAACTGCTGGCGGCTGAATTCACGGGTCGTCTCCAGAGAGACAATCTTGCGGTGTGTTTTTTCGCCATCGCCCCAAACGAGTTCGGCGAACTGCAGGGGAAAAGTATGCATGACATCGGCGGTGACTTGCAGTTGGCCCGGCCTGGTTTCGGCAATCTTATGTTCCGGCATCAGCACTTCACCGGTGGAAATGAAGAAGTCGCCGGTTTTCATTTTTGTCAGAATGTCACCGTAGTTATCGTAGGAAGGCAATGCTGGGGCACGCACATAGTTAACATTCATGTGGGCATAGAGTTCGTGGGTGGGATCGACCTGGAAAACGTCGACCTCGGCCAGCAGTAACTTACGGAGTCCCCAGTTACTCATGTCGTCAAGAAGAGTGAGCGAGCGTTCGCCCTGGCGGGGGCTGGCCATATCGGAAGGCATCTGTTTCCAGCCGGCGCCGACGTAGCTATCCACCAGGAAATGGGTCTTATAGCGAATGGCGTCGGGGTACGTCTTGGAGCCCTTGGTGCGCGGGTGGGTCTGGTAGGCGAAGCCGTTTTCTGCTTCGATCATCTGGCGGAGTGAATTGGCGTCGCCAATGGTGTAGACGGGGCCGTAGCCGGCGACATCGGCCTTGGAGGATTTGGTTCCGGGCGGAGCCATGTACCAAAAAACTGGCTTGGGGAAGGAGACGGCCCAATGGCCGCCGTAGTGGACGTTTGCTTCTTCGGAGGGGATCAGAAGGAAGTCCGAGGAAGATTGGGCGCGGCAGAAATCGAAGTAGGCTTTCAACTCCTGGAGGCGGAGTTCGGTCTGGTCGTTGGGATGGCCGTCGCCGTGGAAATCGGCGATGATGGCGGCGTCGACGCCCATATCCCGCAGCACGGGCTTGAAGGGCGGGACCCATGTGGCTGGTTTGGCCATGGCCTGCACGGTATAGGCAAGGTGCCAGTGGGGAGCAACGGTGAGATAGCCGGGGAGCCGGGGAAAGCGATCGCGATTGGTATAGCGGGTGACCTGTTCCAGCAGAGGCCGGGCTTCGCCGGGGCTGAGCAGGAAGAACACGTTCATGCGCTGCTGCGAGCCGGGGGGCGCGTTCATCCAGGGATAGAAGCGGGAGTTGTCATCGGGAAGCTGCCGGATACCGAGGTAGACCTGGCCGCGCCATGCGGTGTACCAGAGAAACCCCATGTCGGTGGTGAAATCGCGGGGCATGAAGTACTTATGCGGGGCGGGGAAGACGGCGATGGAGCCGCCCTGGGCGCGGGCGGCGAGAGTGCGGTAGCGGACCTGCACGGGGAGCTTTTCACTTACGTTCGGGTGTTCGGTTTTGAAGTTTCCGGCCTTGTCATAGTAGGTGATTTCGGACTCCATGTTATTGCCGGGACGAGCGTCGCGGGGGACGGCCATGCGGAGGCCGGCGTCGTAGAAATAGGCAGTGTCAGGCTCGTTGGTGACGGCGACGGCGGCCTGTTGGATGAGGCGACTGCCAGGGTAGAAGACGTAGCGGATGCTGCCTTTGAAAATACCCATGTCAAAGCCATGGAAGGTAACCTCCACGCGGTCGCCGAGGGTTTCGGCGGATGCGCGGGTTAGTTTCAACAGGCCTTGGAAGGAGCGGGTACCGTCGGGGTGGCTGGGAGGAAAGTCAAAAAACTCGTCGAAGCCGCCGCGGCGTTTTCCGGTCTGGGCGTTGTAGATGGGTACGGTGTCCTGGATGACGGTTTGGCCGTCCATGGAGATGGAGGCGATAAGCGGGCGGGCTGGTTCGAGGTTAAACGCCGCCTCCCAGGTATGGTTAGCCTGGTCGCGCCAGGCGACTTTGGCGAGGCCCGCGAGCTGGGAGACAGTGATGGGGCCGGGTTTGACTCCTGACCGGTCGAACGGGACGGGTGCCGCGAAAGTGAGGAGGGGAAGCAGCAAAAGTAGAAGGCGCATGGGGTTTGGGTTTTCGTTGCGTTATTGCGTCCTGAGCGGTGCGTGGGTGGCCCGGTTGGGCCAGGCGACTTTGGCGAGGCCCGCGAGCTGGGAGATGCTCGCACCCGGTTTGACGCTTGCCCCCTCGAACGGGACGGGGGCCGCGAAGGTGAGAAGGCGAAACCGAAAGAGCGGGAGGCACATGGCGATTGAGGTTCGTTGGGCCTATTGCAACCAGGGAAACGCGGTAACGCGGAGCTTTGCGGAGCCATAGGGAATCAGCTCAATGGTCTCGTCCGGCTGGGCGGACATGACAGGGCTCATGGGCGGCGGGGCGGCCGAATCGTTGCTCAGTTTCCATTCCGGCAGCCGGCGCGCCTTCACCTTCATGTGAACGGGAGCGCCCTGCTGGGAGAACGGATAGTCGCCGAGTGGCGTCTCACTAACCTCGACCGCGACGGAGGCGCCTGGGCGCACGGCCAAAGCGTAGTTCCAGGGCGTTGTGGGGTGGACTTCAAAATCGGCGACCGGGCCGTGATCCTTGATTTTGCGCCAGTCCTCGCCGATCTTGAGAGAGAAGACGAGCGGCCCGCGTTCCACAGCCACCGAGCCGTTGAACCATTGCGAGGCGCGGGGCGCCATGGGGAAGCGGATGGCTACTGTGTCTCCGGCTTTCCAGGCGCGCTCGACGCGGTGGAACGTGCCGGGGCGGGCTGACTGCGGCGCAAGACCGTTAATCTGCACGGTGGCGCCGGCGGCCCAGGCGGGAATGCGCAGCAACAGGGGAAAGACAGTGGTCGCGGCGGGTTGAATGGTGAGGCGAATGGAATCACGGAACGGGTATTCGGTATCCTCCGCTATTTTCACGGGCACGCCGCCGCGCACCTTCGTATTCACCTCGCTGGGCCCGTAGGCCATGGCGGCCAGGCCGCCGTCGGGCGAGGCCATCCAAAGACTGGCGATGAACTTTGGCCAGCCCTGATGGAAGTTGGCGGTGCAGCAGCCGAAGTTTGGCTCCAGTCCGAAGAGATTGGAATCAGGACCGTTGGTGGTCCAGTCGCGCTTGGAGCGAGAACAGAGCACCTGATTGGGTTGCTGGTCATACTGATGGGTCCACATGTCGGCGCTGAAGGTGGCGGGCAGTGCATTGTAGGTCATGCGCTCCAGCCGGTCGCCAAATTCCGGACGGCCGAGCATGGACAGAAGGAGTTCAACCGAGTACATCGCCTCGACAACGGCGCAGACTTCGGTGCCTTGGTTGGGGCTATTGCCGGCGTAGTGTTCATCGCCGCCGTGAACACCCTGGGGCATGAGGTGGTGCTTGTCCATGACCTCGAATAAGCGAAGTGCGCCGTTGCGCTGGGCCGGGTCCTTGGTGACCGTGGCAAAGACGGCGGAGGTCTTGATGGCCATGGCGTTATTGACGACATGGCTGCTAAGGCCGGACTCGGTTCTGTTCACTTTGAACGGGTAGACGAAGCGTTGAAAGTGATTGTTCCAGTCATAGGCCTGGCGGTCCAGCGCGCGGACCAGTTCGAGAAGTTTGGGGTTGCCGGTGCGGTTGTAGAGCCAGAGGGCGCTAACGGCTTCGTCGGCGGCGCGGAAAATGGCCCAGGCGCGGAGCGGGCTTTTTTCGATATTGGCCAAATGGTGGAGCAGATACTTTTCCATGAGAGGAATGACGCGCGGGTCGCCAGTGGCCTCATAGTGCTGGGTGAGCACTTTGAGCATGATCATGTTGGGCCACCAGTCGGCGTTTTTTGGGGGGCCGATGGCGCCGTCGGGCCGCTGGTTATTCAGGGTCCATTCCACCCACTTGTTGGCCTTGTCGATGAGGCGCCGATCGCCCAAGAGATGCGCTGCGGGGACGAGACCGTCGAGGTAGTATGGGCCGCGCTCCCAGCCTTCACCGGGGCCGCCGAGCCAGGCGCTTTCTTTTTGGTCGAGCGAGGGCCAGAATTCGTCCAGATGGCCGGTTTGGCCGTCGGCCTGGATGCGGAGCTGGCGTAACAACCAACCCTTCGGCATGACCGATTTTAGTGGCAGCGGATCAAAGGCGTTGGGGAGGAGTGGCGCGCGGTTGCGGACAATCGCGTCTGGCGGAGCAGGCTGCGCAAACAACGCGGCCGCGGTGAGGAGCATTCGGCAGATTTTATGCATTTCGTTTGGTCTCCCGGAACCAGCACGACCATTGTAATTCCATGCCTGCGCGCGAGGCGGGGAGGCCGCCAGGGAGAATGGGTTAGGGGCGCGAGCACGATTTCGTCTGCGCTGGCGGGGCCTGGCGCGCACGGGCTGGCATGGGGAATGGATGTGCATACTCGGCGTCTGCCGCGCGTGCAGGTCTACCTGCCAACGGAACTGTACGCCCCTGGAAAAGGCGACCCGCGTCCGGGTATCGGAACTTCCACAGGCTGCCGTGCGCACCGCTTTCAGGTGATCCGAGCGCGATGGGAATCGATACCTAATCCGGGCCAACAGGCTGAGCTCATGTCGAGGGCGTGAGCGTCGCCGGCTGGTATCCATTCGGGTTGGCTGCCGGAACCGGCGGGACCTTTGCCATTCGGTGCCGGAGGAATGGGGTGCGCTTTCCCGGGCCTGTGCATGGCAGCCAGCGCGGAGCGGTCCATTCCTGCGGCGGCCGGATTTCCGGTGCGATGGGCACGCGGAGGGGACCAGCCGTGGTTACGCTGGGCGAACTCGCCACGGTGTCCGGTGAACGGCTATAGACGGGCAAGGAGCCAGCCGGCGAGCGCGCCGAGAGCCAGGCCGCCGGCGCCCACATAGAGCAGGGCGCGTTTGGCTTCGTCAAGCAGCACGTTATTGAAGACGTTTCCCGATAAATGCAGTGACACAACCTTCCATTCCCCGGAGGCCTTTGACAACGTTGTGGTCCAACGGTTACTGAGGCGGAAGGGGCCGCGAAGGATGGGGAAGAACTCGTCCTCCATGGAGCCATCGGCAATGGCGACGTCGCCGCCGAGGAAGCGGGCGGGCGCGCTGAGCGAGGCCTTGGTGGTGTACCTGGTAAGAATGCGGCCGGGCGCCTGCACCATGCGGTGGTAGTAGGCGAGGATTTCCCGGGGGCCGCGCGAGACCTCAGCATTGGCCCAAACAACGGTTGCGTTGGGGTCCATCCGGGCCACCATGCTTTCAAGGCTCTGCGCGTTGATGCTGGCTTCGATTTGGCGAAGAATGGCGATGAGCTGTTCCCGATCGGCGGCGTGCGGGTCCACGGCGGGGTTGGACATGACGGGTAAGAGCGTATCACGGACCGAGCGGTTCGCAGCGGATATGGCCGTTGCCCCAGGTGGTATGGCGTCCGACGCCGGTCCATTCGGCGGCGAGGAGCCAGGGCCAAAGAGCCTGGAAATTTCCGGAATAGGCGGCCTGGCCGACGAAACCGCCGATGGAGTGCGTCTGACCGGTGCGGGTGCTGGTGCGCTGGGTGGCAACGCGGGTGAGTTGCGCGTCGATTTGGCGGATGGCGGCGGCACGACTGGCGAGTTCGCGGGCGAGAGCGGAATGATCCTGGGCCGGCGCCGCGAAGTAAAGAATGCGATCCCGAAGGCGGTGGAAGAGGGCGGGAAAGCTTGCGGAGGAGGGAGCTCCCGCGTGCTTGAGATGGGTTGGGGTTAAGAAGTGGACTCGGATGTTCGACGGGGCATCGGTGATGGGGGCCAGGGGGAGTTGTACCAGCGACGTGTGGGATTCGGCGATGGTGACGGGGACGCGGCCCGGACCAAGGCCCGCAGCGGCGACGCGGCTGGCGGCGGAGTGGAAGGCGGGCAACAGTATGCCGGAATCGGCCAGAAGATGGACGGAAAGGAGTAGCCCGCCGGCGATGGGTTCCACGCGGAAGACGTAGGGCGCGGGCGGGGAGCCGAAGCCGCTGGGTACGGTGGCAGGGGGAGGGATGAGTCCGGCGGGCAGGGCGAGACCAAAGGCGCCCCGGATGACATTGCCGTATTTGTCCGGAGGGACCTGCAGGGGGCGCGCGAGCAGGAGGCGGAACTGAACGACGGAAAGGGAAAGCTGCATGGCGCGCCGGTTCATTTATGGTGACACGCCGGGGGCGAAGTCGCCGGAAGTGCCGCAATCCGGTACGCTAGTAGGTACATTACGATGGGTAGCATTCTGCAATCACTTCCTACCGGCAAGAACGTCGGTATCGCATTTTCCGGCGGGCTGGACACGAGCGCGGCCATTTACTGGATGCGCCAGAAGGGGGCCATCCCGTATTGCTATACGGCGAACCTGGGGCAACCGGACGAGGCCGACTACGACGAGATTCCGCGCAAGGCGCTGGGGTATGGAGCGGAGGTGGCGCGGCTGATCGACTGCCGGGCCCAACTGGTTCGGGAGGGCATTGCGGCGCTGCAATGCGGCGCGTTCCACATTACAACGGCCGGAGTGGCGTATTTCAACACGACGCCGATTGGCCGTGCCGTCACCGGGACCATGCTGGTGGGCGCGATGAAAGAAGACGGGGTGAACATATGGGGAGACGGGTCCACCTACAAGGGGAACGATATTGAGAGATTCTACCGCTACGGGTTGATGGTGAATCCGGCGCTGGAGATTTACAAGCCTTGGCTGGACCAGGATTTCATTAACGAACTGGGCGGACGGAAGGAGATGTCGGAACTGCTGGAGAAGGCCGGGCTGGGCTACAAGATGTCGAAGGAAAAGGCGTATTCGACCGATTCCAACATCTGGGGGGCGACGCACGAGGCCAAGGATTTGGAGTTCCTGAAGAACGGGATCAAGATTGTAGAGCCCATTATGGGTGTGCCGTTCTGGAAGAGCGACTGCGTGGTGGAGCCGGAGACGGTATCGGTGACGTTCGACGAAGGCCGGCCGGTGGCGTTGAACGGAAAATCGTTCGCCGACGATGTGGAACTGGTGCTGGAGGCGAACGCCATCGGCGGGCGCCACGGGCTGGGGATGAGCGACCAGATAGAGAACCGGATTATCGAGGCCAAGTCGCGCGGGATTTACGAAGCGCCGGCGATGGCGCTGCTCTACATCTGCTACGAACGGCTGCTGACGGGCATCCACAACGAAGGAACGCTGGAGCAGTATCATACGCTGGGGCGGCGGCTGGGCCGGCTGTTGTATGAGGGCCGGTGGTTCGATCCGCAATCGATGATGCTGCGCGAGACGCTGCAACGATGGGTGGCCAAGGCGGCGACGGGGACGGTGACGCTGGAACTGCGGCGGGGCAACGATTATTCGATTCTGGATACGGAATCGCCGAACCTGACGTATGCGCCGGAGCGGCTGACGATGGAGTCGGGCAAGGGCGAGTTTACACCGGTGGACCGCATTGGACAGTTGACGATGCGGAATCTGGACATCACGGACAGCCGGAAGAAGCTGTTTGTGTATGCGGAGGCGGGGCTGCTGTCGGCAGCTTCGTTTGAGGGATTGCGGCTGTTGGATGCACCGAAGAAGGAAGAATAAAGATGGCTGGCACATACAAGCTGATTGAGATAGTCGGGACGTCGCCGGTGAGCTTTGCCGAAGCGGTGAAATCGGCGGTGGCCGAAGCGTCGGCGACGGTTCGCCATATGGAGTGGTTTGAAGTTGTAAGCCAACGTGGCCGGATTGTGGACGGGGCGGTGGCCGAGTTTCAAGTGACGATCAAGATTGGGTTCAAGATAGAACGCTAAGGCGGTAATTGTGCGTTACGTGTTGTGGGTATTGGCGATGGCGCTGCCGATGTGGGGCGCCCCGCTGGAGGTGGGCCGGGCCGTGGTTGTGGTGCGGCCCGGAGAGTTGGCCGCCGCCGAGAAGACAGCGGCAACGGTGTTGGTGGAAGAAGTGGAGCGCCGGACGGGGGCGAGGCTGCGAACGACGACCGCGTGGCCGGCGGCGGGGGCGGTGATCGCGCTGGCGGCGGGGCCGGCGTGGGGAAAGGAGCTGCCGGAATCGAAGGCGCGGGCGGAGGGCTACCGGATTTTGGTGGACACGCGCGGGCCGGCGCCGGTGGTATGGATTGTTGGCGCGGACGCGCGGGGCGTGCTGTACGGCGTGGGGCATTTTCTGCGGCGAATGGAATGGGGAGCGGGGAAGTTGACCGTGCCCGATGGGTGGGACGTGACAAGTGCGCCGGCGCATGGGATACGCGGGCACCAGTTGGGATTCCGGGCAACGGCTAATTCCTGGGACGCCTGGACGGTGGCGCAGTTCGAGCGCTACATACGGGAACTGGCGCTATTTGGGATGAATAGCGTGGAGGGCATTCCGTTTGGGAGTGAGAAGGACAATCCGCTGCTGAAGGTGCCGAAAACGGAGATGAATCGCGCGATCACGGAGATCTGTTTGCGATACGGAATGGACTATTGGACGTGGACGCCGGTGACGTTCGACGTGAAGAACCGGGGGCGGGCCGAGGCGTTTTTGGATGAGGTGAGCGCGGTGGCCAAACAGGCGGCGACGCTGACGGGAGTGTTCGTGCCTGGAGGCGACCCGGGCGACAACGAACCGGAGGAACTGCTGCCGTATTTGGGGGAGATCGCGCAGCGGGTGAGGGCGTGGCACCCGAAGGCCAAGGTGTGGGTATCGATGCAAGGGTTCAGCGAGGCGCAGCAACAGGTGGTGTACAGGTGGCTGGGCGCGGGGGCGCCGGTGTGGTTTGGCGGAATTGTGGCTGGACCATCGAGCCCGCCGGAGGCCGAGACGCGGCAGCGGATGCCAGCGGGGACGAAGCTGCGGCTGTACCCGGACGTATCGCACAACAAGCTGAGCCAGTTCGAAGTGCCGGAGTGGGACCAGGCGTTTGCGTTGACGCTGGGCAGGGAGGCGGTGAATCCGCGACCGATGGAATACGCGGCGATACACGCGCGGATTGCGCGGGTGAGCGATGGGTCGATCACGTACTCCGATGGCGTTCACGATGATGTGAACAAGGTGATTTGGAGCGCGCTGGATTGGGAGCCGGGCCGGGACCCGAGGGACATTTTGATGGAGTATTGCCGGCTGCACTTTTCGCCGGCGATGGCGGAAGAAATGGCGGACGCGATTCTGGCGCTGGAGCGGAACTGGCGCGGGCCGGTGGCCGGGAACGGGGCCGTGGAGGCGACGCTGCGATGGTGGCGCGAGTTGGAGGCGCGGAACCCGGAACTGGAAGGGAACTGGCGATGGCAGATGTGCCTGCTGCGAGCCTACTACGATGCGCAGGTGCGGCGGCGCGTGATTTGGGAGGCGAAGCTGGAGGAAGAGGCCAACGGGTGGTTACTGCGGGCGGCGGAGATTGGCGCGGCGGCGGCGGTGAAGGGAGCGCTGGAAGTATTGAACCGGGCGACGGCGGAGCCTGCAGGGGCGGAACTGCGGACGAAGATTGTGGCGCTGTGTGAGCGGCTGTGGCAATCGATCCAACTGCAGACGAGCGTGGGGAAATACGGGGCAAGAGGACCGGAGCGGGGGGCGGTGCTGGAGTTTATCGACATACCGCTGAACAACCGCTGGTGGCTGGAGGATGAACTGGCCAAGGCGGTGACGTTGCCCGATGAGAAGGCGCGCGTGGCGCGGCTGCGGGAGTTGGCAATGTGGGAGAAGCCAGGGCCGGGCAGCTTTTATGATGACCTGGGGAATATTGCGAAGATGCCGCATGTTGTTGGCGTTGGCAGGAATGAGGACGGGCCGTTGTATTGGTGGTGGGAGAACGGGCGAAGCCGGGCGCGGCATTCGTGGCAGGTGACGATGTGGCCGAAGGCGATGGAATACGACGGGCTGGACCCGAAGGGCAAATATGTGGTGCGGACGTCGGGGCTGGGGCAAAGTTTGCTGCGGATCGATGACACGCGAGTGCAGCCGTCGGTGGACGGGCGCGAGATGGGTGAATTCAAAGAGTATCCAGTGCCGGCGGACTGCCTGACGGATGGGCGCCTGCGGCTGACGTGGGACAAGGCGGGCGACGAGGTTCATTTGAACTGGCGGCAACAATCGCGGCTGGCCGAAGTTTGGCTGTTGAAGAAGTAGCAGGATGGCGGGTCATCTGCTCCGCGCCGCCTATGCGGTTAGTATTATGAGATCTATGCGAATCTGGATGCTGACGCTGGCGGCGCCGTTAGTGATGGGGGCGCCGGTTTACCACGGTGAGGTGCGCGGGATACTGGAGAACCGGTGTGTAAGCTGCCACCGGGCCGGCGAGATAGGGCCGATGCCACTGGGGACCTACGCGGAAGTGCGGCCGTGGGCGAAGGCGCTGCGGCAGGCGGTATCGCGAGGGACGATGCCGCCATGGCACGCCGACCGGGCGAAGAGTGTGACGTTCCACAACGACCGGTCACTGACGGCACTGGAGCGGGCGACGCTGGTGGCTTGGGTGGACGCGGGCGCGCCCGAGGGAACCCCAAGCGCGATGCCGCCCAAGGCACCGAGCACAGGCGGCTGGCGGCTGGGGAAGCCGGACCTGGTGGTGCGCATACCGAAATTCAAGGTGCCGGACCAGGGCACGATTGAGTACACGTTTTTGGTGACGCCGACGGATTTGCCGGAGGCGAAATGGATAGCGGCGGCGGAGTGGAAGATCGACCAGCGTTCTGTGGTGCATCACATCAACGCGTTTGTGCGGCCGAAGGGATCGAGCTATGTAAGCGACGCGCCGGCGGGACAGTTCTTTGTGGCAACCAAGGCGTCGCGGGCGGCGCGGCGGCCGGATGAGCGGGAGGCGGACCGGCGGGAGTTGTTGGTGGGGTATGAACCGGGCTACTGGCCGATGGCATGGGGCGAAGGCCGGGCCAAGCTATTGCCGAAGGGCGCCGACATCGTGTTTGAAATGCACTATACGGCGAATGGGCGCACAGCGGAGGACTCATCGGAACTGGGACTCTATTTCGCCAAAGAGGCGCCGAGGGAGCGGGTGCTGACCATCACCCCGGCCGACAGCGCGTTTGCGATTCCACCGGGCGCCGACAACTTTGCATCGAGCACGGGGGCTACGTTGAAACGCGACTTGACGCTGCTTTCGATGCAGCCGCATATGCACTTGCGAGGCAAGTCGTATCGCATTGCGGCCCGGTATCCGGACGGGCGGGTGGAGAACCTGATAGACGTTCCCCGGTATGACTTCAACTGGCAGACCACGTATTTCCTGGCCGAGCCGAAGCGATTGCCGAAGGGGACGGTGCTTGAGTGCGTGGCGCACTTCGACAATTCGCCTAATAACCGGTTCAACCCCGACCCGAAGCAGACAGTGCGGTGGGGCGACCAGAGTTGGGAAGAGATGAATATAGGGTTTATGGAAGTTGTGTTTCCAGCGGGGGTGGACCCGGATGTGGTGACGCTGAGCGGGACCACGCGTCCCGGCGGACCGGCGGCGGCTGGGCGATGAGGGGTGAATAAAAAGCGGAGCCCGGAGGCGCGGGCGTTGCGCGTTTCACCTCCGGGCTCCGGTACGCTACTCGCTTGCTTTCGGCGCGCGGGTGGCAAAGACAAACAGCACGAGCACAACGGCGCCGAGGGCGAAGAGGGTATCGCCAGGGGCGCGGAACCAGCGGAGGGTCTGCATGGTGTCCGTGGCCAGGAACTCCGTGCTGCGGGCATACCAGTAGCCGTGCTCGACGGAGGCCTTGGTTTGTAGCAGGCCGACCGGGAGGAGGCTGCCGACGCACATGGCGAAGAGGCCGCCGTTCATGGCCCAGAAGGCGAACTTCAGCCAATTGTCCTTCCACAAAGCGTCTGGCTGCATGGCGCGCAGGCAGACCAGCATGAGCCCGATGCCCAACATGCCGTAGACGCCGAAGAGGGCGGAATGGCCGTGGAGCGGCGTGGTGTTCAGGCCTTGCATGAAGTAGAGCGCGATGGGCGGGTTAATCATGAAGCCGAAGAGTCCAGCGCCAACCATGTTCCAGAAGGCGACGGAGACGAAGAAGTAGATGGGCCACTGATAGCGGGCGGCCCAGGCGGTGAGCTTGCCGCGGCGCAGATCGTCAAGTGCGGAATAAGCGACGAGCGTCAGGGGCACGACTTCCAGGGCGCTAAAGACCGCGCCCCAGGCCATGGCGACGGTGGGCGTGCCGGAGAAGTAGAGATGGTGACAGGTGCCGATGATGCCGCCGGCCAGGAAGATGGTGGATGACAACAGCGCGGCGCGAGCAGCGAAATTGGGCTTGATGAGGCCGATGCGGGCGAAGAAGAAGGCAATTACCGTGGTGGCGAATACCTCAAAGAACCCTTCCACCCACAGATGGACTACCCACCAGCGCCAGTATTCGACGATAGAGAGATGGGAGTGCTGGCCCCAGGCGAGGCCGGCGCCGTAGAAGAGGCCAATGGCGCCGCCGGAGACAAGGAACAGCCAGATGAGATGCTTGGATTCGCCGGCGTTTTTGAGCGCCGGGAGGATGGCGCGGACGACGAGAGTGAACCAGATGAGCAGACCGGCGAAGAGGAGAATTTGCCAGCCGCGGCCGAGATCGACATACTCGTAGCCCTGATGGCCCCAGAGGAAGCTGGTGTCATCGGTTAGGCGGTTCATGACGCTGAGCCATTGGCCGGCAAGCGAGCCGACAACGATGACAAGCAGCGCGCCGAAGAGAACGTTAACGCCGAGGGTCTGGAACTTCGGTTCGACGCCGCTGACCAGCGGACCGATGAAGAGGCCGGCGGCAAGCCAGGCGGTGGCAATCCAAAAGATGCCGAGTTGAACATGCCAGGTGCGGCTGACGGCATAGGGCAGCAACTCATTGGTGGGGATGCCGTAGAATCCGTCCCCTTCGACGCCGAAGTGCGCGGTGACGACACCGACGAGGATCTGGACCAGGATGAGGAGTGACACGACCCAGAAGTACTTTAACGTGGCGCGCTGCGAGGGCGTGGCCTTCCAGTTGCCGAGCGGGTCGGCGGCGGCCAGGGGACCGTGGTCGTCCTGTTCCTTTTGCGCGGCGTACCACCAGACGAGGGCGCAAATACCGGCCAGCAGCATGATGATGCTGACGCCGGTCCACATGACGGAATCGCCGGTGGGGCGATTGGCAATGAGCGGCTCATGCGGCCAGTTATTGGTGTAGGTGATGGTGTCGCCAGGACGGTTGACGCCGGCGGCCCAAGCGGTCCAGAAGATGAAGGCGGTGAGTTGGCGAAGCCGGGCATCGGTGGAAACAGCGCCGGGCGGAATGGAGTAATTCACGTTCCCGTTGCGGAAGACTTGTGCGTAGTGCTTAACGCAGTTTTCGATGGCGCGGGCGCGGACAGGATCGAGCTTTATGGAGTTGGTGGCGGCGTCGTAGGTGTTGGTCCGGAAGACCTGCTGCAAGCGGCCCTGGAGCTTGGCCTGTTCTTCGAGGGGCAGCGACTCATATTTTCCTCCGGCCCATTCCTGCAGAACGAACATGGCTTCGCGGTGCAGCCAATCGGCGGTCCAATCGGGTGCGACGTAACTGCCGTGGCCCCAGATGGAGCCAACTTGCATACCGCCCAGCGATTGCCAGACGTTTTGGCCACGGCCGACTTCACCGCTGGCGAATACTTCCGTGCCGTCGGTTTGGACGATTTTGTCCGGGATCGGCGGCATTTCCTGATAGATGCGCGTGCCGATCCATCCGAGGATGGAAAACGAGACAACGAGCAGCGCGGCAAAACTAAGCCAGAGTTTCTTCATGGACTCTCCTTGATTCAACAGTTTGACAGCGGGCGCGGGCGCGGGCTGTGACCGGGGTCACGGAGGGGACACGGACGTGATAGGATTTGCCGGACTCCTATGACGACACGCCCAGTATTGTATGCGGTCCTGACATTGTTCGCCATCAACATTTTGAACTTCTACGACCGCAACCTGGCGGGGGCGCTGGTGGAGCCGGTGCGGAAGGAGTTCGGGCTTTCCGACACGCAGATTGGCTTATTAGGAAGCGCGTTTATTTGGATTTATGCCGTGATTGGCGTGCCGCTGGGACTGATCGCCGACCGTTGGAGCCGCAAACGCCTGTTGATTTGCGGCGTGGTGCTGTGGACATCGATGACGGCGCTGGGCGGGTTGGCCACGGGGTTCGTGTTTCTGCTGGTGACGCGGCTCGGCGTGGGAGTGGGGGAGGCGGTTTGCGCACCGGTGGGGACTTCCTGGCTGGGCGACCTTTACCCGCCGGCGAAGCGGGCGCGCGTGCTGGCGCTATTCATGCTTGGCGTTCCGGTGGGATCGGCATTGAGCTTCTTTTTGAGCGGACCCATAGGGCAGGCCTATGGATGGCGGACGGCGATGGTGGTGGCGGCGCTGCCGGCGTTGGTGCTGGTTCCCGCGGTGTTCCTGCTGCGGGAGCCCGAGCGGGGCGCCTCCGAAGGGATTGCGAAGCAGGGAAGCGCGGGGTCCGTTTGGGCGCTGCTGCGCATCCCGACGCTGTGGTGGATCATCGCTTCGGGCGTGTTTCTCAACTTCAACATCTACGCCATCAGCACGTTTTTGCCGGCACTGTTAAGCCGGGTGCATGGGCTGACGCTGGCGCAATCGGGCACGGCGACGGGTGTGACCTTTCTGATTGGCGGCGTGGCGGGCGGAATGCTATCGGGCCTGGTGGGGGACCGCGCGGCGGCGGTGCGCATGAATGGACGCCTATTGCTGGCGACGGGACTGGCGCTGGCGGGCGCGCCGTTGGCGTATGCCGGCGTGGCGCAACCGGCCGGGGAAACCGCGCTGGCGCTGGTTTTGTTCTCGCTGAGCTACGGGATGCTGAATACCTATTACGGGCTGGTATATTCGTCGTTGCAGGAGATTGTGGCGCCGACGCAGCGGGGCATCACCATGGCGATTTATTTTCTGGCGATGTACCTTTGCGGCGCTTCGTTTGGACCGCTGTTGACAGGGATGGCAAGCGATTTCATGGCGCGCCGGGCAATGGCGGCGGCGGGCGCGACCCAATTGACCGAGACGTTCAAAGCGGCCGGATTACAGCAGGCGATGGTGTTGATTCCGATTCTGGCGGTGGCGCTGGCAGTGGTGCTGTATGGTGCGTCGCGGACGTTCGGCAGAGATACCGAGCGACTGCGCCATGCAATGGCCCGGCAGGCGACGGCCTAGTTGGGATAGAGCACGTTCTTGAATGGCCAGGACTTTGCGAGCCATGCCTTGACCTCCCCGAGCAGGAGAGGCTGGAGGCCTTTTTCGAACTCGGCCTTGGTGACCCATAGGCGGACGGCGGCGTCGTAGCCGTCTTTTCTGCTGGGAGAGATGTAGACGCAACCGAGTTCTCGCGTGCCATCCAGGGAGAGTACGGCATAAGTGAAGCTCCGGCGGGCGCGGAAGCGTGCGATCTCGCCTTCAACGTCTTTCAGCGCGTCAGCCATGGTGATCTTGTCGTTCGGCCAACGTCCGCCGGGCGAGAAGGTTTTGTGAAGGTGCTCGATGGACGACATGTAGGCGTCGTAGTCGTGCTTGGCGAGTTCCGGGCCGAGCGGTTTCAACTGAAACGTCTTGGCGGTATACGATTCCGGAACGTTGTAGGAAGCGGGAACGAACTGGCCATAGGCGCAGGAGGCGGCCAGAAGAAACAGGGTACGCAATGTGCATCACCTTTGAAAAGGGAATTCCGGAGCGAACCTGGCGGCCGGGCAACGAGTTTTTCCAGGATACTACTGTTTTGGCGGAATGCGTATGCTTTCCGGGCAGGACTGGCCGGAGGATGGGTCACACGGATCGGTGGGCGTGATACTTGGGGTTTCTTTCAGGAAGACGATTTCGTGTTCCGATGTGCCGTGCACGTAGAGACGGGCGACGCGGCCGGCGGCCGTATCGGTGCCATCCGGCTCTAAGCCGAGGACCTGCGGATAGTAACCGGGTTTATGGGCGATATCGCCGATTTCGAGAATGCGCCAGGGGACTGTCCAGCCAGCAGGATTGGCAAGATCGGCATTGAATGAGGCGTAGACGCCGACCTGCGGCCAGCCGGGTTCGCAACAGGCGTGATTCATAAGAATGACGTACTGTTCCAGGAACGAGTTCCAGTGGATGGAAGGGCCCCAATGGGAGTCCGTTCCAGCGTCCTGCCAGGGGGCGGCGGCCGGGTAGATGGGCGTCATGCGCCCGCCTCTGCCGGGCTCCTCCCACGCGCCGTGAAAGTACTTTTTGACGGTGCCGCCGGGTTGCCAGCGGTCGGCAAACGGCATGCGCGCGGTGGCGATGCCTTGCTCCTGCAGCGCCCCGCCGTAGTTGGTGAAGAAGAAGTAGAAAAATCCGTGTTCGCGATCGGGTATGACGGAAAAATCGCCGTGGCCGCCGGCGAAGAAGCGGTTCTTGGCGTCGCAATCGGCGGAGTCACCCGATTCGAGGACGATGCCGAGATCCTTCACGGTTTTGCCATTGTCGTAGGAGATGGCGGCGCCGATGCGCGGAAGGGTTAAGTTACTTCCTTGGCAAACGCCGCCGGGTTCATTGTGATACCAGAGGAATAGCGTGCCGTCGGCATCGCGCCAGACAGCTTCGAACCAAACCGGCTTGTGTTCCGCGGAGTCAAAATCCACGCCTTCCGTGTTGGCCAGATGGAACTGGTCCGGCCCCTTACTGCGGACGGGCACGCCGGTGGAATGGAAAATATGCAGTTCGCCATCGGCCCACACAGCGGCCGTGTTGCCATCAATGACTTTGGGAAGTTCCACACGCGGCGCCGGGTGCACAACGGCATATTGGGCGAGCGTAATGGCGGCGGAGGCAAACGCGACGAGTATAGTCAGTCCAGTTGAGTAGGCCACAGCGGTAACAACACACATAGGCGCACGCAAGTACCGGCAGGTTACGCGGCTTTACAAAGCTTTACCGCGGGACATAGTTTAGAGTGTGCGGCGATTCGCGAAAAGACTGATTACGTATCCGCTATTGGCGGTGGCGGGCATGGCGCTGCTCGTGGAAGAAGCGCTGTGGCGCCTTTCGGCAGTGGTGGCGCTGCTGGGAAAGTTACCCGTGTTTCGGGCGATCGAGGCGTGGCTGCGCGGCGTGCCGCCGTTTGGTGCACTTGCGTTGTTCGGCGCGCCCGCAATCGCGCTGGCGCCGATTAAGTTACTGGCGTTGTATTGGCTGGCCGGCGGGCATCCGGTGCTGGGGATTGGAACGATTGCGACGGCAAAAGTGCTGGGGACCGCGCTAGTGGCGCGGCTGTTCCAACTCACACAACCGCAACTGCTGACGATAGGGTGGTTTCGGTGGTGCTACGAACGGGTGATGCGTCTGCGGGCGGCAGCGTATGGGTTATGGACGGAATCGGCGTTGGGCCGATGGTGGCGGAGGGAGAGGGCGAAACATAAGGGGTGGGTGACGCGGCGCTGGGAAGCCACGCGTGCATGGATGGCGAGAAAGTGATATTTTTCAGAGTTTGGCTGTTTGGAAAGGGAGAGTGAAATGAAGCTGATTGGTCTGCTGGTTGTAGCGGGCGCGATACTGGCAGCGCAACCGCCCGCGGGCGGCGCGCGCCGGGGGCCGATGGGGCCGGAACCGTTGGTGGTGAATTCAACCGAAGGGTTTGAGTCCATATTCGACGGCACCATGAAAGGCTGGGACGGAGACTCTGATTTCTGGCGCGCCGAGGGAGGTTCGCTGGTTGGCGAATCGACGAAAGAAAAGCCGCTGAAGCAGAACACATTTCTGATTTGGCGGGGCGGGGAACCGGCGGATTTCGAGCTGAAGCTCGACTTTAAGATGAACTCGACCAACAGCGGTTTTCAGTATCGCAGCACGGCGCTGCCGGAAGTTGGCAAGTGGGTGTTGAAGGGATACCAGGCGGATTTCGACTTTGAGAACCGCTACACGGGACTGCTGTACGAGGAACGTGGGCGCGGATTCTTGGCTGCGCGCGGACAGGTGGCGACGATTGAGGACGGGAAGCGGGCGCGGATTATCGGCAACCTGAAGAGCAATGAAGATTTGCGCGGGGCGATTGTTATCAATGGCTGGAACACGGTGCATGTTATCGCGCGCGGCAATGTGATGCTTCACATTTTCAATGGGCAGTTAGTGTCGGCTTTTGTTGACGATGATACGAAGAATCGGGCGATGAAGGGGCTGCTGGGACTGCAACTGCATGTCGGGCCGCCGATGAAGATCGAGTTCCGGAACATCTACCTGAAGAAACTATGACGGAGCAAGAGCGGGAACTGCGGGTGCAACTGGCCGCGGCCTACCGGTTAATTGACCACTTCGGCTGGTCGGAATTGATTTGGACGCATACCACGGTGCGGGTGCCTGGACCGGAACACCATTTTCTGATCAACCCGTATGGGTATCGTTTCGACGAGGTTTGCGCGTCGAATCTGGTGAAAGTGGACTGGGAAGGAAACATAGTTGGGGACCAGCGTCAGGAGATCAACCCGGCCGGGTTCGTGATTCATAGCGCTATTCACATGGCGCGGCCGGACGTGCAGTGCGTGATGCACACACATACGGTCGCGGGCATGGCGGTGGCGGCGCTCGAATGCGGTTTGTTGCCGATTAGCATGTATGCGCTTGGCTATTACGAAGGGGTTGGCTATCACGATTTTGAGGGGCCAAGCATTGAACTGGGCGAACGGGAACGGCTGGCGGCGAACCTTGGTGACAAGCATGTGTTCGTCATGCGGAACCATGGACTGCTGACGTGCGGCGATTCGGTGGCGCAGGCGTTTGTGCGGATGTACCGTTTGGAGCGGGCGTGCCAGGTGCAACTGGCGGCCCAATCGACGGGAGGAGACCTGGTGGTGCCGCCGGAACAGGTGCGCCAGGTAAGCCGGGAACGCAGCGACGATTTCCTGGGAGACAAAGGCTATAGCCGCAAACGGAATCCCGAATTCGCGGCCATGTTGCGGCTGCTGGACAAGAAAGACCCTTCGTACAAGGACTGAAACCGGCGGATCAGTTCACGCTGGCGCCGGCGGTGCTTGCCAGATACGATTCGAATTCCTGCGTGGGCAACGGCTTGGCGAACAGGAAGCCTTGGGCATAGTCGCAATCGCAGGAGCGGAGAAAGTCGAGTTGTTCCTGGGTTTCTACGCCTTCGGCAACAACGCGCTGGCCGAGCGAGTGAGCGAGTTTGATGATGCCGTTGACAATGGCTTCATCGTTCCCGTTCCGCCCGATTCCCTTCAAGAAAGAGGCGTCGATCTTAACCGATTCGATGGGGAACTGTTGCAGGTAGGTGAGCGACGAATAGCCAGTGCCGAAGTCGTCGAGCACGAGACCAATTCCGGCGCCGTGGAGGGCGTGCAGCGTTTCACGGACGCGAGTGGAACGGTTGAGTAGCACGGTTTCGGTGATTTCGGCCTTCAGGCAGGAGGGCGGAAGGTTGAGCGCGGTGAGCATCTCAATCACGAAGCCAAAGACATCCTGCTGATTGAACTGGACGGCCGACAAGTTGACGGATATGCGCATGGAGTGGCCCTGGTTGAGCCAAATCTTCAACTGCTGGAGGGATTCTCGGATGACCCATTGACCGATGTTGAGAATGAGTCCAGACTCCTCGGCGACGGAGATGACCTTGCTGATGGGGACATTGCGATCAGTGGCCGGGCTCCAGCGAAGGAGACTTTCCGCTCCGACGATTTGATTGGTCTGCAAGGAGAGCTGAGGCTGGAAGGCAATCCAAAGCTCGCGAGCCCCCAGCGCGCGGGACAATTCGCGTTCAATGTTCACGCGTTCATTGACTTCCGATTCAAGCCGGTGATCGTAGAAGCGATAGCCGCGGCGGCCGTCGGCCTTGGCGCGATACATGGCAAGGTCAGCATTGCGTAGGAGGTCTTCGGCGGTGCGGCCATCGTCGGGGAAGACGGTGACGCCGACGCTGGCGGTAATGAGAATGGGCCTGCCTTCCACGTCAAGCGGCCGCGAAAAGCCATTCAGCAGACGTTCCACTACAAAATCGATATCAGCGGTGTTGGCGGTGTTCTCCACAAACAGGACAAATTCATCACCGCCGAAGCGAGCGAGGGTTGCATTGTCGCGGAAAAGGGCGCGGAGGCGGGAGGCGATTTCCTGCAGGATCTGATCGCCGACGAGGTGGCCGAGCGAATCGTTCGTGTCCTTGAAACGGTCGAGGTCAAGGAAAAAGACAGCGAGGCGTGACTCGGACTGTGAGGCGATCGCTTCGGAAAGCCGGGATATGAAGCTTTTGCGGTTACGAAGGCCGGTGAGCTCATCGTGTTCGGCCAGGAAGCGCATATGCGCTTCGGCGCGCTTCTGCTCCGTCACGTCTTCATGCGTAACGACGAAATGGCTCCATTCGGAGTCCGCGCCTTCGATCGGCGTAATTGTCTGCAAAACCGTGTAGGGCTCGCCTAGTTTTGAGATGAGCATGGCCTCACAGGAATGGGGTCGTCCGGTGCGGCGACACTGCAAAAGCGTGTGGGCGAATGGCGTGCGGGTGGCTGGATCCTCGAGAACTGCGGGCGTTTGGAGGATGAGTTCTGATGAGGAGTAGCCGGAGAGGCGCTGGAAAGCTTGGTTAGCCCAGTCAATCCGGCCGTCGGCGTCGGTGATAAAAATGGCATTGGCGGCGGAATCGAGCGCGGTCAACTGCCTGTTAATCTTCTGATCCTTGATGATCCTCTCACTGATATCGACATGGAGGATGACGGCGCCGCCGGAGCGTTCACCGGGCACAGCCGTGACCAGACAGCGGAACCAACGGCTTTCCGACGGCGAGTGACATGGATACTCAAAGGAGACATTGGGTGTGGCGCCCGAAAGGACGGAACGAACCGCCTCGGCGGCTTCGGCCGAACCCGGCGCACCGCTACGCGCCCCCTCGTCGCATATGGCCAGGTAGTTTGCACCGAGTCCATAGCGGCGTCCGGCATAACCGTTGGTCTGCGCGAACCGCTTCCAGGCGTTATTGATACCCACAATGTTGCCTTCGGCATCCACGACGGCCATATGGGCGGAAAGAGCGTTAATGGTTGCTTCCTGGCGAGCGCTGAGTACCCGGTGGCGTGCGTCGGCGCGGCGCAATCGATCATGGATTTGCACCATGCCGGTGATCTCATGAAATACCACCACCGCACCGCGGGTAGCCTTGTGCCGGCCCACATAAGGCCGCACGCAGACGCGGAAGTGGCGGTGGCTGACGACAGTTTTGAATTCGCTGGACTGCCCATTGGAGGATACTTTCTGAGCGCGGGTGACGATCTGGGTGGCAAGAGCCGACTCGTTGGGGATGACGATAGGACCGCCAATGTGTTCGGTATTGAGGCCGAATAGCCGTCGGGCATCATCGTTCACATGGCGAAAATAGCCACGGCCGTCGATGACCAAAAGCGGGGAGTCGAGGCTATTCTGAACATTTTCCAGATCCTCAATCGAGAACGCGAGTTCAATGGATTTGTGCTCCAACTCCTCGTTGACGGTGAGCAGTTCCTCATTGGTGGATTGCAGTTCTTCATTGGAGGCGTGCAGTTCTTCATTGGACGCCTGCAGTTCCTCATTGGCCGACTGCATCTCTTCGTTCAGGGCCTGAAGTTCTTCGTTCGAAGTTTCGAGTTCTTCGACCACCGCCTGTAGATGCTCGCGCGTGGTGTGGAGTTCCCGCTCCAACTCGCGCATCTGCTCGTCATTCTCCGCGCTTATGGTGGCTTGTGAAGCGGCCGGTTCGTCGGGCATGGCGGATTCGACAAAACTGACAACAAACAATTTCTCCTGCGTGGCCCTCGGCGCGGGAAAAACGTTGGCCTGAAGAACTACATCGGTTCCGTTCAGCACCAGTTTCCTGGGGACACCGCGAGTGGGCTTCTGGAGTTTCAGCGTGCGCTGCACTTGCGCACGCAATGAACCGGCAACCGCACGCGGAGCCATGGCCAGAAGCGTGAACTGCGGCTTGCCTTCCTGGAGGAACAAGTAACGCCCGATGTCGCCGTAACTTTCCAAAATGCGGAAGTTTTCGTCGATCAGCACAGACGGGGGAGCGAATTGATCGACGAGCAAGCTATGAAGAAAGGTTGCGGGATTGTTTGACTCCACTTGCGTGTTCAGTGTGCCCCGGTCAAAACAGCTCCAGTCGCGCGTAACCGGAAGCCGGCGTTCGCTTTCCAGAAGGGGTTTGTTGGTAAACAAACGAGCCTTGCGGTCGAAGCATTCAAAATACTCTCCAGCCGGATTTTCTGAACGGCCGAGGAAGAGGATACCATTCGGGTTCAGCGCATAATGGAACTTCCGCATAACCTCTTCCTGCAGGGCAGGTTTGAGGTAGATGAGCAGGTTGCGGCAACTGATGAGATCGAGGTTGAGAAACAGAGGGTCGCGCAACAGATCGTGGCGAGCAAACACCACTGAATCGCGAATGGCGCGCTCCACCTGAAACCCGGAAGTGGTTTCGAGAAAATGTTTGCTGACGACAGCAGCGGGCAGGGACTTTATGACGCTGGGGGGATAGAGGCCTTTTCGGGCAAATGTTACGGCATTTTCGTCGAGATCGGTGCCGAAAATCTGGAGGCGCCTGCCGGGCAGCGCTTGGGAAAGCAGAATGGAGAGCGAGTAAGTTTCCTCACCCGTGGCGCAGCCCGGCACCCAGACGCGAAGCGGTTCTTTGGAGGGGCCGGAGTGACGGTTGCGGACGGCCGCGGCAAGGGCATCGAAGGCAGCGTCGTCACGAAAAAAAGAAGTCACCGAGATGAGACAGTTCTGGGCCAGGCTTTGCGCTTCGTCGTGATTGGCGTCGAGGAGCGAGATGTAGTCCTTAAGACTCTGGCAGCGGGTAGCGACCAGCCGCTGTTGGATGCGGCGGCTGATGGTGTTGGACTTATATCCTCGAAAGTCGATGTTGGTGGCCAGGTTGATTTTTTCGAGGATCTGTTCGATCTCCGAAGAGCGGCGCTTCTGCTTCTTCTGGCCTGGCGGGGCATCGACGTGGTCCCTCATACGGATGAGGTATGGGCCGATCTCTTCGGGCGGAAGGACCGCATCCACCATACCGGTAGCGATGGCCGCCTGGGGCATACCGGAGTACTTGGAGGTGCGGGGGTCCTGCGCGATAACGCGGCCACCGGCGGCTTTCAAGGCACGAACACCCTGGCTGCCATCGGACCCGCTGCCGGAAAGAATAACGGCGATAGCGCTTTCGGGAATCTCCGCGGCCAGCGATTGCAACAGCGCATCCACGCTTGGCTTGGGTCCACGGTCATTCGGTTCGATGACCCGCAGGAACCCTTTTCGAAACACGACGTTGGTGTTCGGCGCGGTGACGTAGATGCAGGCCGGCTCCATGAGCGTGTCGGTGTTTAGCTGGCGGACGGACATCGCCGTCTCACGCGCCAACAGGTCCGTCAACATGCTGGAGTGTTGTGGAGCCAAGTGCTGCGCGACGACGTAACTAAAGTCGGAATCGAGCGGCAAATGGTGGAAGAGGAATCGCAACGCCTCCAAACCGCCGGCTGAAGAGCCGATGGCCACCACAATCAGTTTTCTGGATGGAATCTCAGCAACTTCCGGCTTAGTGACGGACACGCAACAGGGTCCTTAAACGGAAGCTCTCGCCAGAGGGCGATGGGGGAGGGAGCACGAGAGAGCGGCCCATTAGATTGTTTTACAATTTGAGATTAAATGGGAATTGAATCGGATGCAATAGATTTTTTATTTCTATTCTATTGCGGGTCGCCAATGTCGTAGGCGCCGGTGGCCGAGAGGGTGGCTCGATAAGCGCCAAGGTTGTTCTGCCAATGCCGATTATCGTTAATGGCGAGGAAGAGTTTTGCCAATGGAACGGCCGGCGCGCGCCAAGTAGCGCCGACAAAAAAAACATTTCCCGTTGCGCCAAAACGGCCGACGAGCGCGCCGAACGGGTGGCCATCGACAAGATTGGTTTTGTAGTTCGGACCCGGTTTCTGCAGACCGTTGGGCCCGGTCGCCCAGCCGTCGGTCTCCCAACTCAACCGAGTGAACCCACTGGCCGTGATGGTGGCCTTGGTGTCGGCGGAAAAAATCACGGCGGTGTCGAAATACTCAATCTGGGTGCTGTGACGCAAAGAATGAATATCCATCCGCCGGGAAATGGACTTCTGCTTGATGGCGAGCAAGCGGATCTGGTTCCAGCCGGTCGGGCCGATCTGGAAGGGTTCCACTTCCCCGCGCAGTGATTCTCCGGATGCGAGGCGAATCAGGCTGAGCTGGCGATTCAACTGATCGGCATGGCTCGGCATGATGCGTTCAAACAAGCGGTAGAGGGGACGCGGTTCGTGCTGGTCGGTATCCTTGTACGCCTTCAGCAAAGGAGTCATGACCGGAATGCCAATGGCGGTCAACCGTTCCACAGCGAGGTCGCGGGCAGCACGGTCGGCGCCCTGAATGGAAACGATGCCTGCCTCGATGGTCTCGGCTTCGGAGGCCGAGGCCGCATCGCCATTGTGAATCGAGAGGATTGAGGCGAGCGGGAGCGACCGTTGTTTTCCGTCCACTGTAACGCGAATGGCGGAGAGACTGGTGACGGATTCGCTGGAGGCTCCGTCCTTGGTTCGCAGATAGACGGTCGAATCTTTCGCTGCTAACGACAGGCAGAAAAGGGCGGCCAGAAGGGGAAGGCGGGTGCGCATGTCTTTTCTATATTAGAATCACTGCGTTGTCATGGAACATTCCCGACGCGCTTTTTTGAGATCCTTTGGAGCCGGCTCGTTAGCTGCTGGCCAAGCGATGGCGGCGCCCGCAAAGCGCCCACCGAATATTGTCATCATTTTGGCCGACGATTTGGGCTATGGGGACGTCGGCTGCAACAACCCTGAGTCGAAGATAGAAACGCCAAACATCGACCGGCTGGCGAAGGAAGGTTTGCGATTCGTCGATGCGCACACGCCCTGCGGCGTATGCTCGCCCACACGGTACGGGCTATTGACCGGCCGCTATCCTTGGCGCACCGAATTGAAGACGCAAGTCCTTTGGCCGTGGGACCGGCCTTTGATTGAGAAGGAGCGATTAACGCTTCCCCAAATGCTCCAGCGGCACGGTTACAAGACGGCGGCCATTGGGAAATGGCATCTTGGCTGGGACTGGGCGACAAGCGATGGCAGCAAGGTGAATTCGACGGTGCGCATTGGGGACCCGCAGCGATCTGTGCGCATGGAGTTTGCAAAGAAGGTTCTGTTGGACAGGCCTATCGGCGAAGGCCCGGTTACCCGCGGTTTTGATTCGTACTTTGGAGTAGACCTACCGAACTTCCCGCCTTATACGTTTATTGAGAACGACCGGCTGACAGCGCCGGCGACGGAGCAGAAGCCGGAGGCGATGTTCGGCTGGCCGGGGTTGATGAAACCTGGCTGGCGGCTGGAGGGAGTGCTGCCCGAATTGACCAGGCGGGCGGTGGGCTACGTGGAGGAGCGAGCGAAATCGGCGCGGCCGTACTTCCTGTACTTCGCACTTTCGTCTCCGCATACGCCGATTGCCCCCGACGACGAGTTCATTGGCAAGAGCCGGGCGGGACGTTATGGCGACTTCGTGCAACAAACGGATTGGAGTGTAGGCCAAGTTGTCGAAGCGATACGGAGAACCGGGCAAGCGAACAATACACTGGTGATCTTTACAAGCGACAATGGCCCGGAGAACCTGACGTATCCGGTGCTCCAGGAGTTTGCGCACGCCAGCCAAGGGCCGCTGCGGGGCGCGAAACGGATGTTATGGGAGGGCGGTCATCGCGTTCCTTTCATTGCCTGGGGACCGGGGCGTGTGAGGGCGGGCATGGTGGAAAAGGAAGTCATCTGTTTGACTGACCTGATGGCGACCGTGGCGGCGATGGTGAATCACAAGTTACCGGACGACGCGGCCGAGGACAGCTACGACATTTCGGCGGCGCTATTTGGCTGGAAGCGCCGCGGCCCCATTCGCGAAGCGACGGTCCACCATTCAATGAACAATGAGTATGGGATCCGCCAGGGCGACTGGGTATTGCTTGAATCGGCAAAGGGCGCGCATGGCGGCGCCGAACCAGCCTGGTGGCGGGAGCGAAACGGAGTGGCCCCGCATACGGAGGCCGGCGAGTTGTTCCATTTGAAAGAAGACCTGAAAGAGACAAAGAACCTATACGCGCAATATCCGGAACGAGTAAAGGCCTTGCACACGCTGCTGGAGCGCTACAAGAACGAAGGGCGGAGCGTTCCGAAGCGAAAGTAGAAAAACTTTTGGCCCGCGTTATTGCATTACCGCGCATTCCTCTGCAGGACATATAATGAGCGCTCACATGGCCATCGAGGGAAACATAACTCAACTGCTGGCCAACGTGCGTGACGGAGACCGGGATTCGCAGAAGCGGCTGATGGAAGCGGTGTACGAGGAGTTGCACCGGCTGGCCACGGGATACATGCGGCGGGAACGTCCGGACCATACGCTACAGGCCTCGGCGCTGGTGAACGAGGCGTATGTACGGCTGATTGGGAACGGTCCGCTTAGTTGGGAAAGCCGGGCGCATTTTTTTGTAACAGCCGCACAAACCATGCGGCGGGTATTGATTGACCACGCGCGTAGACACCTGGCCGAAAAACGCGGGGGCGCGGGGCTGCGGATTGAATTGAATGAGAATATCGTTGCCGTGGCGGACACAGGATCCGGCCGGATGTTGGACCTGGACCGAGCATTGACGCGGCTGGCGGAATTGGACCCGCGCCAGGCCAAAGTGGTAGAACTCCGCTTTTTTGCGGGGCTAACGGTTGAGCAGACCGCGGAGGTACTCTCGATTTCTGAAAAGACGGTGAAACGAGACTGGGCGGTGGCTAGAGCCTGGCTGGAAGGCGAGATCACGGGTTCAGCGTTGTGATGTCGCCGGAGCAGTGGGAGAAGGTGAAGGACTGGTTCGCGCGCCTGGAAGAGTTGCCGGCCGGTGAACGGGAACGGCTGTTGGCAAAGGAAGAAGACCCGGAAGTGGTGCGCGAGGCGGCGAGGTTGCTGGCGCTGAACGATGCCGACTGTCCGAAGGTGGACGACCTGCAACCGCCGGCAGAATGGGTGCGGGATGCGCTGGAATTACATGCGTTCCGCGATGGAGATGTGGCGGCAGAACGATTCCGCATGGTGCGATTTCTTGCTGCTGGCGGCATGGGTGAGGTCTACGAGGCGGAGGACCTGGAACTCCACGAACGCGTGGCGGTGAAGACGTTGCGCCCGGAATTGGCCATCACCGAGAGCGCTTATTTACGTTTCAAGCAGGAGATCCAGCTTTCCCGTAAAGTCACGCATCCGAACGTCTGCCGCATCCATGACCTGTGGCGGCACACGCGGGAAGGCGGCCGCACGACGCACTTCCTGACGATGGAACTGCTGGAAGGCGAAACACTGGCGGCCCGGTTGGCGCGCGAAGGGCGAATGGAGCCGGCGGTGGTGCTGTCGATGGCACGGCAGATGGTGGAGGGACTGGAGGCGGCGCACGCGGCGGGCGTGATCCATCGAGACTTGAAGCCGGGGAACGTAATGCTGGTGGGGGAACGAGTCGTGATCACCGATTTCGGGCTGTCGCGAAGCCTAAGCGTTTCGGGGGCGACAGTGACAGGTTCCACGCTGGGAACCCCTGCCTACATGGCGCCGGAACAGATTGAGGGAGCCGAGATGGGCCCGGCGACTGACATCTACTCTATGGGTGTTTTGCTGTATGAAATGGTGACGGGCAGGCTCCCGTTCCGCGGCGGTTCGGTGATGGCGCTGGCGGTGAAAAAAATGCGGGAGACGCCCCCGCCGCCCAGTTCGCTGGTCGATGGACTGCCACCCACGTGGGACCGTGCGATTCTGGCGTGCCTGGCGCAGGAGCCGGAGTACCGGTTTCAGTCGGCGCGCGCATTGCTGGTGGCGCTGGAAGGGCAGCCGGGAGCGGCAATTCCACGGCGGCGGCGGGACCGGATTCCGGCGCGAGTGTGGCAAGTGGCGTTTGTGGCGGCGCTCGCGGTGCTTGGTACGTTGCTCTACTGGCAGTTTCGGCCCGGCTACCGCCCACCCGCGGAGGCGCAGCGCTGGTACAACGATGGCGTGGCGGCGCTGCATGAGGAATCGCCGCAAAAGGCGCGTCTGCTGCTGGAAAAAGCAGTGGCCGCGGACTCGAACTTCGCTGCCGCGCACGCGCGGCTGGCGCAGGCGTATGCAGAGCTGGACATGGCGGACCGGGCGAAGGAGGAGCTGTTGCGTTCGGCGGATTTGCGCGACCCGCCTGGTGGGCTGACCGACGCGGTTCGGAAGTTCGTACTGCGAGACTTCGCGGAGGCCACAGTGCTCTTCGAGCGGCTGGAAAACGGCCCGGGTACGGCGTTGGACACGGCGAAAGCGATGGCGCTGAACGGAGATACGGACGGCGCGGCCAAGCGTTACCAATACTTGCTGCGGCAGGAACCGGAGAACCCGACGGCGTGGCTGCAGTTGGGAGCCCTGCAGGGGCAACGGCGGGAGACGGAAGCAGCGCTGCTTTCGCTGGGCAAGGCAGCGGAGGGATTTCGGCTGCGCGGAAACCTGGAAGGGCTTACGGCCGTGGCGTTGCGACGGAGCGAGGAACATCTGTTGGCCAAAGATACGGCGCAGGTGGAGGCCGAACTGCGCAAAGTGATGGAAATGGCACGGACGACCGAAAACCGGTACCTGGAAGCGGCGGTGCTGGGGCGCCTGGGCACAGTGGCCGCGTTCGCCGGGCGATTCGGCGATGCAAAGAAGATCAACAGCCAGTTAGCTTCGCAGGTGCGTGCCAATGGGTTCAACGGACTGCTGGCGCGAAATTATTATGACCTGGGAATTCGCCACTTCGCGCAGTACCAGTATGAGGAGGCCGAAGCGGCATTGCGCAAGAGCCTGGAGATAGCGACGGAGGGGCGGCTGAAACTGGCGGCGGCGAACGCGCAGTTGCAATTAGCGCAAACGCTGTCGAGAACTGCCCGCACGGCGGAGGCACTGCCTCTGCTTGATGCGGCGACAGCGCACTATACCGAGTCCAAGCAGAGGGCGGCCCAGTTCCAGGCACGCGTAATTCGGCTGAACTTGCTAATCGACCTGGGGCGTAACGCGGAGGTGACGGCCGGGAGCCGGCAGTTACTCGCGGATGCGAGAGCCTGGGGCAAGCTGAACGAAATGGCGCAGGCGATGGGGCTGGTTGCCCATGCCGCGATGCATCGCGCCGATTTCCCGGAGGCGTATGCGATTCATGGGGAAATGCGCGGCGTCTACGAACGGTTGAACCGGAAATCATACTATTTGCAGAGCCTGCTGAACGAAGCCAACGCGCGTGTTAGCGAGGGCGACGCCGCGAAGGCCGGCGAACTGCTGGCCGAAGCCGAGCTGCGGCTGAGCCCAGACGACAGGGCGGGCACTGCCAAGTGGCGCCAGATCCGGAGTCACTTGGCGGCGACACAAGGGCAGGGAAGTCTCGCCGTGGAAGAAGCCACCCGCGCGTCGGGCCTATCGCCGGTAGCCAGCGCGATGACGCTTTCGTCCGCATACCTGGCGAAACAGGATGCGCCAGCGGCGCTCCGGGCGGCTGAAACCGCCATTGAAATGCTTGCCAAAAGTTCGGACAGCACGGCTGGGCTGGAGGCGCAAACGAAACGGGCACGGGCACTGTATGCGATGGGCCGTTATCAGGAGGCCGTCAACGTGGTGGAACCTTGGCTCATTGCCAATGACGAAGAGGTGCAGCGGTTCGTGCGGTGCCTAGCGGCTGGCATCTACGCCGCGGCGCTGACCAAAGCTCGCGATCCGAGGGCGCAGCGCGCGTCAGCGCTTGCCCGTGAGCAGTTCGAACAAACGACAAAGACGTGGTCCGCGGAATCGAAAAAGCGATTCTACGAACGGGCGGATTTGCAGGTGTACAAATTACCAGGAGAGATACGATGAAACGAGTGGTTTTTGCCACAGTGATGGCGTCCGTGCGAATGGCGGCGGCCGAGTCTCAATCGAGTCATGAGGGTCCAGCGGAAATACTCAATAATTCCGTGCATATTATGATTCGAGGCGACACTTTGCTCGACCGGTACGTGGTAGCTCAAGGTCTAAGAGACCGGCTACTGCAGCACATTCATGAACAGCCGCATACCATACAAGTTTTGGGAAAAGGGCATCACCACGCGCCGGCGCGGTTTACGCTGCGGCCGACAGACGAACTCCATTTCCGGCTGACTGGTCCGCGCCGCCTGTGGGGGCTGCTTCCTGGGCGCTTTATCGGTTTCCTAACGGTGAAACCGGACGCATCGAATACCAAGATTGGAGGTAACGTGGCCGGGCACAAGGCAATCGCAAATGAAAGCGGATTGCGCGGAGATACGATTGAATCCAGGCTCGACCCTGGCGACAGAAAGTCTTTCCATTGGGTTTGGACCTACCTGGCGCCAACGGGGTATAAATTCGAACCCGAGCAGCGGACCGACGCGGATGTTACGAACATTTTAAACGCACTTGGGCAAAGCGTGACTCACAAACAGGCGCGCGACGCGGCTTCGCAAGTGTCTCCAGCCATCCGGTATCAACTTACGCCGGGAAGCGGCGGCCTGGCACCGCGCATCGAGCGATTCTACATCGTGCCGGCGAACCAGAAGCCGAGCGGTCACGGTGTCAAGTTGAAACTCGGCGCAAAGGTGCAGGTGTGTGAGAACGAAAAACAGTCCGACGGCTCCGTCAGGCCACTGTGCCAGGCACCCTAGGCGATCACGTCCTTAATGACGCTGCCGCCGATGTCGGTGAGCTTCTTGTACCGCCCGGCGTGCAGGAAAGTCAGCCGCTCCTGGTCCAGCCCCATCAGTTGCAGCAGAGTGGCGTGGACATCGCGAAGGGGGATGGGGTTGCCGGCCGCCCGGACAGAAAGCTCATCCGTTTCGCCGTACGTGGCGCCGGCCTTCACGCCGCCGCCGGCCATCCACACGCACAAGCCATATTGGTTGTGATCTCGGCCCGGCTTATCGGTCACCAGGTTGTTGTCAAACGGCGTGCGGCCCATTTCCGACGCCCAAACGACCAGCGTTTCGTCCAGCAGGCCGCGCGCCTTCAAATCCTTCAGCAGCCCCGCCACCGGCTTATCCACTTCCTTGCAATGTTTCGGAATGCGGCCTTTCACGTCGCCATGGTCGTCCCACCGGTCGCCGCCGGCGCCATGCAGCGCCATCACGTAGCGGACGCCGCGTTCCACCATCCGGCGCGCTAATAAACACTGCCGCCCGAACGCCTCCGAAACCGGATCGTCAAGGCCATACAACTGCCGCGTCGCTTCGGTTTCACTTTTCACGTCCACCAGTTCCGGCGCCTTGGACTGCATGCGGAAAGCGAGTTCATAAGCCGCGATACGCGCGTCGAGTTCGCTGGTGTTGGTACGCGCGGCGCTGTGTTTTTCGTTCAACCACTTCAGCAGGTCCAGTTCATCGCGCTGCTGTTTGGCGGACATGTTGCCCGGCCGGTGCAGGTCTACAATCGGCGTGTCGCCATTGCGGAAAAGCGTGCCCTGATAGGCGGCGGGCAGGAAGCCGTTGCCCCACACGCCATTGCCGCCGATGGTCGAGCCGCGCGGGTCGCCCAAGACGACGAAGCCCGGCAGGTCTTGATTCTCGGTGCCGAGCCCGTAGTTAATCCACGCCCCGATGGAGGCACTGCCCGGGAACTGGTTTCCGGTCAGGGTGTGATAGACCGCGGGACCGTGGTTATTGTTATCGACCTTGACGCCATGGATAAAGGCCAGCGAATCGACTTGGGTGGCGAGGTTGGGCAGCAGATCCGTCATCCAACGTCCGGACTGGCCGTGTTGCCGCATGGGCGCGACGGGCGGAATGACACGGTTCGGCGCGGCGGAGAACGTGGCAATTTCGCCCACCGTTCCTTCGGCCTTCGGCATCTGTTTTCCGGCGAGCCTTACCAGGGCCGGCTTGTAGTCGAACAAATCCATTTGGCTGACGCCGCCTTCCATGAACAGGAAGATGCAGCGTTTGGCCTTGGCCGGAAAGTGCGCGGGTTTCAGGCTTAACGGGCCTTCGGCGGCCATCAGGTTTTGCAGCGCCAGGCCACCGAGGCCCAGCCACGTGTTGTTCAGAAAATTGCGGCGCGAAAAATTCGACATGGGCTACTCCACAAACAAGAATTCGTTGGAATTGAGAAGAACGCGGCATAGCGCATCGAGCGAGCCGGTGAAGGTTGCAAAACGGTCGGTCTCTTCGGCCGTTGGCTGGCGGTGCAGAATTCGGACAAAAGCGGCGCGAATCTGATCCGGTTTCTTGCCGCCGGCCTCGCGGGCGATCAGGTTCGCCAGGTGCTGCGACTCCTCGTGGATCAGGTTGCCGTTCATCAGCGATAGTGCCTGCAGCGGTGTTGTGGTGGAACTGCGGCGATCGCAGGATTCGCTGAACACCGGAGCGTCAAACGCGGCCATCATGGGCAGCGGCATGGAACGCCGTTGGAAGGTATAGATGGAACGGCGCCGCATGTCGGCTTCCGATTCGTTGGTCTCCCACATCAACGCGCCGCCGCGGCCATAGCGGGCGAAATCCGCCAGGTCGGCCGGCAGCGCGGGGAAGACGCTTGGGCCGCCGCGCTGCAGGTTCAAACGATTGCTCAAATAGAGAATGCCGTCCCGGATCTCTTCCGCCATCAGACGCCGCCGCGGAAACCGCGATAGCAGCTTGTTGTCGGCCTCCGCTTTGGTGTTTTCCGCCGACTGCCGATAGGTGGCGGAGGTCATGATGAGGCGGTGCATGGCCTTCATGCTCCAGCCGGAATCGATGAACTCGTGGGAGAGCCAATCGAGCAGTTCCGGGTGCGTGGGCCGCTCTCCATTCACGCCGAAATCGCTGGGCGTGGCGACGATCCCTGTGCCGAAGTGGTGCTGCCAAATGCGATTGACCATGACACGCGCCGTCAGCGGATTGGCCTTGCTGGCGATCCATTTGGCGAGCGTGAGCCGCCATCCGCGCGTCGGGTATTGGCGATAGCGGTCCTGTTCAATGACGGCTGCTTCCGCCTTGCCGGTAATCGCGGTCAGGAACCCGGCTTCCACCACTTCCCCGGGTTGCCGGTAGTCGCCCCGCATCAGAACGCGGGTAGGAGAAAGATAAGGCCCGTTCGGCGGCCCGGGAACATTTTTCACTGTCAACGCATTGGGCTGCCAGCGGCCCAGGCGGCGGCGAAAGGTGTCCAATCGTTCGGAAAGTTCGCGGTGCGCGTCGCGTTCCGCCTCACTGAAGATCTTGGATGAGGAGCGCGCAATCTCCCCTCGCAATTCTTCCACGGTCAACACGTCGAAGCGGCCGGCAAGTTGCGCGGGGTTTGCGGCCTTCAACTGCTTCAGCAGCGTCCCTTCGTAATCGTCCAGCGCCTTCTTCTCTTCGCTGTCCTGCGTGCGGTCGGCATCCTCTTTCAGATCCGCGTGGCGCAGGCGAACCTCTTTGGAAAACACCTGACTATCCTTGCGGCGCAGTTCCAGCCGAAGGTCTTCCACGTTGAGCGAGCGCGCCGCGGCCGCCGTGCGCCGGCCCTCACGGAACTTCGGCAATAAGCCGTTTTCCATGTGCTCCAGCGCCTTCTTATCCGGGCCATCTTTCAAGAGTTGCTGCAACTCTTTGATCTTGGCTTCGGCTCGCTGTTTGAACTCTTCGTCTTTGTAGGGCACCTCCACGTTGTCCACCTGGATGGCATTGAAGAACGCCTGCATCCGGTAGAAATCCTTCTGGGGAATGGGGTCGTACTTGTGATCGTGGCAACGCGCACAGCCAAGCGAAAGGCCAAGAAAAACCGACGAGGTTGTGGCGGTGATTTCGCTCAGGTAGTTTTGCCGAACTTCATCGGCCACAAGGTTTGAGCGGTCCCACGGCGCCAGCCGCAGGAAGCCCAACGGAACATGGCCCTGCACGTCGGGTTGATAGTTGTTGCGGGTCTTGGAATGCTCGTCACCTCCGGCCAGTTGTTTCAGCACAAACCGGTCGTATGGCATGTCCTGATTGAAGGCGTCCACCACCCAATCCCGGTAGCGCCAGGCGTTGCCGATGGCGCCATCGCCTTCTAATCCGGAGGTCTCGCCATAGCGGACCAGGTCCAGCCAGTGGCGGCCCCAGCGCTCTCCATACCGAGGATCGGCAAGCAACCTGTCGATCAGCGTTTCATACGCCTTGTCGGAGTTGTCATTCAAAAACGTATCCATTTCCGAAGGGCTGGGCGGCAATCCGATCAGATCAAAATAGGCGCGGCGCGCCAGTGTACGCTTCGCGGCGGGCGCCGCCTGCACGGCGCCCTTGGCGAGAATAAAATTGTCGATCGAATTCCGGGCCAGCGCGCCGGCGCGGACTGCGGGAACCGCGGGCTTTACCGGTTTTTCGTAGGGCCAACGCCAGTCCTTCCGCACACGCACGTTGTCCTCAGGCAGCGACAGGATCCACTTTTCAACGGTTTCCAGTTCCTTAACGCTTAGTTCGCCGCCCATAGGCATTTTCGGAGTGATGACGCCCTTCATCATCAAGAACAGCGGGCTCTTCTCCGGACGGCCGCCGACAACTGATGGGCCATGCTTCTTACCGCCCCGCTGAATGGAGGCAAAATCGCTGACAACAAAATCTCCCGCTTTTGTTTTTTCGCTGTGACAGGCGATACACTTTTCCGTCAAAACAGCCGGGACCGTCACGGCCCACACAGACGCGGGGAAGCCGATGGCAACCACGAAGAGCCACGTTCGCATGAACAAAAGTATATACGTTAATCCGCCCGATTGGCGACGGAGGCGAACGCCTTGTCCAGCAACCGCGCGAATTCGTCCACATCGGCCGTCGAAATGTTCATTGGCGGGCTGATACGAATCACGTTGCCGCGGAGGCCGCCCTTGCCTATCAGCAGTCCTTCCCGGCGCGCGGCGTCCATTACCAGGGCTGTTTCGCGCGGCGCGTGTTCCCGCGTTGCGCGGTCCTTCACCAGTTCCAGCGCCTGCATCAATCCCATGCCACGCACGTCCCCGATCAGCGGATACTTCGCCTGCAACGCCAGCAGTTTCCCGCGCAGATATTCGCCCACTGTTTCGCAGTTGGCCAGAAGATTCTCTTCTTCCACAAAGTCAATCACAGCTTTGGCCGCGGCGGTGGTTACCGGATTTCCGCCGAAGGTTGAGAGCGTCAGAAACTGCAAGGACTTCGCCACTTCCTTGGTGGCGATGGTGGCGCCAATCGGCAGTCCGTTGCCCAACCCTTTGGCGAAGGTCATGATCTCCGGAGTAACGCCCCAGTTCTCTATGCCGAACCATTTGCCGGTGCGGCCCCAGCCTGTTTGCACCTCGTCGGAGATGAAGATGCCGCCGTGCTGCCTGACGATATCTACCACGATTTTGAAGTATTCCTTGGGCGGAACCACAAAGCCGCCGGACCCGAGAATGGGCTCGGCGATAAGGGCAGCGACGCGGCCGCCGCTCATGGTCTCAATGGCGTCTTTCGCGTCGAAGGCACAGCGCATTTCGCACGACGGGTAGGTTAAGCCGAAGGGGCAGCGGTAGCAGTAGGCGCTGTGGATGTGCAGGTACCCGGCGGCAGCGGGCAGCGGGCCGCGCCAGGTGCTTTGCCCGGTCATGCCGCGGCCGGCTTCCGTTCGGCCATGGTAGCCGTGGCGCAGAGCCACAATGTCGCTGGATCCGGTATGGAGCCGGGCAAGCATCACCGCGGTTTCATTTGCCTCCGTGCCGCTATTGGTGAAAAACGCCTGGCTTAGCGCCTTTCCCGGCGTCTTGTCCGCAATGGCTCTGGCCAGCGCAACTTGGGGTTCGGTGGCAAACAGTGTCGACACGTGCATCAGCTTATCCACCTGGCTGTGTACCGCTGCGCGCACCTTGTCGTTTCCGTGCCCGACACTTACCGTGACAATGCCGCCGAAAAAATCCAAATACTGCTTGCCGTCGATATCCCAAACGTACTGGCCCTTGGCGTGATCGAGCACCAGTGGCTCGGAGAAGTAATGAATCACGGCCGGGAAAATATGTTCCTTGGCCGCCAGCAGAATCTCGTTTTTCGTCATCGCGATTGTCTCTTCTTTTTCCCTTTTCGGCCTGGCTGCGGCGCCTGCCAGATGCCAAATTGCAACGATTTCGCGGCCTCGTCGACACGATCGAGAATCACGCGCACCTTTTCGCCAATCTTATACTCACGCCTGGTTCTTTCGCCCACCAGCCGCCGCGCGTTGTCGTGAAAACGGAAGCGGTCCCCGGGCAGTGTATCGATCGGCACCAGCCCTTCGATGAACAGTTTTTCCAGCTCCACGAATAAGCCGAATTTCGTCACGGAGATGATCATCGCGTCGAAGTCTTCGCCCACGCGATCGATCATGAACTGCACTTTCTTCCATTCCACCAGGTCGCGTTCCGCTTCGCCGGCCCGCCGCTCGGTGAAGGAACAGTCCGTGCCGAACTCCTCCATCTGTTCTTCCGTCCAAGCGGCCGGCGCGCCGTCCAACATGTGCCCCAACACGCGGTGCACCATCAGGTCCGGATACCGCCGGATGGGCGACGTGAAGTGCGTGTAGGTCTCCGCGGCCAGCGCGAAGTGGCCCTGATTCTCATGGCTATACCGCGCCTGCTTCAACGAACGGAGCATCAGATAGCTAAGGATTCGCTCCTCTGCCTTGCCTTCAATCTTGCCGATCAGCTTCTGATAATTCCGCGACGTAACAGCCGCCCGTTCATCGGCCATCACAATATCCCGGCGCACCTTGCGCCCATCGCGGCGTTTGTCCACCATGGCGAACTTTTTCACCGGCAACGCGCCAAATGCCAACGTGTATCCAAACTGCGAAGCGATCTCTTCGAAATCGTGAACCTTCTTCGCGTCTGGAACTTCATGAATCCGATACAACGAGGGGACGCCGGCGTGGGCGATGTGCGCGGCCACTGCTTCATTCGCCGCCAGCATAAACTCCTCAATGATCCGGTGCGCGATGTTGCGCGGTGCGCGCGCGACACCAATCATCAATCCATTCTCGTCGAACTCAATGAGCGATTCCGGCAGGTCAAAATCGATCGAGCCCCGTTTCGTGCGCTTCCGGTTCAGGATCAGCGCGAGTTCCTTCATTCGCTCGAAATGTTCAACGTGCGCGGAGTAGTTGTTGCGCTCCGCCTCATCCCCCTCCAACACGCGATGCACCGCCGTGTACGTCATCCGCGCCGCTGAACGGATCACGCCCCGGCAAAACGACTGCGCCACCACATCGCCCGCATTATCCAACTCCAACTCCGCCGACATCACCAACCGGTCCTCATCCGGCCGCAGTGAGCACAGGCCCGTTGACAGTTCGTGCGGCAACATCGGCACCGCACGGTCCGGGAAGTAAACGCTGGTGCCTCGGAACAGCGCCTCCTTGTCAATCGCCGAGCCGGGCCGCACATAGTGGCTCACATCGGCGATATGCACGTCCAGCCGCCAGTTCCCGCTCGGCAACCGCTCCACGAACACCGCGTCGTCGAAATCGCGGGCCGTTTCGCCGTCAATCGTCACAATCGGCAGCGAGCGGAAATCCTTCCGCTTCGCGATCTCGCTTTCCGGAATGGCCGCTGGAATCTCCTGCGCTTGCACGATGGCCTCCTCGGGAAAGCGATGCGGCAGGTGATGCTTGCGAATGGTGATCTCCACATCCACGCCGAAATCGTCCGGATGCCCAAGAATCTCAATGACGCGCCCTACGCCATCTTCACCATCGGCCGGGAACTCCAGCAGTTCCACGTTGACGATCATCCCGTCCAATTCTTCGGCGTTGGCCACGTCGAACGTCTTCGCGCCAATGCGGTCTTCGCTCTTTGCCGCCGCGGGCAGTTCCATTCCTTCGGGAATGTAGATCCACTGTTGCAGCCGATCATCATTCGGCTTCACCCAGTTGCCCCGCCGGCGCACGCGGAACTCGCCGACCACCGTTTGGTGCGCGCGATTCAATATCTTCAGAATCGTGCCTTCGGCCTTACCGTCCGGCCCCACGTACGTGATATGCGCCAGTACGCGGTCGCCATGCATCGCCTGCGCCACGGCCGCCGGGGGAATGAAAATATCGCCCGCGATATCGGCCAGTTTCTGCAGGGGAATGACAAACCCGTAGCCATCCCTATGCACCGACAGCCGGCCCACGATGTACTCTTTCGAATGCGACGCAGCCACGTAATGCCCGCCCCGGTACTCCACCAGTTGCCCCTTCACCACCATTCGGTTCAGCGCCGTTTCCAGTGCCTCTCGTTTATCCCCATGCGCACCCAACTCGCGCACCAGGTTCTTGAAACTCGCCTTGGCGTGAGGCATCCGCCGGATGCGGTCGAGAATTTCGCGGTCGGATAGATAGAATGAAGATTCCTGCACAGGTACTTCCATGGTATTCTCCAACGTCTCCATAAACATCCCAAAAGATGCGAACGTCATCTTCGGCCAGTCCCACTTCATTAAAACGGTGGAAGACATCTATGAGGCCATCGTCAACACGAACCCGGCCATCAAGTTCGGCGTCGCATTCAATGAAGCCTCCGGCCCATGCCTTACCCGCGCCGACGGGAACGATCAGGAACTGATCCAGTCGGCCGTCGAGAACCTGCAGACCATCGCTTGCGGCCACACGTTTCTCGTCGTCCTGAAAAACGGCTTCCCGATTAACGTTCTTGGCCGCATCAAGGACGTTCCCGAAGTGGTCAACATCTTCTGCGCCACCGCCAATCCAGTGGAAGTGGTGGTCGCCACTACCGGACTCGGCCGTGGCGTGATGGGCATTATTGACGGCTCCAAACCGCGCGGGCTGGAGACGGCCGAGGACGCTGTGGAACGAAAAGAATTCCTGCGCAAGATCGGATACAAGCGATGATCTCCACCATTGCCGAACTCGAAGAACTGCTCAGCCGCCCGTCGGAGGCCGATCGCGAAGCACTGGCCAATTTAGAAGGGGATCTGCTTATCCTGGGCGTCGGCGGCAAAATGGGCCCCACGCTTGCACTGCGCGCCCGCCGCGCCGCCCCGGAGGGCAAGCGCATTATCGCTGCGGCGCGCTTCTCCGAGCCCGGCCTGCGCGGGCAATTGGAGCATCATGGCATTGAGTGTGTACAGGCCGATCTGCTCAACCCCGCGCAACTCGCGGCCCTGCCTGACGCCCAGAACGTCCTCTGCATGTTTGGACGCAAGTTCGGTTCAACCGACGACCCCACTCTTACCTGGGCCATGAACGTCTACTTGCCCGGCCTCGTCTGCGAGCGGTTCAAATCCTCCCGGATCGTCGCCTTTTCGTCCGGAAACGTCTATGGCTACTCCCACGTCGCCCGTGGCGGTTCCGTGGAAACCGATGAGTGTTTCCCCGTCGGCGAATATGCCTGGACCGGCTTAGGCCGGGAACGCATCTACGATTACCACTCCCGCCACAGCCACATCCCCACCATGCTGCTGCGGCTCAATTACGCCATAGATCTGCGTTACGGTGTCCTTCTCGACATCGGCACCAAAGTATTCGAACGCAAGCCGGTGGATCTCGCCATGGGCGCCGCCAATGTTATCTGGCAGGGCGACGCGAACTCTGTCGCGCTCCGCAGCTTTCCGTACTGCACCGCGCCGGCCACCGTGCTCAATCTCACCGGTCCGGAAACCCTCTCCGTTCGCCGCATTGCCGAAACCATTGGCCAGCACCTGAACATCGTTCCCGAATTTACTGGTGCCGAAGCGACCGACGCGTTGCTCAATAACGCCCAACGCTGCCACCGCCTCTTCGGCTACCCTTCCGTCACCCCGGACGAGATGCTCGAATGGACCGCGCAATGGATTGCGCAGGGCGGCGCCACATTGAACAAGCCCACGCACTTCGAGGCGCGCGATGGCAAGTTCTAAGGCCTTGGCGCGATTCCACGCCGGCACCGTCATTCCAGCCCACCCGCTGGCTCTCACCGCGGAACGCAAGCTTGACGAGCGGCGCCAGCGCGCGCTGACGCGCTACTATCTCGATGCCGGCGCCGGCGGGCTCGCCGTCGCCGTCCACACAACGCAGTTCGCCATCCGCGAACAAGGACTGCTGGAGCCTGTCCTCACGCTTGCTAAAGAGGAGATGGCGGCGAAAGATGTCATCGCCATCGCCGGCATCTGCGGTCCCACAAAACAAGCCGAACGCGAAGCCGCTCTCTCCCGCGATTTGGGCTACGACGCCGGTCTGCTTAGTCTAGCCGCGTTAACCTATGCCACCACGCGCAAGCTGATTGAACACGTTCAAGCGGTCGCCGCGATTCAACCTGTGATTGGCTTTTATCTTCAGCCGGCCGTCGGGGGCCGCGTGCTCCCCTATGATTTCTGGCGCCAATTCGCCGAAATCCCTAACGTCATCGGCATCAAGATGGCGCCGTTCAATCGCTATCAAACCATCGATGTGATCCGGGCCGTAGCCGACTCCGGACGCGACGACATTACCCTCTACACCGGCAACGACGACAACATCGTTCTCGACCTCCTCACGCCCCACCACTTTAACGGCCGCACGCTCCGCATCAAGGGTGGCCTTCTTGGCCACTGGGCCGTCTGGACCCGCCGCGCCGTCGAACTCCAGGCCGAACTCCAAACCGCCACCGTGACGCCGGAGCACCTCCAGCGCGCCATCGCCGTCACCGATTCGAACGCCGCGTTTTTCGACGCCGCCAATGGCTTCCACGGCTGCATCGCCGGTCTCCATGAGGTGCTTCGCCGCCAAGGTCTGCTGGAAGGAATCTGGTGCCTGGACCCCAACGAGGGTCTCGGCCCAGGACAACTCGAAGAGATCGAACGCGTCTACAAAACCTATCCCGAACTGAACGACGACGCCTTCGTCAGCGAAAATCTCTCCCGCTGGCTAAAATAGGCGCATGTCAGATCAACGGCCCCTGGGTTTCAACACCCGCAGCCTGCATGCAGGCCACGCTCCGCAAAGCGCCATGAACGCGCGCGCGGTTCCCATTTTTCAGACCTCGTCGTTCGTGTTCAACGACTCTGAACACGCCGCCAATCTCTTCGCCCTGAAGGAATTCGGCAACATCTACACGCGGATCATGAATCCGACAACCGACGTGCTCGAACAGCGCGTCGCCTCGCTCGAAGGCGGCGCCGCCGCCCTCGCCGTCGCCAGTGGCCAGTCCGCCCAGTTCCTCACCATGAATAGCCTGCTCGAGCCCGGTGACCACATCGTCGCCGCCAGCACGCTCTACGGCGGAACCTACACCCAGTTCGATGTCTCCTTCCGCCGCATGGGCTACGAAGTCACATTCGTCGATCCCGACGATCCGGAAGCCTTCCGCAAAGCGCTCACCCCCCGCACCCGCGCCATCTACGGCGAGACCATTTCCAACCCTCGCGGCAACGTCCTCGACATCGAAGCCGTCTCGAAAATCGCGCAGGAAGCCAACGTCCCGCTCGTCATCGACAACACCTTCGCCTCGCCCTACCTCTGCCGCCCCATCGAACATGGCGCCAATATTGTCGTCAGCTCCCTCACCAAATTCATGGGCGGCCACGGCAACTCCATCGGCGGCATCATCGTCGATGGCGGCAAGTTCGATTGGAGCAAGTCCTAGCACGGCCTGCTGAACAAGCCCTCGCCCGCCTACCATGGCCTGGTCTTTAGTGATCTGCCGGCCCCGCTCAACGCCATTGCGTTCATCCTGCGCACCCGCGTGGAAGGTCTCCGCGATCTCGGCCCCTGCCTGAGCCCCTTCAACTCGTTCCTCTTCCTGCAGGGCGTGGAAACGCTCGGGCCGCGCATGGATCGTCATGTGGCGAATGCCCAGGCCATCGCCGAGTTCCTGGAAGCGCACAGCCTCGTCAAATGGGTGAAGTATCCCGGTCTGAAGTCCAGTCCATACCACGCATTGGCGAAGAAGTACATGCCCAAGGGCCCCGGCGCCGTCTTCAGCTTCGGCATCAAGGGCGGCTACGAAGCCGGCCGTAAGTTTGTCGACAGCCTAAAGCTCTTCTCGCACTTGGCCAACGTCGGTGATGCGCGCAGCCTGGTCATCCACCCGGCCTCGACCACCCATCAACAGTTGAGCCCCGAACAGCAGGCCGCCGCCGGTGTCGAGCCCGACATGATCCGGCTCTCCATCGGCATTGAGGATCTGGAAGACATCCAGTGGGATATCGGCCAGGCGCTCACCGCCAGCCAAAGCTAGCACTCGCTAACTTCGCGCGGGGCCGCGCTGCGGGCGGATCTCTTTGAACATCCAGTGTTCGTCCGTCTGCACGTGGCCCGCGCGAACATACTTGCCCACTACGCTCGGAAATTCAAGCCCCGCGAATCCCCGTTCCACCCGCGCCACCAGCCCTTCCCGCTCCCCGCCGTAAGCAGAAACCTCTGCCGCCAGCCGCGCCGTTAACGGCTCCAGCTCCGCCACCGTTCCCCGAAATAGCACCGGCACCGTCGGCACATGCAACACCTCGGCTTGCATCGCCACCATTTCCCACGGCCACCACGAATCGGTCGTGTCATCACGCACGCCAAACAGGAAGAAGTAGGACGGCAGCGAGTCGTACACAATCGAGTGCACCGCATAGCAGTACTCTCCAAACAGGGTCACGCCCGGTTCAATCAATCCGCCAATCCGCGCCTGCAGTGCCTTCGCCCACGCAAAGCTCGGATGCGCCGGCGGACCCGAGTGGCTCCGTGCAAATACCGCCTCCCGCGTCAACGCCAGGTTGCTTCCATCCAGCTTCTCCGTCACCACAATCGGTACACCGCACAACCCGGCCACAGACTTCATGCGCTTGTCGTCGCGTGTCCCGCCCGGCGACCACGGCAGATGAAAACTTCGCGGATACTTAGCGGACACAATAAACTACCTCATGCGCCTCGCCCGCGTTAGGAACTTCCCACTTGCCCAGCAGCCGCTCCATCACTGCGGGCGGCACTACCCGTTCTCGCGAGCGGTTCTGGGCGAATAGGGCAGTCGCCGGAGCTTCCACGTAAACCAGTTTCACCCTCGCCCCATACGCTGTCAGCAGTTGCACCACCTGCCCGCGCAGGCTCCGTGATAGATTCGTCGCGTTCCAGACAAACGGTTCGCGCCGCCGTAGATACTCCCGCGCCCGCTCCTTCGCCGCCTGCACCACCGCTCCTTGATTGTCCCCGGCTTCCACGCCCATCTCCTCCCGCAGCTTGTCCAACGAAACCACCGGCCAATCGGCCAGGTTCTCTTGAATCCATGTGTCTTTTCCAGCCCCAGGCATCCCGCACATCACCACCGCTTCGGTCACGGTCGTGTCATGCGCGGCATAGCCAATGGCCCGGTCCGGCTTTTGAAAATATTCAAACCGCGCCAGCGGAGAAGGGAACTGCCGCGCCCCTTCCCAGCATCCCTGCCCCCGGCAGAATTCACCAAACAGCGCAATGTTATCCAGCATTGCGCCCTGATCCGCGCAGATTCTTCCTCGAATGTCCGCCTCCGCCAACAGCGCCAGCAACGAACAGCGCGCCACCATGCTGATCGCCGCCGCAATCCGCTCGGCGTCCTCCCTCTCAATCAAGTAAAAGGGCACCTGGTGGTAGCGAATCAAGCCGCACGCCTCTTCGCGTAACGCAAACGGCATGCCCAATTCCCAAAGTATGCGCCGCGCCCGCAGCGCCCCGCGCGCCGAATGCCCTTTCGCCGTCACGCGCCCGTTCGCCTGCACCTCGGTTGTCTCTGGCTTGGCGACATCGTGTAACACCGCCGCCGCCCACAATACATCCCCCGCCCGCTCATCCAACGAACCGAAGCGAGTGTCCGCCGCCAGCGCTTCCAACACCATCCCGGTGTGAATCCACACATTCCCCTCGGCGTGGTGAACCGGGTCCTGCGGGCAGTCCCGCAGCGCCTGCACCCAGGGGAAGTGTTGCAACGACGGCCACTCGCCCAGCGTCACTGGGAAGTCCTAAGCCTTCGCGGCCGCCTGCATCGACGCGAACCGCTCCTGCATCGCCCGCGTCAGGTGCGGCGTGATGCCCAACAGCCGTTCGGCAACCATCAGTTGCGACCGGTGATGCATCTCATGCTCCTTCGCGCCCAGCATGGTTTCCAGCCGGCTCTTGCTGCTCTGCCCGTCGGGTTGCGTGATGTCGCCCGCCAGGAACTCGTCCGATAGTCCCGCCACGTGCGTCGCATACGCTTCGCCCTCGCTCTGCAGCAGGGCCACAATCTCCGCCTTCGTCCGCGACTTCTGCTCCTCGGCCATGTTCCCCTGGAACGGGGTCATGAAGTCGAAACCCTCCAGCGTACTCACACCGCTCTTGCTGATGGCCAGCCATATCCGTGTCGCCACGGCGATGTGAACCAGCATCTGCGCTACCGTGCGCGTACCCGGCGCCGCGGTGAAGCCATACTGCTCTTCCGGGATCTCTTCGGCAATCTGAATCGTATTCTTCCGCACAGTCCGGAAACTAGCCGCGAGTTGAGCGGCGCCATAAGTTGACATACAGGCCAGCTTAGCAAGGTATATCCTCTAGTCGGATGCGGCTTCTTGAAAACCTCACCGCAGAAATGCACCGCACAGCGCAGGACCCAACCGTTGACGCGGTCCACGACCTCCGTGTCGCCACCCGCCGCGCCACCGCCGCGCTCCGCCACCACAAGCAGATTCGTAAACAACTGAGGGCCATCCGCCAGCGTGCCGCCGCCGTCCGCGACCGCGATGTCACTCTCGCCCTCCTTCGCCGCCACAAACTCCCCGCGTCCGATCCCTCCATGGCGTACCTCCAAGGACAACGCGATCTCGCCGCCCAACAACTCCGTGACTATCTCAAAACCTGCGAGCCGCCCGCCGTCGAGCACGCCATCCACCCCGATCCCCCAAAACTCGAACCCCTCATCGAAGCGTTCTTCTCCGCCGGCGCCACCGCCGCCAGCACCGGCGAAATCGAACAACTACACACCTTCCGCATCGCCGCCAAGAAGCTCCGCTACAGCCTCGAACTCCACGACGCCCATGCGCCCCAACTCGGTAAACTCAAACTCGTCCAACGCCAACTCGGCGACATGAACGACGCTATCGTCGCCGCGCAATTCCTGCAAGGTCTCCCGCGCCTATCGCCGCGTGCCAGGAAGCTCCCGGCTCTCCTGCAAGCCCTCGCCGCGAAACACATCGGTGCTTTCCAACGCACCTGGAAAAGCCGTTTCGGTCCGCGCGCGGAAGCGAAGTGGTGTCAGTGGGCCAGCCACATCGATGGCTAACCCAGCGCTAAACTAAGACCACAATGGGAATACCCTTCCGATGCGCGGTCGTTCTGCTCTGCGGGCTTGTCGCCTTGTCCGCCGGTTTTGACGTCGACCCGATGCACGTTCCCATTCACTCTCCCATCCGCCGCCGGCTCCTCCTGGTTGGCGACGCCTTCCACGGTGACGAAATCCACGCTCAAAATGGGGAACGCTGGCTAGCGCTGCTTCCCACCCCCAAAGGCTACCGAACCGAAATGGTCAACCTCAGAATCACCCCTGTCCGGGATCCGGTGCTTGACGCGGAGCGGCCTTTCACTGGCAAAAGGGTCCGAATCCGGAGCGCTGGCACCCCTGTAATCCTCCTCAATGGTTTCGCCCACCTTGCTCGACGTGCTGTCCCTACCGCCAGGGCCGGAAACTTCCCCCTCACCGCCGAAATCCCCGTAAACTTTCGTTTCGCGGGAAGCAAAGTAGAACTCGCCGTCACCCCATCTGGTCAATCCGCGGAGGTGCCAGGAGGAAGGCGAGTCCCAATCCTGCACGTTACTCTGCGCCAGCACGGGCGCTTGACCACGCTACCGCTGGTTGTCGCCGAGGAGGGCAACTACGTCAACCTCCTCTGGGCAGGCGACCTCGATGGTGACGGACGGCTCGATCTTCTTTTTGAAGACACTGGTTATAACTGGTACAGTACTCGACTTTTCCTATCCTCCGCCGCGAAGCCCGGCCAATTTGTCGGCGAAGTCGCCCAGTTCTATGGCACCGGTTGCTAAGGCCTCTGCTCAACGCTTCAACTCCGCAAATCGGGAGAGTATTGCGGCCGTGGGTGGTGGGCCTATCGTTCTCAGCGCTAAACTGAGGCTGTGCATCCGCTACTCCCACTAACCGGTGAAGCACTGGCCCGCGCCATTCGGCGACTAAAAAACCCGAAACCGGGCGGCAAAATACAAGCGGCCCGCGATTTCGGAATCGATCTCACTTTACTGATCGAACAGATTTAACTTTCTCCCGCCGAACGGGCCAAGCGCATGCACGCACTTGCAGTGGCCGCCGAATCCGCGCGCGGGCTAACCTCGAAACTAACTCTTCCGCCCCACAACACCCACCCCGGCCCGCACCGGCAGCACTAACCTCCCACTTACAACCTTCACCCCATCATACGGGTCATTCTTGATCAATAAATTCCCATCCAAATCCGCATAGTCAATCAACGGCGATAACTGCGCCGCCGCTGTAATCGCCAGCGAACTCGACACCATACACCCCACCATCACCTTCAGCTTCAACACCCGCGCCATCTCAATCATCCGCATTGCCTGGTGCAGCCCGCCCGCCTTGTCCACCTTGATATTCACCCCATCAAAGTAAGGCGCGATCCGCGGAATATCTTCCGGATGCAGACAGCACTCATCGGCAATAATCGGCATGTCCACCCGCTTCCGGATCTCCCCAATCTCGCTCAACATCGTCGCCGGCAGCGGCTGCTCAATAAACTCCACTCCCTGCTTC
>JAEUQC010000063.1 GCA_016789905.1 Bryobacterales bacterium | reverse complement strand
TGAAGCCGTCCATCATCACGACGCGGCCATCCTCATCGCCTCCGCCTCCGGCCGCCAGTCCGGCCAAATCATGGAAAAGGCCCGTAGAATGGCCCATATTCTCGATCTCGAACTCCTCCCGCCGCCCTCCAAGTGCGACGGCTTCTCCCTTGCCAACGGCGCCCAGGTCATCGCCCTGCCCGACAATCCGGAAACTATCCGCGGCTTCTCCGCCCCCCGGCTCATCGTGGTCGACGAAGCCGCCTTCGCCAGCGAAGAGCTTTTCAAGTCGCTCGAACCTATGCTGACTGTCTCCAATGGCACGCTGATGTTACTAAGTACGCCCAACGGCCAAAGCGGCTATTTCTACGACCAATGGCACACCGCCGCCAGCCCCTGGACGCGTATCTTCGGCACGCTCAAGGACTGCCCCCGTGTCAACCACGACGCCATCGCCAACATCCGCAAAACCATGTCGGAAGCCGACTTCCAGCAGGAGTTCGAATGTAAGTTCGTCGCCGCCAGCGGACAGTTCATCAGTAACGAGTTATTCGAAAGCTGTCTCCGCGACGACGTGGAAATCTTCAACATGGACTTCGACGGCGGTATATAACATATGGAACGCCGTTGCATCATTACTGACTATTTCATCGGCCTTGATCTCGGCCGGGACCGGGATTACTCCGCCGTCGCCATCCTCGCCCTGCGCCAGGAAGAACACGGCGATTTCGACCGCCAGCGGCTCGTCCAGCCCAGCCGCCGGATCGTCGAGTTGATCGGCCTCAAACGGATCCCGCTTGGCACCGAATACATCCGGGTCATCGGCTACATTCGCCGCCTCGTCTCCCGGCTGCACGCTCGCGCCGGGTGGGGTGCGCCCGCCGTTCGCGTCCATCTCATCATGGACTCCGCCGGCCCCGGCCAAGTCGCCCTCGAACTCATCCGCGCCCAGAAAATGGACATCAACTTCGTGCCCGCCATCCTCACCGCCGGACATGAACACGGCCGCTCTTCCTCCGGCAAGGCCACCGTGCCCCGCCGCGAAATCATCGGCACGCTGCGGTACTTACTCGAAATGCAGTTACTCCGGCTCCACCGCGATCACCCGCACGCCGGAATCCTTAGAAAGGAGGTCGCCGCCGTCCGCCCCGATGGCGGACAGTACGCGCATGACGACTTAGTCATCGCCACCGCACTCGCCGCCTGGTACTCCACGCGGGCATATCGCGATCTGATCCGGCCGGCCGCCGCCGCTTGACCTACCAGCGGTGCGCCACGCCCGGTGTCAACTCGGTCACCGTCGCCGCCGTCAGCCCCGCCAGTTCCGCCGGCCTCCCCGTCAATGGCGGGAACGTCCCGTAGTGCATCGGAATCACCTCTTTGCACCCCAACAGCCGGCACGCCACCGCCGCCCCGCGCGGCGACATCGTGAAGAGATCGCCAATCGGCAAAAACGCGAGCGCCGGCGCATGAAGCTCCGCCAGATACGTCATCTCCGCGAACACGTCGGTGTCTCCCGCGAAATAGGCGTTCCGGCCATCGGGGAAATGCAGTATGTAGCCCGCGGCCTCCCCGCCATAAACCATCCGGCCATCGTCGTCGATCCCGGAGGAGTGCAGCGCATGAGTCATCGTTACCGCCAGCCCGCCCGGCGTCGCCGCCCGGCCGCCCTTGTTCATGCCGTTGCAATTGGATACGCCCTTCGATTGCAGCCACCCGCAAATCTCATAGTTGGCGAATATCTGCGGCGAAAACCGCTCCGCCAGCTTCCGCACCCCGCCCACATGGTCGAAATGGCCATGAGTAATCAGGATCGTGTCCACGCGGTCAATCGAGTAACCCGCGGGAAACTTAGGATTCCCATCGATCCAGGGGTCAATAAGAATAACTTCGCCCGCCTCTAACTGAAAGGAGAAAGAAGTATGACCAAGCCAGGTAATAGTAACCATAGATCACCTCAAGCAAGAAAGAAAAAGAACTGCGGCACAACCGGACTGGGCAAGCTGGTCTGTAACCCAGCCACAAGGATCACCCATCATCCCCCGCGCAGCACGGTCGCGGGGACATCGCCTTGGCGTGTCCCCCCTTTTCCGCACTTCTGAGCAACCCCGCACAACACGGCGGGTTACAGCTTGCGCAATCTGGCGCCGCCGGTGGCCGGGCTCATCTGTAACCCAACCACAAATCGCTCGCCGGGGAAACCCCACATGCGGCCGCCCCCGCGTTGGAACTTGCTTTAACATGTCCCGGGACGCGCTACAGCCCAAACCCCACAACGGGTCAGGCCATTGGTCTTCCCGTGGCCACGGACGGAGACCAAAAACCCGGACCGGAAACAAAGAAAGGCGCCCATACGATGCAACACCATACCTACTTACTCAAGAATGGCTTGCCCGACGGCTGCAACTCGCCGGTGAGTGCCTTCACAAACGCCGTCTCCGAAACCGGAACCGTCGAATATGTCGTCAGCGCTAGTGCCGCGCCTGGGTATGCCCGCACCAGAAACGGGTTCCCCAATGCGCCCAGCACAACCGGCTTGCCCGAAGCCATCAGCCGGTCCAGCAGCGGTGTATACGCCGTGCTCAACTTGCCCGTCCCGCCAAACCCCAGAAACGCCGCCACGACCGTCGTCTCGCAGCCCTCCGGCGGTTCGGCCAGCGCCGCCTCCGGCATCTGCGGGTCCAACACCACCATCCGTGCCAGCGGGGCCCGCGCCTTCAACTCCTCGGCCAACTGCGCCCCCTGCCCGTTGCCCCGCCGGTCACTCAGCGCCAGCACGCACGTCCCCGCGCCATTCGCCACGGGAAGCCGTGCCCTGTCCCCGCGCAGCACCGTCACCGCCGCGTCCGCCACCTTCTGCGCATGCACCATCGCCGCTTCGTCCTCGGTCACGTCCGCGATCACGTCCCCGTCCGCCATCCGCGACCGGTGCAACCCCAGCCGCGCCTTCGCCCGCAGTATCTTTCGTACCGACGCGTCGATCCGCGCCGCCGTCAGCCGCTTCGCCGCCAGCGCCTTCATCACCGCCTCAATCGCCTGGTCCGGGTCACGCGGCATCAGCAGCACGTCCACCCCGGCCTCCAACGCCCGAACAGAGCTCTCCGCGCTCCCGTACTCTCTCGCCAATCCGTCCATGTCCATCGCGTCCGTCGTCACCAGCCCCGCGAAGCCCAGGTCCTTCCGCAGCACCTCCCCGATGATCACCGGCGAGATCGTCGCCGGCACCCCGCTCCCGTCCACCTTCGGCATCGAGATGTGCGCGCTCATCACCGCGTCCACGCCCCCGGCGATCGCCGCCCGGAATGGCGCCAGTTCCAACGCGTCCAGCCGCGCCCGGTCCGCCTCTATCACCGGCATCCCAGCATGGCTGTCCGTCGCCGTGTCCCCATGGCCTGGGAAGTGTTTCACCGTCACCAGCGCCCGCGGCGTGGCCTGCTGCGCGCCTCGTACAAACGCCTCCACGTGCCGCGACACCGTCGCCGCGTCCACGCCAAATGCCCGGATTCCGATGATCGGGTTGTCCGGGTTGTTGTTCACGTCCGCGTCCGGCGCGAACACCCACTGGAACCCAAGCGCGCGCGCCTCGCGCACCGTGATCCGCCCAAACTCCTCCGTCAGCGCCACGTTGTCCGCCGCGCCATACGCCATTGCGTGCGGATACTGGATCGTCCCGTCGAACCGCATGCTGACGGACCTTTCAAAGTCCCCGCCCACCAGTAGCGGCGTCTTCGCCAGCCGCTGCAGCCGGTTGATGAACTGCGCCGTCTCGTACGGCTGCGCCTTCACCACCGCTCCGCGCCGCACTCGGTTGACGACTATGATCCCGCCCACCTGCGACGTACCCACCCAGCGGACGATGTTCCGCCACTCCTTGCCCCGCGCGCTCGCCATGTTGCCATGCGTGCGGATGACGATTAACTGGGCCACCCGCTGCCGCAGGGTCATCCCCTTCAGCCACCGTTCGGCCACCGCGTTCTCGCTCAACTCCGCTTGGCTCGCCTTGACTGGCGCGGCGCGTTTTTTCCGGGCGGCGGGAGGCGCCCCCTGCGCCGCCACCAACAGCGTGGCGCAGAGGGCTATCCATGTGGCCGCCCTTCGCATTACCCCGCCGTACCGGCTTTCTTGGCGGTCGCCTTCTTCACACTGCCTGGCTTCTTGGCCACGCTTCGCCGCAACAGCCGCTGCACGGCTCGTATCAACTGCGTCACTTCGTTGGCGCTCTTGGCTAGCACCGCGTCCGCGCCGGTCGATTGTTCCGTCAACCCCAGCGCGTCCACAAACCCGGATATCAACACGATTCGGGTCTCGGGCGCGACCGCCCGTATACCGGCAATCAGGTCAACGCCTGTCATGCCGGGCAGCTTGTAATCGGTGACTACCAGTGGGAAGGGTTCCGCTTGAAACTTTTTCAGAGCCACTTCCGCGGAACCCGCGGTCGTAATCGCAAAACCCAACTCGGTGAGCACCGAACCGCGGGCCGCCAACCCCGCCGGATGATCATCTACGAGCAACAGCCGGACGGCTGCCGCATTAGTTCTTTCAGATACCGAATGCATTAGAGAAAGGAACGGACGAAGCGAAGGTAACAGGAGAGTTGCAACGGTGTCAATGCATTTGTATCGGCCTCATTCTTGACCACTTGTTTTGCTTGACAAATGCGTTCTTTTTCCGGCCCCCAAGCCCATTACCAAGCTGTCGCCGGCAGAAAATGAAGTGGGGAAACGGAGACGGTTTGAGCGGACGACACCCACCCTCAAGTGGCGCACCATGCCCCGCCGCCGCACCAGTCGCACAGCGCGCGCAGCGCCCGCCGCGTCCAACCTCCCGGCTCCCACGCAGCCGCACCAGTCACACGGCGCGCACAGCGCCCTACGCGACCAACCCCCCGGCCGTCCCGCTGCCGCACCAGTCGCACGACGCGACCAACCCCCCGGCCGTCCCGCTGCCGCACCAGTCGCACGACGCGACCACCCCCCCGGCTGCCCCGCAGCCGCACCAGTCGCACGGCGCGCACAGCGCCCGCCGCGACCAACCTCCCGGCTCCCACGCAGCCGCACCAGTCGCACGACGCGACCACCCCCTCGGCTGCCCCGCAGCCGCACCAACCGCACGGCGCGCACAGCGCCTTCCGCGACCAACCTCCCGGCCGTCCCGCTGCCGCACCAACCGCACAGCGCGCACAGCGCTCTCCGGGACCAACCTCCCGGCTGCCCCGCGGCCGCACCAGTCGCACAGCGCGCACAGCGCCCTCCGCGACCAACAACACTTGCGCCCCCATTGGGAGCTCTTCGTTACTCCACCTCGCGCGGAGCGGTGTAGCCTTGCTTGGCCACCACTGTGTACTTCATCGGCTTGCCCTTCTCATCGACGATCCGCAAAGGCTCGTTCGTTGCCGGATTCACCAGTTGCACCGTGATCTTCCGGTACTTGCCGTCCTTGGCCAGATTCGTCGGCTGATACGTCAACGCATACTGGTTCCGCAATGCCTGATGGATACCCCGGTAGATGTTCGGGAACTCGCCGAAAAACCGTGGGAAAAAGCTCTGCCCGCCGCTCTCCTTGGCGAACGTCCGCATCTGGTTGTCGGCCTGCAGAAAGTCCAGCCGCTGAATGCCGCCCATATACCCGCGCGAATCGAGCCACTCGCGCAATGCCTGCATGATCCCGATCGCGTAGATCGGCACCCCGGCCTGCTGGATCTTCTTCCTCGTCTGGTCGAACGTCAGCTTGCTGAAGGTGTCCACACCACTGGCGATCAGCACGATCGCCTTCCGGCCCTCGATCTCGCTCATCCGCTCGGCCGTGTCCGTCAGCGCGTCATAGAGATTCGATTCGGAGTACGCCGCGATCCGCAAGCGCTGCATCGCCTCCATGGCTTTCCGCTTGTCTGTCGAAAAGTCCGACAGGATCTCCGGCCGCAGATCGTAGGCCACAATCGCCACGTAGTCCTCCGGCTTCAACGTCTCCAGGAATCCATATGACGCCTGCAAGGTCTCGTACCACCCGTTCGACCAGTACTGCTGGTAAAGGTTCGAGAACTCGATCACCATGCAGACCGTCATCGGCGCCTCGCCGAGCGTATAGCCGCTGATCTGCTGCGGCGCGCCGTCCTCAAGTATCCGGAAGTTGCCGCGCGGAATGTTCGGGATGAACCGGCCGTTCTTGTCCAATACCGCCACGTCCACCTGCACGGTGGCCACATCGCTCTTGAACGTCGGCAGCCCGATTGGCACTTCGCCTTCAGGCTTCTTCTTGAAGACTGACTCGACCTTCTGGCTCGGCTCCGGCGGCTTCTCGTCGGGCGCATCCGGACTGGCCTTCTTCTTCGGCCGGGCCACCGTTTCCGATGACTTGGGCGCCGGGCCCTGCCACGCGGAGACCACCGAGAAGCCCGCCATCAGGGCGCCGGTCAATAGCAGGGTAACCAGATTCCGTTTACGCATCGACTCTCCTCACTCGGGGACTATCTCACCACAGATTGATACGTGTCCGCTAGAACAACAGTTTCAAGCCAAGCTGCATATGGCGCGGCGCGCCGGCCGAGAGCACGCGGCCGAAAGTGCCGGAGCCAAAGGTCGAATCGGGCAGATCGAAGTTCGCGCGATTGAGGGCGTTGAACGCCTCGGCGCGGAACTGGAGCGTCATCCGCTCACCGAGCGCCGTGTTCTTGACAATCGACAGGTTCAACGTCGCCAGGCCGGGACCATCGAGGATGTTGCGGCCGGCGGTGCCGAAGCTCCCGAACGGCTGCATGGCGAAGGCGTTGGTATCAAACCAGCGTTCCGGCGTGGGATTGCTCAGCGTGCCATTCGCGACTCGATTTGGCCGGTCATTGGCGCCAAAGCCATAGCTCGTACGGCCGGTGTTGGACTGGTCGACATCGCTCAAAAGGCTGACGGTGAAGGGACGGCCCGTCTGGAGCGTCCACAGGCCATTGGTCTGCCAGCCGCCGTGCCAGCGGTTGCGGCCGAAAGGCAGATCGTAGACGTAGGCGGCGGTCATGCGGTGGCGAATATCGAAATTCGACCGGGCGCGCTCGAACGACACACGGTTGGAATCCATCGGGAAATTGGGGTCGCCGGTGGAAGAAAAGAAGCCGCTCGCATCGTCAATGGACTTGCCGGCCGAATAGGACCCCAGCAGCGAGAGGCCGCGCGCCATGCGCTGTTCAAAGCGGGCTTGCAGGGCGTGGTAGTTCGAGTTGCCTCGGCTTTCGATGCTCGTGATATCGCCCCAGCGCGGGTCCGGCCGAAGGTTCAATTGAGCGGTGTTAGGAGCAGGCTGGTTACTATCGCGGCCGGCCATCAGCTTTGACCCTTTGGTGCCAACGTAGCCGATTTCGGCGACACGGCCGCGACCCAGACTCTGCTGCACATTGAAGTTCCAGTGCTGGCTGTAGGCGGTGCGGTAGTCGCGCTGGAAGGTGACCGCCGATGGCGGGAGTCCAAACGGGAAGTTGGCGGGATAGGGATCATTCAGGAAGAGCAGGAACGTGGGGCCGATGAAGTAGGTATTCAACTGGAAGTATGGCGCATTGAAGTAGATGCCCTCTCCGGGGGCGAGGGGCGCCTGATCGTAGTAAATTCCGTAGCCGGCGCGGAGCACAGTGCCGGTTCGAGCGGAGAACGCCAGGCCGAGACGGGGAGCGAGGTTATTGCGGTCGGGCAGGAAGGCGCCGCGAGTGCCCGGGATCTTGCCTAACTGCACGAGCGAATGGCTGGACGGGTCATAGACCGAAGCGCGGTCGTTGGCGTCATACGCCGGCCGGTTGTACTCGTAGCGGGCGCCAAGCGTCAAGGTGAGGCGGGAGGTTAGCTTCCACTGGTCCTGCGCGAACACGTTGTAGCTCTGGGTGCGGAGGTTTTGGGGGTTATCGACCTTGGCGACGCTGGATACGGTGGGCGCGCCCTGGAGCAGTTCGGCGAGTCCGTTCCCGGAATAGCCGGTGAAACTGATGAGGCCGCGCGAGAGGACGTCGCGGAATGCGGCCTGGCGCTGGATGCGGAGGTCTCCGCCGAATTTGAAAAGATGACGGCCGCGAGTCCAGGTGAGGTGGTCAATCAGTTGCAGGGTGGTGGTGGTGCCGTCCTGCGGGTTGTTGTACTCGTCGCCGATGGAGCCAAAGCCGGCCACGTTGATGAAGCTGAGTCCGTGGTCGCGCGGGTTGGAGGACATTTCGGGCAGACCGACTTGCTTGTTGAGGCTGGTGCCCTGATTCTGGTGGGCGACGGCGAAGGCGACGCGGTTGAAACCGAACCGGAGTTCGTTCAACAGAGATGGGCGGAAGGCGTGGGTCTCGGCGGCCATGAAGTTCTGCGCGCGCCGGGCGACGTTGTTGCCAAAGCCGGGGACGTCGGCAAACGTGGTGCCGGCGTATGGTTCGTAGTAGTCGCGGTCGGCGAGGCTATAGCGGAGGGCGAGGTCGGAGTTGCGGGCGATCTGGTGATCGATACGGACATCCATCGAGTCGTTGCGATCGTTCAATTCCGGGGCGCCGGTGAAATTCTGGTCAGCGTCGGCGCGGTTGGCAGCCGGGTAGAAACCAAGAAGGCCGCGGGCGATGGGGTGGATGCGCTGAGCGGGGATGACGCTGCCGGGGAAAGGAGCTTGCGTGAAGAGATCGATTGGCGGGGTGCGCGGGTTGGAGCGGGTGAAATCGCCGTTCTTTTCGAGCGCGGTAGGGACGCGGGTGGTGCGGGTGATGCCTTCGACGCCGCGGCGGCCTTCGTAATCGGCGAAGTAGAACGTCCGGTTCTTGGCGATGGCGCCACCGATGGCGCCGCCGAACTGATTGCGCCGGTAGCGCGGATCGGTTCCGGCCGGGGCGAAGTAGTTGCGGGCGTCCATGGACTGATTGCGGAAGAACTCGTAGAGGGCGCCGTGGACGGAGTTGGTTCCGGACTTGACCACGACGTTGACCTGGCCGCCGCTGTTGCGGGCGAAAGAGGCATCGTAGTTGCCGGTGAGGACTTCAAACTCGCGAATGGCGTCAACGGAAGGTGTCACGCCGACGCCGTTGAGCTTGGGATCGGCGTTGTAGACGCCATCGAGGAGGAAACCGTTGGCGTCTTCACGGCCGCCGTTGGCGTGGAAGGTGAACTCACCGCGGGCGGTGCCGGCCGAACCCTCGGCGGGAGCGGCGGCGCCTGGAGCGAGCAGGGCAAGTTCAATGAAGTTACGGCCATCGAGCGGGAGCGCGGTGATCTGTTTGTTATCGATGACGGTGGAGAGAGCGGCGTTTTCGGTTCTGAGCAGTTCGCGCGTGCCGAGGACTTCCACGGTTTCGGTGCGGTCGCCGGGCTGCATCTGGATTTCGGTTCGCTGTTCCTGATTGACGGCGAGGGTGAACTCCTGGGCGTGTTTGCGGAAGCCGGGGCCATCGATGACGAGGCGGTATTCGCCGGGCGGGAGGCCGGCGAAGTTGAAGCCTCCGTTGGTGTCGGTTTCAGCGCTCCATTCCTTGCCGGTGGCCTTGTTGACGAGTACGAGTTTGGCTTGGCGGATAACGGCACGAGAGCCGTCGCGGACGGTGACGCCGAGCGTGCCGCGAAGGGTCTGGGACTGAAGGCCCAGTGAGAGCGCGCACAGCATCAGGATGGGGAAGCGAAAACGCATGAATACCACTATAGCGGGGAGAGGGCTTGGGGCGGAGTTGCCGGATGGCGCCGTGATCGGTCAGGACTTGCCGTTCGTAGGCTTCGAACGCCGTGCGGAGGCTGAAGCGGTGGAGGCCTTTCCGGATTGCGCCGTGATCGGTGAGGACCTGCCGTTCGTAGACCACGAACGCCGTGCGGAGGCTGAAGCGGTGCCGGAGTTGCCGGATGGCACAGTGATCCGTCAGACGATGGGCTTCAGGACATGCCGTCCATAGGCGACGAACGCCATGAGGAGGCCGAGCACACCGCTCATGACAATCGACCCAGTCTCGCCATATCGCACATGCACCCATATGAAGACGAGGCTTTCCGTCGCCAGGATGGCGGCGGCGACAACGGTGAGAGAAGGCCGCCAGTGAAACGCGGAGGGGATAATGAGGCCGGCGGTGCAGATGAGTTCCATGACGCCGAGAACCATCCAAGCTCCTCGTGGCAACGCACCGAAAGACGGTACATCGATGCTGATCTTGTCGAACATGAACACTTTCATGACACCGGACGCGCAGTATAGAACCGATGCCAGGCCTTGCAGAACCCACAACAAAATATTCATAACGAACCCCTCTACATTTACAAGTCTTAATTTGTAAATAGCTTCCTAGGCGTATGAGTTATAACATACGCGAAGCGCCATTGGGAGGCCCATTCTAACTCCTGCAGCGCCAGCTTGCTCAGCGGCCGGCGGCGTGGACGAGGGGAAGGATGATATGGGAGGCGCCAGTGTAGATGGTGTTCTGCGCCACACGCCAGCGGCGGTTGTTGTTCATCGGTTCGCCGGTGTTGGGGTTCAAATCAAAACGGGGGAAGTTACTGCTGGAAATGTCAACTCGGATCCGGTGTCCTTTCTGGAAGACTAGTGATGTTGGATACATCTCGATGGTGAACTCGTAGGGCTTGCCGGGTTCGAGGAGTTCCTCCTTCGCGCCTCCATTGCGGTAGCGGGCGCGGACGATGCTGTCGCCGATGTTCATGTCGATGCCGGCGGGGAAATCCTTGTTGGGCGGGTAGACGTCGATGAGTTTCGCCGTGAAGTCCGTATCGGGACCGTCGGTGGAGGCCCAGAGCTTGACGATGAGGCGGCCGGTGACTTCGGTGTCTTCGGTGAGCGGCGGGGTTTGGAAGACTACGACATCGCCGCGGGAGGAGAGGGGCCGCGAGTCGGCGCAGAGCCAGAAGCCGACGCGGCAACGCTGGTCGGCGGCGCCCTGGAAGCCCATGGTGCCCTGAGACGAGACGTTGCCGCCGAGCGAGGGGACGGGATTGCGGGGATCGAACTGATAAGTGATCGGGGTCGTTTCGGCTGGTTTGGCTGGGGAGAGGGAACCGCCGGGGTGGAAATAGTAGGGAGTGTTGACGGCACGGGCGAGCGGCCACTCCTGTTCGTCGCGCCAACGGCCGCCGACGAAGACGCGGCCCTCGGGGGTTTTGTGGGCATCGCCGCCGCCCATGACGTAGATGCGGACGGGGGGTTCTTTGTCGACGCCGTTGGGTTTGTTTTGGAGCCAGCGATCGAACCAGCGGGTTTGGAACTCGGCGAGGTTGAGAGCGGCGTCGGGTGTGAACTGGGCTTCGCCGGCGTAGGAGAGAAACTCGGAACTGTGGATCCACGGGCCGACGATGAGGCGCTGGAGACTCTTCTTCGAGCGCCGGAGCGCGGGGAAGTTCATGTTGGCGACGGGGCCGCCCCAAGAGTCATACCAACCGGTGACGTGATAGGCGGGAACGTCCTTGAAAGTATCGAGGTGATCGAGGACGCTTGAACCGGAGTTCTTCCAGTAGTCATCGTATTGGCCGTGGCTCATGGCTTCGATGAGCCACTTCTCATACTCGGGGGCAAATTTGAGGGGCGTGGTTCCGGGGCGGAGGGGGAGGGCGCGGACGTAGTCGTTGACCTGCTTACTCATCTCGATGAGGGTTGGGATGGCGTGGGGGGTGGAGGCGGCGCGGCGGGCGGCGGCCTCGGTGGTGGCGGTGGTGGGCACGCCGAGAGTGAGGGCCCAATTGAAGAAACGGAGTTCGAAGGCGCCATTGTGGCGTAGGCCGTAGCGGCCGAAGTTGGACATGGCGTTGCGGGGGACCATGGCCTTGAGGAACGGCGGGTTGGAGATGGCAAGGGCGTGCTGGGTGGCGCCGACATAGGAGGAGCCGATGGTGCCGATGGAGCCGTTGGACCAGGGCTGCGCGCCGATCCAGGCGGCGGTGTCGTAGCCATCGTTGACATCGTCGAAAATGGGGACCCAGCGGCCTTCGGAGGCGTAACGGCCGCGGACGTCTTGTACGGCGACGATGTAGCCGTGGGCGACGAAGTACCGGTTCATGGCGGCGTCGGCGCCGTTTTTATCGTAGGGGGTACGGGAGAGGATGACGGGGAATTTCCCTTCGATGGGGACGCCGTTGCGAGCGGGGCGGTAGAGGTTCAGGGCGAGGTTGACGCCGTCGCGCATGGGCACTTTCAGGTCGCGCGCTTCGATCATGTCGTAGGATTGAGCGGAGAGTGCGAGAGCGCTGAGGAGGAGCGCGGCGGGGAAATTCATGGATCGATGGTAACATCGGCGGATTGGCCCATTTATGACTGTTTCTATCGGACGTCGATCGGTGATTTCGTTGCTCGGGGCGGGGTCGATTGCGGCGGGCGACTGGCCGCAACACTTGGGGCCGGCGCGGAACGGGTATTATCCGGACGGCGATTTTGCTTGGGCGGGCGGGCCGTTGCAGACGGTTTGGAAGCGGGCGGTGGGGGCGGGATTTGCGGGGCCAGTGGCGGCGGGCGGGCGTTTGTTCGTGTTCCACCGGGTGGGTTCGGAAGAGGTATTGGAGGCTTTGGACTGGAAGACGGGGAAGGGTGTTTGGAAGGCGTCGTATCCGACGGGGTACCGGGACGACTTTGGGTTTGATGAAGGGCCGCGGGGGACGCCGTGCGTGGCCGATGGGCGGGTGTTCACGTATGGGGCGGAGGGGACGTTGACGGCGTTTGACGCCGGGACGGGGAAACGGTTGTGGCAACGGGCGGCGGCTCGGGAGTTTTCTGCGCCGAAGGGGTATTTTGGGGCAGTGTGCGCGCCGGTGGTGTTTGAGGGGCGGGTGCTGGTGGGGGTGGGCGGGGCCAACGGGGGCGGGGTGGTGGCGTTTGACGCTGTTAGCGGGAAGACTGTTTGGCAGGCATTGAACGATGAGGCGGGGTATTCGTCGCCGGTGGTGGCGGTGTTGAATGGATCGGCACGGGCGGTGTTCTTTACGCGGGCGGGGTTGGCGGTGTTGGACGCGTTGACAGGGAAGGTGATGGCGCAGATGCGGTGGCGGTCGCGGTCGGCAGCGTCGGTGAATGCGGCGACGCCGATTGTGTCGGGTTCGTTTGTGTTTTTGACGGCGAGTTATGGGACGGGGGCGGTGTTGTTGGACATGAGTTCGGGACAGCCGAAGGAGGTGTGGTCAGGGGACGAATCGATGTCGTGCCACTATGCTACGCCGGTGTTGCGGGACGGTTTTTTGTATGGGTACCACGGGCGGCAGGAGATGGGGGCGGTGCTGCGGTGTGTGGAGTTTAAGACGGGGAAGGTTCGATGGGAGAAAGAGGGGTTTGGGGCGGGGAGTGTACTGTTGGTGCGGAACCGGTTGCTGCTGGTGCGGGAGGAGGGGCAGATTGTGCTGGCGGAGGCGACGCCGTCGGGGTTTAAGGGGGTGGCGGTGCATCGGGTGTTTGATAGGGGGGTTCGGGCGTACCCGGCGTTGGCGGGGGGAATGTTGTTCGTTAGGAATGTGGTGGACGAATTGGTGGCTTTGCGGGCGTGAAGATTAAATTGGCGCTTGGCACCAATTTAATGTTTGGGGGAGGGTGGTGTTTGTTTTCACTTACTTGACGGCGCAAAGATTAAATAGGCGCTTGGCACTAATTTAATGATTGGCGGGCTTCGAGGGTCCAGGGGTGGTTCGGCGGGAGGGATTCTTCGAAGATGGCGAGGGCTTTTTTGTAGAGCTTTTGGGCCTCGGCCTTGCGGCCGCGGGCGAGCAGGATGTCGGCAAGATTGGTGGCGGCAAGGCCGGTGCGGACGTGGCGGGGGCCGAGCGAGTTTTGCATCGTCGCGTACGCCTTGCGCTGCAAGGCTTCGGCTTCGATCTGACGGTCCGTGGCATTGAGGAGCGACGCGAGGTTGTTTTGCGTGATCGCGCCCTCAGGGTCATTCGGGTTCTGTTCGCGGAGAGCCTGGCGGTAAAGGGCCTCGGCCTCCTTCGTTTTTCCGGCGGCGTGAAGGGCCTGGGCTAAATCGTTCTTGCGGACTGGCGTGGGTTCGGCGTCGAGGGCCTGGCGAAGATAGTCGAGGGCCTTGGCCGGATCCTGGGTTCGTTCTGCGAGACGAGAGAGGCAGCGGGCAGTTTCGGCACAATCCTTGAAGAGCGCGTCGGCCTCTTCGTCGCGACCCTGGGCGGCGACCGCTTCGGCCAAAGCTGGGGTTACTTCGGGGTCGGGGAGGGACTGGCGCAGATGGCGTTCGGCCTGGGCCGGGTTGTTGTTGCGAAGCCAGAAGAGACCGAGATCTTTGTGGGCTTCTTTTGCGGCTTTCGTTCCGGGTTGGAGACGGGCAATGCGCTGCTCGTGGATTTGGGCGATGTGGGCGGGCGGGAAGAGTTGGAAGAGGAGGAGAAGCGGGATCATTGGTTGCCCTCGATGATGTCGCCGGTTAGGGATTTCAGGAATTCCACGAGAGCTTGCTTCTCTTCGCTGGTCAGTTTGAGGGGCTGAATTTCGGGGTCGGCGGCTTCGCCTTTGTTGTAGTGGTCGATGACGGCTTCCAGCGTTGGGGCGCTGCCGTCGTGGAAGTAGGGCGCGGCTTGGGCAACCTGGCGGAGGGAGGGGGTTTTGAAGGGCGTTTCGCCGTTGGTCTGGTGGAGATCTTCGTCAGTCAGGTTGGGGCCGAGGTGACAGGAGATGCAGTTGGCTTTGGTGCGGAACAGTTGCAGGCCCTTTTGTTGTTGGGTGGTCAGTGCGGTTTTGTTGCCGGCGAGGTATTGGTCGTAAGGGGAGTTGCCGGCGAGGATGGTGCGGACGTAGCTGGCGAGGGCTTGGGCGAGTTTGGTTTGATCGATGGGTTTGTAGTCGTCGACTTCGTTGAGCTTCTTGAGGGCTTCGTCGAGCGGGAGGGCCATTTCGATGGGGTTGGCGATGGGCTGGAGGACTTGGTCTTCGAGAGTGGGGGAGCGGCCGTCCCAGAAGAATCTGCGGCCCCAGGCGCGATTGAGGATGCGGGGGGAGCGGCGCGGGCCGTGCTGGTTGTTGACGCCGATGGCTCTGGGGTGTTGGTCAGTGAAGGCGCGTTTAGGGTCGTGGCAGGTGGCGCAGGAGATGGAGTTGTCTTTGGAGAGGCGGGTGTCAAAGAAGAGTTTGCGGCCGAGTTGGATGGTTTCGGGGCGCAGGGGATTATCGGGCGGGGTGGGGATGTGGGCGTCGAGGCCGAGCGGGACTTTGAGGGAGAGGAGGAGGAGCCAGAGCATCCGGGTAGTTTTATTATGCGGCGTCGGTGAGGGGTTTGGCGCGGGCGATGCGTTGACGTTCGCGGGGGGAATGGAGGGCGGCCCAGAGATCGGTACGGCGTTGGACGTTTAGCCAGAAATCGGGGGTGTTGCCGAAGACGCGGGCGAGGATGAGGGCCGTGGGGGCGGTGACGGAGCGGCGGCCGTTGCAGAGTTCGTTGACGTGTTTTCGAGGCACGCCCATGGCCTCGGCCAGGGCGGCTTGGGTGAGGTTCATTGGCGCGAGGAACTCCTCGGAGAGGATTTCGCCGGGGGTTGCGGGTTTGCGTTTGGTTGTTAGCATGAGCACCTCATTGATAGGTATGGGGATCCAGATAGACTTCGGTGGCCACGCCGTATATCGAATCCCAGCGGAAGATGAGTCGCCACTGCTGGTTCACGCGAAGCGAGCAGTAGCCAGAGAGCCCGCCCCTTAGCCGCTCGAATCGATTACCCGGCGGAATGCACAAATCCTGTTCCGTTGTAGAATCGTCGAGCAACTGCAACTTGCGGAAGACTCGAACGGCGAGGGCAGGCGGGATTTGCCGCGACCGAATATCGTCCACGAAGAAGCGGCGGAGCCAGTCGTCCCGAAACGAGGCGATCATCTGGTCCCAGTGTACCACCCAATGGTACAGACTTTAAGAACGGATGGCGGCGATCACGCCGTCCATGGTGTGTTCCGCGGCCTCCAGCGCGACCTCGATGCCGTGGGCCTTGAGGGTCTCACTGGTGGCCGGGCCGATGGAGACGGCCTTGGCGCCGGCTTCGAGGAGACGGCGGCCGCCGAGGGCGAGGAAGTTCTTTACGGTGCTGGAACTGGTGAAAGTGACCCAATCGACGTGGGGGACGGCGGCGAGGCGGTCCATGCTCTCCTGCGGCACCCCTGTGCGATAGACGGGGACAATATCCACGCGGGCGCCGCGCTTGCGGAACTCGACGGGAATCACGTCGCGACCGACCGCGGCCCGCGGCAGCAGCACCCTTGCTCCGACCAGGCTCTCCTTTGCGAACGCCGCGACGACGCCTTCGGCGATGGCCTGTTCGGCAACACGTTCCGGCTGAATGCCGCGTGCATGGAGCGCGGCGGCCGTCTTGGCGCCGATGGCGCCGATTTTGGCGCGGATGGCGCGGGCGTCCCGGCCGCTTTGAAATAGCGCGTCGAAGAATTTGGTCACCGCGTTGGCGCTGGTGAACAGGATCCAGTCATATACCGGCAGACTGTTGAGCGCTTCGGTGAGCGGGGCGCCGTCCTCCGGAGGTTGGATCTCGATGACAGGAATATCGAGTACGTTGGCGCCCAGATGGCGGAGTTGACGGTTGCCCTCATCGCCTTGGCCTTCGGCGCGGGTGACGAGAACCGTCTGTCCGAAGAGAGGGCGCTTTTCGAACCAATCGAACTGGCCACGGAGCGCGGCGACCTGGCCGATGACGATGGTGGCGGGCGGCCTGAGTTGGGCGTCCCTGACAACGCGCGGCAGTTCCGAGAGAGAGGTGACGAAGGTTTGCTGGCTGGGCGTGGTGGCCCGGCGGACAACGACGGCGGGGGTGCTGGGATCGCGGCCGGCGGCGATCAGCTTTTCGGAGATGACACCGATGGTGGTGAGCCCCATATAGACGACGAGGGTTTCCGAGTGGCCGATGCGGGACCAATCGATTTTGTCCGGATCGTGACCGGTGACAAAGGTGACGGAACTGGTGTGATCCCGATGCGTCAAGGGAACGCCCGCGTAGGCGGCGATGCCGAGGGCGGCGGTGACGCCGGGCACAACCTCAAACTCAACACCGGCGGCGGTGAGCGATTCGGCCTCCTCCCCGCCACGGCCGAAGATGTAGGGATCGCCGCCCTTGAGGCGGACGACAGCGCGTCCGGCGCGGGCGTGTTCAATGAGCAAGGCGATGATGTCGCTTTGCGGCATGGAATGTTCGGACTTTTTCTTGCCGACGTAGATCAGTTCGGCGCCGTTGGGCAGCAGTTCCGGAGCGGCAAGATTGTCGTAGAGAACGACATCGGCATGGGCGAGGAGTTCGCGGCCTTTGACGGTGATCAGCTCCGGATCACCGGGGCCGGCGCCGACGAGATAGACACGGCCCTTCATACACGCGCGCCTGCCTGGAGGAGCTTTTGACCGAGTTCGTCGCCGATGGCTTCCGCGTGGGAGGCGGGACCTTCGGCCTGGGCGCGGATGGCGGTAAGGCCATCGACAGAGATGACGATGCCATGGATTTTGAGAGTTTCGCCGGCGAGGATGGCGTGGGCGCCCATGGGGACCTGGCAGCCGCCGCCGAGGGCTTTCAGCGCGGCGCGTTCGGCGGTGAGGCGGGCGCGAGTTTCGGGGTCGTCTATTTGGGAAACGACGGTATGGCCGAGGCCGCCGTCGGAACGGGTTTCGATGGCGAGGGCGCCCTGGCCGACGGCGGGTACGAATTCGGCGGGGTCCAAGTATTGGGAGATACGGTCCTGCCAACCGAGGCGGATGAGGCCGGCGGCGGCGAGGAGAATGGCGTGATACTGGCCTTCGGCCTGTTTGCGGAGGCGGGTATCGACGTTGCCGCGGAGGTCGCGGATGTCAACATCGGGACGGGAAGTTTTGAGCTGGGCGGCGCGGCGGAGGGAGCTGGTGCCGACAATGGCGTTGGGCGGGATGTCGCCGATGATGGCGTCGCGCGGATCCTGACGTTCGGGGAAGGCGGAAAGGACCAGGCCATCGGGGAGTTCAGTGGGCATGTCCTTGGCCGAATGGACGGCAAGATCAATGGAGCCGGCGAGAAGGGCTTCTTCGATTTCCTTGGTGAATAGCCCTTTTGTTCCGACCTTGGAGAGAGCCACGTCCGTTATTTTGTCGCCGGTGGTCTGGATGATTTCGATGCGGGTGGAGTGGCCAAGGGCGTTGAGTTGGGCGGCGATGTGATTGGCTTGCCAGAGGGCGAGTTTCGAACCACGGGAGCCGATGACTAGGTTGCTCATTTATTCCGGAGTCTCCAGTTTGAAGATGCGACGGACCTCTTCGATGACCTGCCAGCCTTCTTCGCGCCCGGCGTTGCGGCGGATTTCCATGATGGGGCCGTGGGCGATTTTGGCCATGAGGCCTTTGGTGAGCGCTTCGATGGCTTCTTCCTGTTGCGGGGTAAGAGCACCGAGCTTGCCGCGCACGCGCTGCAGTTCGGCCTGGCGAAGCTGTTCGAGGTGATCCTGGAGCGAGACGATGATGGGGACGGCTTCGCGCTCCTTCAAGCGGGCGACGAGTTTATCGACCTCTTCGCCGATGATGAGTTCGGCGGCGGCGGCTTCGGCTTCCCTGCCCTTGCGGTTCTGTTCGACGACTTTGCCGAGATCGTCGATGTCGTAGAGGAAGACGTTTTCGAGGGCGTTGACAGAGGGTTCGATATTGCGGGGGACGGCAATATCGATGAGGAAAATGGGGCGGCCCTTGCGCTTGGAACGGATCTGGCGCATTTGGGCTTCGGTGAGGATATAGTGCGGGGCGCCGGAGCTGGCGATGACGATATCGATTTCGGGCATCGCGGCGTGGAAGGCGTCGTAATCGATGATGGTGCCGTTGAAAAGAGACGCCATTTCTTCGGCGCGGGCGCGGGTGCGATTGGTGACGTAGATACGATTGGCGCCGGAGCGGTGGAGGTGGCGGGCGGCGAGTTCGCTCATTTTGCCGGCGCCGATCAAGAGCACGCCGCAGCCCTGGAGAGAGCCGAAGATTTCGCGGGCGAGTTCGACGGCGGCGAAGGAGACGCTGACGGCGCTTTCGCCGATGGTAGTTTCGGTGCGGACGCGTTTGGCGACGTTGAAGGCTCGGGTGAGGACCGTGTCGAGATACTGGCCGAGGACGCCTTGTTCTTTGGCGAGCGACCAGGCGTCTTTGAGCTGGCCGAGGATTTGGGGCTCACCGACGACCATGGAATCGAGCGAGGAGGCGACGCGGAAGAGATGGCGGATGGCGTCGCGGTTTTCGAAGTGATAGAGATGGCGATCGAAATCGACGCGGGTACCGGGCTTGGCGTGTTCGAGGAAGCCGGCGACCTGGAGATTGGCGTCTTCCTTTTCGTCGGTGGCGACGACGATTTCCACGCGGTTGCAGGTGGAGAGGATGAGCGATTCGTGGACGCCGTTCGCATCGCGGAGGTTTTTGAGGGCTTCGGGGAGGGAGGCGGCGTCGAAGGCAAGGCGTTCGCGCACTTCGACTGGCGCGGTGCGGTGATTGAGGCCTGTGACGTGGATCTTCATCTACTTGGCGAGGAGAGGACGGAGGCCGATGTGGGAGACCCATGTGAGTGTACTGAACAGCAGTACGTAGAAGGCGAGGAAAGCGGCACGGCGGCCGCGCCAGCCGGCGTTGGTACGGAGGTAGACAACGGCCAGATAGAAGCACCAGGTGAAGAGAGAGATGTGGACCTTGCCTTCGCCGATCCAGCGCGTGCCGGACTCCATATAGGCCCAGGCGGAGCCGCCGATGACGCCGATGGTGGTGAAGACGAAGCCGGCGATCATGGCGCGGGAGGCGAGTTGATCGAGCGTATGGAGCGGCGGGAGGCGTTGGAAAAATGTGGAGGGTTGTTTGGTTTTAAGGTGGCGTTCCTGGACGAGATAGAAGGTGCTGGCGAGGGCCATGAAAAGGGTGCAGGTGAAGCCGGCGATGTTGAGCAGTACGTGGACGAGGAGGCCAGCGTCGCGGAGGCCGGAGGTGGGCCAGGGGCCGAGAGATTTGGAGGCGGCGCCAAAGAGGGTGAGAAACGTGACGAGGGGAAAGGCGATGAGGCCGAGGGAGGAGAAATCGTAGATCCAATTGATGACGAGGAACACGATGGCGAGGACGAGGGCGAGGAGGGTGACGGTTTGATGGAAATCCTGGGCGGCAAGATGGCCGTTGGCGATGGAGCGTTCGACGATGGCGACGAAATGGAAGACGCTGGCGACGGAGAATGCGGCGATGGCCGGGCGGTAGAGAACGCTGCTGCGGCGGAGCAGGAAGTCAGCTACGTATAGAAGCCCAGCGGAGTAGAGGAAGGCGGCGACACGCAGCCAGAAAAGGCTCATCTCCTGCATTTCTACCAGTATAGCTGGTGGGGGGAGCGTTAGAACGCATTCCCGCAGGGTCCGAGGATGCCAGCGCCGCGGACTGGAGCGACGGTGCCGCGTTACATGCCGACGAATTCAAGAGGGGCGGGCGGTTGTCCCTTTACTAAACCCTCCGAATCTCGCCCAATTACGAAGTCGAATTGTTGCGGCATGGGTGTATGCTGCGACTTTGGGGTGGCTGCCAGGTAATGGGGACCATGCCGTTACCAAACAGCCCGGGCGTAGTGTTTCCGAATCAGCTTGTCCTTGGTGACCAAGCGGGAATGGGCATTCCGTTGCGCTTGGGCGACGATGACGCGATCAAATGGATCGTTCGTCCACTCGAGTTCAGCGGCCACCGCGGCCACCGCCGAAAAGGACTGCGAACAAAGGGTCACGCCGAAACTGGTGTTGAGGCTCGCGTACATGATAGCCGGGGAATCGAGGACTCGCTTCCGGCGATGCAGGTATGCCAACTCCTGGTAGACCATTGGCGAGATCAGCACAGGACTGGATTCGATTGCGTCCGTGGCCGCGGCGCTGAGTTTTTCAGTCAACCCATCGCAGAGCCAAATTGCGACGTGGGAATCGAGGTAAACGACACTCAAAGCTTGGCGTCCTCAACCAGCCACTTTTTTTCCAGTTGATCCATCAGTTCGATGTCCGACCCGACGAGCAGGTCTGGATCGCCGACAATGGAGTTCCGCCGCACCGCACCTGCCAGCTTGCGCTTTCCGATGACGGCTTCCAAGCGCAGGGAGACGCCTTTGTACTCGATCATGACCGGATCGCCGTTGGAGGCCTTTTCAAGGGTTTGGAAGAGGTTTTTTGCGGAGTTCGGTGGCCAGCATGATTTAAGGGTACATCGAGATATGTACGTCATCAACCGGCAACGTACATCTCGGTAATTTGCCGATCAAGCGAATGGGCAATTCCGCTGGAATCGGGTTGGGAAGGATGGTGATGCAGGTGAACTTGGAACCGGAACATCCTGGTGAGACTTTGCGGTGGGAGTTTCTGTTGCCGATGGGATCTCGATTAACGCGTTGGCGAGGGCGTTGCGGGTGGCGCGGTATTTCGGGAGTCCGGCGGAGATGTGGCCGGGATTGCAGCAGGATTGTGAGTTGGACGTGGCGCGGGAGAATCAGCGGCACTGGGATGCGTGCGGGCGGCGCCTTATTCGGCGGCCTGGGAGGCGCTGTTGGAGAAGCGACTGGACGTGTTGCTGCCGCAGATGGCGGTGGAAGTGGCCAACGCCAGTAAGCGGTTTGTGATTACGAATCCGTTGTTTTTGGTGGAGGCGTTATCGCCGGGCACGGAGGCGAGTGACCGGGAGGAAAAATGTATGCGCTGGACTGCCCGGACAAGCCGCTGGTGGAGATTCCTAGGCGCGGCGAGGACGGGAAATAGTGGATTCGTGAAGTGACAGGGCTGGACGCGGAATGCGAGTTCTCATCGCTTGCGTGCAGCGTGGGGATGGCGACGTTGTACGAGGGCGTGCCGGACGCTTAGCTCGATTTTTTGGCGGTGTATTCCATCACGGCGTCGCGGCCTTCGACGGAGACGGTCACTTTCATTTCGGCGCCGGTGACCTTGGCCTTGTTCATGATGCGCATGGAGTTGCCGTCGCGTTCGAAGACGGTGACCCAGGAGAGTTCGTCGCCCTTCACCTTCCCCTCTTTGATCTGCATGTCGCCCATCTGGGTGCCAATGGTGCCGGTGAGCGTTTCGCCATCCGCCTTGAGCATCATGGTGAGTTGCATGGTTCCGTTTTGCGTGGTGAGTTCACCGACCCATTTGCCGTCGATATCGGCGGCGAAAGAGGCCGCGGCGGCGGCGAGGAGGAGAAGTGCGAGGCGGACGAGTTGCATAGAGAGATCATAGCCGAATATCTTGGTAGCTCACACCTATGACGCCGCAAGAGACAGCACAACAGCTTGGAATCGTGTTTGAGAAACAGACGCCGGGGTATTTGAACCTGTGCATACGGTCGGGCAATCAACTGCTCAGCTCCGGGCATGTGAGCACGCTGAAAGGCAAGCTGGGCGGGGGTTTGACGACGGAAGAGGGCTACGCGGCGGCGAGGGAATGCGCGGCGAAGATCCTGAATTCGGTGTGGAACACGCATGGCACGCTGGACGGGTTGCGCGTGATTAAAGTTCTTGGATGTGTGAATTCGGCGCCGGAATTTATTGAGCAGCACCTGGTGATCAATGGCGCTTCGGACCTGCTGCACGAGGTGTTTGGGAAGACGGGCGATGGGTACCATGCGCGGTCGGCGCTGGGATTTGCGTCGCTGCCTACTGGGGCGGCGGTTGAGGTGGAAGTGGTTTTTGAAGTGAAGGGATAAGCATCGGCACACGCTGCTTGTAGACCCGGTAGACTTCGCCGAAGGTACGTTCGAGATCGCGCTCCTCAAACTGAATTCCGATGAGGATATAGAGCGTCATGGCGGCGGCGAAGAGGAGGCGGCCGTGCGTCATGCGGGGCGCGGCCCAGAGGACCATGATGGCGCCCAGATAAATGGGATGGCGCACGATGGTGTAGAGGAATGGCGTGTGGAATTCTGGCGGGGCTGGTTCGGCGAGGCCGAGCAGCTCCCGCGCGTTAATGGACATGGCGCCGAAGAGGATGAGTTGAAGGCCGAAGGTCCAGACGATGTAGAGGCCGATGGCGATGGCGCCCTTGAAGTGCCAGGCAAGTTCGGGCATGGGCTGCCAGAAGAGGGCCATGACGGCGAGGACGGCGAGGGTGGCGAGCGCGAAGGCGCGGCGGGGCCTGGGAATATTGACAATTTGTTTGAACGACTGGCGCGCCATGAGGCTGTGCTGCAGGCCGAAGAGGGCGAGCAGGGACAGGTTGATGAGCGCGGCGCGGTTCATTCCGGTGTTACGGGCGCTTCGGGCTTTTCGGGCTTGAAGATGACGACGGAGAGCGGGGGCAGTGTTAGCGAGAGGCTGAAGTTGTGGCCGTGGGACTTGATGGGATCGGCGTTGCGCCAGCCGAAGTTACCCATGTTGGAGCCGCCGAAGATGTTGGAATCCGTATTGAGCAGTTCGGTGTAGTTACCGTCGCGAGGGACGCCGATGCGGTATTGGTAGCGGGGTACGGGAGTGAAGTTGCAGACGAACACCAGGAAGTCCTCGGGATTTTTGGCGCGGCGCTGGAAGGCGATGACGGAGGCGTCGACGTCGCGGAAATCGATCCATTCGAAGCCGGTATGGCTGTTGTCGACCTCGTAGAGCGCGGGTTCGGATTTGTAGAGTTTGTTGAGTTCGGCGACGAGGGCCTGCAACCTTCGATGGAAATCGTAGTCCAAAAGTTCCCAGCGGATTTGGGTTTGCCAGTTCCACTCTTCGTAGGGGCCGAGTTCCTGCCCCATGAATAGAAGCTTTTTGCCGGGGTGGCCGTACATATAGCCGAGAAAGGCGCGGACGTTGGCGAAGCGCTGCCATTCATCGCCGGGCATTTTGCCGATCAGCGAGCTTTTGCCGTGGACGACTTCGTCGTGCGAGATGGGGAGGAGGAAATTTTCGGTGAAAGCGTAGAGGAGAGAGAAGGTGATGTTGGTCTGGTTGAAGCGGCGGAAGATGGGCTCCAGTTTGAAGTAGTTGAACATGTCGTGCATCCAGCCCATGTTCCACTTCATGGTGAAGCCGAGGCCGCCCATGTAGACGGGGTGGGTGACGGCACCGAAGGAGGTGGACTCTTCGGCGATGGTGATGGCGCCTGGGACTCTGTGGGCGGCGATGTTGAACTGTTTCAGGAACTCGACGGCGTCGAGATTTTCGCGGCCGCCAAATTGGTTGGGGATCCAATCGCCATCGGCTTCGCGTCCGTAATCGAGGAAGAGCATGGAGGCAACAGCGTCAACGCGAAGACCATCGATGTGGAACTGTTCGAGCCAAAAAATGGCGTTGGAGACGAGGAAGGTCCGGACTTCGTTGCGGCCGTAGTTAAAGACATTGGTGCCCCAGCCGCGGTGTTCCCCTTGGCGGGGGTCGGCGTGTTCGTAGAGAGCGGTGCCGTCGAACCAGGCGAGGCCGTGGGCGTCTTTGGGGAAGTGGCCGGGGACCCAATCGAGGAGGACGCCGATGCCGGCCTGGTGGCAGGCGTCGATGAAGAACATGAAGTCTTCGGGAGTGCCGAAGCGAGAGGTGGCGGCGAAGAAGCCGGTGACCTGATAGCCCCAGGAGCCAGAATAGGGGTGCTCCATGATGGGCATGAGTTCGATGTGGGTGTAGTGGAGACGGCGGACGTATTCGACGAGAGTGTGGGCGAGTTGACGGTAGGAGAGAGGATCGCCGAGGTCGTTTTTCATCCAGCTTTCGAGGTGGACTTCGTAGACGCTCATGGGAGCTTCGAGCCAGTGGGTGTTAGCGCGCTGAGACATCCAGGCACCGTCGTTCCACTGGTAACCGGTCCACCGGTGGACGACGCTGGCGGTTTTGGGCGGGACTTCGGCGCGGAAGGCGTAGGGATCGCACTTTAACTGTTCGTAGTCGTTGTATTGAGATTTGACGCGGTATTTGTAGACATCGCCGGACTGGATGCCGGGGATGAAGAGTTCCCAGACGCCGCCATCGCGGAGGCGCATGGGATGGCGGCGGGTGTCCCAATCGTTGAAGATGCCGGTGACGGTGACGTTGAGAGCCGAGGGCGCCCAGACGGCGAAGCGGACGCCGCTCACGCCGTCGATGACTTGGGGATGGGCGCCGAAAGTTTCCCAGGCGCGGTGGAGAGTGCCTTCGGTGTGGAGGTGAAGATCGAAGTTAGTGATGATGGGGCCGAAGCGGTAGGGATCGTCGATGACCTCTTCGTGGCCGTAGACGGACTGGATGGCGAGCTTGTATTTGTGGGGGGCTCCGAGGAGTTGAACGGCGAAGAAGCCGGCGGGGTGGAGGCGTTCCATTTCGACGCGGCCGTTGGAGAGTTGGATGGCGGCGGAGGCGGCGTGGGGGAGGAAGGCGCGGACGACCCATTCATCGCCGATTGCGTGCGGGCCCAGGATGCGGAAGGGGTCGGCGTGGTAGCCCCCAACGATGGCGTCAATCTCTGCACTCAACTCGGCTGGGATCATGCAGCTATTATGGCAACAGTGATTCAAGCCGATACGGAACTGCATGTACACCTGGAGGGATCGATGGAGCCGGAGTTGTTGTGCCGGCTGGATTCGACGTTGACTTTGGAAGAGGCGCGGGGGTTGTATCGCTTCGACAGTTTTGCCGGTTTTATTGAGGCATTCAAGGGGGCGGTGCGGCGATTGCAGACGCCGGAGCATTATGCGATGGCGGCTTCGGCGCTGTTCGATTCGCTGGCGGGGCAGGGCGTGCGATACGCCGAAGTTATTTTTTCGGCGGGGGTGGTGGAGTGGAAGCGGCAAAGCTTGGACGAGGTTTGGGGGGCGCTGCGGGAGGCGAGCGGGCAGGCGCCGTTGACGGTGCGGTGGAACGTGGACGTGGTGCGGCAGTTTGGCGGGGAGCCGGCGGAGCGGGTGGCAAAGTGGGCCGTGCGGCATGGCGGCGAGGGCATTGTTTCGTTTGGAATTGGCGGGGACGAGACGTCGCGGGCGGCTGGGGAATTTGCGCGGGCAGTGGCGATAGCGAAAGAGGGCGGATTGAAGTTCACGCCGCACGCCGGGGAGACTTCGAACGCCGAGAATGTTTGGGAGATGGTGCGGATGGGGGCGGACCGGATTGGGCATGGGATACGAGCAGTTTCCGATCCATCGTTGTTGCGGGAATTGCGGGACCGAGGGATTGCGCTGGAGGTTTGCCCGACGAGCAATGTGCGGACGGGCGCGGTTCGTTCGTTGGCGGAACACCCGTTGCGGGCGTTGTTCGAGGCAGGGGTGATGGTGACGTTGAACTCCGATGACCCGGGGATATTTGGGTGCACGCTGGCTGGGGAGTTCGAGGCGGCGCAAGGCATGGGTTTCAGCGAACAGGAGTTGAGCCAGATGGCGGAGAATGCGAGGAGGAGCGCATTTGGACTTTGACGCGACGTTGAAGGAGTTTTTCCAAAAGCAGCCGACGAGTTTGCTGTTGGAATTGGCCGGGGGCGTGCCGGTGGTGGAGTTTTTGAATGTCGAACTGCCGGCGGTGCAGGAGCGGCGGCTGGATCTGGTGATGTTGCTGGCCGATGGGACGCTGCTGCATTTGGAATTGCAGAGCACGAACGACGGCGAGATGGGGCTGCGGATGCTCGAGTATTACGTGCTGCTGTGGCGGCGCTACCGGAAGCCGGTGCGGCAAGTGGTGCTCTATGTTGGGACGCCGCGGATGACGATGGAACCGGGGTTTGTGACGGCGGCGCTGCGGTTCGATTTTGCGTTGCGGGACATACGCGAATGGCGGGCGGAGGCGATGCTGGCCAGTGAACTGTTTGGCGATCAGGTGCTGGCGATACTGGGGGGGATGGAGGATCCGCACGCAGTTGTGCGTCATGTGCTGGGCCGGATTGGGGGAATGGAGACGCAGCGGAGGGTGCGGGCGCTGCGGTATTTGTTGATCCTTGCTGGGCTGAGGAAGTTTGGGATAATTATTGCAGAGGAGGCAACGACGATGGGCGTGACGATCGACTGGAATCAGTATCCGGCGGTACAGGAGGCGGAAGTTCGGGGCATACGCAAGGCGTTGGTGGTGGTGCTGGAACAGCGCTTCGGGGCGTTGCCGGCGTGGGCGCAACAGAAGATTGAGAGAGCGTCGGAAGAGCAATCGATGGGATGGCTGGCGAAGGCGGGCGAGGCGGCGCGGTTGACGGACCTAATCCCCCGGGGCTAGGGTTTGCAGCGGAGTTCAATACTCGGTCCGCGGTGGAAGCAATGTTGGGGTTATCAGTGCGCGGCGGAGGTTCGGTGCCGGCGCTGGGCGCTGGCGGCGGTGCTGGGCAGGCGGGGCCGCGCTAGGGTTTCCAGCGAGCCAGGTAGATGGACGTTTTGCCCTCGTGGGAGCTGTAGTAGCTGATCCATAGTTCGCCTTTGTGGAGGGCGATGCCGGCGTAGCTCGAATCGCCATTTGAAGGGAGTTTTTCGAGCTCCTTGATACCGCCATTCGCGTTGAGCTCGACAATCGACGTGCGGGTTTTGCCGTCATAAAGCCGGACCACGCCGATCAGACGGCCGTTGGGCAGTTCGATGAAGTTCGGGCCGCCGACGCGGGCGCCAACATCGGCCCATTTCCAGTCCTTGTAGGGCGGCGTGGCGCTGCCAAGCAGACCGTTGAACCCTTTGGCATCCCGGCGCATGAGGCACAGCGCGGTGCCATCCTTCTGGAAGATAACCGTGGACTCGTTGGGGAAGCCTTCGGCGACGAGCGAGAGGACGAGAGTGTCGAATTTGCGGCCGTCGCTGGAGGTGTAAAGGCGCGTGCCGTTGGTGTTGGCGGCGCTGGTGGGGTAGCCGACCATGAGCGACTGGTTTTTGTACCAGGTGGCGCGCCAGAGCCAGAAGTTGGGGTCACCGATTTTGATGGGCGCAGACCAGGTTTTGCCGTCTTTGGAGAACCAGACCATGGAGTCGTGATCGACGTTGCGCTGATTGTCCTGGGCACGGTGGGCGGCGGCGCCGGTGATCATCAGTTCACCGGAGGGAGTGAGGGTGATCTTGGGATCGCGGAGGTCGAGATTGGGCTGTTTCAGTTCGGCGAGCGACACCCATTTTTTGCCGTCTTTACTGGCGATGACGCGGATGGAGCCGTCGGAAGATACGTGACCGCGGCCTTCGCGGAAGGTGCAGATCCAACGGCCTTTGTGGCGAATGATGTCGGTGAAGGCGCTATGGGGCGCGGTGTCCCAGATGCGCGTGCTTTCGATGGCGAGGAGAGGAACGGCCGCCAGGAAAAAGAAAAATTTGCTCACCACGCTATTCTATCTGCGTGGCCTGGAAATTACTTAATTCCCGAATGCATCTATCGAACCAGTGGCTGACGCTGCGCGAGAACGACTACGAACTGGCGGGCGGGAAACGGCTGGCGAGTTACTGGCTGGTGGAGAAGCCGCCGTATGTGCTGGTGATCGGGGAAACCCGAAAAGGGCTGGTGCTGGTGCGGGAGTTCCGGCCGGGCAGCGGCAAGGAGCATTTGGGCTTTCCAGCGGGATTTATTGACGCCGGGGAGACGCCGGAGCAGGCGGCGGTACGCGAGTTCAAAGAAGAGACAGGGTTCCATGCGAGCGGGGCACGGGTACTGGGGACTTTCGACGCGCAGGCGGCGTGGCTGCGGGCGACGTGCACGGTGGTGTACGTGACTGCCAGCGACCGGCCGGAGGCGAGCGCCGTGGATGCCGAGATAGACGCCGTGCTGGTGATGGACTGGGGGCAGGTGCTGGAAAAAGTTCGGGCGGGGGAGATCACCGAAATGCACGCGGTGGCGGGGTTTTACATGGCGCGCGACTTGTTGGACAAGAGCTGAGATTCGGTCAGCTCTTTGATTTGCGCTTCGAGTTCGGAGACGCGGCGGGCGAGGTCGGCAATGGCCTGGCCTTCGGGGTCTGGGAGTTTGCCGTGGTCGAGGGTTTCGGCGGCGTCTGCACGGGTGCGGACGACTTTTCCTGGGATGCCAACGACGGTGCTGTTTTCAGGAACGGAGTGGATGACGACCGATCCGGCGCCGATGCGGGCGTGGTCGCCGATTTTGATATTGCCGAGCACTTTGGCGCCGCCGCCGACAACGACGTTGTTGCCGAGGGTGGGATGGCGCTTGCCGGATTCCTTGCCGGTGCCGCCGAGAGTGACACCCTGGTAGATGAGCACGTCGTCACCCACTTCAGCGGTTTCTCCGATGACGACGCCCATGCCGTGATCGATGAAAAAGCGTCGGCCGATGGTGGCTCCGGGGTGAATCTCGATGCCAGTAAGCCAGCGGGCGGCTTGCGAAATAAGCCGCGGAACCAGGGGAACGCCGGCCTTGTAGAGAGGGTGGGCGATGCGATGGAGGAGGACGGCGTGCAGACCAGGGTAACAGAGCAGAATTTCGACCACACTTTTCGCGGCCGGGTCCTCCCGGAAGATGGTGTCGATTTGTTCCCTGATTGCACCGAACATTTGGTACCTACCATTATGTGATGTACAAACCGAATTTTGGATGCTATTCTGCCGGTAGATCGTTTGGCCCGTTCGGCGAGCGATTCCCGCCTGCCGCTCCCGCGCTCCCATCAAAACAAGGAAATTTACCCGGCAGGGCGGAAGTGTCCGCGCCGGTGCCCGAAACAAAATGTGGAAGAATTGTTTTAGGGTGAAAGGGTACCTGTCTATGAAACCGATGCGCAGTTTTCTTCTGAGCGGCCTAGCGGCCGCGATTGCAATGGCGGCGCCGGCGCTGCGATTGTCCGATACGACGATAGGGCCGGTTTCGATCGCGACCGGGCAGAACGGCCCGACGCGATCGGTGGAATACACGAATGCCGGGGACGGCACGCTGAACGTGACACTGCGGTCGTCGGCGGCGTGGGCGGTGGCGACGACCGGGGCGACGCGGCCGTGTTCGGTGTTCGGTTCCGGCGGCGGGACGTGCACGCCGATTAACGTGGCGTTGAACACAGCGTCGTTAACACGGGGAAACTATACGGCTTCGATTCTGGTGAGCGACCCGAACGCGCTGGACGCGCCACAGACGATTGTCGTGACAGTGGCGATTGGCGGCGCGATACCGGACGCGGTGAATTTGTATGTAACGCCGGACGCCGGATCGAGAGACAGCGTGCGGGTGACGGCGAACGGGCTGCTGACCGGGGAACCGTCGACGGCGACGGGGGGAAGCTGGCTGTCGCTGGCGTTTGAAGGCCAGGGGAGCTTTGCATTTGTGCTGCCGTACGCGGTGGTGGCGCGCAACCCAGGCGGACTGGCGGAAGGCACCTATAACGGGACACTACGCATTTCGAGCTTGACGCAGCCGGTGGACAACAAGACAGTGAACGCAACGCTGCGCGTGACGACGCAGCCGATTATTTCACTGAACAGCGCGGCCGTCACGCTGCGCGCGGCGGCCGGCGCGCCAACGCAAATTGCAAATTTGATCGGGACGAATCGCGGGCGCGGGACGCTGAACATAACGTCTGTGACGCCGGCGATGACAAGCGGCGCGGGGTGGCTGAGCGCGGAACTGGTGGCGGGCACAAGTATTGTGCAGGTGAAGGCGACGGCGGGCAGTTTGAGTCCCGGGACGTACACGGGCGCGGTGACGATTAATAGCAACGCGGCGAACGGGGCGCAGGAAGTGCCGGTGACGTTTGAGGTGGTGGCGAAGGGAAACCCGGTGTTGACTTCCGGCGGGGTGGTGAACAACGCTACATTCGCGGGCGGCGACCAGTTGGGGCGCGGGACGATTGCGGCGGTATTTGGCGAACAGTTTGTGTTTGGCGATCCGGTGGCCGCGACCGCACTCCCATTGGGAACGACGCTGGGCGGAGTGCGCGTGCTGGTGAACAACACGCCGGCGCCGGTGTATTTCGTTTCCTATGGCCAGATTAATTTTCAGATCCCTTACGAAGCGGCGGTGGGGACGGCGACAGTGGTGGTGGAAGCGAACGGACTGCGTTCGAATGGCGTGACGGTACCGATCGCGAACCGGGCGCCGCGGATGCTGCGGCTGGGGATTGGCAACTACGGGATATTCGTGAACCAGGACGGGACGTATCCGCTGCCGCGGACGAGCGTATTGGGTGCGGCGGGGCGGCCGGCGCGGGCGGGCGACACGCTGGTGATGTACGCAATTGGACTGGGGCCGACATCGCCGACGGTGCAGAATGGGACGGCGGCACCGTCGTCTCCGCTGGCCGTGGTGGACCCGATGCCGAAGCTACAGTTTGGCAGCGTATCGATTTCCGGCGATGACGCGACAACGCCATTGTTCGTGGGATTGACGCCGGGATTTGTGGGGCTGTATCAGATCAACGTGACAATTCCCTCGACGGTGGAACGGGGACCAAACGTTCCGGTGTTTCTGAACATGGGGAACAACGTGTTCAGCAATTCGGTGGAGCTGGCGATCGAGTGACCGAGCAACTCCATTACAACGACTGCTATTTGACGCGGTTTGAAGCGAAGACCCGATCCGTGAGCGGAGAGGGTCTTCGTGGGTTGTTCGACGGATTGAAGCCGGGGAACGTGACAGTTCCTTCGACGGTAGAGCGGGTGCCAAACGTTCCGGTGTTTCTGAACATGGGAAGAACATGTTCAGCGATTCGGTGGAGCTGGTGATCGAGTGACCGAGCGACTCTATTGCAGCGACTGCTATTTGACGCGGTTTGAAGCGAAGACCCGATCCGTGAGTGGAGAGGGTCTTCGTGGGTTGTTCGACGGATTGAAGCCGGGGAACGTAACAGTTCCTGCGACGGTGGAGCGAGCGATCAAGTGACTGAGCGGCTCTATTACAGCGACTGCTATTTGACGCAGTTTGAAGCGACGACCCAATCGGTGAGCGGAGAGGGTCTTCGGGTTGTGCTGGACCGGTCGGCGTTTTATCCGACAGCCGGCGGGCAGTTGTTCGATACGGGAACGCTGGGCGGGGCGCGGGTGGTTGATGTCGTGGACGATGGGGACGTGGTAACCCATGTGCTGGCGACACCGATCGCGGCAGGAATGGTTCGCGGTGAGATCGATTGGGCACGCCGGTTTGTGTTCATGCAGCAGCACACCGGGCAGCATCTGCTATCGGCGGTGTTTCATGAGTTGTTTGGGTTCGCGACGGCGAGCGTGCATTTGGGGGAAGCGGGCGGGACCGTGGAACTGGCGGCGGGCGCCGTTTCCGAAACGCAGTTGCGAGAGGCGGAAGCGAGAGCGAATGCCGTGATTGTGGAGAACCGCGCGGTGGGTATTGCGTTTGAAGAGAATCCGGAGGGACTGCGGAAGGCATCGGAACGGACGGGGCCATTGCGGATTGTGTCTATTGCGGGCTTGGACAAGAGCGCGTGCGGCGGGACGCACGTGAAGCAGACAGGCGAGATTGGCGCGTTGTTGCTGCGAAGGGCGGAAAAGATTCGCGGGAACACGCGGGTGGAGTTTGTTTGCGGGTCAATGGCGGTGCGGCGGGCGCGGATGGATTTTGAACTGCTGACGGCGGCGGGACGGGCATTCTCACGGCCGTTGGAAGAGGTTCCGGCGGCGGTGGGCGCGCTGCAGGAAGCGGCGAAAGACGCGCAAAAAATAGTGAAGAGCTTGACGCTGGAGCTGGCTGGTTACAAGGGGCGGGCGCTGTTTGCAGCGGCGGCGGGCGGGCGGCATTGGGAGAAGTTAGACGCGGTGGATGATGCAACGCGGGCGCTGGCACAGGCGTTTGTGGGGTGCGGGAAAGGTGTGTTTTTGGCGACGGGCGGAGGGGCGGTGCTGGTGGCGTCGTCAGACCCGGCGGTACACTGCGGGAACCTGCTGAAGCAGTTCGGGCGCGGGGGCGGGACGGCGGCGTTGGCGCAGGGAAGCGTGGCGGATATTGGACCGTTGGCGGCGGCGCTGGGGATCTAGCGGACGGGGCGAAGGCTGTCACGGACGAGCCGGTGCGCGCCGAGCGGAAGGAGCTTTTCGCCGGAAGTGATGGTAACTTCGATGTCGTTCCCGCCGAACCACTGGCGCAGTTCCGCGGGCATTTCGGCCCGCATGTCGGTGCCGCTGGCGAAGGGTGAGAAGGCGGGGAGGACGACGAGACCGTTGCCATGGAGAAATGCACGGTGGCGGCGGCGGATTTGGGCGGCGTCACGGAGCTTCATCACGGGATGAAAATGGCCGACCACCGTCAGCACGCCCGGTTCCGGCGCCGGCGGGAGCACGTCGCCGTGGATGGCGCGGATACCCTCGGTTCGCCACTCGGACTGGAAGTTCCGGTCGCGGTCGTGATTGCCGGCGACGCAGATGAGTTCGGCACTTACCTGGCCGAGTGTCTCCTGGATGAGTTGCGCTTCCTCCGCGGCAGGGTTGGGAGCATGGACTACGTCGCCGACCAGGACGAGCGTTGAGGGCCTGAGTTCGGCGCAGAGCCGGCGGAGTTTGGCTTTTGCGCCGCCATCGGTGAGCGGCCAGAGTTCGCCACGGCGGCGCTGCGCCCAGGTGAAGCCGAGATGTAAGTCGGCGATGAGGGCAGTTCCCTGCTCCGGCAGCCAGAGCGCCCCGCTGGGATGGAGTTCAATCATTCCACTCTTCGTAGATGGAGGCAGCGAATTCATCGAAGGCCTTGCCGGGGTCCTGGGCGAGCAGAACTTCGCGATTGAAGGCGGCAAATAGCGGGAGAGCGAAGGGCGAGGGGCGAGGGTGTTCGAAGATCTCCCATTTTTCATGGAAGATGTGTTCGGCGTGGCGGAGGGCGTTGGGAGCGTCGAGCATGTCGCCAAGCACTTCGCGGACCGTCTCCTTGACGAGTAAGTGATTGGGCTCGTATGTTAGCAACGTCTGGTAGATCAGCGCGCCATTCCAGGCTTGAAAACGCTGGCCGGAGCCTCGGCGTTTGACAAGTTGCCCGGTTTCGGCAACGGCGCGGAAACGGCGGCCGAGAGTATCGGTGGTTTTGAGCACGGTTTCCAGATCGGCGAGGAAACCGGCGGGGTTGTAGGCTTGGCGGAGAGCCGACTCACTGACATCGATTTTGTGATTGAGGACCAGCAGGTGGCCATGATCGTCGCTATTGGAAACCACGCTTTCGCCCCTGGCCAAGCGATGGGCGGCGACCCAGGCGAGCGACTGATTGACGGCGCGGCCGGCGACACAATGGACCATGAGCAGGCGGCGTTTGGCGCGGGAGACAAACTCGAATTGCACGGGCGAATCGATGGGGATGGGCGCGGCGTGGCATTGGCGCTCAATGAAGGCGCCGGCGAGTTCGGCGTGTTGCATGGTGGCCTGATAGACTTCGCGCAGGACCGCTTCGACATGAGGGCGGCCGCCCTCGCTCCAGGCGGCGCGGAGGTGGCGGCGGAGGCGGAGTTCCTCTTCGGCCATGCGGGTGGAAAGCGGCATTTTTCCGCCCATCCAGCGGGGCGTGGTGACACGGTCGCTGGCGGAGGGTTTGACGACGGCGATGGCGCCGTGGAGGGTTTCCACTTCCACGGCCTTGCCGCCGATGGAGAATGCCTCTCCGGGGCGGAGGGAAGTTAGAAACCCTTCTTCCACTTCGCCGAGGCGGCGGTGGTTTTTGGTAACGATCCTGACGCGGAAATCCTCCGAGATGGTGCCGATGGCCTGGAAATACTCGCGGGCGAGTTTGGCGCTGGCGACGCGGAATTCGCCGTTTTCCATGATGATTTTGCCGAAACGGGCGAGAACCTGGCCGCCGCCGGCGAGATAGTTCAACGCCGCGTCGAAATCAGGCCGGGTTAACTGTAAGTAGGGTCCGGCAGCCCGGGCTAACGCCCAGGCCTCCTCTATGCCGTGCGGGCGTTCCACGGCCATGCCGAGGAGGCATTGCGCGAGCACATCGAGCGGGGCCTGAGGGATGCGAAGATCCTCAATGTAGCCGGCGAGCACAGCCTGGCGGAGGGCGAGCGCCTCCATGAGATCGGGAAGGCTGAGAGGGAGAATGCGGCCGAAAGCGACACCACCGACGCGATGGCCGCTACGGCCAAGGCGCTGCAGGGCGCGAGAGACGCCGCGGGGTGTACCGATGAGGAGCACCTGATCGACGTTGGCGTAATCAACACCCATTTCAAGTGACGTGGAGCAGACGACGGCGCGCATCTGGCCGGCGGCGAGGCGCTGTTCGACCTCTTCGCGCGCAGCGCGTTCGACGGAGGCATGGTGGACGGCAATGCGATTTTCCTCATCGGGCAGAAGAAGGGTGAGGGCGAGGCCGAGGCGTTCGGCGGCGGAGCGGGTGGCGGTGAAGGCGAGGGTGGTTTGGGCCTGTTGCACGGCGTCGATGACGGCGTGGGCGATGCGGCCGGGGTCGTAGCCGGCGGCGGGCAGGGCGGCGGGCGCGTGGATTTCGACGCGATGCATGCGGCGGATGGAATCCGAGACGATGGAGCAGGGGCGGCGGCCGCAGAGGAGTTGAGCAACGGCTTCCGCGGGCTGGGCGGTGGCGGAGAGGCCGATGCGCTGGAGTGTATGGGGCGCGCGGGCCTGGAGGCGTTCGAGGGTGAGCGCAAGGAGGGAGCCGCGCTTGTTTTCGGCGAAGGAATGGATTTCATCGACGATGACGGTTTCCGGTTCGAAGCCGTCGCGCCAGGGTTGTTGGGAGAGGAGCGAACTGAGCGATTCGGGAGTGGTGAGGAGAAGGTGGGGGCGGCGGCGGGACATGCGGGCGCGGTCATTGGGCGCGGTGTCTCCGGTGCGGATTTCCATGCGGACGCGGTTGGAAGGGGGAAGAGCGGCGTTGAGGGCCTGGAGGGGCGCCTCCAGGTTTCGGTAGATGTCGCGGCCGAGAGCGCGCAAGGGAGAGACGTAGACGGCGAGGACGGCGTTGGGGAGTTTGCCGCGCTGGGCGCGGGCACCGAGTTGGGCGAGGACACTAAAGAAGGCGGAGAGGGTTTTGCCGGAACCGGTGGGAGCGAGGATGAGCGTGTGGCCGCCATGGAACGTACGGCGCCAGGCGAGTTGCTGGGTGTGGGTGGGCGCGGAAAAATTGGCGACGAACCAGGCGGAGAGCGAGGGCGGCACCCAGTCCGGCCAGGGCCGTTTGTTGGAATGGGGGAGAGAGGTCATGCGGGCGTGGCGGTGGAAAACGTGTGGAAAAGGCTGTGGATATGCGAGAGCGTGTCGATATCGGCGGGGCCTTTGTCGCGGCGCCAGCGGACAATGCGCGGAAAGCGGAGGGCGTAGCCGCTTTTGTGGCGAGGGCTGCGCTGGAGGCCATCGAAGGCTACTTCGAGGACGATTTCCGGGCGCACGATCTGCACGCGTCCGCCGGCGTAACGTTCGATGGTGGAGGCGCGAAGGAGTTTCGTCAGTTCCTTGATTTCGGCGTCCGTGAGGCCGGAATAGGCTTTGCCGATGTTGAGAAATCTGTCCCCGTCGCGAACGGCGAAAGTGACATCGCTGAGAACGCCGGCGCGGTGGCCATGGCCGTGTTCGGCGGCGGTGATGACGACATCGAGGGTGGCAAAGGGACGCTTTACCTTCAGCCAGTTGGCGCCGCGCTTGCCTGATTCGTAGAGGGAGCCGCGACGTTTGAGCACAAGACCTTCGTTGCCACGGGCGCGGGCAGCCTGGAAGAGTTCTTCGATTTGCGCGTGGCTTTGCAGTTGCGTTTGTTGCGACAGGTTCGAGAGGCGCAACGATTCCAGGATGGCGCGGCGGTGCTCAATGGGCTTATCGAAGACGAGTTCCCCCTGATGCATCAGGATATCGTAGGCAAGGAACAGGACCGGGATTTCGTTCCTCGTTTTCTGGCTGACCTTCTTACGGGCGATGCGCTGTTGCAGGAGGTGGAAGGGCAGGGGGCGGCCGTCGCGGAAGGCGAGGACTTCGCCATCGAGGATGAGCGGGCCGGGCTGGCCGGTGAAGGCCAGAACGATTTCGGGGAAGGCGGCGGTGGTGTCGTCGAGACCGCGGGTGAAGAGTTTCACCGTTCCATTGGCGACGTGGAGCTGGGAGCGGATGCCGTCGTACTTATCTTCGGCGTACCAGTTGGCGGGGGTGTCGAGTTCCTTCGATTCGTCGAAGGGCTGGGCGAGCATAAAGTCTAGCGGGTGGAAGAGAGTGACTTCGATTTTTTCCAACTCGCCGGAGCGGGCGGAGAGGGCGACGGCGGCGAGATCGCCGCAACGATTGTTGGCGGCGCGGACGGCGGCGGAGGGTTGGCCGGTGGCGAGGGCGAGAGCATCTTCGAGCATTTTTTCCTGCAGGCCGATGCGGAAGTTGCCGGTGATGGATTTGACGAAGAACTTGAGGGCGGGGGCGGAGTGGGTTTGGAAGATGCGAGTGAGCAAGTCAACTTTGGATTGCGTGAGGCGGGTGTGCTGGAGGGTTTCGAAATAGGTGGCGGCGAGGGTTAAGGGCATGGGTTCGCCTTTGGTGATGGGGCGGCAGAGATGGGCGATGGTTTCGCCGCTGTCGCCGACTTCGCGGTAGCACAGGGAGATGGTTTCGCGGTCCCATTTGGTGGCGGCTTCCAGGGCGGCGCGCATGGTGGCGTGGCCGACGGAAAGCTTGCCGAGACCGGAGAGGAAACGGGCGGCGAGGGCGAGATCGTCATTGGAGAGGGCGCGGAGATAGGCGGCGAGATGAGCGACCTTTTCGTTGCGGGAACTGGTGGCGGCGACGCGTTCAGCGGCCAGGGCGAGCGAATCCATCAGGCGGCCGCCTGGCGGGCGTTGTAGCCACGGTCGCGGAGAATTCGCGCGAAGGGCGCGGCGTAGCCGTGGACGATATCGATTTGGCTGGGGGCGGATTCGGCGATGAGTTGGAGGAGTTCGGAGAAATCGGCGTGATCGGAATAGGGGATGAGAACGTCGGCGTTGGCGCGGGCACGGGCGTTATCGAGCGCGGCCCAGCCGCTGACGAGGGCGACTTTGCGTTTTGTGGGCGGGAGCGGGATTTTTTCTTCGAGGCCGGGAGTGACGAGGATAGCTCCGCCGCCGGAATGGACGGGGAACGTGTAACCTTCGGCTTCGAAATAGGGAATGAGCGCGGCGATGGAATGGTGGATTTGGCAGGGGATCTGGTGGAGCGCGAGGGTGTGGGCGATCTCCTGGCCGCGGCCGAGGCCGTAGCCTTGAAAGACGGGCGTCTGGCCGGCGGCGAGGCATTCGAGAGCGAAATTGGCGATGCGGGTTTGCGCGATGCCGGCTTCGAGGAATTGATAGATGGGCAGGCCGAAAGTGGATTCGATGATGAGATGATCGCAGGGGGTGGGTTCGGTGGGCCAGCCGCAGATGGGGGCGCGGCGCTTGATGTCGCCAGTGTAAACGAGGCGTTCGCCTTGGTGTTCGACGAGGAGTTGGGCGGCGCCGAGGATGTGCGAAGCCTGGCGGGCGGTGAGCGTGGCCCCGTTCCATTCGATGGATTGGTTGGGATTGAGGAGGAGGGTTTGCTGCTGGCGGCCGGCGGGGAGCGGCCAGCGGTGGCGATAGAGCTGGGCGGTGATGGCGGAGGCGATGACGGTTTGGTGAAGGCCGCGAGCGTGATCGGAATGGGCGTGGGAGAGCCAGGCGGCGGGGACGGTCGCGCGCGGATCGAGCCACAAGCCGATGGCGGGCAGGTAGATTCCATCGGGAGAGTATTCGACTTGCATGAGCCTCTTCCAGGATAGATGCCGCGTGAGGAGATGTAGGCTAAAACAATATGGCGCATGTGGTGATCGTTGGCGGCGGGTTCGGCGGACTGGCGGTGGCCAAGCGGCTGGCGCGGCAGCGGGGCGTGGCGGTAACGCTGGTGGACCGGCGGAACTTCCACGTGTTTCAGCCGCTGCTGTATCAGGTTGCGACGGGGGGACTATCGCCGGCCGACATCTGCGCGCCGCTGCGGAGCGTGCTGGCGCCGTACAAAAACGTTCGGACGCTATTGGGCGAGGTGACGGGCTTCGATTTGGACGGGCGGCGGGTGTTGCTGTCCGATGGAGAGCTGGCCTACGACTATCTGGTGATAGCGGCGGGGGCGCGGCACCACTACTTTGGCCATGAGGAGTGGGAGGCGGTGGCGCCGGGGCTGAAGACAATCGAGGACGCGACCGAGATACGGGGGCGGATACTGGGTGCGTTTGAGGCGGCGGAAAAGGAACCCGACGCCGAGAGGCGGCGAGCGCTATTGACATTCCTGATTGTGGGCGGCGGGCCGACGGGGGTGGAGTTGGCCGGGACGCTGGGGGAGATTGCCAACGACACGTTGAAGGAAGACTTCCGGTCGTTTCGGCCGGAGGAGGCGCGGATTATTTTGCTGGAGGCGGGGCCGCGCATATTGACGGCATTCCCGGCGGAGCTAGGCGCGGCGGCGGAGCGGGCGCTGCTAAGTTTGGGTGTGCGGGTGAAGACGGGCGTGGGGGTGGCGGCGGTGGACGCCGAGGGGGTGACGCTGGGGGACGGGGAGCGGATTGCGTCGCGGACGGTGTTGTGGGGCGCGGGGGTGAAGGCGTCGCCATTGGGGGCGAAGCTGGGCGCGGAGTTGGACAGGGCTGGGCGAGTGGTGGTGACACCGACTTGCCAATTGCCGGGCCGGGCGGAGGTTTTTGTTCTGGGCGACATGGCGGCGCGGCAAGGGCAGCCGCTGCCGGGAGTGGCGCCGGTGGCAATGCAGCAGGGGCGCTACGTAGGAGACGCGATTGGCGCGTTGCTGCTGGGGAAGGCGCTGGAGCCGTTTGTCTATTTGGACAAGGGAAACCTGGCGACGATTGGGCGGGCGGCGGCGATCGCGGACTTCGGGAAGTTCCGGATGAGCGGATTTTTGGCGTGGTTGTTGTGGCTATTCATTCACATCATGTACCTGGTGGGATTCCGGAACCGGGTGCAGGTGTTTGTGCATTGGGCGTTCCAGTACCTGAGCTTCAACCGCGGGGCGCGGCTGATTACGGGGCGGTAGCGAAGAGCAAAAGATCGAGGCTGAAGGTGACTTGCATGGCCTCTGCCGGTTGGGACTGGAGGGGGCGATAGGTGGCGTGTTGGAGGTCGCGGACGGCGCCGGCATCGAGCGGGGCGGTTGTGGTGGCGCGTTGCTGGTGTTGGAGAGTGAAGAGCGGAGCGAAGGATTGGATGGTGCGGCCGACGCGGTCCCGGGACGGGCCGCGGAGTTCGATGAGATCGATGGGGGAGGGGATGGCGACGAGGAGTTGGCCGCCGGGTCTGAGGACGCGGCGGAATTCGGGCGGGTTCATGCGGGCGGTGATGGAGAGGATTTTCGAGAAGGATTCGCCGACGCAAGGGATGACACGATCGGCATTGGCGACGAGCCAATGGCAGTGGGGGTAGCGCCGGGCGGCGAGATCGATGGCGGGGATGGAGATATCGATGCCGGTAGCCTGGAAACCGTGAAGGAGAGAGAGACTGCCGAGATAGAAGCCATCGCCGCAGCCGGCATCGAGGACGGTGTCGTGACTGGCGGGAGCGAGCAGACTGCCGATGGCGTGGAGAAGGGGCGCGGTGACGCCGGAATGGTGGAGGCGGCGGCGGGCGGCGACGGCTTCCGCGGTGTCGCCCGGGTTCTTTGAACGGCGGTCCTGCGGCTGGAGAAGATTGACGTAGCCGCTGCGAGCGATATCGAAGGAATGGGAGCGCGGGCAGAGCCAGCGGCGGTCTTCGCGGTGGAGTGGCTGTTGACAATCGCGGACGGGGCAAAGAAGCATGAACAGGTTCCTACCAGTATAAAAGCGGGCGGGGGAAATGACCCGAGCGAGGGGCAAATGAACCGTCAAATGCTGTTAGTTTCGTAAATGGGCCCATAAATTCTGGACCCAGAATTGCAGAAGGAAGCTGAGGAGATCCAATGAAGATTGGCGAGATCATGAACCGCGCGCCTGTTTCCGTGCGCATGGACCAGACGTTCGGCGAGGCGTTTCGAGTGCTGGTGGAGACGGGTCACAAGTTTTTGCCGGTGGTGGACGCAGAGGGCGTATATCATGGGAACTTCGATTTGAAGGATGTGTGGGGCGTGCTGCTGCCGAAGGCGGCGCGGCTGGACCGGAAGTCGATTGAGAACCTGGCGTTTGTTCCGAGTTCGCTGGAAAAGATGAAAGACAAGCTGGCGGACGCGTCCGGGGACCTGGTGGAAAAGTATGTGACGCGGTCAGACGCGCCGCCGCTGGCGCCGGAGAGCCCAGTGATTCAAGGGATTTTGATGCTGGACGAGTGTGGCGAGACGCTGGCCGTGGTGGACGCGAACACACACAAACTGGTGGGGATCCTGTCCGCCACCGATGTACTGAACGCGCTTCGATAAGCGCGACCTTGTCCGATTGAGGAGACCAATTATCATGCACGGAGAATCGGCCGGCCATGTTCTGTTTGGATGGAACGCGGCATGGGTGGCCTCGGCACTGTTTGGAATTGTTTACGCGCTGATTATCGCGGAGAAGTTGAATCGGGCGATTCTGGCGCTGCTGGGCGCGGCGATGTTGATCGTTTGCGGGGTGCTGAACCAGGAAGCGGCGTTCCGGGGAATCGATTTCAATACGATCGGCTTATTGATGGGGATGATGCTGATTGTGGGGATTACGGCGAAATCGGGCGTGTTTCAGTACGTCGCGATCTGGTCGGCAAAGAAGGTGCAGGCCAAGCCGATGGGCGTGTTGTTCATGCTGTCGATGGTGACGGCGTTTTTGTCGGCGATGCTGGACAACGTGACGACGGTGCTGCTGGTGGTGCCGGTCACGCTGTTGATTACCGAGGAGCTGAAAGTGAGGCCGTATCCGTTTCTATTGGCGGAGATTTTGGCGTCGAATATCGGCGGTACGGCCACGTTGATTGGCGATCCGCCGAACATCATGATCGGGTCGCTGGTGGGGATTCCGTTTAACGATTTCATTGTCAATCTGGCTCCGGTGGTGGTTGTTGTCCTTGCGGTTTCCTGCGTTCCCTACTACTTCATGTATCGCAAGGAACTGGTGACGACCGATAAGGCACGGCAACGAGTGATGGAGTTCGACGAGCGGGAAGCGATCAAGAACCACCGGCTGCTGAAACAGGCGCTGTTTGTGCTGGGAGTGGTGCTGATAGGGTTCTTCACGTCGCGATTAACCCACCTGGAACCGGCGACGGTGGCGATGGGCGGGGCGGCGCTGCTGTTGCTTTTGGATAACTTCAGCAAGAGTTCGGAGGAACAGGGCGAGAGCGTGCAACACGCTTTCGCGGAGGTGGAGTGGGTGACGTTGATGTTCTTCGTTGGCCTGTTCATTCTGGTGCATGGGCTGGAATCGAGCGGGGTGATTCGGTCGATGGCGGAGAAGCTGTTGGAAGCGACGCAGGGAGACCGGACGGTGACGGTGCTGGCCGTGCTGTGGGGGTCGGCGATTCTGTCGGCGTTTATTGACAACATTCCGTTTGTGGCCACGATGATTCCGCTGATCAAGAGCATGGCGCCGACGTTTGGAGGGGAACAGGGGCTGATGCCGCTGTGGTGGGCGCTATCGATGGGGGCGTGTTTGGGGGGGAATGGGACGCTAATTGGCGCGTCGGCAAACCTGGTGGTGGCGGGACTGGCAGAACGCGCGGGGCACCCGATCCGGTTTGTAACTTACCTGAAGTCGGCGTTCGGATTAATGCTGCTGTCTATCGCGATCAGCCACGTGTATGTGTATTGGCGGTACTTATAGAAACATTAACCTGGGCCGTTACATGCAGGGGAATTGAGCAAGACCCACTGCAAGCCGGCGGCTCCCAGGTAGGGATGATGGGAATCGCCAGGACGGGGAGAGACGGCGGGCGCCGACAAAGCGCCGCCGAAATCACCTTGAAACCAGGAGAACAATCATCATGCATGGAGAATCGGCCAGCCACGTACTGCTCGGATGGAATGCAGCGTGGGTGGCCTCGCTATTATTTGCCGGTGTGTATGCACTGATCATCGCGGAGAAGTTGAACCGTGCGATTCTGGCGCTGCTGGGCGCCGCGATGTTGATTTTATGCGGAGTGCTGACGCAGGAAGCGGCGTTCCGCGGAATCGATTTCAACACGATCGGGCTGTTGATGGGGATGATGCTGATTGTGGGGATCACGGCGAAATCGGGGGTGTTTCAGTATCTGGCGATCTGGTCTGCGAAGAAGGTGCAGGCCAAGCCGATGGGCGTGCTGTTCATGCTGGCGATGGTGACGGCGTTTCTGTCGTCGCTGCTGGATAATGTGACGACGGTGCTGCTGGTGGTGCCGGTGACGCTGCTGATTACCGAGGAACTGAAGGTGCGTCCGTATCCGTTCCTGATCGCCGAGGTGCTGTGTTCGAATATTGGCGGCACGGCGACACTGATCGGCGACCCGCCGAACATCATGATCGGTTCGCTGGTGGGGATTCCGTTCAACGACTTCATTTATAACCTGACGCCGGTGGTGCTGGTGGTGCTGGGCGTATCGTGTGTGCCGTACTACTTCATGTACCGGAAGGAACTGGTGACGACGGACGAGGCGCGAGAGCGGGTGATGGCGTTCAACGAGAGCGAAGCGATTAAGGACCACCGGCTGTTGCAGCAGGCTTTAATCGTGCTGGCGCTGGTGCTGGCGGGGTTCTTCACGTCGAGGCTGACGCACCTGGAACCGGCGACGGTGGCAATGGGCGGGGCGGCGCTGCTGTTGCTGTTGGACAACTTCACACGGAGCGCCGAGGAGCAGGGTGAGCAAGTGCAGAAGGCGTTCGCCGAAGTGGAGTGGGTGACGCTGATGTTCTTTGTGGGTCTGTTCATCCTGGTGCATGGGCTGGAGACGTCGGGGGTGATCCGGTCGATGGCGGAGCGGCTGCTGGAGGCGACGAAGGGCGACCGGACGACGACGGTGCTGGCGGTGCTGTGGGGGTCGGCGATACTGTCTGCGTTCATCGACAACATTCCGTTTGTGGCGACGATGATTCCGCTGATCAAGAGCATGGCGCCGACGTTTGGAGGGGAACAGGGGCTGATGCCGCTGTGGTGGGCGCTATCGCTGGGGGCGTGTCTGGGGGGGAATGGGACGCTGATTGGCGCGTCGGCGAATCTGGTGGTGGCGGGACTGGCGGAGCGGGCCGGGCAGCCGATCCGCTTTGTCACCTATATGAAGACCTGCTTCGGGCTGATGCTGCTATCGATTGTGGTGTGCCACGTGTACATCTATTGGCGCTACCTGTAGGAAAAGGGCCCCATCGTAGGGACGGGGCCTTTCTCTATTTTGTGTCCGGGAGATTAGTCGTAGAGCAGTTCGGCGTAGCGTTGATCGGCGGCGATGGAGGCTTTCAGATCGAGCCAGGCATCCTTGCTGCCAGCGAGCTTTTCCATGGCGAGTTCGAACTTCTTGTCGGCTTCCATAAGGCCGGCGACGTAGACGTAAGTGTTGGGGTCCTGGATCATTTCCCAGATTTCGTGGGCGTTGTCGAGCACGGCGCGGTCGATTTCCGGGGGAGCGTCGTAGTGCGGCCTTGGGCTGATGGCTTCAAAGGCCCGGAAGGAAGACTGTTCGTAGTAGAGCGCGAGATCCTTGCGGAAATCGTTCATATAGAGCATTTCGACGCCGGACTTGGCGCCGTAGAACAAGCGGACCTTGCCCTTCCAGGCGCCGTGGCGCTGGTAGATGTGTTTGACAAAGGCACGGAAGGGGGCGATGCCGGTGCCGGCGCCGACCATTAGGAGGTTGGCATCTTCGCGCGGCGGGACTTCGAATTGGACGCCGTAGGGGCCGGTGATGGGGACGATGTCTCCGGGATTGGCGTCGCAAAGGAAGTGCGAGGCGCGCCCCGGGTAGCGTTCGCCGCTGATGTCGTCAATGGAAAAGCAGCGGCGGACACAGATGGAGATGGTGTCGCCACGGCCGTCGTCGCCGCCGCGGGGACTGGCGATCGAGTAGAGCCGCAGGTGATGGGTGGCGCCGAACTCGTGCGGCCCGGGGGCGAGCACGCCGATGCTTTGGCCCTCCACGTACTGGAAGGCGATATCGGGAAGGCGCAGCACCAGGTGGCGCACCTCCGCTTCCCAACCGAGAGGGGTGATCCGTTCGCTGCTGACCAGGGTGGTCAAGTAGGGGTTGTTCACATCGTATTCAGATAGTCTCATTGAGCGCCTCGTATCCCTGAAATATGGGCATCGCCAGTCTTCTTGGAGTGGCATTCGCCTTTGCCGCCGCAACCGCCGCCACCGCAGCCGTTGAGCATGAAGTCGAGAATGTCTTTGTCTGGGTTCCGGCAGCCGGAACGTTTACGGAGAAAGAGTTGGAGCGCGAACCAGGCGCCGAGCACGGCAGCCATGCCAGCCATGGCGCGGGCCAGATCGCTAACGGCTTCCCAGATATTCATCCGCCGCCTCCCATTCCCGCGAACCCCATGAAAGCCATGGAGAGGATGCTGGCGAGGACCAATGTGAGCGCCGTGCCGCGGGCGAGGCTGGGAACGTCGGAGAGTTCGACTCGCTCGCGGACAAGCGAGAGGAGGACGATGGCCAGGCAAAAGCCGCCGCTGGCGGAGACGGCATAGACCGTGCTTTGGATGAAGTTGTAGTTGCGCACCGTTTGAAAGAGCGCGACGGCGAGCACGGCGCAATTGGTGGTGATGAGCGGCAGGTAAATGCCTAGTTCGCGGAAGAGCGCCGGGCTGGCCTTTTTGATGATCATTTCCGTGAGTTGAACGGTGGCGGCGATGATGACGATGAAGGAGATGAGCCGCAGATATTCCGCGTGCAGGGCAACCAACATGAGATTGGTGCCAAAGGCGAGGATGGAACTGACGGTGATGACAAAGATGACGGTGACGCCCATGCGCCAAGCGGTCTGGAACTTGCTGGAGAGCCCGAGGAACGGGCACATGCCGAGGAAGACGGCGAGGACGAAGTTATTGATAAGCAGCGAATCGACGAAAATGTGGCCGAGCGATTCATTCATGAATGCACCTCCTGCATGGCGGCGGGCGCAGCGGCGGCGCGGGCCTTGCGGTCCCGGTACCAGGCGAACAGCAGCAGCCAGAAGGCCAGCGTGATGAAGCCGCCGGGGGGGAGAAGGAACAGCACCCAGGGTTCGAAGTTGGGGCCGAAAAGGGAAACGCCAAGGAACGAACCGGCGCCGAGCACCTCGCGCACGGTGCCAAGCATGGTGAGGCCGAGCGTAAAGCCGACACCGTTACCGAGGCCATCGGCGAAGGAGCGGGACACGTTATTCTTGGCGGCGAAGGCTTCGGCACGGGCGAGGATGACGCAATTGACAACGATGAGCGCCAGGAACGGCCCGAGCGCCTTGTAGATATCGATGCTGATGGCTTTCACCAGGTAATCGGTAACGGTGACGGCGGTGGCGGCGATGGCGATGAAGGTGGCGATGCGCACCTGATTCGGAACGAGTTTGCGGACGGAAGAGACGAGGACGTTGGTCAGCACAAGGACGAAGGTGGTGGCAAGGCCCATGGCGATGGCGTTACGGACGCTGTTGGTGACGGCGAGCGTGGGGCACATGCCGAGGAACTGGACAAAGACCGGGCTCTCCTTCCACAGTCCATTCAGAAACGGATTGTCTTGTTCTTGACTCATTCGGTACCTCGTTGGATGCGGTCCAGATGGCGCGTGACGATGGGGGCCATTTCGGTCATACTCTTTTGCAACATGCGGCCGACGGCGCGGGAGGAGATGGTGGCGCCGGAAATCGCGTCGATTTCCCAGGGGTTCTTCTTGGTGCCGTGCTTGACAGCGACGATGGGCTTGGAGGTGTCAAGCTTGCGGAAGTTTTCGAGGAATTCCTTATCCTTGGTGATCTTGTCGCCCAGGCCGGGGGTTTCCTTCATTTCGACGACGGAGAAACCAACGATGGCTTTGGTTGCCGGATCGTAGGCGTAAAGGGCGGAGATGATATCGGCATAGCCGCGTTCACTGGCCTCCAGGACGACGCCGAGCAGTTTGCCTTGCTTGTCGTAACCGGCAAACATCTTTGGCCCTTTGGCATCGACGCTGGTCAGTCTGGTGAGTTCACCGTTGGGTTCAACGCCGTAGGCGACCTGCTTTTCAACGCCGGGAAGGAGTTGGGCGATCGAATCCCGCATGATGATTTCCTGGTTAATGCGAATCTGATCCTTCGTCACCAGGCTGGCGCCGACGATAAGAACCCCGCTGATGAGCGAGACCAGGCCGAGGCAACGGATGATGCTGAAACTGCTCATATGGCACCTGCCGGTTTCCGAGCGCCGTAGGGGCGCGGGGGAGTGAGACGGTCTATGAGCGGCGAGAGCGCGTTGCCGAGCAGGATGGCGTACATGACACCTTCAGCGAGGCCGCCCAGATTGCGGATGAGCACGGTGAGAACGCCCATCAGGACTCCGTAGACCCACATGCCGCGCGGGGTGACGGGGGAGGCGACCGGATCGGTAGCCATGAAGGTGGCGCCGAGCAGCAAGCCGCCGGTGAAGAGAGTGAAGAGCGGATCCGGGTAAGCGGTGGGATTAAGGAGATGAAAAACCCAACCGCTTACCGCGGCGCCGCTGAGCATGGCGACAGGAATGCGCCAATCCATCATGTGGCGGACGACCAAGTACCCTCCACACAACAGGATGAGGAAACCGGGCATTTCCCCGGAAGAACCGGCCCGCTGGCCCCAGAACATGGGCCAAGGGTCAGAATAGATGCGATCGAATTTCAGGAGCACCAGCGGCGTGGCGCCAGTGAAGCCGTCGACGCGGACCTGAGCGATCCAGTCGTTAAGCGGGGCGGACTTCATGAGCGGCAAGGCGAGCGAGGAAGGGATGAACTCCCAGAATCGGCCGTTGGCGAGAGCGGGCGTGTAGTTAGTGATGGCCACGGGGAAGGCGGCCTGCAGGAACGCACGGCCGACCAGCGCGGGGTTGAAGACATTGGAGCCGAGTCCGCCGAAGAGCAGTTTGCCAGGCGCGATGGCGACCAGACAGCCGATGGCGGCCATCCAGAGCGGGAATCCCGGCGGGAGCGTCAAGCCAAGAAGCAGGCCGGTGATGGCGGCGCTGTAGTCGTTGACGGTGGAACGGTTCCCGTTGAGGCGGCAGGTGACGTGTTCAGTGAGCACGCAGCCAAGAGTGGTGAAGGCAAGCAAGACGCCCGCGCTGATGCCGAAGTTCCAGACGCTGAAAGCGGCGATGGGGAGCAGCGCGTAGACCACGTGGCGCATGATCTTATCGACGGAAAGCGGACCGTGCAGGTGCGGCGAGGTGCGGACTTCGATGACGGTGGTTTTTACGCCGGGCATTAGCGAGCCTTCCTTTCGCGGTTCATCTGCTTGGCCACCCGGAAATACTGCACCAGCGGGATGTTGGCCGGGCAGACGTAACTGCAACAGGCGCATTCAAAACAGTCATTGAGGTGATAGATCTCCTCCATATCCTGGTAGCGATCCTTGCGGGCGAGCAGACCAAGGTGCGAGGGGTCCAGGTGCAGCGGGCAGACATCGACGCAGGCGGCGCAATGGATGCAGGGATAAACGGTGGGCGGATCTTTCTTCGGCAGGACGAGGACGCCGGTGACGCCCTTGGTGAGAGGAATATCGAAGGACCCGACGGAGGGGCCCATCATGGGACCGCCCAGAATGATGGACGCCGCCTGGTCGGTGCAGCCGGCCTGTTCCAGCACCCAGCGCAGCGGCGTGCCGAGCGGGATGAGATAGTTGCCTGGCTTGGAGACGGCGGGGCCGGTGACGGTGACAACGCGTTCGATGAGGCCTTGGCGGGTGGGAAGCAGGTCGCCGATTTGGGCCAGCGTGGCAACGTTGAACACGGCCAGGCCGACATCGGCGGGCAGACCGCCGGAAGGAATTTCGCGACCGAGCAGGACTTTGACGAGCATTTTTTCGGCGCCCTGCGGATAGCGGGCGACGACGGGTTCGATTTTGATATCAGGCCGATCGGCATTGGCCTGGAGGAGGGCGGCGATGGCGTCTGGTTTGTTGTCCTCGACGCCGATTACGGCCCTTTCCACGCCCAGCGCGCGCATGACGACACGGGTGCCGTGCAGCACCTGTTTGGGGTACTCGACCATGATGCGGTGATCGGTGGTGAGATAGGGTTCACATTCACAGCCATTGACGACGACGGTATCGACGGTACGGCCCTGCGGAGGCTTCAGTTTGACGTGGGTTGGGAAGGCGGCGCCGCCGAGGCCTACAACTCCCGTGGCCTGGACGGCGGCGATGACCTGATCGGGAGTCATCTGCGTGATGTCCTGATCGGACCCGTAGAGGACCTCCTGGCTGGCGCCGGGATAGGCCCGGATGTAGATGGCGGTGGTGAGTTCGCCGCGCGCGCTGGGGGCGGGCGCGATGCGTTCGACGCGGCCGGTGGCGGGGGCGTGCATGGGAACGCTCATGAAGCCGTCGGCTTCGGCGATGGGTTCGCCGCGAACGACTTCCTGCCCTTCCCGCACGATCGCTTTGGCGGGTTTGCCGGCGTGCTGGGAGAGCGGGACGATGAGCAATGGCGGGAAGGGCAGGCGGCGAATCGGCAGATGCGCCGTCTGCTCCTTGTGCTCGGGGACATGCACGCCCCGCCATAGCCGTTTTGTGCCGAAGAGACTCATACCCGTTTCCTTTGGCGCGCTAGTTGAACTTCGCGGCGCGTTTGATCAGCTTGTCGAGGTCCTTTTCGGCGGGATCCTGCGGCAGGCCGGGATGAATAATCTGCGCGGTACACTTTTCAGCGGCCTTCACGATGTCGCGATAGGGGCCGCCCTTAGGGTTCTTGACAAACGCCTGCTTGTTTTCGTTGTAGGCGAAGATGCGGTTGTTGATACGCGTACACTCGTCGCAGGAGGTACACATGGCGGTTTCGATCCAGGCGGTGCTGGGGGCGTCGCCGTTGGCGGCGGGCGCCGGAACTGCGGCCGGAGCGGGGGCAGCGGCCACGGGAGCCGCGGACGGCGCGGCAATGGCGGGGAGCGCGGCCGGAGCGCCCGTGAGGATGGCGCCGCTTGCGGCCATCTCCATGATTTGCGCCGCCAGCGACTGGGCGAACTCACTGCGGGCCTGGCTGGCGATCGAATCGGTATCGACTGCGGGACGAACGCCGGCGATGGCTTTCAGCATCCGCCAGAACTGCCGCCGATCCTCGCAAGAGCGCACGAGCGGTTCGGCCGGGATGACACGGATAAGACGGTTCTTGCGATTGACGGCCCAGATGTAGGGGAACTTGCCGTCGCGGTCATCGGCGTCAAAGGTAAGGTACTCGGCGAGCGGGACCATATTGTCGTTCCAGGCGTCGCGCGGCACGGTGCGGAACTGTTTGCGGAAGCGGCCCTCGGTGATGGCGAAATCGGCGAAGGTGAGGGGCAGCTCCATTTCGCCCGGCTGGCCGGTTTCATCCTCGTACTTCAGCGTGTAGACGGGCCAATCCTCTTCCATGGCCGGATTGCCTTCCAGGTTGAAGCACTCTTCGGCCAGAATGCCCTTGTCGGGGTTGTAGCGGAGGATGGGGTAGGCGCGGGTTTCGACGGCGAGCTTGCTCTGATATTCGGCGACATCGTCGGCGATGCCGTGCTCCGGCATGCAGGGACTGTAGATGTTGAACAGAGCGGGACGGCGGGCGTTGAGCCCCTCAACGAAGCCTTCAATCAGGTGCGAGGTATTGGCCGTGGTGCCCTGCAGAACATAGGTGGTGCGGTGGGCCATGGCGATGAGGGCGATCTCCTTGCGGACCTCCTCCTTACCGTGGAAGGCCTTGCCGTACTGGGCCATGTCGGAGACCTGGCCGGTGAAGCCGGAGGTGCAGGCCTGGCCGCCGGTGTTCGAGTAGACTTGCGTATCGAGCACGAGCACCTTGATGGGTTTGCCGGACATCATCATGCGCGAGAGGTTCTGGAAGCCGATATCGTACATGGCGCCGTCGCCACCGATGGAGACGACCGGCGGGCAGAGGTGGTACTCCTCGTCGGTGAACTGTTTCCAGTTGAAGTAGGTGAAAAAGTCACCGTGCTTTTCCTTGCGGAAGCCTTCATTGAGCTCGATTTCGGCCATGCGGATGGCGGCGAAGCCTTCGGCCATGCGGGCCATGTGGCCTTCAAAGATACCCATGGCCATGGAGGGCGAATCCTGGAAGAGATGGTTGGTCCAGGGGAACGGATAGGGGTTGAAGGGATAGGTGGAGGCCCAGACGGAGGTGCAGCCGGTGGAGTTGATAATGCCCATGCTGGAGCGGCCGCGGCGGCCGGCGCCTTCGGTGTACTGCCAGCGGAGGTGCTTCAACTTGGCGATCAGTTGCGAGGACCAGCGGAGCCATTCCGGATCGATAGTCTTGCCGGCATGGCGTTCGTCGAGCTTTTCGGAGAGGCTGCCGAGGGTGACATCGGCGTTGTGGAGTTTGTCGAGCGCATTGGAGACGCGAGCGTCGTCGCTGAGGTCGAGCGTAGCGGCGAGTTTGAGCCGCGTGTGCTGATCGAGCCGGGCGATGAGATCGTCGATCTTCTCAATCTGGCGGGCGACGCGGGGCTGCATGAGTGCTTCGGCGGTGGCGACGAAAAGATGGACAACGGTCTTTTCCCCGCAGCCCAGGCAGGCGCCGTCGCCACCCACCATGCCCATGTAGTTTTTCTTATCGAGCAGCAGCGTATGGAGAGCGCCGATGCCCTCATCGAGACTGTCGATGCGGATGAATTCGGGCGCCGTGGTGGGCAGTTGCTGCCACCAGTCCCAGTTGCGGCGAAGCTTCTCGATGGATCCCGGCGTCTGCTTGACGGGTACCAGCGCGTTGTCGTTACAGACCTTGACGCACTCCATGCAGCCCTTGCAGGCGAAGGGATTGACGGTGATGGAAAGCAGCCCGCCGGAGCCCTTTTGCTTCTTCTCTCGCGCGGTCCAGAAGGGCTGGGGAGTAGCGAAGGCGAAATCGCCGATGGCGGCGCGCATGGTGGCGAGTTCGGCGGCGAGTTCCGGCTTTTCCGGTGTACCGTCGGGGTAGGAGGCGATGAGTTCAGCAATGGCGGCGTCGAGCATTGCGCTCACGTCCGGCCGCGCCATACCGTCGCCCAGTTTGGCACGCAGTTTCTGATCGATGGTGCGGATGGCGCGGGGGAGGTGTTTGGCCGTTTGGCCCTGTGAGGTAACCTTCTTCACCGCCGTTTCGAGCACGCTGAGCACGGAGTGGACCAGGCCGGGGATGGCGCTATCCGGGCAGATGGTGTAGCAGTTGCCGCAGGCGGTGCAGTTGGCCGGGACCCATTCGGGATGTTCGAAGCGGACACCGGTCATATCGCGGAATAGCGCCGTTGTGGCGGGGATGAAACTGAGCCCAATGAAGGGATCGGCCAGGTTATCGTTGCCGCGGCCGGTGGCATAGAAAGTGCCGGTCTGTTCCCAGAAGCGATGGATATCGGTGGTGGCGGTGGTGGCGGCGAGTTGGCGCTGCAGGACGAGCGGAACGTCGGGCGCTTTGCGCAAGCCGGCCGGGGCGGCGGAGATGACCTTCTCTTTGATCTCCTTGACCTCATCGAAGCCGCGGCGGACGACGCGCACGTTATCCTCCACAACGCGCGCGCCCTTGGCGCCGAACTTGTGTTCAAGCTGGGACCGGATGGCGCCAAATAGGGCGGCGTCGGTCAACTTGGCCTGGGCCATGACGGGCGAGGCGGCGAAGAAGGCGCCCTGGAAAGCGTTGCCCTGCATGCGGAATTGCAGTTCCACGTCGGTGGCTTCTTCGCGGGCGATCTTGAAAGCGTCGAGGTAGTAGAGGTGGATTTCGTTGTCGATGATGAAGCGCTGATACTTCTCAGGGATCTGCATCCAGACTTCGTTCGGTTCAGTGAACGCGCTTTGCAGGATGAAGACGCCGCCGCGCTTGAGGCCGGCAAGCGGGTTGGAGTGCTGGAAGACGTTGGGGTCCGGCGAGAGCACTACGTCGACATAGAAATAGTCGCAGTTGATGCGAATCGGCTCCGGGGCCGCGGCCAGATAGTAGGTGGTGGGCTGGCCCTTCTTTTCCGAACCGTACTTGGGGTTGGCCTTGATGTGATAGCCAAGGAGATCAAAGAGCGTCATCGCCAGATTCTTGCCGGTGGTGATGGCGCCCCAGCCGCCGACGGAGTGGAAGCGAACGGTAACGCTGTTTTTGGGCATCAGATTCGGGTTTTCCGAACCGTGCACGGCGAGCGCCTTCAGGCCCGGGTAGGCGTCGGCCACCTGGATTTGATGGATCTCCTGTTTCGGGGTGTAGGCCTTGTCGTGAACAAAATCGATGGAGAGATAGAAGAACTTACGGCGGCCGCCGTTGGGCAGCATGTTCTCAATGGCGCCGATGAGTCCTTCCGGTTGCAGATCGCGGCTGCCGAGCCCGAACGAACCCGAGTAGAGCGGCGGCATGTCTTCGGGACGTTTGTAGCTGGCGTGATCGGGGTAGAGCAGGGACGAATTCCCCGCCCTGCCGTTTTCCATGCAACGCCCCAGTGCGGAGCGGACCTCACGCATCAGCGGCAGGTCCTCAGCCAGCGGCTGATCGGTCCGCTCCAGCACAGTCACGCCTTTGCGGCCCTGCAGCAGCGCGCCGAGCAGATCGCCGGGGAAGGGCCGGAACATAGTGAGATTGACAACGCCAATTTTGAGTTTCCGTGTTTCGCGCAAGTAGTCGACGACAGCTTCGGCGGTAACCAGCATGCTGCCCATGCCGAGGATGAGGTATTCGGCGTCGTCGGCGCGATAGGTGGAGACGCGGTTGTAACGGCGCCCGGTGAGCGAGTAGAACTCCTCCATCGCCTGATTGGTGATGGCGGCAATATGGTCGAAGAAGTACGGACGCTGCGCGGCGACGCTTTGCATGTAGGCGTCCTGGTTCTGCACGGTGCCGATCATGACCGGATTGTCGACGGTCCAGAGTTCCGGAATGCGGCGGCGGCGCGGGCCGTAGAGAATGCGCTGGGCGGGCGTGGGCGTGTCGATGATGTCATCCGGACGGCCGAGGTATTCGGCGATCAGTTCGCGCTCCGGCAGCATGAGCGACTCGATCAGGTGCGTGGTAAGAAAGCCGTCCTGCGCGCAGATGCCGGGCGTGAGAGCGAGTTCAGCGATGCGATGGCTGATGATGTTGAGATCGCAGACCTCCTGGGCGCTCTTGCCGAAGAGTTGGAAGAACCCCGTGTCATCGATGCAGTGATAGTCGTCGTGACCGGCATGGACGTTGAGCGTCGATTTGGTCATGGCGCGGCAGCCCATGTTCAACACGTAGGTGAGGCGCTTGCCGACGGCGGCGTAGAGCGACTCATGCATGTAGGCGATGCCCTGGCCGGAAGAGAAGTTTGTGGAGCGCAGACCGGTCATCGACAGACCCGCAGTGACGGCGGCGGCGGCGTGTTCGCCTTCCGGCTCAATGAAGATCAGCGGACGGCCGGAGATGTTGATATGACCTTTGGCCGATTCTTCCGCCCAGTACTCGCCCATCTGCGTGGAGGGTGTGATGGGATAGGCGCCGGCGGCATCCGTGGACTCCCGTTCGCACATAATGACGGCGGTATTGCCGTCCATCGCCTGGCGGACACCGGGGTAGCGGAAGGTCTGTTTGGCACTCATGAATGATGGACTCCCTCGTTGGTAGTAGTGGCGCTTTGCAGTGGCAGGTCCGCCTCCGCCACCGGAAGGGGCGACTGACGGGTGATGCGTTTGGCTTCGAGGCCGCGCTGGGGCCCCTTTTCCTTGTCGAACCAGACGATGGCGCCGGTGGGGCAGCGTTGGGCCGGGGCGGCGGTCAGTTTCGAGTTCTTGGAATAGTCGATGACGGCGAGATTGTTGACAATCTGAATGAGGCCTGGGGCGTCGGCGGCGCAGCGTCCGCAGGCGGTGCAGGCGACTTCACAATCGGCCTCGGCCTGTTGGCCATCGGCCAGGCTGCGGCAGGCGATCCATAGCCGGTGACTGATGGCGTGAAGCGAGAAGAGTTGTTTGGGGCAAACGTCGACGCAATCGCCGCAGGCGGTACATAACGCTTCGTTCACCACGGGCAGGCTGTGGGCGTTCATGTGAATGGCGTTGAACGAGCAGACCCGTTCGCAATCGCCTAGACCCAGGCAGCCCCAACTGCATCCTTTCCCGCCGCCGTTGACCAGGGCGGCGCCGCGGCAGGTGGAAAGGCCCACATATTGGGCGCGGTGGCGGGCCACATGGGGCCCGCCGGCGCAGGCCAGTTTCGCGACGCGCTTTTCTTCCGTTCCCGCGTCGATTTGCAGCAGTTCGGCGATGGCGGCGACACCGGCCGGGGAACTGACAGTACACTTGCCGGGAGCGATTTGGCCCGCCACGGCCTTTTCCGCAAACGCCCTGCACCCAGCGCAGCCGCAGGCGCCGCAATTGGCTTTGGGCAACAGGCCCTCCACCTGATCAATGCGCGGATCCTCATAGACATACAGCTTCTTGTCCGCGAAGGCCAGCACCGCGGCCAGCACTACCCCAATGCCGCCCATGATGGCGCCAGCCATCAAAAACTCAATCATCGGGACAACCTCCGTTCCGAAGTGGCGGCAGTGGGGGATATGCCCCGCCAAACGGGGGCGAGTTCACCCGCGCCCCCCAAGCGAGAACATGCGTAAACCCCAATAATTGGGCTGGATAGCTGTGTTGATGTTCTCATTTTGGCTTTGTCCGCAGCATTTCCTTCGCAACTACAGGGCCATTCCCCGCCCCGCACTTTGGCCTTTCACTTGCTTCGAATCGCTCCGTATGTCCACCATTTGGCGGAGAACGGCGCTATCGCTGGCAATTGCCGGCACGCTGTTCGCGCTTCGCTACGTGCCGTGGGAGAGGCCGGCGACAACGATCCGGCTGAGCCGGCCGCTGATGGGAACGCTGTGGACGATTGAGGTCTGCGATGGCGGACGGGCGCGGGAGGCGCGGGAGGCGATGGACGGCGCCTACGCCGAGTTGCGGCGGATTGACGGGCTGATGAGCGAGTGGAAGCCTGAATCGCCGATCTCGCAGGTGAACGCGGCCGCGGGGTTGCATCCGGTGGAAGTACCGGCCGAGTTGCGGGAGATGCTGGAACGCGCAATTGGCTATAGCCGCCTGACCGAAGGCGCGTTCGACATAACGTGGCGAGGCATGGGCAAGATCTGGAAGTTCGAAGATCCGTTTACGCCGCCAACGGCCGCAGCCGTCAACGCCGCGCGCCGGAATGTGAACTTCCGGGCGATCCAGATAGATGGCAATCGCGTGTATCTTCCGCAAAAGGCGATGAGCATTGGCTTGGGCGGGATAGCCAAGGGCTACGCGGTGGACCGCGCCTTCGCCGTGTTGCGGAACGCGGGGTTCGCGAATTTCATGGTGGACGGCGGCGGGGATGTGCGCGTGGCTGGGGCGCGCGACGGCGTGCCGTGGCGGCTGGGCATCCAGCATCCGCGGCGGGAGCGCGGGACACTGCTGGGCACGGTGGGGCCGCGGGACCAAGCCGTTGTCACCTCCGGCGACTATGAGCGGTTCCGTATCGTCGACGGCGTTCGGTACCACCACATCATCGACGTTCGCACCGGTTGGCCGGCCAGCGCGGCCAGTTCCGTTACCGTGCTTACGCCCACGGCTGAACAGGGCGTGGTGCTTGCCAAGGCGATCTTCATTCTAGGCCCGGAAAAGGGCCTCGCCCTGGCCCGATCGCAAGGGCTGGAAGCGCTGCTCATTGACCCATCCGGAGGCCGCCATGCGACCGCCGGCCTGCAGTATCTGCTCCAACAGGAAGAAAAATAGACCATGTCCACCTCCACCGCCGACGCCGAAATCGCCAAGTCCGCGAGCGCCGTCCAGATCGTCGACCAGCACATCGTCGAGATCGTCAGCGACTCCGGCGAGGGCGCCCAAACCTGCGGCCAGATGTTTGCCGATCTCTGTGCCCGCAATGGGAACGGCATCTGGACCGTCGAGATTATTCCGGCCGAGATTGAACCGCCCAGCCGGTCCCGGGCCGGCGCCAGCGGCAATCGCATCCGGCTGGGGACCAAGCCCGTTACCAATGCCGGCGATTGCGCCGATATAGTTGTCGCCTTGAACGAACAGGTTCTCTATAGCCGCATCGACGCGGGCGCGCTGCGCGCCGGGACGGTGGTGTTCGTTGACCGCACGTGGGCCGAAAGCGACGATGCCGACATCCGCGCCCGCTACGCCGAGGCGATGAAGGATTTCAACGACCGCAACTACTTCGTGGTCGAGGCGCCGATTGAATCCGAGTGCCGGAAACACACCGACGATCCGCGAAAAGGCAAGAACATGTGGGTTCTGGGCCTGTTGTGCGCGATCTACGATCTGGACCGCGGCGGGGTGAATGACAACATCACCAAGCGCTTCGCCAAGAAGGGCGACGCGGTGGTGAAGAAGAACCTGGACCTGTTCGCCGATGGGTACGACTGGACGCTGGCCCATGTGCAACAGCGCTACCGCGTTCCGGCGAAGAAAAGCACGCAGCCGATGGTGGTGATGAACGGGAATCAGGCGCTGGGGCTGGGCGTGATGGCGGCCGGCATTGAGGTGTGTTCCATGTACCCGATTACGCCGGCGACCTCGGTGTCGCACTTCCTTGCAACGGCGCTGCAGGAGACCGGCGGGTTCGTTCACCAGGCGGAAGACGAGATCGCCGCCATCGGGTTCGCCATCGGCGCCTCCTACGCGGGCAAGACGGCGGTGACGGTGACATCCGGCCCCGGTTTGGCGTTGAAGACGGAGTTCCTGGGTTACGCGGTCATGGCCGAAGTACCGCTGGTTGTGATTGTGGTGCAACGCGGCGGCCCGTCCACGGGCCTGCCGACGAAGATCGAACAGGGCGACCTGCTGGCGGCGCTCTACGCTTCGCCCGGCGACAGCCCGAAGATCATACTGGCGCCGGCGACGATTGAAGAGTGCTTCCACTTTGTCATCACGGCGCGCAAACTGGCCGAGGAGTTCCGGGGCCCGGTGATGATACTGACCGACGCCAACCTGGCCACGGGCCAGCAGCCGTTCCCCAAGCCGCAATTGCAGGCCGACTGGCTGGCCGCGCCGGTGGATCAGGCGCATTGGGACGAGAAGGTGCCGCCGTTTGATTGGGACGCGGAAACGGGCCTTTCCAAGCGGCCCATTCCCGGCCAGCGCGGCGGCGAGTACATACTGACCGGCCTGGCGCACGACGAAGAGAGCCACGTGGCGTATGAATCGGCGATCAACCAGAAGACGATGGAGATGCGCAGCCGCAAACTGGCGGTGTTGCAAAGCGCGCTGCAACCGCCGGAAGTTCACGGCGATGCGAGCGGCGATCTGCTGGTGATCGGCTGGGGTTCCACGCTTGGAGCCATCGAAGAAGCCGTCGACATCCTGCGCGCCGAGGGCAAGCGCGTATCGTCGATCCACCTGCGATTCCTGTCACCGATGGAACCGGGCCTGAAGGCGATCTTCCAGAACTTCAAGAATGTCATGACCGTGGAAGTGAACTATAGCGACCCGGTGGGCGCCCCGTACATTACGCCCGAATCCCGGCGCTATTCGCAATTGGCGCAACTGCTGCGCTCGCAAACGCTGACCGACATCGATTGCTGGTCGCAAGTGCCCGGCAGTCCCATCCCGCCGTCGCGGATTCTCGCCGAACTCCGCCGCCGGTTCGACATGCTCACCAAGGAGAATTGAGATGCAAGGGCTACGCAACGAATGGGAGGCCGAGGCGCCGCAGCGCACCTGCACGCTGGAGGATTATCAGGGGGCGGCGCCGCGCTGGTGCCCAGGGTGCGGGGATCACGCGGTGCTCAACGCGGTGCAAAAACTGGCGCGCGATAAGCAACTGCCGCCGGAAAAGACGATGGTTGTTTCCGGCATTGGATGTTCCAGCCGCTTTCCGCACTACATGTCCACCTACGGCTTCCACGGGCTGCACGGGCGCGCGTTTCCGGTGGCGTGCGGGGTGCGCAGCCGCCGGCCGGACCTGCATATGTTCGTCGTCACCGGCGATGGCGACTGCTGCGCCATCGGCACGGCGCACTGGATTCACGCCATCCGCTACAACATGGATTTCACCGTCCTGCTGCTGGACAACAACATTTACGGGCTGACCAAGAACCAGACTTCGCCCACCACGCACATCGGCGAGAAGTCCAACACGCATCCGCGAGGGAACGTGCTGCCGCCGTTAAATCCGCTCTCGGTGACGCTCGGAATCACGAACGCTTCCTTCGTGGCGCAGACTGTCGATTGGAATCCGCCGCACCTGTTCAATACGATCCGCTCGGCGTATGAGCACAAGGGCACTTCGTTTGTGCGTATTTTGCAGCGCTGCCCGCACTTCACGCAGCACATCTTCGCCGAGGCGCAGAACGACATGAGCCAGTGCCGGCTGCTGCTGCATGAGGACGGCATACCGCTCGACCCGCAGTTGCAACGGCTATTTCCGAACCGGACGGCGCACAACCCGAACGACCTGGCGGCGGCGCGGCGCATCGCCTCCAGCGAGGACGCCTATCCAGTGGGCCTGCTCTACCGCGACCCGAACGCGGCCCGCTACGACTTGCAGACGCAGGCGGGGCTGGGACGGTCCCAGGCCGAGAAGATGGCCGCCACGGAAAAGTGGCTGAGCCGCTACGAACTCTGAGGCAGCCATGACAGCCACACTCCCCGAGCAACTTCGCCACTTTCACATAACCGGGCACGGCCTGGACGACGCCGTACCGGTGCTGACCGCCGAGGCGGTGGCCGCCGGCCGGGCGCTGCCCCTGGAAGGCGACTTCCACGCCTCGTCGGCCATCACGCTGCCCATTGCCGCGATATTGAAAGCGCGCGGCCCGGTTCGCGACCAGTTCACCGCGCAGCTTCGCCAAACGGCGGAACGGCTGGACGACCTGTTGGCGCTGGACATGAGCCACGGCGAGGACGCGGGCCCGGCAACCGCGCTGGGTTCGGTGGGCGGCAAATACCTGAACTTTTCCAGCCTGACGGCGGCGCTGCGCCGCCGCAACAACCCCGTCCATCGTATGAGTCCGGAACGGCGTGAGCGGTGCCAGGCGGCGTCCAACGCGCTGCATCAGGCGCTGGCGATCGTTCATCCTCCGTTCACGCTGTTCCACGAAGACACGGTGCCCAACCCGCTGCATGGAGAACTGCACCATTCTGGCGATCCGAGCGCGGCCGCATTCGCCCATATACACAGCCAGCTACACGCCATGGAGGCGACGCTGCGCGCGCTTCGTGTGGCCCGGCTGGAGTTGGACGACGCCTACGATCCGCTGGTCCATGACGCCATTCTGCACCGGTTCCGCTGGGAAGCGGCGCATGCGGAGGAGTTGGCCGCTCAGTCCCCGGTGATCGTCGCGCTGACGTCGGCGCAGGCGGCGGCCAGCCCGCTCCAATCGCTTTCCCGCTTGCTGCGTTCGGGTTGCCCGGTACACGTCATTGTGACGCAGCCAAGCCTGGCGGCAGGAGACTTGAAGGCGGAGGCGCCGGACCTGGCGCAGTTGGCGATTGCCCATCGGGATGCCTACGTTCTGCAGAGTTCGCTCGCCTGCCGGGACCATCTGCTGCCCGCGCTGGAGGAGATGGCGCAAGTGCTGACGCCTGCGCTGGCGGTGATCGCGACGCCGTCGGCGGGCGGGTGGGCGGAATCGGTGATATTGCCGCTGGCCAAAGCCTGGCCGCTGTTTGTCTTCAACCCGTCCCGCGGACGCAACTGGCGCGAATGCCTAGTGCTGCACCGCGTGGACTCCAACGGCTGGACGGCGGCCCACGCCGCCGCGCTAAACCCGACGCTGGCGCACCATTTCCGCATTCTGCCGGAGATACCGGGCGATCAGGACCCGATTGAGCTGGACCTCTATCTGGTGAAGTTCCAGGAGCGCGCGCCGCTTGCTGTGCCGTTCATCACCATGGCCGACGGCACGCGCATCGCCGTTTCCCGCGATGTGGCAAGCTACTGTCATGACCGCCAGCGCGCCTATGAAATGCTGGAACAATGGACCGCGGCGCCGGCACCGGCCAAGCCGGACGGGCTAACGGCGGAAGGCCGCGAACTGGCGATGCGTCAGGGCGCCGAAGCGGCGATTGCCCGAGTTCTCGAGCTGTTGAACAAGGAAGGCGGTAAACCATGAGCACGACACCTAAGTCCCTCTACGATCAGATTGGGGGAGAAGAAGCCATCGGCAAGCTGGTGGATAAGTTCTATGACCGCGTTCTGGACGATCCGGAACTGGAACCATTTTTCCAGTACACACCGATGGAAAAACTGCGCGCCATGCAGATGCAGTTTTTCGCCGCCGCGCTGGGCGGCCCGGAAAACTATTCCGGACAGCCGATTCACTATGTCCACCAGGGCCGGGGCATCACTTCCCGCCACCTAACGCGCTTCATGGGCCATCTGCTGGTCACCATCCAGGACGCCCATCCCAACGCGAAAGAGGTGGACGAGATGATCGAACGGATCAGCATGTACGCCGATTCGATCATCGGCGGCACGCCCGGCGATTCGGAGTAAAAACCTGCGATAATCGCGGGCATGTTACGCCGATCGCTTTTCGCCATTGCCGCCCTGCTTCCGTTGGCCGCTCAGGAGGCAAAGACGCGCCAGCCCGATGTGCCCTACGTGCCCACGACCGAAGTGGCCGTGCGGGAGATGCTGAAGCTGGCGAAAGTGCAAAAATCGGATGTGCTTTACGACCTTGGCTGCGGCGATGGCCGTATTGTCATCGAGGCCGCCAAGCAGTTCGGCACGCGGGGTGTGGGCATCGATATTGACCCGCAAAGGGTGAAAGAAGCCCGTGCGAATGCCAAAGCCGCCGGCGTGGAGCACCTGGTTCGATTCGAAGAGAAAGACCTGTTTGAAGCCGATTTCCGCGAAGCCAGTGTAGTTACACTTTTCCTGTTGCCGCGCATAAATCTGAAGCTGAAACCGAAGTTGTTGCAGGACCTGAAGCCCGGCACGCGCGTCGTCTCCAACACCTTCGACATGGGCGACTGGAAAGCGGAAAAGGAGGCAAGCCTGGCCGAATCCGACGATGAGTACACTGGGCTTTCGCAGAAGTTCTTCCTGTGGATTATTCCCGAGGGCAAGCGGTAGCGCCGTTTTCGCATGGCGGAAAAAGACACGTGGACGCGCGTTGAGGCGATCTTCGACGCGGCGCTTGCCCTGCCGGAGAGTGAGCGGAACGCCTGGGTGCGCGAGACGTGCGCCACCGATCCGGAAGTGCGCGATCAGGTGCTGGCGCTGTTAGGCGCGCGGGAGAACATGGGCGATTTTCTGCAAGCGCCGATGATCGATTTCACGGGGCAGACGTTCGGCGCCTATCGAGCGAGGGAGGAGATAGGCCGGGGCGGGATGAGCGTCGTCTACAGTGGCGAGCGGGCGGACGGGGGATTTGAGAAGCGGATCGCGATCAAGGTGATCTTGCTGCAGGCCCAAGGTGCCCTGCAAGATGGCGAGACACGGATTCTGGCCGCGCTGGAGCATCACAACATTGCACGGCTCATCGACGCCGGGGTGACGCCGCTCGGTTTTCGCTACCTGCTGATGGAGTTCGTGGAAGGGAAGCCATGCACAGTGTACGCCGCGGGCGTGCCGGAACGGGAACGGCTGCGGCTGTTTCTGCAAATGTGCGCCGGGGTACAGTATGCGCACCGCTCGCTGGTGGTACATCGGGATTTGAAGCCGGATAACATTCTGGTCACCGCCGATGGCGCGGTGAAACTGCTCGACTTCGGCATCGCCAAGATGCTGCAACCAGGCGCGGACGGGGCGCAGACCAAGGGCGTGCAGGCCTACACGCCCGATTACGCGAGCCCGGAGCAGATTCTCGGGCTTCCGGTCACCACCGCCACCGATGTTTACTCGCTGGGCGTGCTGCTGTGCGAAATGCTTTCGTCGAAACGGCCGCGCTCGTTCACTGGTCTGGCCGTGGCGGAGGTGGTGGCGAAAGCGCAAACCGAAGAAGTGCCGAGCCTGCCGTTGCAAGGCGATTTAGCGGTGATTGCCGGCAAGGCGCTTCGGCGCGATCCGGGCGAGCGGTACGACTCGGCTTCCGCGCTGGCCCGCGACATTGAGCGTTATCTGGCGGGAATGCCGATTGAAGCGCGTGAACCGACGTGGGCCTACCGGGCGCGAAAATTCGTTTCCCGCAATCGAATCGCGGTGGGCGCGGCGTCGCTGGCGGTGGCCGGATTGGCGCTCGCTACGGGCATCGCGGTGTGGCAGGCGCGGCTGGCAAGCACGCGGTTTGAACAGGTTCGCTCGCTTGCCCGCGCGGTGATGTTCGATCTGCACGACGCAGTGCGTCCGCTGTCGGGTTCGCTGGTGGCCAGGAAGCTGATCGTGGACCGGAGCCTGGAGTATCTGAACACGCTGGCCGCCGACACAAGCGCGTCGGGTGAAGTGCAGTTGGACGTTGCGCGCGGTTTCCTGCGTCTGGCCGATATTCAGGGCAAGGACAACGGCGGATCGAGCCTGGGCCAATCGGCGGCGGCGCTGGAGAGCGCGACGCAGGCGCTGCGGATCGCCGAACGGGTGGCGGCCGGCCGGCCGGCGGACCGGGCGGCGCAAGGCGTTTGGATCGACGCGTTGGATTACTGCACCACCGCCTATACGCTGCGCGGAGAGATGGCGAAGGCGATCCCGTTGGGGCTGAAGGCAGTGGCGCTGGCCGGGGAGTTGGCGGCGGCGGCTCCGAACGATTTGAACACAAAGGAGCGCCTGGCCACGGTTACCAAGCAACTCGCCAGCGCCTATCAGGACGACGGAAAACTGGACCAGGCGATTCCACTCTACCGGCGGGCGCTGGAGCTTCGGCGCGAGTTGTTCACCGAGGACCCGACGCTTCGGCGGCAGCAGCGCTATGCCGAAGCGCACCAGTGGCTGGGCACGGCGTTGGGCGCGGTGAAAGATTTCAGAGGCCTGGCGGAGAACGCGCGGGAAGCACTTCGGATTGATGAGGACCGGTACCGGAAGGACCCTGTGAACGCCCGGGCTAACGTGGCCGGCGACGCAGTGCTGCTGGCGAGCGCGGAGCGGCGAAATGGGAACTTAAACGAAGCCATCGCGCTGCTGGAACGGGCACTATCCATGCGCCGGGAAATCGCCGCGGAAGACCCCAAGAGCGCCATTGCAGCACTGCGCGTGGCTGCCGCCGCAGACCGGCTGGCCGATACACTTCGCGACGCCGGCCGGCTGAGGGAGGCGATCCGGCTGGGAGAAGAGGCCGTTCGCGATGCCCGCCGCCTGCAGAAACTTGACCCCGCCAACACCATGGCGAACCGGGAAACCGTTTATAGCGCCGCCGACCTCGCCAAGGCCTATCAGAAGGCGGGAAACAAGGCCCGCGCCTGCGTCTTGGCCAGGGAAGTACTCGCATTCGCGAACGGGCCCGTGAAGGGCATCCGCCCGGCACTCAATAAGTCACTGGAAGAATCCAAAGTGATTGCCGATTCGTGCGGTGAGTTAGCTGGCCGATAGCCGAGTGAACAGCCACGAACGCGAAAACTCCCAGTCGCGTTTTGCGGTGGATAGGGAAATTTCCAGGGCTTCGGCGATCTCCGGAAAATCCAAGCCGCCGAAGAAACGCATCTCCACCACTCGCGCTTTGCGACCGTCCTTCAGCGCCAGTTCGTTCAGCGCCCGGTCGACTTCAATGATCCGCTCCAGCGGCAGGGACATACTGGCCCCGGCAAACTCGATGCCGGGCGCCCACTCCAGCCGTTCCCAATCGCCGGCGCGCTTCTGGGCCATCCGCGCCCGAATGGTGTCAATCATCACCATGCGCATGGTACGGGAGGCGAGCGCCAGGAAGTGCGTCTTGCTTTTCCAGCCGTGGCCCTCCAGGCGCAGCCACGCCTCATGGACCAGTTGCGTCGCTTGCAAGCTGGATTGGCGCGCCGAACGGCTCAGATGGATGACCGCAATCTTGTGCAGTTCCCCGTAGACCGCTGCAACATCCACTTCCTCCGGCATCTCTGTCATCTTACAACGCCGGGAGAGAAGAACCGTAACCCTAAGCGCCGGAACGGCATAAGGCTTCTTCTTTCAGCAATTTGCCTAGCGCAAATCCGGAGATCGCCGAAAAGGTATTTGTGAGACGGCGACACCAAACAATCCTGCTCTGCTCCGATCTTGTCCAGTTGGAATGGGCCGACGACCGGGGCATTTCGCGCCATACGGCCGCGATTCTGGAAGAGATTAAGCCCTCCGGCGCGGTGCTATTTTTGGAAAGCGACCGCCCGCCGGGCCAAGCCGCGCCCATTCGGTTGGTTCCGTGCGGCTACACCGGCCGGGCACGCCGGTGCCGTTCAGCGTCGTCTGGTTTTCTTCTGGAAGTGGCGTTCGACCGGGGCATTCGCTGGTGCGCCGATCAATACCAGCCGTCGCACCCGTTCGACCCCAAAACAGTTCCCGCCAACGCCAGTTAACTCGATATTATGAATTGCGATGCTCCCGCTTCGCGCCCTCGTCTGCTGTCTTCTTTCCCTGCCTGTACTGGCGCAGTACACGATACAACGCGCCACTTCGCCCATCGTTATCGACGCCGTGCTCGACGAAGCCGCCTGGCGCGACGCGCCCTCGATGGGTGATTTCGCATTCAACTGGTACAAAGCCGGGGACAAAGAGCAGACCGTCGCCAAACTGCTTTGGGACGACGAGTTCCTATACGTCTCCTGGTACGCTCGCGACAAGCACATCTCCGCCTACGAAAAGCAGCGCCATGGGCCGGTGTCCAAAGACGACTGTGTGGAGATCTTCATTGCACCCAATCCCGCCAAACCGGCCAATTACTATACCTGGGAGATTAACGCGATTGGCACAATGCTGAATCGCAACCGCAGCGATTGGTACACGGGCGGGCCTACGTGGGAACCGGACGGGGTGGAGTACAGGGCCACTTTTCACGGCGCCGCGAAAAAGGACGAGGCGCCGGAGGACGATCACTGGATTGTGGAAATGAAGGTGCCACTGCGGAATTTCTCCCGCGACGCGGCGCATACGCCTCCACTGCCGGGCGACGAGTGGCGACTGAACCTGAGCCGCATTGGCGGTAAGACCAACAACCAATTGAGCAGTTGGTCCCCGATTCCGCCGCCGTCCGTCAGCTTCCACACGCCGTCGGCGTTCGGGCGCGTTGTCTTTTCCGGCCCCGCGCAGGGCCGCCGTGGCGGGCGCCGCATCCGGTTTGATCCGGCGGAGGCTCGGGCCGGCGCCGAACTCTACAACCGCTCCTGCACCATGTGCCATGGTTTGAACGGGGCGGCGGGCGATCGGGCGCCCGCGCTGGGCGCGCAGCGCCGCTACCTGCGCTCGACGTCCGAAGAACTTTTCGATGCGGTGAAGAACGGAATCAAGGGAACCGGCATGCCAGGGTCCCCGCTTTCGGAGGCCGATGTCAGGAAAATGGTGGCTTACATACACAGCTTGCGCGCCACGGCCGTGGACGTGGAAGTGCCTGGTAACCCGGCGAATGGGCAGCAACTGTTTCAGGCCAAAGCGAATTGCGCCAAGTGCCACATGGTGAATGGCCGCGGCGGCATTCTGGGCCCGGACCTTTCCAGCATCGGCGCGGAGCGGAGCCTGGCCGCCCTGCGCGCGGCGATTACGGTTCCCAAGCCACTGCCGCCACGGGGGTATCAGCCGGTGAAAGTCACGACAACGTCGGGTGTGACGATTGCCGGGATCGTCAAGAACCAGCACAATACGTCGTTCCAGATCCTTGGCACGGATGAAAAACTCCACCTGCTCACCTCCGCGCAAATTAGGGCGATTCACTTTGAAACCAAGTCCCTGATGCCGGCCGACGCGGCCGCCGTGTTGACGCCCGCTGAACTGGACGATCTGCTCGCCTTTCTAAGCCGCCTGGCAAGGAGCCGTAGATAACGCATGCGCCTATTCCTTCTGACCGCCGCGGTCTCTTTCGCCCAGGTGACCTATCCCGACCTGTTAAAAGCGGACCCCAATAACTGGCTCCACTACAACGGCCAGTATCATTCGCAACGGCATTCGTTGTTGAAACAGGTAAATACCGCCAACGTCAAATCGCTGGTGCCCCAGTGGATCTATCACGTCGACGCCGCGCGCCGGCTGGAATCGGTTCCCATTGTGGTTGACGGCGTGATGTACTTCACCAATCCCAATGAGGTCTACGCACTTGATGCGCGGACGGGCCGCGAAATTTGGCGCTATGAACGGCAGCCGGCGCTGCAGAAGGGCCCCAATCGAGGGGTGGCCGTATACGGGAACAAGGTGTACCTGGGCACTCCGGACGCCCATCTGGTGGCGCTGGATTCGCGCAACGGCTCCATGCTTTGGGAAACGAAGATCGCCGAGGCGAGCGAGGGTTATTGGTCCCCGGCCGCGCCGATGATCATCAAAGACAAAGTCATCATGGGGATCGCGCCCAGTGACCACGGGTTGAACGGATTCCTGGACGCCTACGACGCCAATACAGGCGAACGCCTGTGGCGCTGGCACGCCATCCCCCGCCCGGGCGAGCCCGGCAACGAGACATGGGCCGGCGACTCCTGGAAGACCGGCGGCGGCGGCACGTGGCTCACCGGTTCCTACGACCCCGAGTTGAACCTGCTGTACTGGGGCACCGGCAACCCCGCACCCGACTTCGATGGAGACGTGCGCAAGGGCGACAACCTTTACACCGAATGCATTGTGGCGCTGGATGCCGACACGGGCAAAATGAAGTGGTACTTCCAGACGACGCCGTGGGACGTGCATGACTGGGACGCCGTGGAGATTCCTATTCTCGTCGACGCGCCATTCAAGGGCGCAAAACGCAAGCTGCTGGTGCAGGGCAACCGCAATGGGTACTACTACGTTCTTGATCGCGTGACTGGAGAGTTCCTGCTTGGGACGCCGTTTATCAAGGAGCTCAACTGGGCCTCGGGGTTGGATGCCAAGGGCCGCCCCATTCGTGTACCGGGAGTGATTCCGAGCCTGCAGGGCACCAAGACCTGCCCGGCCACGTCGGGCGCGACGAACTGGATGTCGCCGGCGTATAGCCCGGATACGAAGTGGTTCTACATCGTTGCCCAGGAAGGCTGCGGCATTAATACGAAGTCGCGCGACACCTTCCGGCCAGGGGGCAATTCCTTCATGGGGACAGGCTACATTGAAAGCCCCGAAGAACCTTGGCAGATGTTCATTCGCGCACTGGACGTGACGACGGGAAAAATGATGTGGGAGTACAAGCAGATCAACTCCCGCCGCTACGCCGCCGGGCTGCTATCGACGGCCGGGGGTCTGGTTTTTGGGGCCGACGATCAGGGTTTTCTCACCGCCCTGGACGCGCGCACAGGCAAGGCGCTGTGGTCGTTCAATACGGGACAGCAGATCACTTCGCAGCCGATGACCTACACGGTGGACGGGAAGCAATATGTCGCCATCGTCAATGGCTCCAACGTTGTTTCCTTCGCGCTGTTTGGCGGCGGAACGACGGCATCGCCGGAAAAGTAACTGTTAGTGAGGATCGAACAGGTGCGCGATGTATGGGAATCCGTTCATCGCCAGCCGGCACGACGGACCGTCGCCCCACCAACGCGGCGCGTGCCAGGTGTAGGCCGGCACGTAAACAACGTCCCCGGCCTCGGCAATAATCACGCCGACCTTTTCAATCGGATACCGAATCTGGCCGGACATGATGAGCCAATACTCGGCGCCTTCCGGGTGATAGTGGCCGCGCACCTTGACGTCGAGCGGCGGCAGTTTGCTGTTGTAGCCATAGATAAAGTTTGCCGTTCCACGGTCATCCTCCACCACGCGCAAGGTGCCCTTCAGTTCGCCCTTTTCCAGCTTGGCCGCTAACTCGTCATAGGTCGTGTGGGGTTTGTTTCCGCGCGCCCACTTGCCAATTTCTCTTGCCCGTACATCCACGGGAATCCACTCCACGCCCGGCGTGGCTTGCACATCCTTGGCATCGGCGTAGAGCGTTTTGGCGCCGGCAATGTTGGTCTCAAATACCAGCGCCGGTTGCGTGCCCACTACTTCATATTCGAAGAGCGTCTGGTAGGGCACCTGGACCATGGAACCTTTTCGAGCGACGAATGGTTCCTGCGTTTCGAAGGTGAAGCGCACTTCTCCTTCCATCACCACCCACCAGGCGCGCGTGTCGGGATGCATCGCCTTCGGGTGCTTGTGCCCGGGCGGCAAAAAGAGATACTCGCTGTGTAAATGCTTGTCGTCGACAATGACTTCGCGCCATGTTTTCTGGCCTTTGTGCCTGGCCTTCAAATCGCTCAACTTTGTGTGCGGTTTGTGCGGGCCGGTGTAAACGGCGGCCTGCCCCTTGGGGGCGTACATGGTCTGCGCGAAAGCCGGCGCGGCGGCGGTGGCGGCAAGAAATCGGCGGCGATTCATGGCCTTCGGATTCTATCAGACCCGACAACCTGCGATGGGCTGACGGCAAAGAAATCTTCATGATTTCCTCAGGTTTTTGTGCCTTCCAGTCGCGTATACTTGGGGCCAAAGGAGTAATCCAAATGAAGAAACTCATCACAACTCTTGGTGCGCTTGCCATGGCCGCCACCATGTTCGCCGCCGATATCACTGGCAAGTGGGCCGGCAAGATTGAAACCCCGAACGGCTCGCGCGACGTGAACATGTCGTTCAAGGCCGACGGCGCCACCCTCACCGGCACCGTCTCCGGCCGCAATGGAGACACGCCCATCGAAAACGGCAAAATCGACGGAGACAACCTCTCCTTCACAGTCACGCGCAAGTTCAACGACATGGAATTCAAGACAAACTACACCGGCAAGGTGGAAGGCGATTCCATCAAGCTCAACTACAAGATGCGCGACAACGACGTCGCGCTGACGTTGAAGCGCTCGGCTTCCTGATCAGCGTTTGAAAAAGCTCGAAGCCGTGTTCTTCCACTGATCGATCGCTGAGGCCTCCGGCGCTTCCGCCGCCGCCTGCTTCGCCCCGCACTTCGGGCAGAACCGGGTACCTGGCGGGAGCGCCGTTTGGCATTGCGGGCAGCCGGAGTTCAGGGCCGGCGCGTTCACCGGGCGGCCGCACTGCGGGCAGAAGGAAAGCTTCACATTCACCAGCGTGCCGCAGGCGCATTTCAGCCGCTCGCCGCCCTCGTGAAGGCCCAGCGCGTCTCGCTTATAGTCGCCCGCCAATACACGCCGGCACTCCTCGCTACTGGCATATTCCCGGAGCGTCTTCAATCGAACAGGAATGAACGGATGCGTGTTGGCGGCGTTTTCCAGAATCGATACGAGCAGGACGAGTTTGTTCACATCACGCCGGGCTTCCACCTGCTTGATCACCGCCTCCAGATTCACTTCGCTCTCGTAGCCCTTCACGGTTCCTGCAAGTTTCGCCAACGCGCGCAGGCTGACATCGAGGTCCTGCACGCACAATAGCGCCGCCCGGTCACAAGTGAACTCCGCCCGGCGGTACCACTCCCAATACGCAATCAGCAGAGGCACCCGCAGCAGACCGAGCCCCGGTATCGGCACTACCGACGCGAGCAAATCCCAATACCGGATGAGCAGGTCGCCTAATTGCCGATAGAGGCCGTGCGCGCTTTTGATGTGCCCGATTTCATGGCCGATGACAAAGCACAACTCGTCCGGCGTCAACGTCTCAATCAATCCGCTGTGCAGCACGATACATGTCCGCCGCTGGCCCGCGGTGTAGGCGTTCAGCACCGGGTTCGTGGTGATGTACAGTTCCGGTACCGGGCACGACAGAATCTCGCAGCAACGAACGGTGAGCGCGTGGAGCGAAGGAAAGCTCTCGGCGCTGGCGCGAATCATCTGTTCGTTATTGGTGAGGTAGGTAATTTGCTCGGTGAAGTTTTCCTGCAGCCACGTCAGCAGCGGGCCGGCGCCAGGCACCGCCTTCAGTGCCGCCAGCGCCTCTTCGTCCCCTGGATAGGTGAATGTCTCGTGCGAAATCTCCGGAAACGTCACCTGCCCGGGCGAATAGACTTTGGCATCCTGGTGTTGCGGCATACGAATATCCTGCCACAACTTACTGGTGCAGCAACACAATTCCCAGGGTGATCAAGCCTACCGCGGCCACGCGTGTCACCGTGGCCGCTTCCCCAAAAAAAACGACGCCGAAGCCGAACGCGAGCACCGACTCCAAACCCAGCACAAAGACGTAGGAAACCGAAAGCTCTTCCTTCCGCATGGCGAGCGCCTGGCACGCCGCGCCGAACAGGAACAGAATACCGACGGCGAACGACGGCGCCAACCGCGTGAGCCCCTCAGAGTGTTTCATGAAGACGCCGCCCGCCGTGTAGGCCAGGGCCGCGGCGACTAGCAAATAGAGGGAGGGTATGGCGCCCATGCTAATCGGCCACACTTGCCGCCGCCGTCAACGCCTCACCGCATTGGACAATGGCGCAAAGGAGTTCATGCAGATCAGCCGGCTCCGTCACCGGGTTGCACAATGTCAGCTTCATGCACGGTGCGCCGCGCACCACCGTATGCCCGATCACCGCCCGCCCTTGTTCAAACAACACTCGTGGAATCTCCTCATTCATTCCGGCCCGGAAGCGGAACACGACGGCGCCGAACTCTGGCCGCGCCAGCAGTTCCAGCGCCGGATGCGCGTCAATCCAGTCCGCGGCTGATTCCGCCAGCATAACCAGTTTCTCCACCATCGCGCCGAACCGTGCGCGGCCCAGCACCTGCAGGCTCACCCACAGCTTCAGCGCATCGAAGCGCCGTGTGGTCAGCACACTGCGCGTTACGAGATCCGGAATGCCCTCCGCCTCCCGGCTCTCGGTGTTCAAGTAATCGGCATACACACGAATCGTTTCGAATCGCCGCTCATCGGCCAGCAGGAACGCGCTGCAACTGATGGGCTGGAAAAATGCCTTGTGAAAATCCATTGTCACTGAATCGGCGCGCTCCACGCCCGCCAGTCTTCCCGCGTGCTTTTGAGTTAGCAACAGCGCCCCGCCGTAAGCCGCGTCCACGTGTAGCCACAGACCTTCGTCCTTGGCGATGCCGGCGATCTCGGCCAGCGGATCAATCGAACCGAAATCGGTTGTCCCCGCGGTCGCCACCACGACGGCCGGCCAGAGCCCCTCGGCCCGCAGCGCGGCGATCGTCGCACGCAAAGCCTCCGTCCGCATTCGGAACCCGTCGTCGCAGGGCACCTTCACCACCGCGCGCAAGCCCAGGCCGAGTTGGATGGCCGATTTCTCCACGCTGAAATGCGCCACCTCCGAACAAAGAAAACGCATCCGGCCCGCATCCGGCGGCAGCCCCATCTCCCGCGCATCCCAACCCATTTCCCGCTTCAGAAAATGGTCGCGCGCCAGCAACAGCCCCATGTAGTTCGATTGCGTACCGCCGGCCGTAAACGTGCCGCCGGCCGCCTGTGGCAGCCCAGCCAGCCGGCAGAGCCAATGGAGCACTTTTTGTTCCAGCACCGAGGCCGCCGGAGCCTGGTCAAACGAGTCCATCGATTGGTTCAGCGCCGCCAGCACCGCTTCGGCCGCCAGGGCCGGCAACAGCACCGGCGTGTGCAAATGCGCCGCCGTTCGCGGGTGCCAGGGCTGAATGGAGTTCGCTGTTATGGACGCAAGCCGCTGCCGCAATGCGGCCATGCCAATTCCCCGCTCCGGGCAGATTTCACCGTCCAGCAATTCGGCCAGCGATTCCGGCGTGGCGCCGGAATAGGCCTGCGCACGCGGCGCTTCCGCCAACACCTGTTCGGCAAGTGCAAGCCAGCGTCCATATCCTCCCGAGCCGAAAAACTCCGCGCCGAACGGTTCGATTTCAGGCATGAATCCGCTCGGACTCTACCTGCCGCGCCACCGCATGACAGGCCCGGCCGATCACCGCGCAAACATCGTCCACCTGCCCCGCCGTGATGTTGAGGGGCGGCAACAATCGCATCACCGCGCCGTTCCGCCCGCCTAGCTCCACCATTAGCCCATCAGCGAAGCAAGCCGCCTGCAGCTTCCGCGCAGTGGCGCCGTCTCCCAACGGCCGTCCCATGGCGTCGGCGCCGTCCGGGTCTACAATCTCCATGCCCAGCATCAGCCCACGCCCGCGCACATCGCCAATAAAGGGGTGGTCATTCTGCAGGTCGCGCAGCCTTCTGGTGAACCTCTCGCTCATCGCCTCCACATTTCCCAAAACGTCATTCTCTCGAATATGGCGAAGCGTCGCCAACCCGGCCGCCATGGCTAACTGGTTTCCGCGGAATGTGCCCGCGTGCGCCCCCGGCTTCCATACGTCCAATTCTTCCCGGTACACAATGACGGCCAGCGGCAGTCCGCCGCCAATCGCCTTCGATAACACAAGAACGTCCGGCAGCACGCCCGCGTGCTCAAAGGCGTACATCTTCCCGGTGCGGCCCCAGCCGGTTTGCACCTCGTCAAAAATCAAAGGAATCTTACGGTCATTGGCGATGCTCCGTATCTCTCCCAGCCAACCCGCGTTCGACGGAATCGCCCCGCCTTCGCCCTGCACGACTTCCAGAATCATTCCCGCCGGGCGCAACATGCCGCCTTCCGGATCGGTCAACGCGTTCCGCGTGAACCCGCCGCACGTGCAGTCTCCGCATTTGCTCTTCCCCATCGGGCACCGGTAGGAATACGGAAATGGCTGGAAGTGCACATCGGGCATCAGGCCCGGAACCTTTGGCCCCAGGTTGCCCATCAGCGCCAGCGCTCCGTGCGTTTGCCCGTGGTAGCCACCCTGAAAGGCGACGATCCCTTGGCGGCCCGTGGCCGTCTTCACCAGCTTGATGGCTGCTTCAACCGCGTCGGAACCGGAGGGCGAACAGAACTGGATCCGCGCGCCGTTTGCGAAATGGGACGGCAACGTCGAGAGTAGTTCGTCCACAAACTGGTGCTTCACGGGGGTCGTTAGGTCCAGCGTATGCAGCGGGTACCCGGCGTCCAGGTGTTCGCGAAGCGCCGCCACTACCGCCGGGTGATTGTGTCCCAACGCCAGCGTGCCCGCCCCGCAAAGGCAGTCCATATACCGCCGGCCATCAACGTCGATGACGTAGAGCCCTTCGCCGCGCCGGATCGCCAATGGCAGTTTTCGCGGATAGGTTCTTGCATTTGATTCGGTTTCCGCCTGGCGGTCTAAATACGCGGTGGACGGCAGACAAGCAGCCATAGTGTAGTGGTTCCCTCAACGATCCGGGCCCGCTTTGCGAGCCTCAGCACCCTATCGGCGAAACCGCGGGCGCCGTTAGTTGAGTAGTGCCGAGTAGGGTGATTTTGTATCAAGCCGGGGGAAAAATACTTGTTACACCTTCGGCAGTTCGTAGCCTGCCCGCCGCGGCCGTTCCAGCAGCCCGTTGGCTTCCTCATCCTTCGGAAAGCGCTCCGCCTTGGGGTCCCACGCCAGCGTCCGTCCAAGTTCCCGCGCAATGTTCACCAGGTGGCACACCGTGGTGGAACGGTGGGCAATTTCCACATCAGCGTTCGGCCGCTTCCGGCTGCGCACGCATTGCAGGAAGTTCCGAATATGCGGCGTGTTTTCACCGGGCCCTTCTTTGATGACGTCCGGCGATTCCTTCTTAAACTCCGGACGATCCTCACACAGGAAGTCGCCCCTGAGGATCTGCATCTTCCCCTTCGTCCCGATGAATATACCGCCCAATTGCTGGTGATCCTTGATAATGTCCTGCTCCAGGCTCACCACGGTCCCGTTGGCGTAGCGCAACTCCACTTCCCCATTCGGCCCGGACAGGACAATTTCCTCCGGTCCGGTTAACGACGTTCCCAGCGCCGCCTGCACCTGATCAAGCGAATGCGTTCCCCAGCCAGAGACGCCCCAGGACTGCCCCCCTCCATCGTAGTCCCGCCACTTTGGCCAGTTCCTGTGTAACTGGCTATGATAGGGCCGCAGTTCCGTCTGGTTGCACCACTCGTCCCAATTCAAACCCTCCGGCATCGCCTCGGCCGGCTGGGGCGTCCATGTTGCCGGAGCCAGGAAGTTACAAATGATGACTTTCGCAATCTTCCCTAACTTCCCATCGGCCACTAACTTACTGGCATACATATTGACCGGCATGGAGCGCTGCTGCGTTCCCACTTGCAGCACGCGCTTGTAGTGCCGGGCCGATCGCACCAGCGCCTGGCCTTCCTGCACCGTCAGCGTCAACGGCTTCTCGGCATACACATCCAGCCCAGCCTCCATCGCCTGCATCGCAATCCGCGCCCGTGCATGGGTGGTGGTTTCGACAAACACGGCGTCCAGTTTCTGTTTGGCGAACATCTCGCGATAATCGCTGAACTTTGCCCAGTTCTTCCCATCGGGAAGAATACCCACCGCGTTTTCCAGGGCCAACGGCGAGCAATCGGCAACAGCGGTGATGCGCCCGTCCCCAAAATCCTCATGCTTAATCAAGTACGAAGCCCGCCGGCCAACTCCCACGAACCCAACATGGATCCGGTCATTGGCGCCGAGAACCGTATTCCGCGCCACAAAGGGAAACGCCGCGCCGCCGAGAAACGCTCGTCTGTTCATACCGCCTCCCGGATGCGCATGCCGCGCAGCCTTACTTCCATGCCGTCGAACGCCTTGCCTTTATGAATCTGCATTCCCAGGCTGCCTGGCCCGCTGAAAGCCGTGTCCCGCACGTCGGCCACCGTGATTCCGTTCTGCACCACCATGATGTGATCGCCCTTCATCCGCAGCCGCAACATGTTCCAGCCGTCCACGTGGACTGACGCGCGGTTCCGGTTCTCCGCAATGAACGCTTTTCCCATGCAATACACCGACCCTGACAGGACACCGGGATGGCTTGGCTGGTCGATAAAATCCACCTGGTATCCCGTCCGCGGCCCCATCACGCGGAACCACACACCGCTGTTACCCGGAAACCGCATCCGCCATTCGCATTCGAATTCGAAGTCTGTCCATGTAGCCTCCGTGAACAGGTCCCCTTCCGCGCCCCCGGCTCCCTGCCGGCCCACCAGTTCGCCGCGCTCCACCAGCCAAGTGGCATTGCCCTCCGCGCGCCAACCCATCAGCGACTTGCCGTCAAAGACCCGCTTCCACCCCGCAGCCCGCGACGCCAACCCGCTTCCCAATACTCCCAACAACACCCGGCGATTCAACTGTGGACAGTGCAAGACGCCCTCCCTGCCTGGATTCTACAACTTTCCGTATGCGCTTACAATCCAATGCCCACAGTTCGATTCAACATCTGAATAGGCGCAACTCCGGAACAAACCATGCTTTCGGTTGGGCGGACAGACGATCCCGGCGATGCCGTGGCCCACTGCGCGCGCCCGGTTGAGGAACGCTTGCACGCACTCGAACTGACTCGGGGGACCCTTTCGGGTTCACCACGCCGGTGTGCCCGATCCTGGCGACACCATCCGCATGGGCATGCCGCCTTTGCAAATCGAACGTCCAACTGCAATCTCCGGCGTCGCCTCCAGCCGCAGCTTTCGTGGGCGGGAAACGGTGACCGCTGCTGGAATAGGTATTCCCGTCATCGGTCTCCCCCCGGCTCCGGCAGAACCAGGCTGCTTTTCAATTCAGCCCGCCGGCGGCTTGCTCAGTATCCCCTTTAAATATCCAGTCCCGCTGAAGATGGAGAGGTTCTCTCGCCGCGGCGCTTCCTTCCGGAGTCCGATGTGGACCCACGTTCCGAACTCGTAGATCAACTGGTCGTAGACGATTCCAGACGCCGCGATTTTGCGCGCCACCTGCAGTACCGTACCGAAGGAATGCGCCGTCAAATCCGTGGCGAGGCCCAGGATATGGGCGCTGTTTTTTGAACCGCCCACCGCCTTGTTGACGGCCAGACTCCGATAGCCGCTATTGACGTGAATTGGCACACCCAGCAAAGTACGAATCTCTTCGAGTGTCGCCACCATCACTCGAAGATTCGCCACAATCTCCGGCGGCGGGGTATTGTCCAGCCCTTTCCGCGCCGCCGTCTGGCTGAAAATCATCTCTTCCAACGTAAAGTGTTCGCTTAGCTTTTTGGGCATATAAAATCAAGGGCCAGGCTATCACACACTATGTTCCGCCTAATCCTTCTCACTTCTTTCACCCTCGCCGCCGAACAGCATCGCGTCATCGCCGAGACCTACCACCACACCTTCTCCGCCGCCCATCCCGTGCTTCTCCGTGTCCGTTCCGGTGACTCCATCGTCACCAAGACCGTCGACTCCGCCGGATTCGACTATGCCAATACACGCCGCACCAAAACCCACGGAAACCCGCTCACCGGCCCCTTCTACATCGAAGGCGCCGAACGCGGCGACACACTCCTGGTCCGCATCGACCGGCTCGCCCTCAACCGTTCCACCGGCTACACCGGCCGCGCCGTTGGTGTGAAGGAACTTCCCGAAAATCTACAGGCGCCAATGCCCGATCCCGACGCGGCCATCCGCGGCTATAACTACCTGGTGCCTTGGACCATTGATCTCAAGAAACAATTTGTCCGTCCCAAGGATGGCGCCGGCGGCCTGGACTTTCCGGCCCGGCCCATGCTCGGCTGCATCGGCGTCGCTCCGCGCGGCGATTACTCTCCCCGCTCCGGCCCGGCCGGCTACTGGGGCGGCAATATCGACTACAACTGGATCCGCCAAGGCACCACCGTTCTGCTGCCCGTTTTTCATGCTGGCGCGCTGCTCTTCTTCGGTGACGGCCACGCCCTGCAGGGCGACGGCGAGGCAATCGGCTCCGGAGTGGAAACTTCGCTCGATGTCACCATCACGGTTACGCTCCGCAAGAAAACGAACCTGGCCTCCGTTCGCGCTGAAACGGCGGACTACGTGATCTCGATCGGCAGCAAACCCGACGCCACGCTCAATCAGACACTCGACCTCGCCCTTGCCGATATGCTCCGCTGGCTTATTGAGGAGACCGGAATGGAGCCCGCGAAGGCACACCTGCTCATCGGCACAGCGGCATCGCTCGACATCGCCACGCTTGGCGGTTCCACCGCTGTCCGCGTGCCGCGGCGGCACGTTTCCAAGTCGAATTGACCAGCCGGTCAGTGCAATATATTCTTGGTCAATGGCCGTCGCCGGCAGAACGAAAAGACAAGTCCTCCTTGAATTCCGCACCACTGAAATTCTCGAAGCCGCGCGTACCGTTTTCGCCCAACACGGCTTCGCGGCGGCGACCATTGACAACATCGCGCTCACCGCTGGAGTAGCGAAAGGCACCGTCTACCTCTATTTCCCTTCCAAGCGGGACCTGTTTCTTGCCTGCCTCCGTGAAGGCGTCCTCGCGCTTCACGCCGAACTCGCCGCCGAACTCCGCGCCGCCTCCAATTGCCAGGCCCGGCTCCACGCTTTTATCGCCGTGCGGTTTCAGTATTTTTCCCGCAACCGGGATTTCTTCCGGATTTACTATACTGAGTTTTCCCAGTTAGTAGCCGGGAACGCGCAGCCAGAGTTCCAGGACCTTTACGAACAGCAGGCCGCGGTGTTGGAATCCGTCCTGGCCGACGGCGTTCAGTCCGGCCTGTTCCGGCCCTGCGACGTTCCCGGAACCGCCCGCCTCGTTTACGACCTTACCCGCGCCGCGCTTGCGCAGCACATTCTCCACCCCGCCGCGGAGACGCCCGAAATCCCGATTGACTCGCTCTATCAATTTGTCTTGAAAGGCATCGGCCCCTCATGAGATATCTCGTTCTCGCCGCCCTCCTCGCACTTCCGGGTTGCACCAAACAGGAAACCACCGCCAAGGCCGCCAGTGAACCGGCCGCCCCCGCCGTTTCCGTCAAACTTGCGACTGCCGCCCTGCGCACGATGCCCGTAGAAATCCGGACGATCGGTAAAGTGGAAGCCTTCGCCTCTGTGCAAATCAAGTCGCTTGTCGGCGGCACCATCACGCGCGCGTTCTTTACCGAAGGCGGCTCCGTGAACAAAGGCGACATGCTGTTTGAAATCGATCCACGGGCCTACCAGGAAACGATTCGTCAGTGGGAGGCCAACCTGGCACGCGATCAAGCGCTGCAAAAACAATCCGAAGCCCAGCTCATGAGCGCCCAGGCGCAGGAGCAGTTCTACGGCGCGCAAGCGGGCCGTTACGAAAAGCTCGCCGCCCAGGGGATTGTCAGCCAGGAACAGGCAGATCAAGCGGGAGTGGAGGCCCGCGCACGGCGCACCAATGTTCGCGCGGTCCAGGCCGCTATCGATAGCATCAAGGCCACCATTCGAGCCGATGAAGCCGCGTTGGAAAACGCCAAGCTCAACCTGAGCTATTGCAGCGTCCGCGCACCCATCTCCGGCCGCACTGGCGACATGCGTTTCAAACCCGGGAACATCGTCAAAGCCAATGAAACCGAACTGGTCACCATTCACCAGGTGCAACCCGCCTACGTGACGTTCACGGTTCCGGAAGCGCGTCTGACCACCCTTCGCCAGCGCATGAAACAGGGCGGCCTGACGGTTAGCGCCGCTATTCCCGGGGATACCATGCCGGATTCAAAGGGCAAGCTGAGCTTCCTGGATAACGCCGTTGACGCGGCCACCGGAACCATCCGCCTGAAGGCAACGTTTCCCAACGCCGAAACCAGGCTGTGGACCGGACAATTCGTGAACGTCCGCGTGCTGCTGGAAGAACAGGCAAACGCCGTGGTCATTCCCGCCGCAGCGCTGCAGAACAGTCAGCAGGGCAACTTTGTCTACGTCCTGACACCCGCCCAGACGGTGGAAGTACGACCCGTCACCACTGGCGCCCGTCTGGATCGCGATATCGCTATCGACAAGGGGCTCGCCGGCGGAGAACGCGTCGTTATTGAGGGGCAACTCCGCCTGGCGCCGGGTATGAAAGTAAGGGCGGCATCGTGAGCACCGCGAATAAATCCGGCTTCACCGGCCTGTTTATTGAGCGTTCCGTCGCCACCACGCTCGTCATGCTTGGCATTTCGCTGTTTGGCGCCGTGGCCTACAAATTTCTGCCGGTCAGTGACCTGCCCAACGTCGATCTTCCAACTCTGGTTGTGAGCGCCAGCCTTCCCGGCGCCAATCCGGAGACCATGGCATCGGCCATCGCCACGCCGCTGGAACGTCAGTTTTCCACGATCGAGGGGTTGGATTCGATGAACTCCACCAACACCCTCGGCGTCACCTCCATCACGCTCCAGTTTGCGCTCTCGCGCGAACTCGACGCCGCCGCGCAGGACGTGCAAGCCGCCATCACCCAGGCTTCGCCGCTGCTGCCGCCCGGCATGCCGAACCCGCCCACGTTCCGCAAGGTGAACCCCGCCGATCAGCCGGTGCTCTATCTCACGCTCACCTCCCCTTCCCTGCCGCTCTACAAGCTGCACGAATACGCCGACACGATGATGGCCCAGCGCATGTCCATGGTTCCCGGCGTCGCCCAAGTCCAGATCATGGGCTCGCAGAAATACGCGGTCCGTATCCAGGTGAACCCGGACGCGCTGGCCGCCCGTGGCATTGGTATTGACGAAGTGGAAAACGCAATCCGCCGCCATAACGTCAACATCCCCACCGGCACGCTGTATGGCAAGGACCAGATGGTGACCATCCATGCCACCGGCCAACTCATCGATGCCGAAGCGTATAAGCCGATGATCATCGCCTACGTTGGCGGTTCTCCCGTGCGGCTCGATGAAGTGGCCACTGTGCTCGATTCGGTTGAAGATGACAAGGCCGCCAGTTGGTTCAACACGGCCGCGGGCTCCCAACGGGCCATCATTCTCGCCGTGCTCCGCCAGCCGGGCACCAATGCCATTGAAGTGGCTGACGGCGTAAAGGCGCTATTCCCGGCTTTCAACGCCGCGCTGCCGCCCACCGTCAAACTCAACATCCTTACGGACCGGGCCGCTTCCATCCGTGAATCGTTTGAAGACGTGCAGTTCACCATGATCCTCACGCTCGGCCTCGTCGTGATGGTCATCTTCCTGTTCCTGCGAAACGTGTCCGCCACGGTCATCCCGTCGCTGGCGCTTCCCATCGCGGTGCTGGGCACCTTCTCCGCCATGTACCTTTGCGAGTACAGCCTGGACAACCTCTCCATGATGGCGCTCATTCTCGCCATTGGGTTTGTTGTCGATGACGCGATCGTGGTGCTGGAGAATATTGTCCGGCACATGGAAAACGGCGTGCCGCCCATGCGGGCGGCCTTCGACGGCGCACGCGAAGTGAGCTTCACGATCGTTTCGATGACGATCTCGCTTGCCGCGGTGTTCATTCCGCTGCTTTTCATGGGCGGGATCCTTGGCCGACTGTTCCGCGAGTTCTCGGTAACCATTGTGGTTGCCATTCTCGTGTCCGGGTTCGTCTCCGTCACCCTCACCCCGATGCTTTCGGCGCGCTTCCTGAAAACGCACCACGGCGAGCACGGGCGGCTCTACAACTTCACGGAGCGTATTTTCGAGGGGATGCTCCGGCTCTATGATCGCTCGCTGGTGTTCACGCTTCGCCACCGCTTCGCTGTACTGGTTCTTTCATTCGCCATTCTTGGCGGCACCGTCTATCTGTTCCAGCTTGTCCCCAAAGGCTTCATCCCCAATGAAGACATGGGGCAGATCTTCACCATCGTGGAGGCGCCACAGGGCACGTCGCACATAACCATGATGGAGAACGTGCAAAAGCTTTCCGACATTGCCCGCAAGGATCCCGCGGTCCGGGCGTTTTTTAGCGGCGTCGGCGGAACGTCGGGTTCGGTTTCCACCGGCGGCCCAAATTTCGGCCGCATGTTTTTCCATTTGAAGCCACTTCACGAACGCAAGGAGGGGGTGGACGCCGTGATGGCGCGGCTGCGCCGCCCGTTGAACAGCCTGCCCGATATGCGGGCGTTTCTGCAGAACCCTCCTACGATCCGCATCGGGGGCTCGTTGACCAAGAGTCTGTATCAATACACGCTGCTCAGCGGTGACACCAACGCCCTTTACAAATCCGCTCCTGAAATGGAGAAAGCAATGGCCAAGATTCCTGGCCTTATTGACGTTACCTCCGATCTGCAAATCCGAAACCCGGAACTTCACGTCATCATCGATCGCGACAAGGCGGCCACCCTTGCCGTTACACCGGAACAGATTGAGAGCGCCCTCTTCAGCGCCTACGGCCCGCGGTGGATCTCCACTATCTACGCGCCGGATAACCAGTACCGCGTACTGCTCGAAGTGGAGCGGCCTTTCCAATCGGATCCAACCGAAGTTTCTAATCTCTACGTGCGGTCGAGCAAAGGCGGATTGGTTCCCATCGACGCGGTTGCACGGATGGAGCCGCACGCCGGCCCGCAAGCCATCAATCACTACGGGCAATTGACGGCCGTTACCATCGCCTTCAATCTTGCGCCGGGCGCCTCGCTCGGCGACGCCGTCAACAATATTGAGGAACTCGCCGCGCAGACGCTGCCGGTGAGCGTCAGCCGCGCCTTTCAGGGAACCGCCCAGGCTTTCCAACAGTCTTCGAAAAACCTGATGCTGCTGCTGTTCGTTGCTATATTTGTCGTCTACCTTGTTCTCGGAATTCTCTACGAAAGCTTCATCCACCCGTTGACGATTCTCTCCGGTCTGCCATCGGCTGGCTTTGGCGCGCTGCTCACGCTCTATCTCTTCAAACTCGATCTCAATATCTACTCGTTTGTCGGTTTGATTCTTCTGATCGGCATTGTGAAGAAGAACGCCATCATGCAGATTGACTTCGCGCTTGAAGCAGAACGCACCGAAGGCCGCTCGCCGTATGAGGCCATCTACCAAGGCTGCCTCATCCGCTTCCGCCCTATCATGATGACCACCATGTGCGCGCTATTGGGCGCACTGCCCATCGCGCTTGGCCAGGGCGCGGGCGGCGAGTCCCGGCGTCCGCTTGGCCTTTGCGTGGTCGGGGGCCTTGTTTTCTCACAAATCATTACGCTGTATCTGACGCCGGTGATCTATCTCTACCTCGCCGGATTGCAACGAAAAGTCTCCGGAAGTTCCGCCGCCCGGCCCGGCAAAGGCCAACCGGCGCTGGCTCCAGCGGGCGATTAACTTTTCCCAACACCGACCCACCAAACCGGTTATTTCCCGTGATATGATCGGGCCCCAGTGCCACACTCCTGTGTGGACTGTTTTCAGGGTCACCTTGTACCACACTGGCAATTTGCCGGTGCGGCTGTGTCTTTTTATTTCCAAACGGATTAAGGGAGAATTCATGTCCAGGGTCAAGTTATTAGCAGCGCTGCTCGCTGTGGCAGTGTTTGTGCCGGCGAGTGCCCAAACTTCAAAAGCGCTCGTATCCGGCATCGTCACCGATTCCAGCGGCGCCGCCGTCGTGGGTGCAAAAATCACCGTCACCGACGTCCAGCGCAATCAGGAATATGTAGCGGAAACCAACGCGTCCGGTGTCTATCGCATCATCGAATTGACGCCCAGTCTTTACCGCATCACGGCCGAATCCCCGGGCTTCCGCCAGTATGTTCTGGAGTCGCTGTCCCTCGCCACACTGCAAAACGCGACGGTCAATATCAAACTCGAAGTCGGCGCCGTCTCGGAAAAGGTGCAAGTGACCGCCACCGGCCCGCTGCTCGAAGCATCCAGCGCGGCCCTGAGCGCCGTTGTCGAAAACAGGAAGATCATTGAACTTCCCCTCAACAACCGCAATATCTATTCGCTGCTTACCCTGGTGCCGGGCATCACGCCTTCCACTCCCAACAATGCGGAAAGCGACTTCTTCACCTCCACCATACGCTTCTCCATTAACGGCGGCAAGGAATCCGTGAACGACATCCAACTCGATGGCGTCTCCGCCATGGTGCAGAGCGACATCCAGGGCATCTACGGCGCTTCCGCCATCCCCTCCGTCGAAGGAATTCAAGAGTTCCGCGTTCAAACCAACTCCTACACGGCCGAATACGGCCGTTCCGGCGGTGGTCAGGTCACCATGATCACCAAGTCCGGCACCAACCAGTTCCACGGTTCCGCCTTTGAATTCCTGCGCAACTCCGCCATGGATTCCAAGAACTTCTTCCTCAACCGCAATAACCTGCCCAAGGCCTCGCTCCAGCAGCATCAGTACGGCGCCAGTGTGGGCGGCCGCGTCATCAAGGACAAAACATTCTTCTTCGTTCTCTATGAAAAGAAGCTAACGAAGTCCGGCTCCCTCGGCATCTTCACCGTGCCTACGCCCGCACAACTCGCCGGCGACTTCTCCAACACCCGCAACGCGAACGGCGTCGTCCGCCCCATCTTCGATCCTTTCACCAGCCGTGCCAATCCCGATTCGCCCGGCAACTTCATCCGCTCCCCTTTCGCCGGAAACCGCATCCCGGCGAACATGATGGACCCCATTGCCCTAAACGTCCTGAAGCTCTACCCCGCGGCCAATCAACCCGGCGCGGTCAACACCGGCCAGCAAAATCTGGCCATCCAAAGGGTGCCCCAGTCCCCCACGGACCGTGTCGACTTCAAGGTGGACCACAACTTTAACACCAACCGCCGCATGTTCGTCCGCTATAACCGGTTCAAGCAGGCCACCGCCGCCGCCGACTTCTGGGGCAACGGCGCCGCCCCTTCCGATGGCATCATGTACTGGGGCTCCCACAACGCCGCCGCCGACTACACCGAGACCATCGGCGCCAACACCATCATCAACATCCGCGGGGGCTTGAGCCTCTTCACCGCCTGGCGCCCCGCCTTCTCCTACGGCTACGACGTTACAAAGCTCGGCTTTTCCCAGGCACTTCAGGATGTGACCCAGAAAACCGGTGCGCCGCGCATACCGCGCTTCGATATCCAGGACTATAACTCCGTCGGACCCAACAACGGCTCCACCTACACGAGCGATAACGTTGCCTACTCGCTCGTCGGCAACATCACCCGCATCTCCGGCAAACACTCCATGAAGTTCGGCGGCGACGTCCGCATGTTCACGCTCGGGTTCGCGCAGTTCGGCAGTTCGCCCGGTAACTTCTCTTTCACTCGCCTGATGACACAGGGCCCCGATCCCCGCGTGGCCGGCAATGGCGACGGCCTTGCCTCGTTCCTCCTCGGCGCCGGCACCGGCGGCGCCGCCACCCATCGCATCAAGCCCTCCGACATGAGCCGCTACTACGCCATGTACGCGCAAGATGACTTCAAGCTCAACTCCAAGCTGACCTTTAACGTCGGCCTACGCTACGAGTTGGAAGGCTCCAACATGGAGCGCTACGACCAACAGACTCTTATGGATCCTTTCGCCAAGAACCCCCTCTCCGATAGGACCGGCCTCGACTTGCGCGGCGTCTACCTCTTTTCTGGCGTGGACCAGAGCGCCGGCCGCCGTGGCATCAGGCCCATTGAACACAAGTTCAATCCCCGCTTCGGCATCGCATACCAGATCAACCCGAAAACCGTGATCCGCACCGGTTACGGCATCTTTTACGGTGTTCCCAAGTTCGCCGCTACTGATCGCTACACCGGCGCCCCCTACGCTTCCACCACCCCGTGGAACGCCACGATCGATCAGATCAACCCCACCAACCTGCTCCGGAATCCCTTCCCGCAGGGCTTTGTGCTTCCGGTCGGTCGCGCCCTCGGCGCGATGTCCGGCGTTGGCTTCGGCTTGAATTCCGCCTGGGCCTCGGAAATGAAGACCCCCTACAACCAGCAGTGGAACTTCAACATCCAGCGCCACCTTACCACGAACATGATGATCGAACTTTCCTACGCCGGCAATAAGGGGACGCACAACGAAATCGTGCAGGGCGACATGGGTCAGCTCCGTCAGGAACAGATGACCCCGGCCAACAACCTGCTCACCCTCGTTCCCAATCCCTTCTTCGGATTGATCGACCCGGCGAGCATCCTTGGCGCCCCCACCGTCCAGCGTGGCCGTCTGCTGCGTGGCCAATACGCCGCCTTCACCAGCGTCGGCCCCGGCAACCCCGCCTGGGGCAACTCCAACTACCACTCCTTCCAAACGCGCTTTGAGAACCGCTTCGGCGGTGGCGCGTCCATGGGCGTGGCCTATACCTGGGCCAAATCCATTGCAGACTCCTCCGACGGCATCTGGAACGACGGCCAGGGGACTCTTCGCAACTGGCACTGCCGCGATTGCGAACGCTCCCTCACCTCCTACGATGTGCCCCACCGCCTGGTCGTCAACTTCAACTACGAGTTGCCATTCGGCAAGGGCCATAAGTTCGGCGCCAATATGCACTGGCTGGCCAACGGCATCCTGGGCGGCTGGCAGACCAACGGTGTCTTCACCATCAACTCCGGTATGCCGCTCATCTTCAGCCAAACCACCAACAACAGCTTCTCCTTTGGTGGTCTGCAGCGGCCCGACGCAGTTGGCGGCGATGCGCGCATCGCCGTCCGCTCCATCGAGAAGTGGTTCGACACCACCCAGTTCCGCGTGGCGCCGAACTACACCTTCGGCAACTTGAGCCGCACCCACTCCAACCTTCGCAATGACTTCACCCGTGGCTTGAACTTCTCAATGTTCAAGAACACCCGCATCCGTGAACTCATCACTCTCCAATTCCGCGCCGAGGCGTTCAATCTCTCCAACACGCCCGTGTTCAGTTCTCCGAATACGAACGTGGAATCCGGCGCCTTCGGCACCATTACGGGACAGAGCAACGGCCCGCGCACCATCCAACTGGGCCTCAAGCTGCTGTTTTAATCCAATCGCAAACCAACCCAGGCCCGCCGCAATCCAACCGGATTGCGGCGGGCTCTTTTCGTTCGCAGTATCCGCGAATGCAACACATCCGTCTCCCTCCTTGCCGGACCAATGATCGAGGATCCAATGCGCCTCGGAGACGCCCATTGGGCGGCATTTGACCGCTGGAAGCAACTTTCGCCAGGCGAGGCGGCAAATGCTAAGGATCCGGCCAGGAGAATTCGGGCTCGCGAACGCTTCAGCCCCTCCTGCATGGCATGAATAGCCGCGCAGCCAGGAAATGCTATGCGTGCGTCCCCAAATGCGGTTGTTGTTTTCGCGCACTTGCCTGGACCGCGCCGCATTTCATCCAACCCTTCCCCCGTCCACCGGCGCCCATTTTGGCAAACCCGCATGATTCGGATTCCCCGATCGCGCGAAATTAACCCATGCCTGGCTTACCTTGCGCGAAAGCGCCAGCGCGGCCGGCGTCCCTCCGGAGTCGTTCACACAGAGGTCCGCATTGTTGAACACAAACGAAATCTCGCAGCTATGAAAGGCCCGGGTCCGCCCATCCAGCACCGGCGTTTGCCAGCCGAATATATACGCCGTAAGCGGGCGCCGCAACTGCGCGTCCATCGGCTCCCGCAGGCGGTTCCCGGCAATCGACCAGATATCGAACGGCCGCGCCCATGGATACTCCCGCCGCAGGGTATCGATAACTACCCGCGTCCACGCCATGAATGAACTCATTCAAATTCCGCCCAGTCAACATCGGCACATCGGCTGAAACCGCCGGCGCTGCCGGATCGAACGGATTCGCCAGCACCGTCTTGCCGTCCCCTACCGGGCGATACCCAACCTTCGCCGCCGCCGTCCGCGACGCCGCATATAGCGCGTCCAGGGGAAGCGTTTGAATCCTATCGACCGTCGCTCTCGTCAAGCCCAGCGCCGCCAGGAACGCCGCGCCCACCTTCGCCGATTCTTCCATTCCCGCTACACGCAGTGTTGAACCGCTTTGTACCACCGCAAGGTGAAAGAGACCCTTCGGCGCCGGATTGGCCAAACACCGTAACATTTCCAGGGTCCCCGCCAAACCTCCCAATGTTGTCCCGCACCCATTCCAGCATGGCCACGATGTCCGGCATCCCCAGGTTGCCCGAACTCGCGTACTTTTCCCCGCCCGCCTCCGCCAGATTCAGATACCCCACGATGTTGAGCCGGTGGTTCCTCGTCACCACCACCACATCCCCGCGCTGCGCCAGGTTGTGCCCATCGCAGGCCAAGAGCCCGCTCCCGGAATGGCCCGTGAACCCGCCGCCGTGCAGCCACACCATCACCGGCCGTTTCCCGTTCCCATGGATCTCCGGCGTCCACACGTTCAGCCGCAGACAATCCTCCGCCTGGCGTTCGGTGATTCTGTACAGCAGGAACTGGTCCTCATCCGTGCGCGAGGTGTTGTCGCCCTGCGCCGGATTGCCAAAGTTCCCCTGGGGACAGATGGGGCCAAAGGCAAGCGAAGTCCGTACTCCCGCCCACGGCGAGGGCTTGGCGGCCGGAACGAACCGCCCCGCGCCCCACGTTGGCGCTCCGTAGGGAACACCCCGGAAAGAGTGAATTCCATTCCGTGTTGCCCCGCGAATTTTTCCGGCGGTGGTTTCCACTACCCCTTTCGTGCCGCCTGCGGCGATCAGCACCTGCGTCCGCGCCGTCCCCGCGGCACTCAGCGCGCCGATGCTTCGCAAAATGTCCCGCCGGTTCAGAGAAAAAGTTGTGCCGTTCGCCACAAATCCGGCGCCAGTATATCATTGCGGCCGGCTGTGGAAGCTGTTTACAACCTGCGTTCCCGCCTGGTGGCAACGTCCATGGCGGCATGGGAAAATGGAGGGCATATGCGTACCCTGCTGCTGCTTGCCACGCTCCCTGTTTTTTGCGCTGTCGTGCCCGTGCCTGGCACCGCGGTCTCCCTTGAGCCCCCGGCCGGCATGGAGCCGGCGGCACGCTTCGCCGGGTTTGAAAGCAAGACGGAGGCCGTCACCATTCTGGTGAACGAACTCGCCGCGCCCGTGGCCGGCATAACCGCAGGCTTCGCCGATCCGGCCCGGCTGGCCGGCCAGAAGATGACGCTCGACAGCCGCGACAAAGTGAAACTCCCTGCCGGGGAGGGCGAACTGTTCACGTTTACGCAGCAACGCGCCGGGGCGCCGGTGAAGAAGCTGATTTTGGCGATTGGCGATGAGAAGCGTACCATTCTCGTTTCCGCGAACTGTGAGGTGGCGATTGCCCCGGCCTGGGAACCCAAGCTGAAAGCCAGCCTGCTTACAGCCACGCTGGCCGCGCCACAGGCCAACATCGCCGGGTTCAAAGTGGCCGCGAAGGGCCCGTTTAAAGAGGCGCGCGCCATGGCCGGTTCGCTGGCGCTCACACCCGGCGGCGCATTCCCCATCCAAGACCGCCGCGGGCCCATCTTCTTAGTCTCCCGTTCGCTCACTCCGATTCCGGTCGAATCCGTTGAAGAGTTCGCCAAGATGCGCGCCACGGACCTGCCCGGCGTCAAGGAGTTTCGCGTCACCGAGTCGAAGAACGTGATGGTGGATGGACTGGCCGGGCTGGAATTGAGCGGCGTCGCCAACGAGGCCAACGCGGAGACCGCGCACCTTGTTTATGAGTTGATTTTGCGCGAGGCCTCGGGCGGATACTACATCGCCGTTGGACTCGCTCCGATGGCGGTTAGCAAAGAGAACCTGGCGCTATTCCAGGCCATGGGCGCCAGCTTTAGCCGGAAATAGCGGCGCGGAGGATATGATGGGTTCTCTTCCGTGAAACAACAGCAGATCATCACCTCCCTTGAAGTCCTGGACCTCCGCTACCCCACCGTCCGGTTGGGTATGGCGGGCAGCGACCCGCGCCACCTGGCGCCGAACTACTCCTGCGCCATGCCGGTGCTGCGAACAGATGGCGGACTGGAAGGCCGGTCTCTCATCTTTACCGTTGGCGACGGAACACAAATCCAGACAGCCGCGGTAGAGGCGCTTCGGCGCTTCGTTGTCGGCCGTCCGCTTGCCGATTTCATCGCCGAACCCGGGCTCTTCGCCCAGGCGCTAACCGAACATCACCAGTTGCGCTGGCTCGCACTGGGCGCCTACCGGATGGCGGTTGGCGGCGTGGTCAACGCGTTGTGGGACCTTTGGGCCAAAAGCGAAGGCGTGCCCATGTGGCGGCTGCTCACCAACCTCTCCCCGGAGCGCATTGTGCAGTGCATTGATTTCCACCATTTGCGCGACGTTCTGACCGAGGATGAGTTACTCGGTATGTTGCAGGACCGCGAGGCTGGAAAAACGGCCAACCTTGCCCGCCTGAGCAGGCAGGGAGTTCGCGTCTACAGCACGGCGGGTTGGTCCGGCCGGCCGCTATCGGAGGTGCGCGAACTTTGCGGGAATCTCTATAAACAGGGCACCCGGGCCTTCAAGGCGAAGGTCGGCCGAGGGCAGCAATATGACCGCGCGCGGGCGCTCGACGAAGACCGGCGGATGCTCGACACGATGCGCGCCGCCACCGGGCCGGATGCGCTTCTGCTCACTGACGCGAACCAGAATCTGGGTGATTGGAAAAATGCCGCGAGTTACATGATCGAACTCGCCGAGTATAATCTGTTGTTCATTGAGGAGGCTATCGCCTATAACGACGTGCTTGGCTACGCGAAACTCCGGGAAGCGCTCGCGCCAGTAGGCATCGGCGTCGCTGGCGGAGAGCAGGCGCCGGACGCCGTTACATTCAAACAGTTGCTGGCCGGCGGCGGGTTGACCCACTGCCAGATTGATGGGGCGCGCGTTGGCGGCGTGAACGAGTTGTTCGCCATTGTCGCCATGGCGGCCAAGTTCGGAGTGCCGGTGTGCCCCCATAGCGGAGGCATCGGCCTTGGGCAACTCGTGGGCGCCATGTCCATTTTCGATCAGGCCTGGTTTGGAAGCGACGGACGATGGCTGGAGTATCTAGAGTTCCTTCAGGCTGGGGTTTTCCGGCATCCGCTCGTTGTTCGCGACGGGCACTGGGTACTGCCGGATGCCCCTGGCTGGGGCCTGGAGATGGAAGACAGTTTTGTTGCCCGTTACCGATACCCGGACGGGCCGGATTGCGCAGTTACTACCGAGGCGGACACCGTCGCCAAGGCCCAGCCAGGGGCGCCGCCCTACGTCCGATTCTGGTAACCACTCGCACGCCAGTTCGCCGTTGACGCGGCATCGCTAGTAAAGAACCCAGCCTTTTTGCCGATAACTGTTTAGAGTCTGCAGTTCTCTGGAGAGTTGTTGGATGGAAAACATCAGAGTGTCTGAGTTGGTCGCGGCGTTGTCCTACGCCCTGGATCTGACAGAAGGACAACCCATGGGCCATTCGGCGCGAGTCTGCATGCTGGGAATGCGAGTGGCTGCCGAGATCGGCATGACGCTCGAAGAGCGCGCCGGGCTCTACTACGCCCTTCTGATCAAAGATGCCGGCTGTAGCAGCAACGCGTCCAGGCTATTCCACATCGTCGCCGCCGACGAGATCCGCGCCAAGCGGGACGTAAAAACCACTGATTGGACTCGCGTCGGATTCGAAAGCGTGCGGTATGCCGTCGCCCACGTCGCCACCGGAAAGCCGTTCGTGGAGCGCGTGGCCGCGCTGGCGCGTGTGGCAGCCAACCGCAACACCGATTCCTGCGAACTGGTGAAAATTCGCTGTGAGCGGGGGGCGAGCATTGCCAGGCGAATGGGATTCGGCAAAGCGGTGGCCGATGGAATCTACTCGCTCGACGAGCAATGGAACGGTTCCGGCTACCCGGACCATCTGCGCGGGGGCGAAATTCCATTGTTTTCGCGGATCGCGCTGCTATGTCAGACGCTGGAGGTCTTCTGGCGCGAACATGGTGCTGATCGAGCATTAGAGGTGATTGAGCTTCGAGCCGGCCGCTGGTTTGAACCGGAACTGGTGCGGGCCGCCGCCTCGCTGGCCGAACGGGACCTGCTGTGGGAAGGTCTGGATTCGCCAAAGCTGCTGGAATCCGTTTGGGAACTGGAGCCAGAAGAGAAGCGTCTGCCATTAACCAGAGCGCGCATGGATGATATATGCCTGGCGTTCGCCGAAGTGGTGGACGCGAAGTCGCCGTTCACCTACCGGCACTCGAATGGCGTGGCGGAGGCTGCTGTGGCAATAGGGCAAACGCTGGGGATGGCCGATGACGACCTGCGGCTTTTGCGCCGCGCCGGATTGCTTCACGACATCGGCAAACTGAGCGTTCCCAATACCATACTGGAAAAGCCAGCCAAACTGGACGCCGAGGAATGGGCCATCGTGAAACGCCATCCTTACTACTCCTGGGAGATTCTCCGCCGCGTACCCGGCTTCGGCAAACTGAGTGAAGTGGCCGCTTCGCACCATGAACGCCTCGATGGCAAGGGTTACTTCCGAAGCCTGGAAGGAGCCCAACTCGATGTGCCGTCGCGAATTCTTGCCGTCGCCGATGTCTTTGACGCATTGGCCGCCAAGCGCCCCTACCGCGACGCGCTTCCGCTGGACACGGTGCTGGAAATGATGCGCAAAGATGCACCCCACGCCTTGGACGCGGAGTGTCTGGAAGCCTTGGCGACCACGATGAACCGCTCGCTGGGCCATCTGTCTGTTTCCGCCGGAGAGAGCGCTGTACTTGAGTCGGGCCTTACGGTTTCCACGACACAAAAATGCTTCTAGCCACTAACGAAGCAAGCCGTGCATGACATGCCCATGCACGTCCGTCAGCCTACGATTGATGCCGTTGTGATACCACGTCAGCTTTTCATGATTCAGGCCCAATAAGTGCAGCACCGTGGCCCAGTAGTCGTGTACAGTGGCCACATCGCTTACCACGCGCCTCCCGAAGTCGTCGGTGGCGCCGTGCGTCGCGCCGCCCTTCACTCCCGCACCGAGCATCCATACGGTATAGGCATCCGGATTGTGATCCCGGCCCAGCAAACCCTCCTGGTGCGTGGGCATCCTGCCGAACTCCGTGGTCCATAAAACCAGCGTATCGTCGAGCAGTCCGCGCGCCCGCAAATCGGTTATCAGCCCCGCCGTCGGCTTATCCAAGATGGGAAAGTGCCTTTCATAATCCGCCTTCAGCGTCTTGTGCGCGTCCCAGTTCAATAGCCCGTCCACGCCGGAAGCGCGGGACGCGCAGTATAGCTGGACGTAACGCACGCCGCGTTCCACCAAGCGGCGGGAAAGCAGGCAGTTTCGGGCATAGGCCGCCAGCAACGGGTTCGCGTCCGCTGTACCGTAGAGCGCGTGCGTCGCCTGGGATTCGCTCGCCAGGTTCGATACTTCCGGCGCCGATAGCTGCATGCGTGCCGCCAACTCATAGCTCGCGATTCGCGCCCGCAGTTCGGCATCGCCGGCGTGTCGAGCGGCGTGTCCTTCGTTCAACGTCTGCACCAGGGCGCGCGTCGCCTGGTCCGCTGGTTCCGGCACTCCCTCCGGACGGTCCAGATTGCGAATCGGTTCGGCGGCGTTGAATGAGATCCCTTGGTGCTCAGCGGGCAGAAACCCGGCCGTCCAGTTCGCCGGGCCCGACGGCGGAATGCCGCGCACATCCGGAATGGCCACATAGGCGGGCAGGTTCTCGTTCATCGAACCCAAGGCATATGTGGTCCAAGCCCCGGCCGAGGGAAAGCCTTCAAAAACGAACCCGGTGTTCATCGCTACACACGCCGGCCCATGCGTATTGGAGCGCGAAGTCATGGAGTGGATAAACGCCATGCCGTCGGCCAACGCCCCCAGTTGCGGCAGCTTCTCCGTCATCCATCGCCCCGATTGTCCGCGCCGCACGAACTCCCACGGGCTCCGCATGAGGTTGCCATTGGCGCCCTGAAACGACACCTCCTTTTCCCCGCCGGGCATTGGCTGCCCGCTACGTTTTATCAATTCCGGTTTGTAGTCGAACGTGTCCAGGTGGGACACCCCGCCGGGGCACATGATCTGTATCACCCGTTTTACCTTGGGAGTAAAGTGCGGCGCGCCGCCTTGCAACAGGCCGTTGAGCGCCACCGCGCCTAACCCTTGAATGAAACGGCGCCGGCAAGGGAGTGCGTTAGTGAACATAGATGAACTCGTTGGTATTAAAGAGGGCCCGCGCCAGTGCGGGGTACCCGTGTTGCACGGCCAACGCTTGGGCCGCCGTGCGCTCTTCGGGCCGCGGAGGGCGGCCGAACGCCAGCGCGAATCCGCGGCCCACTGGGTCCGCGCTTGCCGCCATGCGCCTGGCAAACGCCTTGGCCATGTCGATGGTGAAACTGTGGTTTAGAAGCGTCAGCGCTTGTAATGGCGAGGTAGTTACATACCGGCGGGGTTCTGGCAGGGACGAGTCCGGGCAATCATAGACACTGAGTAACTCCGTGCGGATGGACCGGGCCGATTGCGCATACACCGCCCGGCGGTACGTTTCCGGGCCGAACCGCTCCACAGGAAAGTAAGTTGCCACGTTATCCACGGTGTACTTGTAGAGCTGGAAACTGGGACCCCCAACCGTGCGGTCCAACACCCCCGCCACCGCCAGCATGTTGTCCCGGATCGCCTCCGCCTGCAATCTTTGCGGCGGAAAGCGCCACAAAAGGCGGCAATCGGCGTCAATCCGGGCGGCCGCGGCGTTTCCATCGCTCGCCTGCCGGTAGGTCCGCGAAAGAACGATCTCCCGGTGCAACGGCTTCAATCGCCAGCCGTAGTCCAATAATTTCCTCGCCAGGTAATCGAGTAACTCCGGATGACTCGGGCGTTCGCCATTGTAACCGAAATCGGATGGCGTCCCGGAGAGTCCACGCCCAAAATGATAGTACCACAAACGATTGGCCATTACGCGCGGAGTGAGCGGGTTGTCATTCGACGTGAGCCAGCGCGCCAGCGCCATTCGCCGGTCCGACTCCGGCGCATCCAGCGGCAGTTCAAACCCCGGCAGCGCGCTCGGGCTTCCGGCGGGCATCGGGTCGCCGCGCTGCATCACGTTGCCGCCTTTGTGCAAATATACCGGCTCCACCTGCTCCTTGAACTCTCCGGCGTAGGCGCGCGGGAGTTTTTCGAGCTTCGCCAGTGCCGCGGCGGCGGCGGCCAGTTCCTGTTCCGCTTGCGTGTAACTGGCGCGGCCGGCCAAATCCAGCGCCTCCATGACAAACAGCCTTTCCTGCGCGTCCTTGGCCGCAGGCATCCGTCCCGCATCCATAGCCACCGTTGTCCACGTCACGCCATCCATCGACACGGCAAGCTCATACCGTGCCGGCGTACTCTGTTGGAAACGGCCTTGAAACGCCCGCTGCCGATCCGTGGACCAGGTGGCTCGATTCACTCTTTCTGTTGCCGCCAACGGCAGCGTGATCGTCACGCCATTCGTGCCTGGCGGAGCGAACCAACGCTTGTCGAACTGCCCATCCGTGAGCAGCCGAGGGTGGTAAGCATCCGGATTGCCGTCGGCCACGCGGGTAGCCGATGCCAACGCCGGAACACCCAACGCTACGTTCTTGCCCGCCTCGTTCCAAACCTCAAACTCGTCCAGACCGCCGGCGCCGCCCTGCGGTAACGTCAACCGAACGAACCGGGCCGCCACAGCCTCAAAACGTTCTTCCGTGCCGTAGGAATCCACCGGCGGACGCATTCTTCCGCGGACGCGTTCTTCCGCCGCTTCCAGGCCTGGCTTAGCGCCATCACGCAAGCCCGCCAGGCTCGCCTTCGCGGCCGCGATGCGCGTCTCAATCGGCCGTGCCGCCGCTTGGTGGGCCGCCTTGCGCTCCTCAGTCGCTATCACCCGCTCGCCATGGTGCACGCCGGCGAAGACGGCCGCCAAGCGGTAGTAGTCCGTCTGCCGAATGGGGTCGAACTTATGGTCGTGGCACTTCGCGCAGTTCACCGTCAGCCCCAAGAAAGCGGAGGCCGTCGCGTTCACCATGTCGTCATAATCGTCGGCTCGCTGCTGCCGCTTGAATGCTTCGGCTTGGTTCCCGACGGTGTCATGCGGCCCAGCCACCAGAAATCCGGTTCCGATTTCAATTTCCGGCACTCCTTTGCCGGTTACGTCGCCCGCCAGACTGCGCACAATCAAATCGCTATACGGCAGGTCCTCATTGAAGGAACGGATGATGAAATCTCGAAACAACCAGGCCGTCGGCCGGATGTGGTTCTGTTCATAGCCGTTGCTTTCTCCGAAACGGATCACGTCCAGCCAATGGCGGCCCCAGCGTTCCCCATAGGCCGGCGAGGCGAGTAGCCGGTCTACAAGTTGCTCATAACTCCCCCCGGCGACAAACGCGTCCACCTCTTCAGGAGTGGGAGGCAGTCCCGTCAAGTCGAACGTGACGCGGCGGATCAACGTGCGCCGGTCCGCGGGTGCCGACAGCGTTAGCCCCTTCTCCGCAAGCTTTGCCTGGATGAACGCATCAATCGAACCAACCGCGCTCGCAGGAATTGGCTGTAGCGACCACCAGTCCTTTCCCGCCCTCGGCCGCACCGCCAGTGTCAGCCGGCCTTCCCAACTCGCGCCGCTCCGCAGCCACGCCGCGATCTCGGCCCGTTCCCCTGGCGGCAGTCCGCCCCCCGGCGGCATCTCCCCGGCCTCCACACGCCGCGCGAGTTTCCCGCTCAGAACGGCGGCGGCGTCCGCCTTCGTTTCCAGGCTTAACCCGCCCATTTTCGCTTGCCCGTTGTGGCAGGACAGGCACCGTTTCTGCAAAATCTCCGGGCCGCCGGCGTAGACCGCCGTCAGAGTTCCGAGAAGGAATACGATTCGCTTCATCAACGCTATGCTATATGTTTCCGGCCGGCCGGCGAAATGGATGGCGCTTTTGGAACTCGGCCGCCGCGGCCAGCACCAGCGCGTCCGCCCCTGCCCGGCCGGTAATCTGCAAACCAACGGGCAGTCCGCTCTTTGTGAAACCGCACGGCACAGAAATTGTGGGCAGCCCGAACAGGTTCCACAGCGCTGTGTTGCGCAAATAGAGCAGTGTGCCCGGCTTGCCCAACGGGAACGCCGGGCCGGGCGTGGTAGGCGTAAGCAGCAGGTCCACACCAGTGAACAACTCCGCGGATCGAACCCGCCACTCGTCCAACTCCCGCCGCGCGTCGATGTAGTCCGCGGCAGAAACCGACGCGCCACCCAAGAGATTCGTCCGGATCTGGGGATGGTAGTTCTGCGGCGAATTCGTCAGCATCTCGCGGTGGTAGGCGTATGCTTCGGCGTTGATCACGCGCAGGTAAGGCCGCGTCATGTCGGCCAATTCAGGCGCGGGGGGAATGGCGGGCATCGCGGTTTCGCGCACGCCGGGGATCGCACGAATCGCGGCTTCCACAATCGCCAGCGTCTCGCCGTCCATCTGCGTGAAGGAAGGATGGCGCGGCATTCCGTAACGCGGCGATTTCAAAGCCGTGCCGCCGCCGCCCATGGCGCGAAACAGGATCTCCGCATCTCGCGCCGTTCGCGCCATCGGCCCCACGGTATCGAGCGTCCAGGCAAGCGGCAATACTCCACGCGTCGATAACCTGCCGTAGGTAGGCTTGAATCCGGTAATCCCGCAGAAGGCGGCCGGCTGGCGGATGGACCCGCCCGTGTCAGAACCCAAGGCAGCGAAACAGAGGCCCGCCGCCACCGCCACCGCCGAACCGCCGCTGCTCCCGCCCGGCGACAGTTGCGGGTCCCATGGATTGCGCGCCGTGCCGAAGTAGCTCGTTTCACCGGTATAGTTGAAGGCGAACTCATCCATATTCGCTTTTCCGACAATGACGGCGCCCGCCGCCTTCAACTTCCGTACAACCTCTGCATCTTCGTCCGGTACGCGATTGGCGAACTGCCGGCTGGCCGCTGTGGTGCGAATGCCCTTCGTATCGTAAAGATCCTTCAATGCGATGGGTATGCCATGCAGCGGTCCGCGAGGTTTCTCGCTTTCCAGCCGTTTGGCGTCGGCAAGCGCCGTTTGGCCGGTTACGGTAATGAACGCGCGCAGTGCGGGATCGAGCTTGTCAATCCTCGCCAGACAGTGTTTCGTCAGTTCCACTGGAGAAAGCTTTCTCGATCGGATCAGAGCCGCGGCTTCATCAATGGAGTGCCAATGCAGTTCACTCGATGTAGCGGTGGCAGCGATCGCGGCAAGGAACTGACGGCGTGACGGCATGGCATATTAGTTCTACCACGGACCAGTGCGGCGATCTCCTTTCCCCGCTGCCGCTACTTGCATCTTGAAGATTTACGCAGTTAGATATATATATATTTAGTTGCAGTTGATGAAAACTGGTAACGGTTTTTGACCCATATCGTCCGGCGCGGCCTGGAGGCGCTAGTCATGCGTCCGCAATTTGCCAGTCTTATATTCCTTGTGGCTGTTCTTCCATCTGTCGCTGCTGAACCGCAGGCTGGCGTTGTGAAAACGGTGCGCGGCGATACTGTCATTGTTCGCAAAAACACGCCGTTGCGCTGTACGGAAGGCGCGCACGTATTTCCCGGCGACATGATCCGGACGCAAGCCGGTGCCAGCGCCGGAGTCATTCTACTGGATGGAACGCGACTGGCCGTTGGCGAGAATTCGGAAGTGGTGATCCAGGGTTACATGTTTGACCCACCGGCGAATAAATATTCCCTCATTGTGAATATAGTTCGGGGTATTTGCGTTTACGTATCGGGAAAGATGGGGCGGCTGGCGCCTAAGGCGGTAGAGATACAAACTCCAACCGGAGTGTTGGGAACGCGCGGAACCGCGTTGGCCGTAAAGGTGGAGAGCGAGTGGCCATGAAATACTGGTTGACAGTCATCTGCCTAGTTGCGTTGGCGTCATGCGGAGCAAAACGAATCCCTGCGCCGCCGCCGCTACCTGCGCCGCCGGCGCCGCCCAGAGGCTTGGTGGTGCTGCTGCCAGAAGAGGGCGGCCGCACGGGCGTGGTGACAGTAAGCAATCGCGCCGGCGCGGTGGAGATGACAGTGGGAAACACGCGGGTGGCATTAGTGGATGCGAACACCGCGCCCAGCGCTCCGGCGCCCATCGAGCCGGCGGAGATTCGCCGGATATTCGGCGCGGCGCTGGACGCGCTGCCGCCACCGGAACTTGTGTTCAACCTCTACTTCCGGTTGGGGACGACCGCGCTTTCCGCCGAATCCGAAGCCGCGCTTCCGGCGCTGCTACAAGCCGTGCAAGACCGGAAGTCGACACTCCTGACGGTGACCGGTCATACCGATTCCACCGGGACCAGCCGCGAATCGAATTACCGGCTGGGCCTGGACCGGGCCAACGCGGTGGCCCAGCGGCTGCGAGCTATCGGGGTGGACCCGTTGTCCTTGCTGGTGCGAAGCCACGGGCAGGATGAACCACTAGTGGCGACGCCGCCCAATACGGATGAGCCCCGGAACCGCCGCGTGGAGGTAATTGTACGGTAACGCCGTGGACAAAGTTGCTTCGATGGCTGCCGCTGGCTTTAGGGGCGGCGATGTACATGGTCTATCCACAGTGGCTAGTGTCCGTGGAAAACGGGCTGTTGGATGGCATGTGCCGCCAAACCAGCGGGAACGCGAGCTCGGATGTCGCACTTGTGGAGATCGACGACGCCACGCTGGCCCTGCATGGACGGTGGCCGTGGAATCGCGCACAAACAGCAAAGCTCATACGGGCGTTGAACGCCCAAAACCCGGCCTCGGTGGCATTGGCGGTCATGTTTCCGGAACCGTCGCCGGAGGATGGCGAACTAACTCGGGCGATCGCCGGCGGGCGTGTGGCTACGGGTTACGCGTTATCCTCGCTGAAGACACACCCGCTGCCAGCGGACCTGGAATGGCCCGCGCCAGGGGCCAGCGGGTTCTTGAACGTTGCGCCGAGTGACGATGGCGTGCTGCGATCCATTCCGTTGTTGACGGCCCGGGACGGCTCCGCGGAGCCGTCGCTTGCACTGGCCGCGCTACGAATGAGCCGGCCGGAGCGACTGGCCGCGTTGCGACGTGAGGAGGATGGAAACTGGCGGCTGCGTTGGAACGATAAGACCGCGCGGCTGGACGCGCACGGACTCCTGCGGCCGCGACTGCGCCCGCAAGCGAGCTTCGCCCGTTACTCCGCCGCCGGCGTGCTCGCCGGAAACGTTCCGCCAGGGGCGTTGACGGGGAAGATTGTACTGGCGGGGGTGACGGCGCGCGGCTTCGGCGACGAGCGAGTTACCGCGATGTCTCCGGCCTACTCCGGGCTCGCAATCCATGCAAGCGTTATTGACAACCTGCTGCATGGAGGTGCGCTGGTCCCCGCCGCCGAAGGGCGGCGCTGGGAACTGCTGTTGCTTCTGGCCGTAGGCGCCGGAACGGCGCTGGCTCCTTTGCGGTGGGTGCTGGGGGTGTTGGCTGGCGTCATTGCGGTGTCGTTTTCGGCGTTTGTCTTGGGGGATGTGTTCGTCTCTCCGGTGCTAATTGCGTTGACGCTGACCGGCAACGCGGCAATGACGGTGGAATTTTCCGCGCGGGCGCGGGAGAGCCGGCACGAAAAGACGACACGAGAGTTGAAGGCCGCCAACGATTTCATGTTAGCGGCGTTGGCATCCTTGACAACGCTCCGGGATGTGGAAACGGGGGCTCATCTGGCACGCGTGCAACGAGCCTTGCGGCTACTGTGCGATTCGCTGCGAGAAGAGCCGCGGTATCGTGCGGCGCTGCAACCGGAGACGGTAGATCTTCTGGTGGCGGTAGCGCCGATCCACGATATTGGCAAAATTGGAATCCCCGATGGGGTTCTGCAAAAAATGGGGCGATTGACGCCCGAGGAAACAACGCTCATCCGGGAGCATGTGCGGTATGGCAGGCAAGTACTAGAGGTGGCGCGGGATCAATCAGGGCTTCGGAATGAGGCACTTTTTGCGATGTGCCAGGCGCTGGTCTACAGCCATCACGAGCGTTGGGATGGCTCCGGCTACCCGGACGGATTGCGGGGCGAGGCGATTCCGCTGCCAGCGCGTTTGTTGGCCGTGGCCGATGTTTACGACGCGCTGGCCACCCGGCGTGTGTACAAGCCGGCCATTCCGCATGACGAAGTGGTGGACGAGATCGTCGCCGGGCGAGGTGTACTATTCGACCCCGACATTGTGGACGCGTTTCTGGCACAGCACGAGAAATTCCGGCAAGTCTATGAGGAGGAACACAAGCGCGCCGCCGCCATGAAGGCGTAGGCGGGGAAAATACAATGCAGCGAATTGAGACCGACCGGACGATGGCGCCCCGAGAGAGTTCCGCCGAGAGTTTACGGGAGTGCGCGCAGCGTTCGCTGCCCGGCGCAATGGTCTTTTTCCTAGTGCTGGCAGTAGTGTGGGTGTACACCGATTACGGCAGTGTGTTTCCGTCGCTCATGACGTGGGTGACCGCGTCCCTGTTTGCGCTGGGTGGAACACGGATGTGGTCTTCCGTACTTCTGGTGCGGCAAGGCCGCGGCAGCGATCCAGGGCACTTGCGATGGATCTTCTTCGGCTCAGTTACCGGTACGTTCGCGGTATGGGGCGTCTTCAGCGGCTTCACGGCGGCCAAATTCGTGACGAACCCCAAAGGGCTCCTGGTGCTACTGAGTTCGGCGGCCTTCGCCGCGGCGGCTAGCGCGTCACTGGCGGCCAACCGGCGGTTGGCGTCGGCGTGCGTCATGCTGATCGCCGTGCCGACCGTGCTCGGCGCCTTGGCGCGGCAAGAGCCGGAGGCACGGGCGTTCGCGCTTTTGACCGGGGTCTACACCCTGTTCCTGATCGCCCAAATTCAACTCAACTGGCGGGCCTATTGGACGGCCAGACGCGTGAACGAGATGGAACTCGCGCGGCTGGAGGCAGTGCGGTTTGCCGCCGCCAAGTCTCTGCTGCTGGCGACCATGAGCCACGAAGTGAAGACGCCAATGAATGGCGTGATCGGAATGATTGAACTGCTGCTGGGCACGGAGGGCCTTTCGGCGGAGGCCCGCGAATACGCCAACCATGCGCGGCTGTCGGCACTGAATCTGCTGGGTGTTCTGAACGGAATTCTGACTTTCAGCCGAAACGAAAAGGCCGGCGTGACACTGACTCCCGCCGACTTTGAGCTGGGTGCCTGGTTGCGGCAGGTGACATACCCGTTCGTTTGTGAAGCAGAAGAGAAGGGCCTCGTGCTGGAATTGGAGATCGAGCTGAGAGAACCGGCCTGGTACCGGGCGGATTCGATACGGCTGTCGGAAGTTTTGACGAACCTGCTTTCGAATGCGGTGAAGTTCACGCAGGCGGGCGGAATTACCGTGCGGGTTTCGCCGGACGGAGAGGACAGGGTGCGCTTCGTAGTGCAGGACACTGGCGCTGGCATGTCGCCGGTTATTCAAGCCCAGCTATTTGAGCCGTTCGGCCATTCGGCAGTGGCATCCGGACGCCAGGGAACCGGGCTGGGGCTGGCAATCTCACGGCAAATCGTAGAAGCGATGAGCGGCCAGATCAAGGTAAGCAGCGCGCCAGGGCAAGGAACGACGTTCCAGGTGACGGTCGTGCTGCAACCGGTGGAGGCGCCGGAGCCAGTTTCCGCCGCGCCGCTGTTGGAGGCCTGCGCGGAGGGCTACACAGCGCTGGTGGTGGAGGACGATCCGGTGAGCGGGCTAGTAGCGCGGAAACTGCTGCAAAAGCTGGGCGTGAAGGCGGAACTGGTGACGAGCCGCGAGGAGGCGCTGCGCAGCGCCGCGAGCCGGTACGACCTGTTCCTGCTGGACGTGCAATTGCCCGACGGCGACGGACTTGAACTGGCCACGAAGCTGCGAAGCGCCGAGTTGCATCGGACGGCGCTCATCATTGTGGTTTCCGCTAATGAGACGGGGGAATTGTTGGAACGCGGGAGAGGAAGAGGCGTCGACGCGTTTCTCGCCAAGCCGTATACGGCGGCACAATTGTCCGATGTATTAAGCCTACTGGCGCCTCGGTAGGCGGCTATTTTGCGAGTTCGAAAAACGTTCCGGGTCCGAGCCGCCAGCCGGGATCGAGACGGCGTTTGACGGCCTTCATGGACTCGATCTGTTCGGCTGTGTACTGGACAGGAAGGAACTTGGCCTTCCGCTTGCCAAGGCCATGCTCGGCGGAAACAGAGCCGCCAAGGGATGCGGCCTTCCTGGCGAAGATCATGAGCGCCTCGGTACCCAAATCAAACTCCTGCTGCGTCGCCGGCAGCATGTTGACGTGCGGGTGCGCATCGCCCACGTGGCCAAAAATGCAGTAGTGGCCAGGCATGATGCGCTCCATGTGCTCGCGATAGAAGGCGAACATCTCGCGGTTCTTTTCGATTGGAACCGAAAAATCCGTGCCAAGAGATGGAAATCCGTTCTTGACACTGATGGCCAGCGACGTTTCCGGCAGAGCGTGGCGGAACTTGCGGAAGCGTTCGCGGTCGAAGTCCGAGGAGCCGAACCAGCTTTCAGCTTCCAGCGCGCCGGCAGCGGCGAGGCGGTCCGCCCAGGCGTCGATATCGGCGTCCGTTTCGATGATCTGCTCCATGATGATGGCGGCGCGGGCGTGCTTGGGAACATCGGGATAACGCTGCTCAATCATGCGAAGAGCGGGATCGTCGACATACTCCAACATGCGGACATTTGGAACATTGCGCCAATCATCGAGAGCGTTATGGACGGCTTCATCGGAGGGGAAGAAGATGATGCCGTTGAGCAGTTCAGCAGGATTGGGGAGGAGTTGAACATCGGCTTCGATGACGATGCCAAGCGTGCCTTCGGAGCCGCAGAAGAGGTCGATCCAGTCCATGCCGGGCTTGAGCTGATAGCCCGCCGAGTGTTTGCGGCTGGCAGGCGGGGGGATGGAGGGAACGTCGAAGTCAATTGGGTCTCCCCGGCGGACGTCCATGATTGTACCGTCAGCTAACGCCACCCGAAGGCGCAACAGCCAGCGGCGGGTGGCACCGTATTTGAAACTGCGAGAGCCCGACGAGTTACATGCGATGGTGCCGCCAAGAAAGGCCATCGTCTCCGTCGGATCCGGCGGGTAGAATTGGTTGGCCGCTTTGGCGGCGGCATGAAGTTCGTGCAGGGTAACGCCAGCGCCGACGGTGGCCAAGCCCGGGTGGACATCGAGGCGGCGAAACTTCTCCATCGAAATGAGCCAGCCGCCGAACGGGACCCGGCCACCGGTGAGGCCGCTGCCGCCTCCGGCGATCGTGATGGCGACCCCCTCCGACGCGGCGTCGAGGAGAACCTGAATCAGTTCCTCCTCGTTATTCGGGACACAGATCTTTTCGGCGTGGCCTTTCGCGCCACTGGCGTCTTCAAGGTAGCTCCAACTCATTCCCATTCATTGTATGTGGCGGCGGGCGATTCGAGAATGGCGATGAGCGTCTGGAGAAACTGAGCGGCGGGAACCCCATCGGTGACGCGATGATCAACGGAAAGAGAGATGGGCATGGTGAGCCGGGCAACAACCTGGTCCGCCTCAACGACGGGGCGTTTGGCAATGCGGCCCACCGCGACAATGATCGATTGCGGCGGATTGAGAACTGCCTCAAAACGATCGACACCAAACGCGCCGAGATTGGTGAGGGTGGCGCTGGCGTCCCCAGTATTGACGGCGGTGGCGCGGGCGGCTGCGATCTGGGCGACGGTCTTTTCGGCGGGGTCGCGAATGACCGGAGTGGTAAGCGAATCGCCCAGTTGTGTGGCCAGCGCGACGTGTTGCGTGGCGCGGGGGACAACGGCGCCGTTCTCCCAGTACGCATTCACCTTCGGGTGCCGTGTGAGGGCGATGGCGATGGCTTTCAGCAGAAAGTCGTTATAGGAGGCGGGCCGATGCTGATGACGGATGGCGGCAAGGGCCTCGACGTTCGCGTCGGCGTGGAGATAGAAGTGCGGAGCCCGAAAACTCTCCTCCATGCGGGTGGCGATGGTGTGCCGGGATTGCGGCCTGGGCGCCGTGGCAAGAACGTCCGCTTCGATGATGCGGCTGGCGCCAGGGCGGGGTTCCACGGACGCTATATCCACGCCAAGAGCTTTGGCGGCGGCGCGGGCGCGGGGGCTGGCGGGGAGCCGACCAGGAGAGGCGGATCCTGCCCCGGATGGCGCGAGTTCCCCGTGCTGAAGCAGATAGCCGAGACGTTGTCCGACAGTCACCGTGGCGCCAGACGGTGGGGCGTCCGCCGGGATATGCAAGGTGCCCGCGTCGAGCGATTCCACCTCCATGGTCACCTTGTCACTTTCGAGGGCGTAGAGCGGCTCCCCGGTTGCGACGGCGGCGCCATCAGCCTTCAGCCAGCCTGCGAAGAGGCCTTCCTCCATGGACCAGCCAAGACGCGGAACAGTGATTTCAATGGCCATGGCTATTCGTTCACCAGCGCCCTGATGGCTGCGGTGATCTCGTCCTGGCTGGGAATCACGGCGGGTTCCAGCGTGGGGCTGTAGGGCGTTGGGGCGAAGGCCCCGTTCAAGCGGCGGATGGGCGCGTCCAGATAATCAAACCCAATTTCGGCCATCTGCGCGGCTATCTCCGCGCCGAGGCTGCAGGGTGCAAAGGCTTCGTCCACAATCAGAAGCCTGCCGGTCTTCTTTATGGACGCAAGGATCGCTGGCGTATCGAGTGGCGAGACTGTGCGCGGGTCAATGATTTCGACGTCCAATTCCCTCGCGGCGGCCAGCGCGCGCTGGGCCATGTGGCCAATACCGACAACGGTGGCGGCGCGGCCGGGCTGCAGGATGCGGGCTTTTCCGAAGGGAATTTCATAGTCTTCTTCGGGCACGGGACCTTTTACGCTCAGCAGTTCGCGAGGCTCCAGGAAGAGAACCGGATCGTCACAGCGAAGGGCGTGGGTGAGGAGGCCTTTGGCGTCGTAGGGCGTTGAGGGGATGACAACGCGGAGGCCGGGAATGTGGCTATAGATGGAGTGGTAGCTGCCGGAATGATGGGTGGCGGCGGCGTGGCCGATGCCGACGCAGCCGCGGAGGAGCACTGGCATTCTGAGACGTCCGGAACTCATGTAGCGCATCTTGGTGATCTGGTTGACGAGTTCACCAAAGGCATCGTTGATGAAGTCAATGAACATGAAGTCGACGATGGGGCGGGCGCCGGTCATGGCTGCCCCGCAGGCCATGCCAACGAAGCCGCGTTCTGCGATAGGTGTGTCACGGAGACGTTGCGCACCGTACTTGGCGAAGAGCCCGGCGGTGGTTCCGAAGTTGCCGCCACGGACGCCGATGCCTTCACCGAACACGAATATATTGGGATTCCTGGCCATTTCGTGGTCGAGTGCTTCAAGCGTGGCGGCGGTGAAAGAGAGCGGGCGAGCACCGGGCTGGGAGGGCTCGACGGCTTCGCGGGCGGGAGCATAGACGTGGGTGGTTGCGTGTTCCGCCTTGGGGAAGGCCGCTTTTTCGGCGGCGTCGATGGCGGCGTTGACTTCGGACTGGATGATGGAGTCGATGAGATCGAGCGCGGCGCCGGTGGTCTTGCCGGAGGCGACGAGCGCCTGGCGGTGGCGCTTGATGGGACAGCGCTCCCGCCACGCATTGACGTCTTCGCGGGTGCGGTAGGTATAGTCGCCCATGCCCTCGGAGTGCGGGCGAGTGCGGTAGGTCTTGCATTCAAGGAGCGTGGGGCCCAGACCGCCGCGGGCGCGTTGGACGGCTTCGCCGGCGGCCAATGCAACGGCCTGAACATCGTTGCCATCGATTTGGACGCCGGGGATGCCGTAGGCGGCGGCGCGGGCGGCAACGTTCGGATTGCCGGCGGCGGACTCAAATGGCACTTCTGTGGCGAACTGGTTGTTCTCGCACACAAACAGAACCGGGAGCTTCCAGATGGCGGCCATATTGAGGCCTTCATGAAATGCGCCGTTGTTCGTGGCGCCATCGCCAAAGAAGGCGACGGCGACGTGGCTCGTCTTGCGCAACGCAAAACTGTATCCGGCGCCGGCGGCCTGAAGAATGGATGGGCCGACAATACCACTGGTGCCCATCATGCCGATTTCGGGTGAGAAGAGATGCATGGAGCCGCCGCGTCCGCGGGAGCACCCGGATTCGCGGCCAAAAAGTTCCGCGAAGAGTTCGGCGACAGGCATGCCTTTGGCCAGCGCATGGCCGTGACCACGATGGGTGGAGAAGACGGCGTCGCCGGCGTCAAGGTGAGCGCAGACACCGGCGGCGATGGCTTCCTGGCCAACGTAGGTGTGGCAGGCGCCGTGAACGAGACCACGCGCGTGGCAGCGGGCAAGCTGCTCCTCGCTGGCGCGGATGAGTTGCATGGTGCGGTAGAGGTTCATTGCGCGGGCCTCCGGGGAGAGCCGCCGGCATTCATGGCGAGGTTGCCGCCGTCCATGGGGATGATGGCGCCGGTAATCCACTTGGACGCATCGGAGGCGAGAAGCACCGCCAGGCCGCGGATATCGTCCGGATGGCCGAAGCGGCCCGCCGGAATGCCGGAGAGAAACTTGTCCCGAAGCGCCGGGTTCTCGGCGATGCGTTGTTCGAGTCCGGGATTCAGGACTTGGGCCGGCAGCACGGCGTTCACACGTACGCCAGCGGCGGCCCACTCCGTGGAAAGTTCCCTGGTCATCTGGACAACGGCGCCCATGGCCATGCCGTAAGCAATGTGGCCGCGGCCAAGAGCGGTAACACTGGCGATGGAGCCGATGTTGAGGATACTGCCTCCTCCGGCTTTCAGCATGCGCCGGCCGGCCTCCTGACACGCACAGAAGCGCCCGAGGACAAGATTGCGCCAGACCTGCTCGACGTCTTCGAGCGAGATATCTTCGGGGGCGGCCATGATGGATTCCCCGGCCACGTTGGCAAGAAAATCGATGCGTCCGAATTCGCGATCGAGGGTGTGGAAGAGCTCACGTATCTCAGCGGGTTGGGAGACGTCGGTGCCGCTGACGATGGCGCGCGTGGCAGTAATCCCGTCGGCAGTGCGGCGTGCGCCGGCTTCATTGCGGTCGACGAGAATGAGATGTGCACCTGCGCCGGCAATGGCCAGAGCAATTGCGCGGCCCATTCCCTGGGCGGCTCCGGATACGATGGCTACTTTGTCTGTCAGGTCGAATAGATCGGATGGCATGAACGTGGATGCCATTCTATCGGCAATCGGCCGACACCTGCCAGGGTTAGCAACGTTGGGCAACCCCCGCGCCGTTATGGTCGGCTATGTTTTCGATGAAGCAGAACTCGTTCCGGTATTCGTGCTGGAAACGGCGCCAAACGGGAAGGAGGGTATGCGCGGGATTGATGAGGTCGTCAAACAGGAGAAACCCGCCGGGGGCGACGAGTGGAGCGGTCGCCACTAAGTCGCGCCATGCCCCCTCATCGCTGTGGTCGCCATCCACAACAACGGCGCCGAAACGAAGCGTAGGGTTTTCGCCGGCGAAGGCGGGCACAGTGTCTTTGCTATCCCCGTTGTGAAAATGCAAGCCTCCACGAAAACCGAGGCGATTCAATTCCGTGCGGACGTAGTCGGGCCCCGGATTGTCCACGCCGCCATATGGCGTCAACCATAGATCGAAAGCGGAAATGGAGATATTGGGACAAATGGAAGCGATCATCGCCATGGACTTGCCCCGTCTGACGCCGATTTCGAGGTATCGTTCCGGCGAGAGGTTGCGCGCGATCTGATTCAGCGCGCAAGGCATGTCCCAATACCATCGGGCGTCCTCTCTGCATTTCCGTATGTTCGCGTGCCAGGCGTCGAGGGTCGGATCCGGGCTTAGGTTCTCAATGACGGCTAAAACATTCGACAAATTCGCAGGGGTACCGAGCTCGGCGGCCAGCCGGTCCAGGGGATACGTGGTCATGGGGAGCCCTTATTTTAGACGCAAACGGGAGGAATCCGCATGCTGTCTACAAGAAAGGAGGATCGAGCCGCGGGACGCACGCTTCCCCGCTTGGCATCAAGACGCGGGTCACCCGGCCGCAGACCTACCTGGGTTCGCCTGCCTAGTGAAATGCCACGCCGGAGGATTGCTTGTCCGTTTTGCGGTCCCAGTTGGCAAATGTGGTGGTCACGCTTCGCTCAGGCGCCAGCGTTTCGAGCGAGTTGTCTGGCGGCATGGTCAGGAGAAGGCGTGACCTTCCCGCCGCTTCTTCTTGTGCTGGCCACGCAGGCCAGAAAGGCTACCGCCCAGCCCGGTCGGTGACGCGAGGCCAGTACGTCCAAGTGAAAGAAAGGCGTACGGATACTCGGGGAAGTGAGCCGGAGACGCTGGACTCGCGGGAGGCCTCATCCAGGGGCAGTCACGCGCGGCGCAGCCGAAGAAGCGACAATCACGGCACCCATAGCGGTCATCGCCAAGGCCACCCCTTCTGATTTTGGATCTCGTATCGCCGTGCACCCTCACAACGCCGGCACGGCGCCCGCAGCATGGCGCAATGACAACGGTGGACACTCCTGGCGTAAGGCAGCCCGTGGTCTGCTGCGCAATTCGGCGGTGCCGCTGGGTAACTGTGGATTGGCCCGCTAGGCGGCGGCCGGGATTGGCTGTTCGACGGCTTGCCGCCCATCGGCCACGCGAAAGTGGCGATCACGCAGTTGTGTTGGCTTTCGCGAAGCCGATCAAAGCCTCTGGCCGCGCCGGGATCGGCTGCTATTTCAGGCCGAGCTGTATTAGGATGGTAGAGCATTTGCTACCCCTCCATCGCACAGGGGAAGAAAGATTCGAAAGGATGGTGTCCCGGTGAGTTCAAATAACGACTCCGAAAAGGACAAGCGAGCGCAGTCCGGCTTTTCGCGGCGTTCCTGGCTACGCGGCGCGGGTATTGGTACCTCCGTCGTCGGCGCGGGCGTTTTGGAGCAGGAAGCAGAAGCGCAAGTAACTCCCAAAGTAATGTCCGGCGAGGTCGAGATCACACTCGACATCAATGGACGGAAGCGTTCCGTTAAGGTCGAACCGAGGACCACACTGCTCGACGCCCTGCGGAACCGCATGGATTTGACCGGAGCCAAGCGAGTCTGTGATCGCGGAACTTGCGGAGCGTGCACTGTCTCCATCGGCGGCAAGATCGTATATGGCTGCTCGGTGCTTGCCGTCGACGCGGTGGGCAAGAGCATCCAGACCATTGAAGGCATTGCGACGGAAGGGCAACTGCATCCGGTATCCGCCGCCTTCGTCAACAACGATGCCCAACAGTGCGGCTATTGCACGCCCGGCTTTGTCATGGCGGCGAAAGGCTTCCTCGACAAGCATCCAAACCCCACCGTCGAACAGGTAGAGAAAGGGCTTGCCGGCAACATTTGCCGCTGCGGCACCTACGTCGGCGTCCGCAAAGCCGTCCTCGAAGCCGCCAAGAACTACAAGGGAGGTTCCAATGCCTGAGTACAAATGGCCCCCGATGGGGAAACGGAAGGTAATGGGCCAGCGGATCAACCGCCTCGACGGGCCTGTAAAGTCCGCCGGCCGCGCCAAGTATCCCAGCGACTTGAATCCGCAGGGTCTGCTGCAGACGGCGATGCTCACTTCTCCTTACGCTCACGCGAAGATTCGCAGCATCAACCTGGATGCCGCCAAAGCGATTCCCGGAGTCAGCGGTATCAACCTTTTCGTGCAGCCCGGCGCCGAAATTCAGTGGGCGGGCGCGGAAATCGCCCTGGTCGCCGCGAACACCGAAGAGATTGCGCGTGACGCCGTGCGTGCCATCAAAATCGATTGGGAAGTTCTCCCCCACGTGGTGAAGGACGAGAACCTGGCCAAGGCAGGTACGCGCGCCAAGGCAGCCGGTGAACAGGTCACCGGCGATCCCGAAAAGGCATTTTCCGAAGCGAACGTCACGCTGGAAGGGGAATACGGCATTCCCGTCATCACCCACTGCTGCCTGGAACCGCACGGGAATGTGATTTCCTGGAAGGGCGACAAGATCGACTATTGGCCCTCCACACAGGCCGTCTCCACCGTCGCCACGCAGCTCGCAACGCTCATCAACGTCCCCGCCACGAACATCAACGTGACGTGCGACTACATGGGCGGTGGCTTCGGGTCCAAGTTTCCGCCCGATTCCTGGGGCGCTGAGTCCGCCAAACTTTCGAAAGGCTCCGGTGGCCGCCCCGTAAAGGTGTTCCTTGATCGCGCGACCGAATTGACGATCGCCGGCGTTCGCCCGTCGCATTACGCCAAGATCAAAATCGGCGCCAAATCCGATGGTTCCATCACCGCTTGGCAGTCCGATTCCTGGTCCTCCGGCGGCTTCGGCGGCGGCGGTATGTCGCCCATTCCGTACGTCTTCGTCAACATCCCCAACCGCCGCAACAATCACGCCGCCGTCTCGCTCAATTCAGGCCCGCAACGCGCTTGGCGCGCCCCCAACCATCCGCAGGCCGCGTTTCTCACCTGCTCGGCACTCACCGATCTGGCCGCGAAGCTGAACATGGATCCGCTGGCGCTTCTGCACAAGAACGCCGGGCTTACGCTTCGCGCCGATACGTATCGCAACCAGTTGGAGAAAGCCGCTGAGCTTATCGACTGGAAGAACAAGTACCATGCGCCCGGCGAGGGCAAAGGCACCCTCCGCCGCGGTGTCGGCATCGGCGTCGCCACCTGGGGCGGCGGCGGCCATGCCTCCAAGTGCAAGGTCACGATTCACCCCGATGGTTCCGTTGAAGTCGAGCTTGGATCTCAGGATTTGGGCACCGGCAACCGCACTTGCATTTCCATGGTTGCCGCCGAATCGCTCGGTCTGCCGATGAGCGCTATCAAGGTGAAGATTGGCAACAACAGCTATCCTGCATCCGGCCCGTCGGGTGGCTCCACCACCATTGGCGGCGTCAGTACTTCCACACGGAAGGCGTCACTGAACGCGCTTGAGAAGCTGTTCGAAAAGGTCGCCCCGGCGCTTGGCGTCGCCGCCGATCAGTTGGAAGCCGTTGATAGCCGTATTCAAGTCAAGGGCAACCCAAACAAGGCAATGAGTTGGAAACAGGCCGCGCAGAAGATGGGGCCCTCGCCAATCGAAGAGATGGGCGAAAACGTGCCCGCGCAAGCTGCACGCGAAGGGTTAAACACCCTCGGCGCCGCCGGTGTCCAGATGGCCGAAGTCGAAGTAGACACAGAAACTGGCATCGTGAAGATGCGGAAACTCGTGGCCGTCCAGGACTGCGGCTTAGTGGTCAATCCGAAGACCGCGGAGAGCCAGGTTTTCGGCGCCTGCATCATGAGCATCTGTGCCGCGCTCTACGAAGAGCGCGTTATGGACGCGGTCACCGGCCGCGTTCTCAACCCCGACATGGAGTTCTACAAGCTCGCCGGATTGCCCGACATCGGCGAGATCGTCGTTCATATGGACATCCAGGAAGTGCACGACAAGCGGGGCGTCATCGGCCTCGGCGAACCGTGCGCCATCGGCGGCATCGCGGCCATCGCCAACGCGGTGCACAACGCCCTCGGTGTCCGGGTCCCCACGGTCCCCGTTACGTCGGACCGTGTTCTCAACGCACTCGGCAACAAGAGGTACGCATAACATGCAGAGCTTTGAATACGCCAATCCGGCCACTCTCAAAGAGGCGTTTGCCGCCCTCGGAGCCACTTGGGAAGATTCCGCTGTCCTCGCAGGCGGTACGGACCTTCTCAGCATCATGAAGGACTATGTCCAATCGCCCAAACGGGTCGTTAACATCAAGGGCATTAAAGAACTCGGGGGCATCTCGCGCAAAGGTGGCAACATCCGCGTCGGCGCCACCGTCACGCTCGATGAGTTGACGTCCAACGCCGCCGTCCGCGCCAGTTTCCCTGGCCTGGTACAGGCCGCGCTGGGTGTATCCAGCCCGCAGTTGCGTAACATGGGAACCGTCGCCGGTGACCTATGCCAGCGGCCACGCTGCTGGTACTTCCGTCGGGGCTTCGGTCTGCTGGGTAAAGGCCCCAACGGAGAGGCGTTGGTGCCCACCGGAGAAAACAAGTTCCACGCGATCTTCTCCAACGGGCCGGCGTACTTCGTCAGCGCTTCTACGCTTGGGCCGGCATTGGTCGCCCTGGGCGCCTCGGTCACCATCGCCAGCGCGTCCGGCAATCGCACGGTCCTGGTCGAAAAGTTCTTCGTCGCTCCGACCGGAGACGGCCAGCGCGAGATCGACCTCAAGCCGAATGAGATCGTTACCGAGATCCTGATTCCCGCCCCCGCAACAAAGAACGCGACTTACGAAGTCCGGCAGCGCGAACTGCTCGACTGGCCGCTGTCGGCGGCTAGCGTCGCCCTTCGCATGAACGGGACGACGATCACGTCGGCCTCCATCGCTCTCGGTCACGTGGCGCCAACCATCTGGCGCGCCACCCAAGCCGAAAAGATGCTGGTCGGAAAGACCATCACCGTCGCCACCGCGGAAGCCGCCGGCGAAGCCGCTGTCGCCAACGCCACCCCGCTGAGCGGCAACAAGTACAAGGTACAATTGACAAAAGTTGCCGTGAAGCGCGCCCTTCTGGCCGCGGCCGGCATCAAAGCATAAGGAGGATTCGAGCGATGGAACGAGCTGGCTTAACCAGGCCTGACGACGACCGTTGTGACAATCTCCGCTGGAAGGGTATGTTCATCGATGCCATGTGGGACCCTAAGGTCCCCCATGGCAATGATCGTGCTTTCTGGTGTCATAGAACGCAAAACTGTCTCGGCCCCGATTCCAAAATCGCGGACGAGTACGAGTGCAACGAAACCCGCAAGTGCTATAAAGCGCTCTAACCTCTCAGGAGACATGGATGAAAACAGTTTTCTTGATTCTGTGCGGCGCTGCTGTCGCGTTCGCCGCGCCGCTGCCCACAAGGCAAATCCGCGGGACCTACGTGGAAGCCCGTTCGGCCGATGTGTTTGTCGGCCCCTGCTTCGCCAACTCGGAAGTCGAACTGAAGGGTGATCTGGCTGTCATGAGCTGGAAAATCAACAAGGGCTCCTGGGAAGGTGTCAACCTGGACGGCCTCGGTGTCGTGGGTGTTGTGAAGGCATCGGCCACATTGGGCGATGTGCATCACACCGCGTTCCCGGTGCGCTCGGTCCTGATTATTGACGAGAAGGCCAGCCCCGCGCAGCGTCTTGCGTTGAAGAGCTTCGCGCAGCGTATGAGCAAGGATCTGCTGAACGATATCGTTCGTGTCGAGTACATGCCAATCGAGATGACCGTAGAGCAAAACAACGTCCATAGTGCCAAGGCGACGATGACGGCGGGCACTCTTGCCGCCATCAAAACTCGCGCTATTAAGCATGAGGATCAGGTTTGTTCGCACGAAGGCGTTTGGTATCCGCCGTTGGCGGAAGTCGGCCACGCGATGCCGGCGTTCACATTGGCTCACAATTATCGTGGCCAGGGCCTGGGCACCACATGGTCCAGCCCGGAAAAGGCAAGCGCCTTCGTTGCCGATTTCGCGATCAACGAATAGACAGTCGATTAGCCATCGGAACCAGATACGGCCCACGCCATGTGGGCCGTTTTCATTAAATAGGCGCCAAGCGCCTATTTAATGAAAACGGGCGACTAAGCGGAGGGCGGGCAACGTCGACCCGAAGCTCCACCAAAACGATAACCTAGCCCAAGTGCCTACAATTCAAAGGCTTAGGCGGTGCGCCAACAAATAAACGCTCCATCCCTCACCATTGCATCGGCTGGCCCATCCCTAACAGAGTGCCGGATTTCCACAAGTTTTCATTAAATAGGCGCTTGGCACCAATTTAATGTTTGGGCGGAAGTATGGCGCCGCGCGGCGATCTTCGGCGCGTCCATCCTGTCCATTTTGCAACTTCCGGGATCGCGGCAACATCAGAGGCTTCATGAGGAACGTTGTTCTTACACTAGCCATGACTACCGCAGCCGCATTCTCCGCCTCAAGCGTTCACGAGTTCACCATGAACACGATCGATGGCAAACCCGCGCCGCTTTCCGTCTACAAGGGAAAGGTAGTGCTGTTTGTCAACGTCGCCAGCAAATGCGGCTACACGCCGCAGTACACCGGACTGCAAAGTCTGTACTCGAAATACAAGGACAAGGGCCTAGTAATCGTTGGCGTTCCAGCCAACAATTTTGGCGCGCAGGAACCGGGCTCGAACGCCGAGATCGCCACGTTCTGTTCTCGCACCTACAACGTCACGTTCCCCATTATGGCGAAAGTGTCGGTGAAAGGCAGCGACATCACGCCGCTGTACCAATACTTGACAGCGAGTAATGGCGGTGACGTGAAATGGAACTTCACCAAATTCCTGGTCGGCAAAGATGGAAAGCCCGTCCAACGGTTTGAACCGGGCGTGACACCAGATTCGCCGGAACTCGCAATGGCCATCGAAAAAGCGTTGAAATAAGCGCTATCCGTGGCCGAGCTTCATGAGCCAGCCCAGCCCGAACAGGGTAGCAAGAAAGCAGCCAAAGCAGTAAACGCCGTAATGCAAGCGCTCCTTATCGGTCTTCTTGGTGACCACACCAAGAACGACTGAAATGAGGAGAGCCATAAGAATCGACGCTTCCATGTGGTTGAGGTTTACTTTCGGCATGGCTGTTAGTCCTTTTCTCCCGTAACGATTTCCCAGGCGTCGACCATGTTCAATATGTTCAGTAGACCGGCGCCGACCAGAAATTTCGTACCGTAGTCGTGGACATGACCAGCGACATCAGGCTGGTTATAACCGAGCCAAGTGGCAAGGTAGTAAGGGATGCCGGTCATCATGTTTGCAATATGGCCACCAACGTTGATTAGCGTCAGCAGCAGATCGCCTGTTTGCGGTTCGAAGAAGGCGCCGCGCATCATGAGGCCGAAGAGGAAGCACAAAATTGTGGCCGCGCCAACCAAAGCGCCTCGCTGGGTTTGCTTTAAGTAGATATGGCCGCCGCCGGGGATAGCCCAAGCGATCAAAACGACCGGCAGCCATTTCGAGATAGGTACATTCGGCTTGGCCGGCTGAGGGATTTTTGATGCGTCTGCGCTCATGGTAATCCTTCCATTGTATAGAATCTGATTGATGACGAGAAGAACAGTTCTGGGGGCCGCATCGGCCTCTTTCGCGTTACAGGCACAAAACGGCGGCGAGAGATACGTGCGTTTTCAGAAGGGCACGCTGGTGGCGTATGGCGTGATCGATGGCAGCGGCGTGCGGCAATTGACCGGCGACTACCTGAAGGGCGGAAAGCCATCGGGAACGACCCATAAGTTGAAGGACGTGAAACTGTTGGCGCCGGTTGCGCCGGGAAAAATATTGGCCATCGCGCGGAACTACCAAAGCCATTTGGGGAAGATTGCGCCGCCCGCCCATCCGGAGATGTTCTACAAGCCACCGTCATCGATCTGCGGGCCGGACGATGCAATCGTGTTGCCCAAGGGGGCGACGAACGTGCACTACGAAGGCGAGTTGGTGGCAGTGATCGGGAAGCAACTGAGAAAGGCAACGAAGGCGGAAGCGGCAGCGGCGGTTTTTGGAGTGGCGTGCGGCAACGATGTGAGCGAGCAGAACTGGCAGAACGGGCCGGACAAAGATTTTCAATGGTGGCGGGCGAAGGGCGCCGATACGTTCGCGCCGCTGGGGCCGTGGGTCGTAAAGGGATTGGACTACTCGAAGTTGATGTTGCGAACCCGATTGAACGGAAAGGTGGTGCAGGAGGCGCCGACGTCGGATCTGATTACCGATGTGGCCTTTATGATCGCCTTCACCAGTCAGTATGTGACGCTGGAACCAGGGGACCTGTTCTATACAGGAACGCCGGGAATCACCACAAAGATGAGTCCCGGCGATGTGGTTGAGGTTGATATTGAGGGAATTGGGGTATTGCGCAATCCCGTAAAGGCGGAGTAGCGCTACTTTTTCTTGGTAGCGGCGGCGGCCTGCTTGGCGATGATCTTATCTTTGATCTTGTCGTAAGTCGCCTGAGGAACGCCGGCTTTGGAGACGATCTCGTCCTTGCCCTTGTAGGGACGGCCCTTGATGATCTTCTCGGCGTAGGCGTCGCCGATACCGGGGAGGGTCTTCAACGAGGCGGCGGGAGCCGAATTGAGATCGATGAGACCAGTGGCGACGGCCGATTCCTTCTTGACGGCTTCTTTCTTGGCCGCGGGTTGGGCGGGCAGGAAGGACGCAAGAGCAAACAGCGCGATGAGAATTCTGGCAAGCTTCATAGGAAGGATTGTACTCGAATGAACAGTGTATGGTCACGCCGAATGTTTCTGCTGGCGCCGCTGGCGCTGCGCGGGCAGAGTTGGGAAAACCTGTTTGACGGCGTTTCCACCGCGGGTTGGATGCCGGTGGCAGGCAATGAGTTTCCGGCCGATTGCTGGTGTGTTGCGGATGGCTGCTTGAAGTCCCTGGTACGGCGGCCCACATTCCAGGACATCCGGACGGAGAGAGAGTTCGGCGACTTCGAGTTCGAGTTTGAATGGAAGATCGCGGCTGGCGGAAACGGGGGTGTAAAGTACCTCGTCGACAAGTATGATTCGTGGACGCCTCGCGGGGCTGACCGGCCGCATGCACGCGCCCGCGGATTTGAGTATCAACTGACCGACGACGCCATGAGCGCGGAAGCAAAGCGGGACCCGACGCGGGGCACCGGTTCACTGTATTCGAAGTTCGCCCCAGTGGCGCCACCACTCCGGCCGGCGGGCGAGTTCAACACTTCGCGCATTGTCGTGCGGCGCCCACACTGTGAGCACTGGCTGAACGGAGCCCGCGTATTGACTGCGGAGGTTCCAGAGACCGCCCCGAAACGGTCGGCGATTGCACTACAGAACCACTCTTCGGAGTGTTGGTTCCGTTCGATTCGGATTCGGGAGCTTGCCTAAAACACACCTTCAAGTGTTTTGAAACGTCCGATTGACACCGCCCGAAGCCAACTATATGCTTGGCCTACTTCGATTCAGGCTAGGAGGTAGTTGTGATGGGACGTGGTCCGGGACGTTTGGTTGCAACGCTTTTGCTCTCGTTGAGCGCGGCTTACGGGCAAACCGGCGGAGGCGCGACATTGGTTGGCACCGTCCGAGACGTTACGGGCGCGCTGGTAACTGGCGCGAAAGTTACGGTAGTGAACACCGCGACGGCGTTCACCTCCGAGAACATCACCTCGGCGGAGGGCGCGTACTATGTGCCGTATCTGGCTCCTGGTGAATACCGAATAATGGTGACGGCGGCGGGCTTCAAGGAGTTTGTGCGTGAGGGAATCACGCTGCGGTCGGCCGAAGTACCCCGCATCGATATCCAAATGGAAGTCGGATCCGTGAGCGATAGCGTAACGGTGAGCGGGGAGGCGTCGTTGTTGAACACGGAAAACGTTGTGAGCTCCTACGTAATAGGCTCGAAGGCGCTGGTGGAGACGCCAGGAGTGATGAAGCGGACGGTATACCTGTTGCAATTCATGCCTGGAGTGGTGGCCGTTGTTGGGCAACAGGGGTTTCACATTCAGGGACAGCGGCAAAATGACATTGGCTTCTCCATGGATGGTATCAGTGCGAAGTCGCCTTACACGGGAACGGTGAATCAAGTCGACGGTGTGATCCAGGGCAGCACGGACGCGATGGAAGAGGTAAAGGTGCTGACGACGGGAACGTCGGCCGAGTATGGTCACTCGGCTGGAGGCTCCATGAAAATGGTTTATAAGTCAGGAACGAATCAGTTACACGCCACTTTTGAAGACCGCTACTTGAACGGTAAATGGGTTCACCGGCACTACTTGGAGCAAATCAAGCGGCCGGACGTGCCGTGGTCGTATCAGACATTCGATTTGGTGGCGCACGGGCCAGTGGTGATTCCGAAACTCTACGACGGAAGGAATAGGACCTTTTGGCTGTCTGACTACGCGATCAACCACGAGCGGACGATCAATGTTCGTGTGACGACCGTGCCGACCCCGGCGATGTTGAGCGGCGACTTTTCGTTCCCGGAAGCACCAGGCGGAGGGCTGCCCATCTACAATCCGTTCTCGACGCGTCAAGTGAATGGGCAGTGGACGCGGGATCCGCTGCCGAACAACATCGTTCCGCGGAACCTGATGGACCCGACGGCGCTGAAGTTTATCGGGCAAGGAATCTGGCTGGAGCCCAGCCAGGTGGGTTCACCGGCGCGAACTGGACCGAACGGAAATTTGCAGCGGGCCGAGAGTTGCCGCTGTTTGAACCGGGATCGCTGGGACGAGAAGATTGACCACCAGTTCAATTCCAACCACAAGATTTTCTTCCGTTATTCGCACGGGCACAACCGGGGACAGAACGGGGATAACTTCGCGAAGCCGGAATTCAACGCGAACCGGGAGATAGCGCCAACAGACAACATCAACGGTGTGCTCAGCTACACTGCCATCCTGTCGCGGCGGCTGTTTAATGAATTCCGGATTGGCTATAACCGCAGGGCGTCATCCAACCCGGCCCGGCCGGAGTCCGCCAAGAGCCTGATCACGATTCCTGGCGTAGAGCAGGAGACCTTTCCGTACTTCAACATCGGATTCAGCATCGCTCCGATGGGCTATTTCCGTCAAGTCGGCGAAGACAAGATCATTCAAAACAACCTTACCCTGATCGCCGGACGGCACAGCCTGAAAATGGGGACGGAGACGATCCGGACGCTCTATAGCGACAAGGCCACTTCCCTGCCCTCCGGACAATACAACTTCGATGGCGGCGCATCGTTACCCTTCGCGCAGAACACTGGAAACACCTTTGCCGCGTTTCTGATGGGCGCGGTGACGAGCGCGACCTTCAGCAAGCAGTTTGCGATCTTTATGCCGCGGCAATGGAACCAGGAGTTGTACTTCCAGGACGACTGGAAAGTGAGGCCCGGCCTCACTTTGAACCTCGGCGTACGGTGGACCTACTTTTCACCATACACGACGCGCTGGGGGCAGCAATCGCAATTCGATCCAGAGGCGACCGATCCGATCACCGGGCGAAAAGGGGCCATCACCCATCCGCAAGGTGCGGTGGGAAAGAAGGATTTGAACAACTTCCAACCGCGGCTGGGTGTGGCGTGGACCTTTCACCCGAAGTGGGTTTACCGGACGTCCTTCGGAATAATGACGGTGGACAATACCGGTATCCAAGGTGGATTTGACGAATATGCGGGAAACTTCAACGTGCTGCAGCCGGTGGGCGATCCGCGGCAGGTGTTCCAACTGTCGGCCGGACCGGGGGCGATCCGCTACATCGTAAACCAGGACGGGACAGTGCCCTACACAGGCGCGAACTTTGGCAGCCGAACGGCATTTTGGCGGGACCCAAAGTTGCGCAACGGCTACGTGATGAACTGGTCAGCCGGGTTCCAATACCAGCCAAGCGCGGCGTGGCTATTGACGATGCAGTATCAGGGTTCGGCCGGTGTCGGCTTGCAGCGGACGTGGAACATCAATGGAATTCCTTTGGACATTGCTTTGGGCAACGACCGCGCTTTGCAGGACCGCGTGTTCCAGGCACAGCAGAATTTCATGATCTATCCGCAATTCGGAGCAGTGAGCTTCCTGTCGAACTTCGATCACAACACCTGGCACAGCGGAAACATCGCGCTGGAAAAACGGTTCGGGAAGGGGCTGATGTTTAACACGAGCTTCAACCTGTCGAAGACGTTGAGTAACGATGAAACTCTGACTTACTACAACCGGCAAGGAAAAGCGCGGACGGCCTATGACCGGCAGAAGCAGTTTGGAGCGTTCCTGGTGTACGAACTGCCGGTGGGCAAGGGTCAAAAGTGGCTGAACCGGGGCGGCGTGTTGAACGCGTTGCTGGGCGGCTGGAAGGTGAACATCAGCGAGAATATCGTCAGCGGAGTACCGGTGACGGTGACGCACGCCGGGAGTCCGAACCGGTATTTAACCGCGTCCCGGCCAAACGCCTTGACGACTATGGACGAGGCGCGGGTGACGAACTGGGAGATGGGGCAGCGTTTCCCGACGGCGGCGCAGAACCCCTATTTCAAGATGAGTTCCTTCGCCTATCCTGCCGCGTATACAACCGGCTCCCTTGGTGGGAACACGCTCCAGGCGCCCGGACTTTGGTGGATGCAATGCTTCGCGACCAAGAGCTGGCATCCAGTAGGCGAGAAGTTCATGTTGAGCTTCCGGCTGGACGGTCACAACCTGCCGCATAAGAACCCAAACCTTGGAGCGCCGAACACCACGTATAATTTGAACAACCCCAACGCCTGGGGCAGGTATACGGGAGTGGTGGGAGATTTCTCCAACTTCGGAACTGGCCAGGCGAACGTACAAATGTCGATACGAGCGGAGTTTTAATTATGGAACGAAGAGAATTGGGACAACTAGCAATCAGCGGAGCCGCGGCACTGGCGGCAGCCGGAACAGCCGCCGGGAAAATGATACCGATCCCGCCCGGAATCAAGATCGGTGTGAGCGCTAATCAGCCAAGCGCGGAGTACATGAACTACCTGAAGCAGCTTGGCGTGAAGTGGCTGAGCCTGGCGCCGCAGCAGGCAACGGCAAACGCGGAGGGATTCATCAAGCAACGGGAGACGTGGGAGGCCGAAGGGTTCAAGGTCTACAACATCGGCAGCGGCGTGGGACCGAGCGGCAGCTTGCATAACATGCCTGAAGTTACTCTCAATCTGCCTGGAAGAGACCAGAAGATTGAGGAGTACTTGAATTACATTCGGTATCTGGGCAAGGCCGGGATTCCATATTCGACCTATGCGCACATGGGAAATGGGATTTGGTCGAGCGGAAGGGTGACGAGCCCGCGCGGCTATTCGGCGCGGGATGGAAACTCAAATAGCCCGGACTGGAAGGGATTTTGGGGCGGCAAGACGTATACAGAGCCGCTGTCCCATGGGCGCGTATACACGGAAGCCGAGATTTGGGAGAACTACACGTACTTCATCAAAAAGGTTGTGCCCGTAGCGGAGGAGGCGGGTGTGCGTATTGGCATTCATCCGGACGACCCGCCAAAGAGGATGCTGGCCGGCGTGCCGCGATGTATCTTCAGTAACTTTGAGGGATACAAGAAGGCCATCGAGATCGCCAACAGTCCGAATATTGGTGTTTGTTTCTGCGTTGGATCGTGGCTGGAGGGCGGGCAGGCGGTGACGGGCGCCGATCCTGTGGACGCGATCAAGTACTTTGCCGGGAAAAAGAAGCTTTTCAAGATTCATTTCCGGAATGTGACGGCGCCGCTGCCACACTTCACCGAGTCGTTGCTGGATGACGGTTACTACGACATGAATAAGGTGATGCGAGCACTAGTAGAGGTTAAGTTCGATGGGATTGTCATCCCCGATCACATCCCGGCGCTGGGAGCAGTTCCGGGGGCGCCGGACACCAGCCGCGGCGCGGCGGGCGGAGCGTACCGGCCTAGCGTAGGCCTGGCTTATCTGCTGGGATGCATGAACTCAATGTTGCAGGCGGCGCAGAAGAGCGCGTAGATCTGCAGCAGGGCTTTGGGGGGTGCGGATTATCGTGCCCCTTTTTCATTTTCAGCGGCGATCAAGAGGCGGGCTTCGCGATCGGGATCGTTGACGACTGTGCTGTTGGGAGAGTCGAAGATTTTGGTGGCACGTTTGTCGAGAGTGAAGGCAGGCCATTTGGGATCACTATTGCGGGCAAAGCCCGCCCAGGCGGTCGCAAGAGCCTGGGAGACAAGGTCTGATTCAGGGAAGCGAACGAGGCGCATGGCAAGGGGGAGTTCGGCGGTGTGGAAGGCGCGGATCTTGCCTTTAACGAGAGGCGTATTCCAGACGAAATGGTACATGTAGACGGGCGAATGTCCATGCGCCAGATAACGCTCAGCCTGGCGGTTGCCGTCAGCGCGCCGCTCGCGATCTGTGGCGTAGCGGAACCAGATATCGGATGGCGTGTCCTTGGGGTGAGCGGCGCGGTAGGCGGCGATGAGGTTGGCTGACATCCGGGAGCGGAGTCCTGGGTCATCGAGCGAGTAGAGCGCTTCGTCTTTGAGTGTGAATAGCGACGTTTCGTCCTTGCAGCAGCCAATGATGAGCGGAACGTCGATGGGAGGTTTCGATTGCCAGAGTTGGGAGGGGAGAGAGCGGCCATCGACGGCCGGTTCAAACCGGAGGCCGCTGGCAATGACGGCTTTGAGGAGATCGGGCGCGGGCATCGTGAGCGACGCGCTGGCGAGTAACTTGCGGGTGCCGGCGGCGGCTTCTTCCTGTGTCTGGACCTTTAAGATAGACCCGCTTTCGAGGATGGCACGGCGGAAGAGCCCGCGGGCCGAGGGCATGAACAGAAGGGTGGATATCTTGGCGGCGCCGCCGGATTCGCCGAATATAGTTACATTGCCCGGGTCGCCTCCGAAGTTGGCTATGTTGTCCCGAACCCATTCGAGAGCAGCGACTAAGTCGAGCTGGCCGATGTTACTTGTTTCAGGGTTGACGTGAAGATAGCCGAAGACATTGATACGGTGGTTGACGCCGACGAGGACGACGTCCTGTTCGCGGGGGAATCTGTCAGCAAATACCGTGAGGTGGGACGAGCCGGCGGAGAAGCCGCCGCCGTGGATGTACACCATGACGGGACGGCGTCCGCGGGTGGAGGGAGTGAGGACGTTGAGGACGAGACAGTCCTCACTGTCGGGCTGGGCAGCGAGTTCGACGCGGTCCTTGGAGCCCCGGAAGTACTCGCCGATTGTTGGACTGAGAAAAATGTTGCCGGGCCCTTGAACGCAACGGGGGCCGGTGGCGGAGCAGTCCTTTATCCCGGTCCATTTTTCGGCGGGTTGCGGCGGGACGAAGCGTGTTTGTTTGGCGTAGGTGATGCCGCGAAAGACGGTGATGCCGTTGGCAGCGCGGCCCTGGACGCGGCCAGCGGTGGTTTCGGCAGTATCGGGGCGGGCGGCGAGCGAAAGAAGGAAGTTGCGGCGCAGCATGATGTGGTTAGTATATATAGATCATGATTCGGATCTTATTATTGGCCTGCGGACTGGCGGCGTGTGCCCAGGATATGGAATTGTTCCTGCTGATTGGACAATCGAACATGGCTGGACGGGGCGTGATTGAGGCGGAGGACAAAATACCGCATCCGCGGGTGTTTACGTTTACCAAGGAAGAGACGTGGGCGCCGGCGGTGGAGCCGATTCATTTTGACCGGCCGGACCGGCTGGGAACGGGGCTGGGACGGTCCTTCGCGCGGACGCTGGCGGACGTGGCGCCAGCGGCGAAGATTGGTTTGATTCCAGCGGCGATGGGGGGGAGTTCGCTGGACGAGTGGGTAGTGGGAGGCAAGTTATACACAGACGCCGTGCGGCGGGCCAAGGTGGCGATGAAGAGCGGGCGAATGCGGGGTATTTTGTGGCACCAGGGCGAAGCGGATGCGTCTAAATTGGATTTAATTCGCAGTTACCAGGCTCGATGGTTGAAAGTAATGACGGCACTGCGGGCGGAGCTGGGCGATGTGCCGATTGTTGTGGGAGAGTTAGGGCAGTTTTTGTATACGCGAGACAAGAATGACTATGCAATGGCGCGGATGATTAATGAGCAGTTGGCGGGATTGGCTGTGAACGGGACGCGGGTGGCATTTGTGTCGTCGCAAGGGTTGGGACACAAGGGCGATGTGCTGCACTTTGATTCGGCGGGACTGCGGGAGTTTGGGCGGCGGTATGCGCATGCGTTTTTGATGCTGGATGGCGGGTGGAAGTAGGAGGCTATGCCCGAGATCCGGCATCGATTCCTGATACGCGCGGGGAAGGAACAGGTGTTTGAGGCGGTGTCGACGCCCGAAGGATTGAGTTCGTGGTGGACGGCGACGGCGGAGGGGACGCCGATTTGGGGCGGGACGTATTTGTTTGGGTTTGGACCGGAGTATGACTGGCGGGCGGTGGTGGTGACGCGGGACGATTGGGTTCTGGAGTGGGAGTTCGCGGAAGCGCTAGAGGATTGGGTGGGGACGCGGGTTGGGTTCACGTTGTTGGAGGGGGATGAGGGGACGGAGGTGCATTTTTGGCATGTGGGGTGGGTGGAAGTAACGCCGCACTTTTGCACGACCTCCTTTTGTTGGGCGATGTATTTGCGTTTACTGAAGCGGTTGGTGGAGTTCGGGGAGGTGGTGCCTTACGAGGCAAGGTTGGAGGCTTGAGGGCTTCGGCATCTGGACGACGGGAACGGCGGTTTTTGTTGAATTCACCGCTTGTTTAATCTTTTCAATCAGTTACGAGTGTTCGTGATTGGTTCGCTCGTGGTTCCAACGCAGGTGGCTTTGGCGGGAATTCGGCTGACTTGCGGCGCAATTCGGCGTAAAGCGAATGTAAATAGACGGGATGCCACGGTAGACGGTGAAGAGGCTGATGCGAGGCACTGGCAGGGCGTGCTGCTGGCCTGCCATACCCTTATAAATGCTGACTTGGGGCTTGTGTTTCGATACACCCGCCACAAGTGGGCAATGCCCACACACATCTGTCGCACGGTAAAAAATTCTAGTGTCTGACACCGATATTGGGGGACACCGATTTTGGGGGTTAGAGGGTGCGGAGGTGGGCGATGAGGGCGGCGCGGTCCGTGGCGCTGAGTTGGAGGCCGTACTCGTGCCCCCGTAAATAGCTCAGGCGCGCCGGGCTGAACCAGTCCTCCAACGACGTGCCGGCTCCGTTCCCGCCTAAGACGTTTCGATACCAGAGCCCCTTTAGCGATGGCGCCTTGGTTCGATCTTCGTTATGGCAACGGGGACAACCCTCCCGTTCTAATACCTTCGCCCCTTGGCGGCTATATTTATCGGCTTTGAAAGGGCTCGGCGGGGCTCTTAGTGTGGATAGATACGCGATGAGTTGCGCGGATGGGGCCGTGAAATTCGGATTGTAGGCCTTCTGCTTCGCCTCGATGTAGTTTGAGTCGGCGCACTTGGGGTTGCCGATGATGTCGGGGATCTGGATTGGCTGGTCTGGCGCCGCGCCGAGCGGAGTCATAACCCCAAGAGTACGGCCGGCGAGACTCTGGGCGACGTTGCCCAGACCGAAGTCCCCGGTAAGCTTGAAGATTCGGCGAAGCAAATCCTTGTTCGCGTCGCGGAGAGCGGGATGGGAGATCGAAGCCTCCAGATCTTCGGCCAAGGCGGCGTCGATGGGGAAGTTACCGGGGCCGCCTTTGATGGTCGCTCCGTTGGGCAGTACTCGCGTATGGCAACCCGCACAGGAGTAGGAGCCGATTTCTACTTTGCCTTTGACGCGAAGAACGTAAACGAAGCCGGTAATGGCGCCTTCGCGGGTCAAAGGCGGATTCACGCGGTCAAACCACGCCTTGTCATGGAGATACGGCGGATCGGACGGCGGACGATGGCCAAGGGAACCGATCACGGCCGGGTATTGGAAAAGGGTTTCTCCGTCGGGGTTCTCGATTCTCTCCGGAGTTTGGGAGCGGAGCCATTCGATGTAGTCGGGAGGAGCCTTCTCCGGGTGATAGACCGGGTAGGTCTTCCAGACGTCCTGGGCGGGAAGGGTGAGCGCGAGGAAGAGAGCGAAACGGGTCATTCCGGTGGAAACACTATAGCGAAATCGTAGCCATTAGAGGGGATGGGCGAGCGGGGCTCGTCGACGGTGAGATCGCGGACTTTGTGGGTGAGGGTCAGGGTAAAGGTACCGAGCCACGGGTAGGCGCGACCGGGACTATTTATAAGCAGCACGCGGTTGCCGGGTTGAAGCGGCAGATGGAGTTGGGCGAGTTGCCGGATGGCATGGTGACCGGCCGGGGTCTCGCCTCGATTGACGGTCACGCGACGCTGATAGATATGGATCGCGATGGTAAGGAGCAGGAACAGCGATATGGCAATTCGGCGATTGGTGCGGCAATAGAAAGAACGGAAGGCGGCGCCGACGGCAAGGGCGAGGCCGAACATCGGTACGTAGAAGACGTACCCGGCATGGCGCGGGGTAGCGGTCAACATGGGACTGAGCGCAATCCAGAAGAAGCAGAGACCGGTGAGGATGGTTCTGTTGTTGCGGGCGAGGAAGAAGAGGGCGGCCCAGAAGGCGACCGCCGTCAGTGCGGTGAACGGGATGGCGTGGGATGTTAGGATCCGGGTATAGGCGACGACGTTTTCAAGGAGGCGGGCGACAGTGAAAACCGGGGTGTAGGCTTCGTGACCGGTGAGGGGGCCTGGGATAAGGAAGCGCTGGGCGACGAAAACAGCCGAGAGGACGGAGGTTGCCAGAAGCGAATGGCGGCGGAGGGGACGGATTAACAGAAGCAGGCCTGGGAGGGAGACGCCGAGTTCCTTCGAACTCAAGGCGCCTACATGAAGGAGTGCGATGACCGGCCACCAGTTCGGTCTTTCAATGGCGACCAGGAGGGCAGAGTAGAGGAACGTGGCGCAGAGGACATCGTAGATCATGCCGCTGCTCGCGTAAATCATCCACATGCTGCCCTGGAAGCACCCGAACAGGAGGCCGGCGGCGAGGGTGGCGGGATGGCGGCCGAGATGCTGGAGCAGGCGCAATTGGAGGGCAAGGTTAAACAGGATGAAGCTGAATGCTGTGAGGCGAAAGGCAATCGGGTGGAAGCCGGCGGCTTCGAAGACGATGCGATAGAAGAGCGCGCCCGCGGGACGGACCTGGTCCGGGAAGCGATGCCAGGCGCCGTAGAGATTCATCATGTCGTCGGTGTCAAAATAGTTAGTCAGGCACGAGTAAGTAAACGCGAGGAGGTACAGCGCGGCTCCTAGGAGGAGGCGGAGAGGCATGGGGACTTGTCCAGGGGATGGGAGCGGACGGCGGGTACCTGGACCGGAGCACGTTATGGGCCGTTTGTAAGTGGCCTACTTACAGTGGCCGTGGCGGAGCGGGTGGGTTAGTTGGACACAGGCCATTGGAAACAGAGGGCATAGCCGTCGGGATCGGAGACACTTAATTGGCGCATGCCATAGGGAGCGGTCGTTGGGGGATCGAGTTGGAGTCCCTTGGCGGTGAGTTGAGTGTACAGGGAGTCAGGGTCGGGGCAACCGAAGAAGAGAATGGTGTCGGCGTGGGCGGCGTGGCGGGCGGGGTCTGGCGCGGGGGGACGTTCGTGCGATTCGTACGCTGTGTTAAGCATCAGTTCCGTTTCGCCGCGTTTGAGCCACGCCCAGTCAGGGGTTTGCTCGAAGACTTTGAACTCGAGGATGCCTACGTAGAAGCCGAGTGCGGTAGGCATGTCGAAGACCTGCAACAGGGGGCAGATGCCGCTGAAGTTCATGATGATAATCTTAGTTCGCTATGCGACTGGTTTTGTTGGCGACTTTTGCGGTGTGCCTGTTCGGGGAGGACCTGACGCGGACGTGGCAGGGGATTCCGGGGGTTGAACGAACGCCGAAGGGACGAGTTTTTGTGTCGTGGTTTTCGGGCGGGTCGAAGGAACCGGCGCCGGAAAATGCGGTGTTGCTGGCGTACGGTGATGGCATGACGTTTGGCGCGCCGGTGGTGATGGCAGGGCCGCGCGATGGTTCGCGGGCATTCGACCCAACGCTGTGGCGCGACCCGGGTGGGCGGCTTTGGTACATCTTCAATCGCGGGAACCGTGACACAGGGCTGCATGGCGTCTATGCGCGAATTTGCGAAAAGCCGGACGCGGCGGCGCCGGTGTTTGGAGAAGAGTTCCGAGTGGGGTTCGACGAGGCGCCGCTGGCGTTCCGTATGAACAAGCCGACGGTGCTGTCGACGGGCGAATGGGTGATGCCGGTGACGCATGCGGCGGAGAGGACCTTCGAGTGGTTTGCGGGGCCGAAGCAGTTGCAGGGGGTGGGGATTTCGACGGACAAGGGACGGACGTGGAAGCTGCATGGATCGCTACAAGCGCCGCATTGGGCACTTGAGAACATGATTGTCGAGTTGAGAGACAAGCGGCTATGGATGTTGATCCGGACGGGGAGCGGATTTCTGTGGGAGAGCTATTCTTCCGATAAGGGACGGACGTGGACGGCGCCGGGGGCGAGTGTGATCGCGAGTCCGGGGTCGAGGTTTTTTGTCCGGCGGCTGTCCTCAGGCGGGCTATTGCTGGTGAACCACTACAAGTTCAAAGGCCGGAGCCATTTGACGGCGCAAGTTTCTCGTGATGACGGGAAGAGTTGGAGCGATGGACTGCTGCTGGATGAGCGGACGGGGGTTTCTTATCCCGATGGCATTCAGGCCAAAGACGGGACGATTCGCGTGGTGTATGACCGGGACCGGGCGGGGGCGGGCGAGATCTTGATGGCGACATTTACAGAGAAGGATGTTCTGGCGGGGCGGCATGTTTCGGGCCGGGTACGGCTGCGGCAACTAGTGAATCGTCTGGACGCCTGGGACCCGAAGGCGGCGGCGGATCGGGTTATGTCACGACTGGTGTCGGTGACGGGGCCGGAGGTAAAGGGGGCGCACGACGCCGAGTATGTAATAGTGGACGGGAAGGCCTATGTAGTGGGCATGGCGAACGACGTGCAACCTGGGGAGAACGCGGAGTGGCCGTTTGTCTACTGCACGATGTCGGTGGTTTCGGTGGCGACGATGACGGTGGAGAAGCGCATTCCGGTGGCGCGGGGCGGACTCGTTTTTTCGAATCACACGTTGCCCGAAGGGGCGTGTTTTGTGCCGCGGATTCTGCGTGTTGGGCCAGGAACGCTGCGCGTGTATTTCGCCAGCGAGGCGCCGAAGAAGCGGGAAGCACAGACCTACTATAGGGATTTCGATTTGGCGCGGCAGACGTTTGCCGCATCGATTGAGCGGGTGAAGATTGAGACGGCGGCGGGGACATTCGATATGCAGCCAGGGCGATACTTTGACGACGCGCCGGAGTCAACGCAGGAGCGGAAGGACTTTGGCCTGTACTTCATTGACGGCTTCAAGGTGTTCGATGGGAAGACCTATGCGGTGATGAATAACTACCCGGGCGGACAAAATGGGCTGGGCTTGTGGAACGATGCGTTCGATACGATGCGGGTGGTGGGACATGTGCCGGCGGTGAAGGAAAAGTTGACCGAGGGGGCGGTTCAGCGGATGGCGGATGGTACGTGGGTGATGATTTGCAGGCAGGACGGCGGGACAACAAACTATATGTTCAGCACGAGCGCGGATGGCAGGACCTGGACCACGCCGGTGTACAGGGAGGGAGTTTCGAACGGGGGAAGTTCGAAGCCAACGTTTGAGAAAGTGGGCGGAGTCTACTACTTGGGCTGGCAGGAGGCGACGCGGATTGGGGGCGTATCGCGGTCTGTGTTCAATATTGACGTATCGCGCGATGGAGTTCGATGGACGCGAAAGTACCGGTTTGAAAGCGAAAAGTCCTTTCAGTATCCGTCGTTCCATGAATACCGGGGAGAGATCTTCCTGACGGCGACACAGGGGGACGCGTCGCCGAGCAGGAAAGAACGGATCATGTTTGGGAAATTAGAGTAAGTGAGTCGATTTGCCGCCCGTTAGAGTCGATTTGCCTAAGTTCCAGTTTCCGGTTTGTAATGTCAAGGACGGTGAAGCTATGAACGGTCTTGGCGATGCGGGTAAAGGGCTGGGGATTGTTTGTTGCGTCCGATAAGTCGGCGCCGGCGCCGCCGGAGATGATGTAGGGGATGCCGGAGGGTGTGACTTCGATGTTGCCGTTGCGGTAAAGAAGCGGGTGGGAACGTTGGTAGTTGTGATCGTGCCCGGAGAAGACGGCGTGGACGTTGTTCTGTTGGAAGATGTGGCAAAGGGCGCGGGACTGCTGTTCGGCGAAGTGGTGCGCGCCGGAGGTGAACGGCGGATGGTGGATGGCGACAAAGCGCCATAGCGCGGTGGTGTTTTTGAGATCCTGGTCTAGCCAGCAGTGGAAGGCGGGATCGTTGAGGTCGGCGTGCGTGTTGGAGTCGAGCATGGCCCAATGGGTGTCGCCGAGTTCGACGCTGAAGTTATTGCCTGGGCCGTTGCGGGGCTGGGACCAGTAGTCGTACCACGCGGTGGAGGCGTCGATGTCATGATTGCCGGGGACGGAGAACGACGGGCGGGTGCGAAGGAAGCGATAGATGGGGAAGAAGTTCGCGCGGTATTGGGCGGGGGTTCCGTTGGGGTAGGCGATATCACCCAGGTGGAGAAAGACGTCCGGATTCTGGGCTTCAGCAAGGGCGGCGATGGCTTTGAGGGCGGGTGTTTGTTGGCCGGAGTCGCCGAAGAGTACCATGCGGAAGGGTTGGGATTTAGCGGGCAGAGATTTTGCGGTTGCGTGGAGGAGAGGGCCGCTTTCATCGGCGATTTGGTAGGGGAAGGTCTCTCCAGGGGTGAGATTCGAAAGCGTGGCGGTGTAGACCTGGCCGTTGGCGATGGCAGGAGTTTGCTGGCGAATGGTACGAACCATGTAGGGTCCGGTGTTTTCGAGGGCATGGAAGAGAAGGGTGAGTCGGGTAGGGTCAGCCGGGTGAGGGCCCGCATTGAGATAAGGTTCGGCGAGGAACGGACCGGGAGCGGTGGGGAGACCGAGGGCGCCGAGAAGGGCGACGGCTTGGCGGCGGCGCATTTCTTTTTATCGGCAGAAGGGTAGAGTAGGAACAGAGGAATGCGACGGAGAGAGATACTGAGCGCGCTGGGCGTGGTGCTGAGTTCCTGTGGGCCGAAGATGGTGCCGGTGGAAGAACAGCCGAAGACGATCCATGTGGCGAGGCCGAAGGTAACGGCGGCGGAAACGGCGGAGGCGGCGCCGGCGGAGAAAGATGGATTCGCCGAAGTGGAGTGGAACGTATTGCGGGGGCTGGATACGCGGACAGGAGTGGCGTCGCCGTTGTTGGAAATGATCGCTGGCACGAACGTGAAAATTGCAGGGTACATGGTGCCGCTGGATGATGGGTTTCAGGAAGTAAACGAGTTTCTGCTGGTGCCGACGGCGGGGGCGTGCGTACACACGCCGGCGCCGCCAGGAAACCAGATTGTGTATGCGACGATGTCGACGGGACGTCCGGCAAAAGTGGAGTTGATTTACTCGGTCTGGGCGTGCGGGAAATTAGAGATTGGATCGACGGAGAGTCCTTACGGGACTGTAGGGTATAAGTTAGGCGTGGTTGAATTGCGGCGGAGAGGTTAACGAGTCATGAATTGGTCAAGACGGCAGTTACTGCAGGCGGCGCCTGCGATGATCCGGGGGCGGCGGCCGGCACTGGGCCAGGGAGTGACGGCTGGGGATGTTACCGCCACGCAAGCATTAATTTGGAGCCGCGCGGACGGGCCGAGCCGGATGATCGTGCGATGGAGAGAGCGGCGCGCCGGGGCGCCGTGGACTGAGGTAATGGGCCCGCACTGTCTGGAAGTCACCGATTTTACAGGTCGCGTGGACATTGGCGGATGGGGGCCGGGCGCGGAGATTGAGTATGAAGTGGTGTTCCGGGACCTGGGACTCGGCGGGGCGGATTCGGCGCCGGCGCGGGGGCGCTTTCGTCCGGCCCCGGCGGGGAAGCGAGCCGTGCGGTTCTGCTGGTCTGGCGATACGGTGGGGCAAGGCTGGGGGATCAACCCGGCATTTGGCGGCATGAAGATCTACGAGACGATGCGGCAACTGCGGCCGGATTTCTTCATTCATTCCGGCGATACGATTTATGCCGATGGTCCGGTGCCAGGGGAGATGAAGTTGCCGGATGGGGGCATCTGGAAGAATCTCGTGACGGAGGAGAAGTCAAAGGTCGCCGAGACTTTGGCGGAGTTCCGCGGGGCGTATAAGTACAACCTGTTGGATGATAACTTACGAAAGTTCCAGGCGGAAGTGCCCCAGATATGGCAGTGGGACGACCATGAGGTGTTGAATAACTGGAGTGCATCCAAGTCGTTGACTGGGGATGATAAATATACGGAAAAGAGTGTCGCACTGCTGGCAGCGCGCGGGAAGCGGGCGTTTCTGGAGTATGCGCCGATCCGGTATCACTCGCTGGAAACAGAAAGGATCTACCGGCACATTCCATACGGACCAATGCTGGATGTGTTTGTGATCGATATGCGGTCGTATCGTGGACCGAACACCTACAACCGGCAGGAGCGGGAGGGATCGGACACCGATTTCCTGGGAGCGCCGCAGATGGGATGGCTGCTGGATGGATTGCGGGCGAGCAAGGCGAAGTGGAAGGTGATTGCTTCGGACATGCCGCTGGGGCTGCTGGTGGCTGACGGGAAGGATGTGGCAGGGCGGTCGATGTTTGAGGCGACTGCCAATGGGGATGGCCCGCCGTTAGGACGGGAATTGGAGCTTTCCCGCCTCTTGAAGGGGATTCGAAACGTCAAGAATGTGGTGTGGCTGACGGCGGACGTCCACTATACCGCAGCACATTACTATGACCCTTCGAAGGCGGTATTTACGGACTTTTCGCCGTTCTGGGAGTTTGTGAGCGGGCCACTGAACGCGGGGTCGTTTGGGCCGGGGGTATTGGACAATACATTCGGGCCGCAAGTGATGTTTAAGAAGCATCCGGGGCCGGGACAGGCGGCGGTGGGACCGGCGGCTGGGTTGCAGTTTTTTGGAGAAGTGGAGATCAATGAAGACGGCGGGATGACCGTGAAGTTACGGGATCTGAATGGAGCCGTATTGTATGAAAAGAAGCTAGCGGGTTAAGTTGACGTGGCAACGCTGGCAGGCATTGATTTGTAAGTGCCGGTCGATCTTGTGTGTCTCCATTTTGAAGGGGAGCATTTCGGCATGGCATTCAAGGCAGTTGAACTTTCGATTGAGGACTAGCTGGTGGGAGTTTTCGAAATGCCAGTAGCCAGCGCGCTTTTCCTTGATGAGAGCGGGGACATCGTGGCAACCGGCGCACTGGGCGGCATGTTTGGGGTTGGAGGGGGGCGGAGTCTGGCGGAGGGCTGCCAGTTGCGCAGTCGCGGGCTTCGACTGGGAGGCTTTAGCAATGGCTTGGGCGGCGACGCGGCCCATTAAGATAGAGGGTCCGAGGAAAGCGCCTTCCATACCGTTCTTTCCATTGATTCCGCCGAAGCCGGTGGCTTCACCGGAGGCGTAGAGACCTGGGATGGGCTGGCCGCTGGCATTGAGAACGCGGCAGTTGGCATCGACATGAATTCCGCCCATGCTCTTGCGGATGAGGACGAACATCGGCGCGGCGTAGAAGGGCGGTTGGGCGATGGGTTTGAGCGGACCACGACGGTGGAACTCCGTGTCCTCGCCGATAGCCGCCATGGTGTTGTAGCGGTTGACCGTTTCAGTGAGCGCGTCAGCGGGGAGGCCCGCGAGTTGGGCGAGTTGAGCGAGTGAATCGGCTTTCGGAAGAGTCTTCAGGACCTCTTCGTGGCGGTCGGCACCGAAGCCGGCATGGACGATGCGAAACGATTTGAAACCTTCGGAGTCAAATATGGACCAGAAGCGAGCGGGCCGTTGGGCGGCGACCACCGGAATGGTGACTTTGGGTTCGTGCTGTTCGAGGGCGAACCGCTTACCCTGGGCGTTGACCCAGATGGCATTCATGGCGACGGTGAAGAAGCCGCGTTGGCCGGTTGGATCAAAAGGATCGGGAAGGCCGGTGGCATAGTTCCACTGATGATCGAGGGAGACAGCGGCGCCGCCGGCGTCGCGGACAATGTTCATGCCGGAGCCATTGGCGAAGAAGCCGCCACCGGCAAGGAGGCGTTCGGGAAGGGGGACTTTCTTTGGCCAGGAGAGGCGGACAAGGTCGAGATCGGCGCCGAAGCCACCGGTGCTGATGAGGACGTTAGCAGCTTCGAGGGTGAACTTCCTGTTCCCGCGAAGGTCTTCGAGATGGACACCGGTGACGCGGCCGTCTTTGGTGGCTAGACCGGTAGCGCGATGGGCGAAGAGAAACTGTATGTCGCCCCGGCGGAGGATTTCGCGATAAACCGGGAGTACGAGGCCAATGCCCTGTTGGCGCGGCATGTGGAAGCGGGCAAGGGTGCTGCCTGCGCCGTTGACGCTGACGCCAACGAACTCGGTGCCGAGGGCCGTCATCCAATCGTGGATTTCGGTTTTGGAGTTTCGGGTGTAGTAGCGGACCCAGTCGCGGTTCGCGTCTTCGCCCCAGGCGAGAAAGTCACGTTCGGCGTGCGCGGGGGTGTCAATGATGTTGTTTTTCGCTTGAAGTGGCGTGCCGACAAGGAGTAGACCACCGGAAGAGATCACAGCATGGCCACCAGGGACGGTGTTGATTTCAACTACTGTGACCTGGAGACCTGCGCGGGCGCCTTCGAGAGCCGCGGAGAGGCCAGAGATGCCAGCGCCGACGATGACAAGGCCGGGCCTTTCGGCGGCGGCGAGTGAAGAGAGCAAGCAGACGACAAGAGCGAGACGGGGCTTTGTCATAAATTTGCTTTTACTATATATGCAGTTATGGGGGTTCGGCGGGCTCCATGTTGACATGCATAGCGACTCCTGTGCCGTAGAAAAGGGACATTTTCCCCCGCAGCAAAATTTTTGGAAGAAAACGGACGGAGGGTGCGTTTGCATAGATGAGACGACGAACATGGCATCTATCGGGCTAGCATTAACAGCGGGACCCCACGCATTGCCGCTGCCACCAACTTTTCAAGAACTCTACGAGAAACACGCAACAGCCGTTTACCGGACGGCGCTGCGCGTGACTGGAAACGACGCCGATGCGGAGGACGCAATGCAAACCGTCTTCCTCCGGCTGATGAATCACTCGGCTTTGGAATTAACGCAAACCGCGGAACACTACCTGCGGCGCGCGGCCACGAACGCCGCCATCGACATATTGCGGCGAAAACAATCGGCGCGGGAGACGTCGCTGGATACGAGTCCGGAACGGACGTCACCGGCTAAGGACGCGCTGTTGAAGGAGTCGCTGCGCCGGGCGCTGGCAAAGCTCGACCCGGAAGATGCGCAATTGTTTACGCTACGGAATTTGGACGGGTTTTCGTACGAAGAGCTGGCCGCCATGTTTGGGATTGAACGCGGCACGGTGGCCAGCCGGCTGCACCGGGTACGCCAGGATCTGTTGGTTTGGATGAATCGCTGAAAGGAAAGGACCACCGCCATGAACGAACAGGAACTCGATCAATTATTGAATGACATGCGGCAGGAAGAGCCGGCGCCAGCGACGGTAAACGCGGCGCGGGAGCGCGTATGGAACAACCTTTCGGCAGGTCCGGCGTGCGCCCAGTTTCGGGGCGAATTCGATGCCTACCGGAACGGTGAACTAACCGAGAATCAGCGGATGCTGTTGGAGGACCACCTGACGCGCTGCGCCGGGTGCCGGCGTGTATTTAATGGTGCTGACGTGGTGCCAATGACGCCGGCAGCAGCGCCGAAGCGTAAGATTACGGTTCCGAAATGGGTCATTGCGGCAGGTATCGCGGCAGTGAGCCTGTTCCTGGGTCGCGGGTATATCGACCAAGCACTTGCACCGTCGGGTCCGCGGGCGACGCTAGCCGCGTCATCGGGTGCCGTGTATGCGTTGAACGCAGCCTCACTCGATGCGGGGGCGGCGATTGGCGACGGCGAAGTGGTACGTACAGCGGCCGGCGCGCGGGCTCGATTCCGCCTGGCTGACGGATCTCTGGTTGAAGTGAATGAACGCACGGAACTTTCGGTGAAAGCCGAGCGCAGCGGAACTACGATTTTGCTGGAACGGGGAGACATCATTGTCCGCGCCGCCAAGCAGCGCGATGGGTATTTGAAAGTGGTCACGCGGGATTCCGAAGCGGCGGTAAAGGGGACAATTTTCACTGTTTCCGCCGGTACGGCGGGTTCATTGGTGGGGGTCGTGGAAGGATCGGTGGCGGTGACGCAACCGGGGACGCAGAAGCTGCTCAAGCCGGGAGAGCAGACGACAACCGCGGCGGCGCTCAGCAAAGTCTCGGTAAGGGACGCGGTGGCCTGGAGCGACGAAAAGGAAAAACACTTCGCGCTGTTGACGGAATTGGCGTCGATTGAAAAGCAACTTCCGTCGCAGTCGACGCGGACCGCGGCCCGAGCGGTCTCGATGCTGCCTCCGGACGTGCAGATTTACGGTGCGATCCCAAACCTGGGACCGACGATGACAACGGCGGTGAGCCTGATCGAACAGCGTTCGCAGGACAACGAAGTGCTACGCGAATGGTGGGGATCACAAAACGCGGCGCAGATGAAGGTGTTGATTGAGAGGGCGCGCGTGCTGTCGCCCATGATTGGAGACGAGTTGGCGTTCATGCTGGTGAAATCCAACGTGCCGTTGCTGATTGCGGAAGTGAAGGCGGGCCAGGAGAGGGCGTTGGCGGCGGAGATGACGAAACTTCTGGCTGCCGGGGGAGCCTACCGGATCGACAAGGGAATTTTGATGGTGAGCGATACCGTCTCTCACTTGAATCTACTGGCCGGTCAATTGGGTCAAGGCGCGGCGACGCCGTTTGGCCAGGAGTTGAGCAAGCGGTATGCACGAGGCGTGAAGTGGTTGCTAGGCGCGGACCTCACCGTGATGGGCAAGAACGTGCAGAACATCCGGTTTGCCTTTGCGGAGCAGCGAACCGTGCAAGGCGTGGAGGAAAACGAAGCAACGCTTTTGTTCAACGGCCCTCGGGCGGGAATGGCGGCGTGGCTGGCTGCGCCAGGTTCGGCGGGTTCGGCTGAGTACGCATCGGCGGATGCGCTAGCGGTGTTCTCCGCGGCGACGCGGAATCCGCGGCAAATCATGGAGGACATGATGGCGCTTGCGCCGGGATTCGGCGCGCACTTACGGGAAATCGAGGCGAAGACTGGCGTCAACCCGGTGAACGATATTGCGGCAGCGCTGGGGACGGACTTTACGCTATCGGTGGAGACGGCGACCATACCGATTCCGGGCTTCGTGGCGGCGGTGGAGGTGTATCAGCCCGCCACCCTAAACGCGACGATTGCCCGGCTAACGGAAGCCTACAACCGGGAGGCGCCGGCAGAGCGCAAGGTGGTTTTGAAACAGGAGTCGGTGGAAGGGCGAGTGTGGCATTCGCTGACACTCTCCGGATTCGGATTCCACTGGACCTTCGACCGAGGGTACTGGATTCTGTCGGCGGACCGGGCGGTGGCGATACGGGCAATTGCGACACGCGGCGGCGGATTCCCGCTCATACGTTCAACAGCATTCAAAGGGCAGATGCCGACGTTGACCGGCGTGCAGACTTCGGGCTTCGTGTGGCTGAACCTGGGTCCGGCGGCGGGAATGCTGTCCTCGTTCCATTCCTCTAAGCAATTCCAGCAGTTCCTGGCGGTTCGGGAACCTTCGTTGATTACTTTCAACGGAGAAACGGAACGAATTCAGGTCGCATCTCGTACTCGTTTAACGAGTCTTATGCTAGATACGATGATGAATGCGGGCGTTGGCGGGAAGCGGGGGAAATGAGTCCAGTTATTGAAGTCGATTCACTGCGAGTGAACCTGGGGCGGCGGGAGATTCTGAAAGGGATCTCCTGCCGCCTCGGCGAGTCTGGGGCCGGGAAAGCGATCGGGCTGTTAGGACCAAACGGCGCAGGAAAATCGACGCTAATTCAGACGTTGTTGGGCTTTCACAAGCCGTCAGCGGGACGAGCGAGAATACTGGGATTCGATTGCCACGCGCAGGCAAGGGAGGTAAAGGCGCGGATCGGCTACATGCCGGAGAACGACTCGTTCATCGGCAACATGACAGCGGTGGCGTTTCTGCGTTTAATGGCGGAGATTTCGGGATTGCCAAGGGCGGCCGCGCTGGAAAAGGCACACGAAGTACTGTTTCATGTGGGGCTCGGTGAATCCAGGTACCGGCAGATCGGCACTTACTCACTGGGCATGAAACAGATGGCGAAACTGGCGCAGGCGATTGTGCATGGGCCGGAGCTAGTGATCCTGGATGAGCCGACGAATGGACTGGATCCGGCGGCCCGGCAGCGGATGCTCCAATTGATCAAGGAAATGAAGGAGCAGCATGGGATGAATGTGCTGCTTTGTTCGCATTTGTTGACCGATGTGGAACTGGTGTGCGATGAGGTGGTGATATTGAAAGAAGGCTCGATCGTGCATCAGGCGGACCTGGAGGCGGAGCGAAAGTCGAACCGGCGCTTTGTGCAGTTGGACGTGGCTGGCGATGATCGCGGATTGGCGGCAGCGCTACAGGAGATCGGTGCGGAAGGCGTAAGCGAGGCGCCTGGCGAATGGCGCATTGTTTTGCCGGCGTCCGTGGAGATCGGTTCCCTGTGGCGATTGGCGGCACGGGAACGTTTGCAGGTGCGTAAGTTAACGCATCGGAAGGATACGCTGGAAGAGATTTTCCTAAAGGCCGTTGGTCACATTCGGCAAACACCTGGCGGCGCGCCCGCGGCGGAGGTACCGGCACATGGCCGTTTATAGACGCGGATATCAGCGTTACGAGGGCGGGTTGACCAGTCACCTGGAAAGGCTGATGGTGATGCCGCGATTTTCCTGGGCGCGAATGGTGGAACAAAAATTCGTTCTTATCCTGCTGGTTGTCTCCATGTTCTGGCCGCTGCTTTGCGCAACTTTCGTCTACTTGGCGAATCACTCCGAGTTGTGGCAGGGTTTTGACACTGGATTCAAGAAGTTCCTGGCAATCAATGGAAAATTCTTTTCGGTTTTCATGAAAGTGCAGAGCGGCTATGCGTTGATCCTGGCGTCAGTGGCGGGCCCAGGATTGATTGCGCCGGACCTGTCGAACAATGCGCTGCCGCTGTATTTTTCCAGACCATTGACGCGCGGGGATTACATTCTGTCCCGTATGATCGTTCTGCTTGGGCTGCTCTCCCTGGTGACGATTGTTCCTGGAATGCTGCTTTTTGGAATGCAGGCAGGAATTGCGGGTGGCGACTGGTTCTGGAATAACTGGTACCTGGGCGCGGCAATTTTCTTTGGGTTTGCCTTGTATATCGTAACCGTCAGCCTGGTGGCGATGACGTGTTCGGCTTATGTGAAGTGGCGCGTCGTGGCAGGAGCGTTGGTACTCGCGTTTTTCTTCCTGCTGGCCGGAGCGTCGGAGATGGTGAATTCAGTGTTTCGCGTAGAATGGGCAAGCGTGTTCAACGTTGGCTACGCGATGAACACGGTGTGGGCGGGAATGCTGGATTTGGCGATCCCGGATGAAAAACCGGGTGTGCTGGAGTGCGCCGTGTTTATTGGCGCACTGGGGGCAGGCCTGCTGGCGTTATTGGCAAGGAAGCTGCGCGCGGTGGAGGTGGTGAAGTGAGCACCCCGGAGATCGTGTTCGACAACGTGAGTAAATTCTACGGCGAGGTTCTGGGCGTGAACCGCGTGGACCTGCATATCCCGCCGGGAATTACGAGCTTGGTGGGCCCCAACGGCAGCGGGAAGACTACGCTGATGAACTTGATGACGGGGCTGGTTCATCCGAACGCCGGGGTGATTCAGGTTCGAGGAATATCGCCATTCGCGCCGGAAAAGCTGATGAAAATCCTCGGGTACGCGACACAGTACGACGCGGGGCCGCGTGGGGCGACCGGGTTCGACTTCATCAATTCCGGATTATTGCTGCACGGCTTTTCCACGGCCGAAGCGGAGAAGCGAACTTGGCAGGCGATTGAACGCGTCGGCCTGACGGCGGCAGCAAAGCGAAAGGTGGCGGGGTACTCCAAGGGGATGCGCCAACGAATCCGGCTGGCGCAATCGATTGCACATGATCCGTTGGTGCTGATTCTTGATGAGCCGTTAAACGGATTGGACCCGCTGGTGCGGGCGGAGACCATCGCGCTCTTCCGCGAGTATGCGGCCGGAGGAAGACATGTCGTGCTTTCAAGCCATGTGTTGCAGGAAGTGGATGTTTTTTCGGATCAAGTCATTTTGATCGCGAATGGAATGATCGTCGCCGAGGGACAGATTAAGAGCGTGCGCGAAGAAATCCACGAGCACCCGAGCCAATATCTCCTGCATTGCAAAGAAGCATCGCGAGTAGCGTCGTTATTATTCGCCGAGACCCACATTTCGGAGATTAGGTTGGCTCCGGAGGGGCAAGGATTGCTGGTGTTGACTCGCAACCGGGAGGCGTTCGCGACGGCTCTGGAGCGGATTGCGTTGAGCGGAATCGACATTGACGGTGTGATCCCGACCGATGAGAACGTGGATGCGCTTTATGAGTACCTGATTGGAGGGGGACGATGACGCCGTTGTCGCAGATCTGGGTGATCGCGAAGATGGAACTGGGACGGGTGTTCTTTTCGCGACGCTCGTTTTGGGTGTATTTACTGGCGCTATTCCCTACCGTGATCTTCCTGGGCCATGCGATTGACGCTCAGTTGAAGGTGAAACGTTGGGGCGGAGAGCGTGGTGTAAAGGCGGAGTTGCTGGACCAGGCGCAATCCGGAATGACAGATGAACAAGTGCTGGCGCTGGTGGGCAAGCCGGTGACGGACCAGACGCGAAAGCGCAGGGCGAGGCGCGACGACGACCCCGCCGACAAACAGCCGGAGGTCCGGCGCTACATGATGTATTTCGACGGAAAGCGACGTGTGGACTTGCGGTTTGAAGACGGGAAGCTGGTGTCGCGAAATGCGCGGGTATTGATGAATTTCGAAGACGACCGGCGAGTGTATGCCGGGATGTTCCAGTATTTCTACCTGCGCCTGGGAATTTTTTTCGGGTGCCTGGGAATCTTTATCAATCTTTTTCGCGGAGAAATGCTGGATAGATCGCTGCACTTCTGGTTTCTGGCGCCCGTGAAGCGCGAGGTATTGTTGCTGGGCAAGTATCTGGCTGGGTTGATTGCCGCGGCTGTGATATTTGGGGGCGGCGCAATGCTGAGCTTCCTTGCGATGGTGTTGCCGCATGACAGCGTTGAGGTGCAGACTTTTTGGCAGACCATAGGCACGGAACACGCTTTCTGGTACGCAGCGGCGGCGGCGCTGGGCTGTGTCGGATATGGCAGTGTATTTCTGGCGTCGGGATTATTGCTGCGCAATCCGATCATTCCGGCGATTGTGATATTGGTGTGGGAATCAATCAACGGATTCCTGCCTGACGTCATGCAGAAGCTGAGCGTGCTGCATTACCTGCAATCGCTTTGCCCGGTGCCCGTCCCATTGCCCACCGAGATGCCGGCAGTGCTGAAGATGCTGCTGGCGCCGGCGGCGCCCACCGCGGTTTGGATATCCGTGGCGGGGCTATTGACGCTGACGGGGCTGGTGCTGTTTGCGGCAATGCAGGCAGCGCGGCGGCTGGAAATCAATTACGGCGCCGAGTAGCGTTTGATATATTCGGACCGATGAATCGCCGACAGTTTTTGCAGCAGACGGCCGCGAGTGCCGTGTTGGGCGCGGCCGCGCCGGCGGCACGCGCCAAAGAGTGGAACCACTACGGCGGAGACGCCGGCGCATCCCGATATTCCCCGTGCGCACAGTTGACGAAAGGCAATGTGGCGCAGTTGAAAGTCGCGTGGACACACAAAACCGGCGACGCCAGCGCGCGGCCGGCAACGGTGATTGAGTGTACGCCGATTGTGGTGGACGGCGTGATGTACCTGACGACGGCACGCAACAAAGTGCAGGCGGTGGAGGCGGCGACGGGCAAACTTCTGTGGACCTTCGATCCCGCGGAGGCGGGGTCCGGCGCGCCCTCCCGGCGTGCACCTGGCATTTCCCGCGCGGTTACCTATTGGGAGGCTGGAGAGGACAAACGAATCTTCCATGCCTATCGCGACCAGCTTTGGGCGCTGGAAGCAAAGACGGGCAAGCCGGTAACGGGATTCGGCAAGGGCGGCATGATCGACCTGAAGGAGAGCTTCGATCATGACATGGCCAAGCTGACATTCAAGCATTCAAGCCCGGTAGTGGTCTACAAGGACGTGGTGATAACGGGCGGGGGCGGCGGCGAGGGACCCTATCCGGAGGCGCCTGGCCACATACGCGGCTGGGACGCCAAGACGGGTACGCGGCGATGGATATTCCACACAATACCCAAGCCGGGCGAACCGGGACACGAGACTTGGTCCGGCGAATCGTGGAAGTACACGGGCGGAACGAATAACTGGGCGGGAATGAGCGTGGACGAAAAGCGCGGCGTGGTGTACGCCGGCATTGGATCGCCGAGCTTTGACTACTGGGCGGGGAACCGGATCGGCGACAACCTGTATGGAAATTGCGTGGTGGCGTTGGACGCATTGACGGGCAAGAAGAAGTGGCATTACCAGATCGTTCACCACGACATCTGGGATTACGACATGCCGGCGCAACCGGCGTTGATCACGATGAAGAAGGACGGCAAGACGATGGACGCCGTGGTGCAGCCGACCAAGCAGGCGTACCTGTTTTTCTTGGATCGGGACACGGGAAAACCGATCTACGGTGTGGAGGAACGGCCGATCCCAGCATCAAAAATGCCGGGGGAAGTGCTGTCGAAAACGCAGCCGCATCCGCTGAAGCCGCCACCGGTTTCGCGGCAGGGGTTTAAGCGGGAGTGGATCACTGACATCAGCCCGGAAGCCCACGCGTTTGTGAAAGCCCAGGTGGACAAGGCAGAGTTTGGCGGACTGTATCATCCGGCGCCAATGACGGGCGGCATCGTGCATCCGGGGTTTCGGGGAGGGGCTCTTTGGGGCGGCTGTTGCTTTGATCCCAAGCGGAACCGCGTGTTTGTAAATTCAGATGAAACGACGAACGTGATTGCGTTCAAGAACGCCGAGCCGGGCATGAATGTGGAATATGCGTTGAGCAAGCGCGTGGCGCTGCAGGACCAGGAGGGCTATCCGGGAATCAAGCCACCCTGGGGCTACATGACGGCAATTGACGCGAACAAGGGTGACTTTGCTTGGCGGGTAGTGAACGGCGAGTTCCCGGAGTTGAAAAAGCGAGGCGTTCCAAAGACGGGCACGCCGTCGAACGGTGGCAGCATCTGCACGGCGGGGGGCCTGGTGTTTATGGCTGGGACATTCGACCGGATGATGCGGGCGTTTGACTCCGACACCGGGAAGGTAGTCTGGGAGTATGAGTTGCCGGCCGGCGGATTCGCGACGCCGATGACTTATGAGGCCAATGGGAAGCAGTTCGTGGTGATCGCGGCGGCCGGTGGCAAGAACGGATCAAAGGCACACGATGAGTACATTGCGTTTTCGTTGTAGCGTTTTGCTGGTGGCGGCGTTGTCATTAACGGCGCAGGAAAAAGAGTACAAGCCGAAGGAAGAAAAGCTGCCGGGAGACCCTGTGGCGCAACCGATTGCCTATAGCCACAAAACCCATGTGGCTATGGGTATGAAGTGTGCCAACTGCCACACCATGCCTGGGGATGGATTTGCCGCCACGTTTCCGAAGGAGACGATGTGCATGGGGTGCCACGCGACGGTGAAAAAGGAAAGCGCAGAGATACAGAAACTGGCCGCATTTGCCGCTAAGAAGGAACCCGTGCCCTGGGCTCGCGTGTACAAGAACCCCGACATCGTTTGGTTCAACCATTCGGTACATGTGAAGGTGGCGAAAACAGAGTGCGCTGAGTGCCACGGAGACGTGGGGAAGCGGGACATATTGTTCCAAGAGAAGTCGTTATCGATGCAGACTTGCATGGCCTGCCATGCGAAACACGAGGCCCCTAATGGATGCGATGTTTGTCACGCGAGCCAGTAGTTTTCTGCTGCTGTCCGTCGGCGTGTTCGCGGCCGAATACCGGCCACTTGACGAAGGCGCTACGCTTTCCTCGCTCGTTCTGACGGTCGATGGGCCGCGAGTTTCGTTGGCCGCCGAGAAACGCGCCGGTGGCAGGTTCGCGGTTCATTGGGTGCGGGGAGCGCGGTACTTGCTGCAGGAAGGAACAGGGCCGGCGCGAGAGTTCAAACATCCGGTTTCAGGAGCAGCGGTGCTGCCATCGTTAGGTGGCTGGGCGTCGCTTCTGCCCCTGGCGGAAGCGGAGAGAGTAACCGTTTTAGGACATGTCTATCAGCGTGTCGGCGAAAAAGACGTGGCGCTGCCGGTTGCGGCGGAAACCGTTTTTTTGCAGCCCGATATTCTGGTTGGCCCAGCCTACAACCGAAGGCAGAAAGATGAGACGCGTCGCTACGATACCAGCGAGTATGAATATGTGCGGATGGTGGAATCCGACTACAAGTTGATGGCTGAGGCCGGCGTTTCGTGCGTTCATGCGGATACGGAACAGGCAGAGTGGGCGGAACGTTTGGGCCTGTTTTATTGGGGCCCGGCTTCCCTGCCCTACCCGGAGATGCTCTACCGGCCGCAGTACCTGGGCCCGGTCATTTTTCTGGACGAGCCAGCAGTGGGAACCAGGGACCATGTATTGCGCCCGAGAATGGTTAAGGACCCGGCGTATCGAAAGGCCGTCACTCCACAGGTAGCTTTTGAAGCCTTCCGGGAGCACTTCGCGGCGTCGGAAGCACGGAACACCTCGGCGTTAATGAAAATGCTAAAGGCGCGCAAGGATGTGAACCTTGGTTCGCTATCGATTGCGCAAGAGAACCTGTATAGCTGGGAGACGATGGAGGCCGCGGCTGGGTATGAATTGACACAGAAAGCGGCGGCGTTTGTGTGGGAACCGGCCGGGCGCATTGGAACGTGGCGGACAGTGCCAGAGCTGAATATGTCGTTCGGCACGCGATTTCCATTGGCTCCGAACGTACTGCCGTCGTTAATTTTCGGATTTCTGCGGGGCGCGGCCCGAGTTACAGGGAAGGAGTGGGGGATTAGCATCTATGGGGCCGTGGAACGGGCCGACGCACCGTATTGGCTGACAAGAGCGTACGACGATGGAGCGACGCGGTTCTATTTCTGGGACAACTATCAGTTGGCATGTGTGCCGTTTGGAGAGGTGCTTTCCCATGCCCGTCATTTGCGGGCACATGCAAAGGCGCATCCGCGCGTAGCACCGGCGCCACGCGCATCGTTGGCGATTGTGATCCCGGCGGGTTACAACTACGGGCATGTGCATCAGGGGAAAGGACTGCTGTGGGGACTGACCGAGTTGCATCGGGAGCGGAAGAATCAGTTCGGGGTAACGTACGGTGAGGTGATGACGGCGGCGCTGTTGGAAATGGAAAAGGCGATGCGCGAAGGGGTGCGGTTCGATGTGTTGTGGGATCTGCCGGCGCTGTCGACGGCGGGTTATGAGCGGGTGGTGCGGATCGATGAAAAGGCGCGTGGAGTGGCGCGGCGAGACGGGGGACCAGCCATCGAAGTGAAACTGATGAGCGGTCCGAACGGCTGGTACACAGGGCGGGCGTGGAGCGAGGCGGATCTGTACTATACAACCGGGGCAGACGCAGCAGGCGTGTACCGGAATGCCCGTTTCTACTGGGAACTGTACGGACCGGCCGAAGAGGACATGCGAATCATTCCGCCAGGAGAAACGGTGCGCTTCCAATTGGACAAGCCCGGGAAATATCGACTGCGAGTGGCCGGCGCGGATAGAGATGGCCGGTCCACCGTGGTCTGGCGCGACCTGCAAAAAGATTAAATTGGTGCCAGGCACCAATTATTTTGGGAATTGGGCGTAGAGGTAGTCGGATACCTCGGCCCATTCCTCGTCCTGGCCCATGGCGCCGCGGCGGATCATGTCCTCAATGATGGCGTTCCAGCCGTCGCGCGTCTCGCGGCGCTTAATGAAGTTCCCGAAGCCGTGACACGCGCCGCAAAGCCGTTCGGTGGTCTTGCGGCCCGGGCCGTCGGGCAGTTTCTTGCTGTCATCGGCGATGAGAAGAAGCAGGCAAATTGGCAGTAGGATAAGACGGCGCATGCGGCTTTCGCTCCATTGTCTCGCAGGTCATAATGGTTGCGATCTATGCGATTGATGCTGATTGTGGGAGTTGTGCTGCTGGGAGCGTGCACCAAGACGGCCGGTTTGAAGCCGATAGGCAAGCCGGTCAATGTGATCGCGCCGTTGGGCCTGCCTGCCGTGCCGGCGCCGGAAGAGAATCCGCTAACGGAGGAAACGGTGGCGCTCGGCAAGAAGCTATATTTCGATCCGCGGCTTTCGGCCGATGGAACGGTATCCTGCGCATCGTGTCACGATCCGGAAAAGGGGTTCGGGGATTCGCGAAAGACGGCGGTGGGCGTGCGTCAGCAGACGGGTAACCGGAACGCCCCGACGGTATTGAACGCGGCGTACAGCCCGCGACAGTTTTGGGATGGACGGGCGGCATCATTAGAGGAACAAGCCGCCGGGCCAATCGCGAATCCGATTGAGATGAATCTGCCGCACGCAGAATGCGTGAGACGCGTGCAGGGAGACGCGGAATATCGAACACTTTTCGCCAAAGCGTTTGGCGAAGGCGCGATCACCATGCTCCACATCCAGCGGGCCATCGCGGCGTATGAGCGGACAGTGGTTACAGGCAACTCTCCGTTCGACCAGTATTTTTACGGCGGCAACAAGGCCGCCCTCTCCGCGCCGGCGGCGCGCGGAATGGCGATTTTTCTGGACAGAGAGAGGGGAAACTGCGCGGCTTGCCATACAGCAGGTACGAAGGAGGCTGTTTTCAGCGACGGGAAATTTCACAACGTTGGCGCGGGTCTGAGCCCGGAAGGGGAGTTGGTGGACTTGGGACGGTTCGCGGAGACAAAAGTGGAAAGCGATAAGGGCGCTTTCAAGACTCCGTCGCTGCGAAACGTCGCGCAGACAGGGCCGTATATGCATGACGGGAGTCTGAAGACGCTGCGCGCGGTGGTGGATTTCTACGCCGGAGGGGGCAGTTCCAATCCGTATTTGGACAAAGAGGTAAGGCCGCTGGCGTTGACGGGAAGGGACCGGGAGGATTTGGTGGCATTCCTGGAATCGTTGACCGGTGAGTTGGCACGCGTTCAGTAATAAACTGGACACGTGCTGCTACTGATTCCACTGCTCTTGCTGCTAACGGCGTGCGCGCCGGCGCCTCCGCCGGAGCCAGTTTATTTCGAGGCCGACAAAGCCACGGCGGGTGTGATCCGAGGGAGCATTCGAGTGGATGGAAAGCTGCCGCCGGCAAAGGTCATTTCGTTGGACAGCGATCCGCAATGCGCGAAACTGTACGCTGCAGGTTCGATCACGGAGAAGCCCGGCATGAGAAACGTGTTTGTGTATCTAAAGACGGGTCTGGAAGGAAAGAAGTTCGCTGTACCGTCGGAGCCGGTGGTGATCGACCAAAAGGGTTGCTGGTTTTCACCACGGGTGATTGGAATGCAGGCGGGGCAGCCGCTCAAGGTGACCAACTCCGACCCGGTGACGCACAACATTCATCCGCAGCCGCAGAAGAACCGGGACTGGAACCAAAGTCAGGCGCCGGAGGACCCGCCATTGTCGCGGAAGTTCGCCGTGCCGGAGATCATGATCCCAGTGAAGTGCAATGTGCATAGCTGGATGCGAGCATGGATCGGCGTGGTGGATCATCCCTACTTCACCGTGACCGGAGAAGGCGGGGAATTCGCGATTCGCAATGTGCCGCCGGGAACATATACGGTAGCGGTTTGGGATTCCGTGCTGGGGGGCCAGGAGCAGACCGTGACGCTAGCGGCGTCGGCGTCCCACGAGATGACATTTACATTGAAGGGAAACTGAGATGCGTTACGGATTTGTGGCAATTTTGTTGGCATTTTTGGGCGGCTGCGCGAAAGCTCCCGAGAAGGCGGGGGAGAAGCCGGCGGGCGGATACCGGATCTATGTCACCAACGAACGGTCTGGCGACCTCAGCGTGATTGACTCGGCGACACATGAAGTGGTGGCGACAGTGCCGCTGGGGAAACGCCCTCGTGGGATCCATGCGAGTCCGGACGGGAAGTTGATCTACGTGGCGCTCAGCGGGTCGCCCATCGCCGGGCCGGGCGTGGATGAAAGCACCTTGCCGCCGCCGGACAAGAGCGCGGATGGCATCGGAGTATACGACATCGCGCAAGGCAGAGTGGTGAAAATGTTGAAGAGCGGGAGCGATCCGGAAGAGTTCGACATTACAGCCGATGGGAAGTTCCTTTACGTCTCCAATGAAGATGTAGCGGGCGTGTCGATCCTGGACCTGTCGACAGAAAAGATCGTGGCGACACTGCCCACAGGCGAGGAACCGGAAGGCGTGAGGATGAGTCCGGATGGCAAGTACGTCTATGCCACATCGGAAGACGCGGGGATGATCTACAAGATCGATACGGCCACGCAAAAGGTGGTGAACAAGCTGAAAGTGGGGCGGCGGCCGCGTACTATTGCATGGATGCCGGACGGGAAGCATGTGTGGGTCAACGCAGAAAACGATGGAACTGTGGTCTACGTGGATGTGGAGAAGAACGCCGTGGTGGAGACGATTGCGCTGGGCGAAGCAGGTGTGGTGAAGCCGATGGCGGTGCTGCTGAGCAAGGATGCTTCGAAGCTCTACGTGAGCACGGGGCGAGGAAAAAAGGTCTTCATTCTAGACACGGCGGCGCGAAAAGTCGAGAGTTCATTCGAGGTCGGGCAACGCCCATGGGGAATTGCTCTTTCTCCGGATGGAAAGACCCTCTATAGCGCAAACGGGCCATCTAACGATTTGTCAGTGATCGACCTGGCCGGCAAGACGGTAACGAAGAAAATAGCACTGACCGGATCGCCGTGGGGGATGGTGGTTCTGCCGTAGCACGCCGCGCCGCCAGGCGATGGAGTTGATAGACTGGCGGCAACATGAAGCTTCTTTTTTTCGGTCTAATAGCAGCCGCCAGCTTGCTGGCGCAGGGGAGTGTGACGATCTACGGAACTGTGACGGATGCGAGCGGCAGCCTAATACCAGGCACAACGGTGCGGATTCTGCAGGTGGAGACAGGGCAAGTGCGAAGCGTTGTCAGCAATGAACGCGGTGACTACGTCGCCACACAGCTTCCCATTGGCGCCTACTCCATTTCCGCCGAACGGCAAGGCTTTAAGAAATTCGTACAGACTGGGATTCGCGTGCAGGTGGACGAAAACCGGCAGGTGCCGATTACACTGCAAATCGGCGATGTGGCCGAAAGCGTAACCGTGGAGGCGGAGAGCGTCCAGGTGGAAACGCGAACGGGAACGCTGAAGGAAGTGATCGACTCGAAACGAATTATCGAGTTGCCACTGAACGGGCGCAACGCGCTGGACCTCCAGCGACTGGTTCCGGGCGCGGGCGCCGTAGCCGACCGCGGGCAAGGACAGAACAACACGATCTCCATCAACGGCAGCCGGCAAAACGGGAACAACTACGTGCTCGATGGCGGCGACAATCACGACCCGTACTTTAATTCCCCTGCCGTTTTTCCTCCGCCCGACGCGCTGGAAGAGTTTTCCATCAACACCAACGCCTACTCGGCCGAATACGGACGCAACGCCGGCGCGTTAATGAACGCAGTGACCAGGAGCGGCACCAACGATTGGCACGGGAGCCTGTTCGAATTCCTGCGCAACGAAAAGCTGAACGCGCGCAACTTTTTTTCAAACACAGTGCCGCCATTCAAACGGAACCAGTTTGGCGGAACGTTTGGCGGCCGAATCGTGCGGGACAAGACGTTCTTCTTCGTGAGCTACCAAGGTACGCGAGACCGGTCCGCGCCTGGCGCGCAGACGGCCAACGTACCGTCGGCGGCAGAGCGCCAAGGAAACTTTTCCGGTCTCGCGCGTGCCATCACGGACCCGGCGAACAACAACCAGCCCTTCCCCAACCGCACGATCCCGGCGAGTCGCATTTCCCAGCCGTCCATCAAGTTCCTGGACGCATTCGTGCCGCTGCCCAACCGCGCGGACGGACTGTTTAGCTTCGCCAGCCAGCAGTCCAACGACCAGGACAATACAATCTTCAAAATCGACCATCAGCTTAGTTCGGCCAACCGCGTAAGCGGACGGTTCCTGATCAACGATGAAGCGTTTCAGGAGGTGCCTGGCAACCTGCCCAACCTGTTCGCCAACATCAAGTACAGCAACTACAACCTGTCGCTTTCCGACACCCACATCCTCAGCCCTACGCTTCTCAATAGCTTCCAATTCACGTTCAACGACATCGACCGCCGGCAGCTATCCGTAGTTCCGGGGAACAAAAACTGGAACGACTTCGGAGCCAAGTTCACGCGCCCATTCACCGAATCCGACATACCCTATGCGATTAGCACCAATGTCAACGGGCGCTTCAATGCTTTCACGCGTTATCCGCTCCAACACTTCCGCCGGAACTTTGAAATTAGTGAACGGCTGAACTGGAACAAAGGCGCCCACTTCCTGAAGGTTGGCGGAAGTGTTCGGCTATCCCAGTTGGACTTGTCGGAGTTCTTCGAAGGCGACCCGGCACTCGTCTTCAACGGCCAGATCACCGGCGATTCCGCGGCGGATTTGATTCTGGGCCGGGTGTTCAATTTCCGGCAAGGTTCGCTGCTGGTGAACCAGCCCCGCCAGAAGGAATGGGGCCTGTTCGCGCAGGACGATTGGAAAGTGAAGCCGCGGCTGACGCTGAACCTGGGTCTTCGCTATGACCCATTCCTGCCGTTCACCGATTCCGACAACCGCTTCAGCCAGTTCCGTCCGGGCCAACAGAGCACCGTGTTTCCGACAGCGCCCGCTGGCGTCGTGTTCCCCGGCGACACGGGAGTTCCCTTCTCCGCGATGGAGGCCAAATACAACCGCCTGGCGCCGCGCTTCGGTTTCGCCTGGGACCCTTCCGGCAAGGGCAAACTCAGCGTCCGCGGCGGCTACGGCGTGTTCTGGTCTCAAATCCGCCAGCAGGCCAACAACCAGCCATCGAACTCGCAGCCATTTGCGGCGAAGTTCACCTTCGACGCACCTCCAAGCGTAGAAAACCCCTACGCCAATACAGGCAATCCATGGCCTTTCACCGCGCCCGCCACCGCCGACGCGCGCAGGACGTACCGCTTCATCCGGCCGTTGACAATGATGCCCTACAACGCCGATTTCAGCAACGGCTACATGCAGCAGTGGAACTTCAACCTGCAGCGCGAGTTCTTCGGTTCCTGGGTGGGCACGTTGGCCTACGTGGGCAGCAAGGGTACGCATTTGTTCAACCAAATTGAAGGCAATCCCGCGGTATTCCGCACCGGTGCGACGACGGCCAACACCAACGCCCGGCGCCTGTTTGCTCCGGATTTCGGCACCGTCGCGCTGCAGAAGAGCGACGGGAATTCGAACTACAATTCCATGCAGGTTTCGGTGAACAAGCGGTTCACAAGGGGCTACTCACTGATGGCCTCCTACACATGGTCGAAGATGATCGACGATGCTTCCGGCGACGGCACTGTTTCCCCGAATCCGTTTGATCAGCGCTTCAATCGCGGGCTTTCCAACCTGGATATTCCGCACCGTTTTGTCGGTTCGTTCGTCTATGAACTGCCGCGCCTGAAGGAGCGGATTGCGCTAGTCAAATACCTGGCCGGCGGATGGGACATGAATGGCATTCTGTCGCTGCAAAGCGGTACAACGTTTACGGTAGTCTCGGGCAGGGACAACTCTTTCACCGGAGTAAATCAGGACCGTGCCGATCTGGTGGGCAATCCGTACCTCGACACCGGGCGGCCAACTGGCCAGCTTGTCGATCGTTTCTTCAACATTGATGCTTTCGCGTTCAACGCAGTGGGCACCTACGGCACCGCTGGCCGGAACATCATGCGTGGACCGGGCGATGTAAACGTGGACTTCGGGCTTTTCAAAAATATCCCGGTCACTGAGCGTCACAAAATGCAGTTTCGGATGGAGACGTTCAACGCGCTGAACCGCGTGAACCTGGGCAACCCAAACGCGAACCGCGCTGCGGCGGCGTTCGGCCGCATCACGTCCGCCGGATCTCCGCGGGTGATTCAGTTAGCGCTGAAGTATCAATTCTAGTTTGGCTGCGGGGCTAGCACTCCGCCCCGCAAAATAATTGGTGCCAGGCACCAATTATTTTGCTAGCGGTAGAACGGGGCCCAGGCAATCCACCGCGGGCCCCACTTGGTCTCCGGCCGGCCCGTCTCCAGCGCGCCAAGATCCGGAGCCTTGCCCGTGTAGTTGTCGTTCACAGTGGGGATGACCACACCGGCGTCCACGGCCTTGCTGGCGGACTTCAATTGGAAGTTCAGGTCCATCGAATGATAGACCTTGTGGCGGTCCGTGGCCGTCGGCGGCGACAGGTTCTCAAAAATGTCGTAGTCGATTTCTACTCCGTGCGTCTCCTGGCCAGTCGCGGCCGCCAACTCCTTCAACGAGGCGAACGACTTCCACATCTCCGGTTTCGTTTCATAGACCTTCTGCCCTTTCGGCGGAGCGAAAAAGCGGTATTGCGGCGCGCCATTCCGGTTCGGCCGGAAGCCGTTGTAGTCCGATGAATACGCGTCCGTGGCATTCGCCCAGGTCATCACGCCGCCGCCGCTATTCTTGCTGAGGATCAGATTGTTGCGCCAGTGGGCGTTCGAGTACGGTTCGCCCACCAGATGTTCATTGATGATCGTGTTGTGGTAAACGAACAACCCCGCCGGATGAGCCGAAAATTTGAAACTGGTGGACGAAGTGGTGTGATAAAGGATGTTGCCGATGAAGTAAATTGGCCCGCCAAACGTCGGCTGTGAACTATAGCCTCCGTGGAAAGCGTTCACTCCGCGATTGTTCATCACGCGTACGTTGTGGACACCGCCGTCGGTTTCCACATAGTCGTCATTGCACATGTGAAAGTCGTTGTTGTAAATGTCAATGGACGAGGCGCGCATTTCGGGGTCGGAGGGCGGCGTGCCATAGGTTGAGATGCCGATGGCATCGTGGAAATACGCAATCGCGTTATGAGCGATAACGTGCCCCGGGCCATAGACTTTTATTCCGTAGTAACTCTTGAGCTGATGAGAACCGTAGTTGCCGATGGGCTGCCACATGAATCCGGTCCAGCCATTGAGTTGGAAGCGGTCTTCGCGTCCGAGAATTAGATTGTCGGCGATGTAGAAATCCGACGATCCGGCATACTCTGTCCAGATCCCGAAACCGACGTTTTCAAAGCGGCAGTTCTTGACCGTCAGCCCAACAGCGCCCAGCACTTCCTTCTGCCCGGCCTGAATGCCGATATCAGTATTGCGAATGGTGATGCCATCAAAGATGTGATAGCGCGACGCGGTAACGTCGAACATCGAGTGGTTCCCATCGCCGTCGAAGATGACCTGCCCATCGCCCGCGGATTTGATGGTAATCGGCTTTTCAGGAGTCCCTTTCAGGGTTAGCGACATAGACCCATCGAATGGCGTCATCATGGGGTCGACATAGTTCAAACGCTCGGGACGATAGATACCGGCATGAACCAGAATTGTATCTCCCGGTTGAGCGCGGCGCTCCCACACGACAGACCAGTCACCAAGCCCGGCGCCGTAGTAGGCCTGCAAAACGCTAGTGAAATGCGGTTCCACCTTGGGCCCTTTATACTCCGGCGAATAGACGTGGCGGATCTGACCGCCCGCGTATGGCATCGGCTCCGTGCGGGTCTTGACCTTTACCGTATGCGTCGTTTGGCCGGTCGCGCCGTCCGCATCCTTCAGCACAAACCGGCACTCGTATTCGGTGCCCGGCCGAAGATTCAGGATGCTCCCGGCAAAGCCATCGGGGACGGTGTAGTCAAGATTCTCCCGGCGGCGGTAAATATTCTCACCGCCGACACGGACAAGCGGCATGGCCGGGCGCCAACCGGACTCGCCAACGGCGCGAAACGTCACATCGACAGTGGCATTGCGATTGGCGTCGCCGGTGATGGCCCATTCAAACCCAAGATTCATGAGCGTCGGATGTTCGACATGGAAGCGGCCGGCGGTGGTCGCATTCTGGGCTTGCAGAGCCGCGGAAAGTAGGAACAACAGGCTATAGCGCATAACGAGCGCCATTATATCGACGTTACCAGCGAACTTCCTTGCGGGTTTCAGAAGTATTGAATTGAATGCGCGGGCCGAGCAGTTTACCGTCCTTTCTCAGTTCCACGTCGTTGCGTTGATCCGGCAGATTCTCAATGAGGATCCGATTCGTCAAAACCTTCGGAGGCGCTTCCACGGCGGCTTCCAGATAAACGTCAACATAATCACGGCCCACCTTCATGCCGATACAACGCGGGCGCAACGCACCCAACGCGAGCGCCCCAGCGGTGTAGGCGCAAACGAGCTTCTCAGCCCGCTTGTCTCTATCCAGTTCCAGTTGCGCATGGGACTGTCGCAGGCGGGTCTCGATGTCATCGGCGTGCAGCGTGGCGATGATCTCCACCCTTCGCGCCGCCGTGTTCCAGTTGATCTCCGTGCGACTGTAGTGGAACTTGTGTGCCTCCAACGAAGCGCACAAACACAGCCCAACCAGCAGCCGCACTACTTCTTCAATTCGCGCATCGGGTTTACCTTGTCGCGATCCTCTTTGAATATCTGGAACTTCGATTTAACGGCGCGGCGCGGCCAGTAGTTGTTGGACGTATCGGCATCCGCGGTTTCCAGATTGGGGTCGAGCGCAATCGACTTGATCTCCTTACGGGTGGCGATGATCTTCTCCACCTGCAGGTTGTTCCGCCGCCAAATCTCCGCGGCAATGCGGAGTTCTTCCTGCGTTCCGTCGGCGAATTCCACTCGCAATATTACCGGCATCACTAGTCCGCCAATGTTTTTCAGCGACACCGAGTAAAAGCTCATCGAAGGATCAAAGAGCTTCCTCTCGTCCTCTTCGAACTGCTTAGTGAAGGCCTCAAAGGCCTTCTTTTCCGAGGGCAAAACGGTGAACTCATCGAATTTGTTGTAGAAATCAGCGAGTTCCGGAAAGTCTTCCACGCGCTTGCGGATCGGCTTGTTCCGCTGGGCGGAGAGCGTGACCGGTTCCGCTTCTTTTTCCTTCTTCGAAAGAGGTTTTTCGATCTCCGGATTCTGCGTGTCTACCGAGTACAGCTTCACCTCGTCAATCGAGATGTCCACAATATCGGTCGTATAGAACCAGCCCTTCCAGAACCAATCGAGATCGGTTCCGCTTGCGTCCTCCAGCGTGCGGAAGAAGTCCGCCGGCATGGGCCGTTTAAACATCCAGCGACGGGCATATTCTTTGAAGGCAAAGTCGAATCGTTCCCGGCCCAGCACCGTTTCTCGCAAGATGTTCAGCGCCGTGGCGGTCTTGTGATAGGCATTGCCGCCCAGGTCAACGATGGACTCCGAGTTCGTCATGATCGGGTCGTGCCCTTCGCCCTTCATGTATTCAACGATCTTGGCCGGATCGCCTCGGCGCGACGGATAGTTATCCTCCCATTCCACCTCGGCCAGGTACTGAAGGAACGAGTTGATTCCTTCATCGAGCCATGTCCACTGGCGCTCGTCGTTGTTAACAATCATGGGGAAATAGTTGTGGCCCACTTCGTGGATGACCACGCTGATTAACCCATACTTCGTGCGGGCCGAATAGGTTTTGTCGTCCTTTGGCCGCGGGCCGTTGAAGCAAATCATCGGATACTCCATGCCGCCCACGGGGCCGTTCACGCTAATGGCGATCGGGTAGGGATACTCAAACGTGTAGCGCGAGTAGATGTTCAGCGTATGAATGATGGCATGAGTGGAATAGCGTTCCCACAGCGGGTTGCCCTCCTTGGGGTAATACGACATGGCCATGATCGTCTTGCCGTTCATGTTGTGGCCCTGCGCGTCCCAGGCGAATTTTCGGGACGACGCGAATGCAAAATCCCGCACGTTTTCGGCGTGGAAAATCCAGGTCTTCTTGCCCGTGGGTTTTGACTTTTCGTTGGCGGTGGCTTCGGCTTCGGTGACAATCATCACCGGCTTTGTGGCAGTCCTGGCCACGGCCAGACGTTGGCGCTGCAGCGGCGTCAGCACCTGTTCCGGATTCTGCAGCACTCCGGTGGAGGCCACAATGTGGTCGTTCGGCGCGGTGATTCGCACCTTGTAGTCTCCAAACTCAAGCGTGAATTCACCGGTGCCAAGAAACTGTTTGTGCTGCCAGCCGCTCACGTCGTTATAAGCAGCCATGCGCGGGAACCACTGGGCAATTTCGTAGAGCCAATTGTTGTCTTTGGGGAAGAACTCGGCGCCCGTCCGGCCGCTGACTCGTTTGGAGTTGTTGATCTTGTAATCCCAATCGAGCGAGAAGACGAAGGACTTGCCGCTGGGCAATGGCGCGGGCAGGTCCACCCGCATCATCGTCCGGTTGATGTGTTTATTCAGCTCCTTGCCTGTCGCGTCTTTTACGGGACCAATGCGGTATCCCCCGGCGAACGGATCATCCATAAATCGCCGGAACGTAGGAAGCGGAAATTTTTTCCAATCCGGTGCGGTGGCCGTCAGATCGGTGTCCGAATGGGGCTCCCAGATGTTCTGGTCAAGTTGAAGCCAAAGATAGGTCAGGGTGTCCGGCGAGTTGTTGTGGTAGGTAATGGCGGCGCGCCCGATGATCTTCTGGTTTAGATCGTCCAACTCTACGTCGATCGAATAATCGGCCCGCTGTTGCCAGTATTTGTGGCCTGGAGCGCCGGAGGCGGTGCGGTATTCATTCGGCGTCGGAAGGATCTCTTCCAACTGGCGGAACTTATCGATCGGGCTTTTCTTGTTCTGTGCCGCGAGATTGAGCGAAAGCAGAACGATCCCAAGAAGCAGGCTGCGTACCATGATTCAAACTAGCCGAGTTCCAACGAATCCGGCAAGTGGCCGTATCCTGTAAGGATAGTGAATCCTTCCTACATTGAAGCGTCCGACCAGAAATCCAAGATGAGTCTTGGCATGTTTGGCATGGTGCTGGTGCTGGCCGCCATTGGCTCTTTCTTCGTCGCGCTGGCCGTGGCCTACGCGTTTGCCATTCAGGACCGGCCAGGACAGGCGGATGTGCACTTAAGCTGGTGGTTCTGGGTGTCCACCGCGGTAATGGCGCTCAGCAGTGTCACGCTCCAATGGGCACGGCGAGATTTGCGTATGGCGCGCTTGGCGCCATACCGGATGGGCCTCTGGCTAACGCTCGGCTTGGGCGGAGTGTTCCTGCTGATGCAGGCGCTCGGATGCCGGGACCTGGCACAGCAAGGCGTCTACGTAGTCGGCAACCCGCGCGGCTCCATGTACTATGTCTTTTCCGGAATCCATGCGTTCCATCTATTGGGCGGGCTGGGCGGCATGTACTGGTTAATCCGGCGAGCGCGGGATTTGGCCGACGGCGAGGAGCAGCCCCTGCGCCGGCATCGGGCGGCGGCCAGGAACACGGCAACCTACTGGCACTTCATGGGCGTCGTTTGGGTGGGGCTGGTGATTCTACTCTTCGCCTGGCAGTAGCCGGAGCGTCGCCAGCAGCGGGCGATGGTCACTGGCCACCGGCTCGTCCATCACCTGCGCGCTGACCACGGCCCATCGCTTGGCGGGGCGAAACAAAATGTAGTCAATTTGGCGCTTCGGCGTCTCCACCGGGATCGTCGCATAGCCGGGTCCCTTGGTGGCGCTGGCCCACTGCTGCATCAGGGTGCCGATTACAAGATCGTCCGGAGGGGCGTTCAGATCTCCCGCCAGAATCGCTGGCAGCCCGATGGGAAGGTTGGCGACGCCAGCCCCGGCCATGCGGTCCTCCTCGCTCTTGTGGTCAAAATGCGTGGAGAGGAACGCGATGTCCAGCGAGCATCGGTACGGGCGCATCTCCGTCATCAGGATTGACCGCGGTTCGTTCCCCGGCGAAGCGCCGATGGGAAAGACGCGCGAGCCCAACAGAGTCCCGTTCACCAGAATGGCATTGCCATAGCCGCCGCCCTGGAAGGGCATGGACGCGCCAAAAACACCGCGCATCCCCGTCAGCCGTTCGAGTTCCCGAACAGTATCACGGCCCTTGATCCGCTCCGTCCGCACGTCCACTTCCTGCAGCGCTACAATGTCCGGACGCGCATCGCGAATGACGCGTCCGACACGCGGCAGGTCGAGTTTGCCGTCCACGCCTTCGCCGTGATGGATGTTCCAGGTCAATACGCGTAACTCACAGCAAAAAACCGGCATCATTATGAGAGGAAGAACCGCTACCCAGCGCATGTTGCTCTATTGTCTCGCTTTGCGGGACGCGGCGGGAACGTGAGAGACTAGGGGTTGTTCATTCCAGGAGACCCAGCATGAAATTCGTACACGGTGTCATCCTCGCGTTGATGTTTTCGGTAATGGTTTACGTGGTGAACCGGGACATGGCGCGACAGGATTTCAGCTCCGAGAGTCAACCTGCTTCGCCGGCAGGACTTGTGCAGGCCGCCTACGCGGCGGAAGAACCGGCCGCGAAAATGGACTGGCGCATGTTGCGCGAATTGAACTACCGCACGGGAAAAATTTCGCCCTCGCTGAAGGCGCTGGATGGAAAGACGGTGAAAATTCCCGGCTACATGGTGCCGCTCGAAGACGATTCGGAGATTGTGAGCGAGTTCCTTCTGGTGCCCTACGTTGGCGCGTGTATCCACACGCCGCCCCCGCCGCCGAATCAGATCGTGCAAGTAAAAATGAACAGCCAGAAGAAGGTGAAGATGAGCTTCTGGGATCCGGTGTGGGTGCAAGGGAAGTTGCAGATTGCTACCGTGAAGAGCCCGTACGGAGACGTTGGTTTCCAGTTGACGGGCATGCAGATTGAACCCTACAAGGACGAATAAACTTTATGCGTTTCGCGCTTGTTCTGCTTGCTGTCAGCGTTGCGCTTCCCGCCCAGACCCGCAGCCGCAAGGCGCATGAGCACGGGTCGGCGAAAGTGAATATTGCCTTTGAAACGGCAAAGGGCAGTCCGAAGGGTGTGATCGAATTTGAGTCGCCCGCCGATGGTGTCGTTGGTTTCGAGTATGAAGCGAAAACAGCGGCCGACAAAGCGAAGGTTGCGGCGGCTTTGAACACTCTGAAGGCACGCTTCGCCGAAATGGTGATTCTGCCTGCCGCCGCCGCGTGCAAAGTGACGAATAAGTCCGCCAAGCTCGAAGCGGAGCATCACGATGCCAAACAGAAGGGCGCCAAGCAGGAACAGCACTCCGAAGTGCATGCCGAGTTCGATGTCGCCTGCGCGAAACCGCTCAGCGGCCTGGAAATCCGGTTCGGATTCATGAAGGTGTTTCCAAAGATTCACGATGTGGAAGTCGCATTACTCGTCGGTGACCAGCAGGCCAGCGCGGATGTCGAAAACGACAAGGGTGTTCTGAAGATCGCGAAATGAGCGGGACAGCGCCGGCGATTCAACTGACAGACGTTCGCTTCGCCTACGGCAAGGGTCCCACCGTTCTGGATATTCCCAGTTTTCGCGTGGAGGCGAAAGAACGGGTTTTTCTATTTGGCCCAAGCGGCAGTGGCAAAACGACGCTGCTGGGCGTGATGGCGGGTGTTTTAGCCGGCTATTCGGGTGGCGTGGAAGTGCTGGGCAGGGATATCGCAAAACTATCCGGTTCCCAGCGCGACGCCTTCCGCGGTTCGCACCTGGGCTACATCTTTCAGCTTTTCAATCTGATTCCCTACTTGTCCGTGATGGAGAACATCACCCTGCCCTGCCGGCTAAGCGCGGAACGCCGCGCCCGCCTAAAGGGAGTGCCGCTGGAACAGGGCGCACACGCGGTGGCCCAGCGGCTCGGGATTGACGAGCTACTGACGAAGCGGGTGACGAACCTAAGCGTGGGCCAGCAGCAGCGTGTGGCGGCGGCGCGTTCCCTGCTCGGCACGCCGGAACTCATCATCGCCGACGAACCAACATCCTCTCTAGACTACGACCATCGCGAGAAATTCCTGGAGTTGTTGTTTGAATCCTGCGCCGCGGCCGGCTCCACGCTCCTCTTCGTCAGCCACGACCGTTCGCTCATGCATCTCTTCGACCGGCAATTGTCCTTGCCGGACATCAATAGGGCGGGGGCCTAACGCATGGTTCTCCTTTCTCTCGCCTATCATTCGCTGAAGAACCGCGTGCTCACCACGGCGCTCACAGTCTTCTCCATTGGGCTCAGCATCGCGCTGCTGATCGGTGTGGAAAACGTCCGCGTCGGCGCACGCGAAAGTTTTGCCAACACCATCAGCCAAACGGATCTCATTGTCGGCGCCCGCGGCGGCTCACTCCAGTTGCTGCTGTACTCGGTGTTTCGCATCGGCGCCGCAACCAACAACATCACCTACCAGACCTACGAGCACTGGAAAAACCATCCGGCCGTCGCTTGGACCATTCCCTACTCGCTTGGCGACAGCCACCGCGGCTTCCGCGTCGTTGGCACCGACGAAAACTTCTACAAGCACTACCGCTTCCGGCGCGACCGCTCCATCACTTTCGATTCCGGCCGCCTGCCGCAGGACGTCTTCGAAGTGGCCCTCGGCTCCGACGTGGCCAAAACGCTTGGCTACAAGACCGGTGACAAAATCGTCATCACGCACGGCGTGGCCGCCGCCGCCGGGCGCGGCATTCTTGACCATAAGGATAAACCGTTTACCGTCTCCGGCGTTTTAACCAAGACCGCCACCCCAGTGGACCGCTCTCTCTACATCCCGCTGGAGGGCATTTCCGCGGTTCACATTGACTGGACCGACGGCGCGCCCCCCATGCCCGGCGAAGAAGTGCCCGCCGAAAAGATCACCAAACAAACGGTGAAGATCGACCAGATCACATCGTTTCTGCTGCGCAGCAAATCACGTATCGACACTCTGCGCCTGCAGCGCGAAATCTCCACCTACGCCGAAGAACCGATGCAGGCCATCATTCCCGGCCTTACACTGCAGGAGTTGTGGCGTACCATTGGCTACGCCGAAGACGCGCTGACCGTGGTCACGTTTTTCGTCATCATCGTTGGCCTGCTCGGCATGCTCGTTTCGCTCTATACATCGCTCAACGAACGGCGGCGGGAAATGGCAATCCTACGGGCCATCGGCGCCGGACCGTTCAAAATCATCTCGCTCCTCGTGCTCGAATCGTTCCTGCTGAGCATCGCCGGCTGTGTGCTCGGCGTTGCGTTGGTCTACGTTTTGAGCGTCACTTTCCAGCCAATTGTCGAACAGCACTTCGGCCTGTACGTGCCCATCCAGCCGCCCACCTCCACTGGTTGGATTTACCTGGGCGCGGTGGCCGTGGCTGGTCTCATTATCGGTTTCATTCCCGCGTGGAAGGCCTATCGCAACACGTTGTCCGACGGTTTGAGCGTTCGTCTGTAATACCCACTTGCTTTTGCACGTGAGAGAGTGTTATCAAATAATAGAACTTGAATATGTCGGCAGAAAAAAACGAAGTTAGCGGCGTTGAGTTGGATCGCTATGGGATGGTGTTGTCGATCGGTTGCGCCATCCACTGCGCGGTGCTGCCAATTGCGATGAGTCTGCTGACGGCCTCCGGCCTCTCCTGGATAGCCGGTCCCGAATTCGAATGGGCCATCCTGGGATGTACTTTCATTCTTGGTTCCTGGCGCCTCATTAAGAGCTTCGTCAAGCATCGCAATCCGCAGTCTTTGTTCCTGTTTGGCATGGGCTTGGTGTTCTTCGCCGCGGCGAAATTGACGTGGTTTGACTTTCCCTATAACGAAGCCTGGTTCATGACCGCTGGCGGGTTCTCCGTTGCCGCCGCGCATTTCCGCAACTTGCGCCTGTGCGCTTGCTGCCACGTGCACACGCACTAGCCCCCATGCGTCCGCCGCTGCCATTCCGGGATCGGCTCCGCATCCCGGTGGTTGGCGCGCCGTTGTTCTTGATCTCTAATCCGGCGCTTGTCCTGGCGCAGTGCCGCGCGGGAGTCATTGGCTCGTTCCCTTCTCTGAACGCTCGCCCACTTTCGCAGTTGGACGAATGGCTTCATGAGTTGACCGTGACACTGGCCGCTCAACCGGCGGCGCCCTTCGCCGTGAACCTGATTGTGCACAAAAGCAATGAGCGATTGGAACAGGATCTGGAGCTCTGCGTGAAGTGGAAGGTGCCGATTGTCATCACCTCCCTGGGCGCGCGCGAGGACGTGAACCAGGCCGTGCGCGCCTACGGCGGAATCACACTGCACGACGTCATTCACAACCGTTTTGCGCGCAAAGCGATTGAGAAAGGCGCCACGGGATTAATCGCCGTTGCCGCCGGCGCGGGCGGCCATGCGGGGACAATATCGCCATTCGCGCTGGTAAGCGAAATCCGCGAGTGGTTCGATGGGATATTGGCGCTTTCCGGCGCCATCGCCACCGGCGCGTCCGTATTGGGAGCGCTGGCCATGGGCGCCGATCTGGCTTACATTGGCTCGGCCTTTATCGCCACCGATGAGGCGCGGGCGGCGGCGGCCTACAAACAGATGATCGCCGATTCCACTTCGGCGGATATCGTCTATACCAATCTATTCACCGGCGTGCATGGGAACTACCTGCGGCCCTCCATTGCGGCCGCCGGCATGAACCCGGATAACCTGCCCGAGGGCGACCCCCAAAAGATGGATTTTAGTTCCGGCGGCGATAGGGAAATTCGCGTCTGGAAGGACATCTGGGGCAGCGGCCAGGGAATCGGCGCCGTGAAAGCGACGGTTCCGGCGGCGGCGCTGGTGGCCCGGTTAGCTGCCGAGTATGAAGTTGCTCTCGCCAATTTGCGCTAGCAAAAGGAAAAGCGGCGCCCGAAGGCGCCGCTTTTCGCAACTTGTTCCAAATGGTTAGTAGCGGTTGCCACGGCGTTGTCCGCCGCCGCCGCCGTATCCGCCGCGTCCACCACCGCCGCCACGGTCTTCTTTCGGGCGCGCTTCGTTCACGTTGATCGCGCGGCCTTCCAGTTCCTGTCCGTTCAGTTCATTGATGGCTTGGTCGCCTTCAGAGTTGTTCGGCATTTCGACGAAGCCGAACCCACGGGATTGGCCCGTGTCACGATCGGTGACCACACTAACGCGATCCACTTGACCGTACTGTTCAAAGAGCGAGCGAATCGCGCCTTCGGTAGCGCTGAAGCTCAGGTTGCCCACAAAAATATTCTTCATGTTTTGTCCTTGTGATTTGCAGACCAACGAATTGAGCAGGATTAGACAAGGACGGTAAAACCGATCTATCGAAAATTGCCAAAACTAGTAGACTGTCAAACTCTGCATTAACTCTAGCACATCTGGTAGGCTGAACCAGATTAACTAAAATGCATCGACGCGCCTTTCTCTCCACCGCCGCCTCCCCGCTTCTCGCCGCCGCCGCGCCGAAACGAATCGCGGCAATTATCACCGAATATCGCCCCGGTTCCCATGCCGACGTGATCATCGGCAAGTATCTGGAAGGCTACAAACAGGACGAAAAGCCCCCGTATCCGCGCTCGAAAATCGTCTCCATGTTCACCGAACAGGTTCCGAAGGCCGACATGAGCCGCGAACGGGCAAAGAAGTTCGGTGTCCCGGTCTACCGCACAGTGATGGACGCCTTGACCCTCGGCGGCGACAAACTCGCCGTCGACGGCGTCATCCTGATCGGCGAGCATGGCGACTATCCGTTCAACGACAAAGAGCAGAGGCTATATCCGCGCTTCGAAATGTTCCTGAAGATCACCGACGTTTTCCGCCAAAGCGGCCGCTCCGTTCCCGTCTTCAACGACAAGCACCTGTCGTTCAACTGGCGGCAGGCTAAGCGGATGGTGGAAATCTCTCGCGAAATGAAGTTCCCCATGCTGGCCGGCTCTTCGGTTCCGGTGGCCATGCGCATTCCTTCCATCGACGCGCCCTTCGGAGTGCGGCAAAACAAAGCCGTTGCCATTTCCTATTCCGGCCTCGACATCTATGGGTTCCATTTGTTGGAAGCACTGCAGTGCCTGACGGAGCGCCGCCGCGGCGGCGAGACCGGTGTGCGCAGCGTCCAGTGTTTTGAGGGAGACGCCTGCTGGAGCTATATTTCCAACAACAGTTGGGCGCGCCGATTGTTTGATCAGGCGCTGACGAAGAGCAACACCCGGAAACCCGGCGACGCGAAGGCACTGGTGAAGAACCCTTCCGTGTTCGTCATTGACTACTCTGACGGGCTCCAGGCGGCGGCCTTCCTCATGACAGGCATGGTGGAGGACTTCACCATCGCCATTGACCTTGACGGAACCGCCCAGCCATTCTCCGTCCTGATGAACCTGCAGAACGGACGGCCCCACCACCATTTCGGCTGCCTGACCAAAAAGATCGAGGAGATGTTTGAAACCGGCCGGCCGCCATACCCGGTGGAGCGAACACTGCTTACCAGCGGCATGTTGGATTTCTCCTTGGAATCGAGGTTTCAGGGCCACAAAAAGCTCGACACGCCGGAACTGGCGCGTGTTCGTTATCAGGTCTCCGCCTCTTCCCACTTCTGCACGGAAGGGTGGAGCTAAGGCAGCAGCGCTTTCACCTTCGCCGCCAGCGCGGGGTACTGCGCCGCGTCATAAAGCCCCGTGTACTTCCAGGCCACCGCGCCGGTCTTATCAATCAGCAACAGGTAGGCGGCGTCCTCCTCACGATAACCCAAACGCTTTTTCCATTCCCCCGCGCCGCCGCCGTAAACGGTGATCACATTCTCGTGGTTTGCCTTCGGCGTCCCGCGCTTCATGCCGCTGTTGATGAACCATTTGCCCATCACCCCCATGCCGCCAATCATGGGAACCTCATAAAACGTGACTCCCGGTTCCCTGTCGAAATCGGCGCGGAACCGCTTCACCCACTCCTCCACGGCGAAACGGGATTTATAAGTGAAGCCGACGGCAATCAACGCCGGCCGCCCATTGGCCGCGCCGGGCAGGGTGGCGTCCCGGCCCGTCAGAAACTCGCCCTTCATTGGGGGAAGCTTCTCCCCTATGTCGAGCGCGGAAACCGTCAGCGACAATAAGACGAATAGAAGCCGGTGCATTCCATTTCAGTGTACGGTGCGTTAGGATACGTGGCGATGATTACGACACACTTGTTTCGGCCCTGTCTGGCGGCGGGTTTGGCGCTGCTGCTCATCGGTTCTTCCGGGATCGCCCAAACCGATGGCGGTGAATGGCAATTGACCGCCTCACCCATCAGCAAACTGCTCGATAACAACGACAACTTCTCTCGCGATGGCCGCTTCCTGGTCTACGATACCCGCGACACCTTCGGAACCGGAATCGGAAACGGCACTACCATCATGAAGGCCTCCGTTACCACGGGCCTGGAAAATCTGGTGTACGCGCCCCCATCGGTCTTCGGTGCGCGGCAGGCCCCGGGCCTTGGTGCCGCATCGTATAGCCCGGTCTCCGATGAGATCGTCTTCATCCACGGCCCATTACTCAGCGAAACCGCCGAACTGGGCTTTTACGGCGCCACCAACCGGCACGGCGGCGTGGCCACTGGCGACGGCGCTGGTGATATTCGCTTCCTGGATTGTCGCGATGTAAAGAGTGACGTAACGCCCAAAGGGGCGCTGCGCGGCGGGTCGCACCGGCATGAGTACACGGCAAACGGAAAGCGCGTCGGCTTCACCTACGACGATTTTTTATTGACCCAATACGGCCGCACAATCGGCTTCATGGTGCCCAGCGACAACGCTCCCTGCGGCGCTTCCCACATGGCCGCGCTTCTGGTGCCCGTCGTTCCGCCGGCGTCGTCAAAACCAGGTGACCTGGAGCGGGCCGCCGACGATTCCTGGGTCGGCGCCGAAGGGCTCATGCGCGCCTTCATCGGAAACGTGAAGGAGACCGACGGGCGCGTCATTTCTTCGCTGTTCGTCGTTGACGTGCCAGCCAATGTCGACATTACAACCGCCGACTCCGGAACGAAAACAAGGTACATGGCGCCCCCAGCGGGAACTCGCATTCGCAGGCTCACTTCCACGCCGGCTTCTGGCATTGTGCGGGGCTCGCTCGACGGCACACGCATCGGCTTTTTCGCCTCCGCCCCGGATGGCTCGCGCCAGGTGTTCATCGTGAACTCACTGGGTTCGGACCTGGCCGCGGATCCCCAGATGCGCCCAATTCAGGTGTCCCGCATCCCCGGTGGAACAACCGGTGGTTTGCGCTGGCACCCCTCGGGCAACTCCATCGCCGTGCAAGCCGATAACGGCGTGGCGACTATCTGCGTAAAAGCGGGCCCGGACTTCGGCAAGATGCGATGGCTGACCCGCCATGGCGCCGGCGTGCCCGCCGCGGAAGCGTTGGTCTGGTCCCGTGACGGGCAGCGGTTGGCCTTCAATCGGCGCGTGCCCACCTACGACGCCGAAGGCAAGCTGGTGAAGGACGCCGGCGGCCAGGACTTCCGCCAGATTTTCCTGGTCAACTTTCCCGACACGAACGGCGACGGCATCGCCGAAGGGCTCCAGTAATGCGAGCGGTCCTGGCCGCCTTGGCAACGCTAGGCCTGCTAGCGCAAACCCCGGCCACGTCGAACGTTCGTGGCGCCGCCTATCCGCAAGTGCACCCGGACCGGCGAGTGACATTCCAGGTAAAGATCCCCACCGCCCAAAAAGTGCAAGTCATGCCGGGCGGCGGAGCCAATGGGTTAGGCAAAGGCCCGTTTGAGATGACGCGCACCGCCGAAGGCGTGTGGTCCGCCACCATCGGGCCCGTGCAGCCGGGCTTTCACTACTACTGGTTTCTGGTGGACGGCGTGCCAATGAACGACCCCGCTTCCGAGACCTATTTCGGCTGGGGACGCCAATCGAGCGGCATCGACGTTCCGGACGCAACACTCGATTTCTATGAGCCCAAAGACGTGCCGCACGGCAATGTCCGGATGCATTGGTACCGCTCTCGAATCACGGGCCTCATGCGCCGCGCCTTTGTTTATACGCCTCCCGGCTACGACACCTCGGGAATGACGCGCTTCCCCGTCCTATACTTGCAGCACGGCTCGGGAGAAAGCGAACGCGGCTGGACGGCCCAAGGACGCGTCAATTTCATCCTCGACAATCTCCTCGCCGCGCGCCAAATCAAACCGATGCTCGTCGTCATGGAGACCGGCTATGCCGGCGCGGGAAACGAGAAGTTCAGCGAAGTAGTCGTGAACGACCTGATCCCGGAGATCGATCGGGCCTATCGAACCCGCCCGGAGCGCCACCACCGCGCCATCGCCGGCCTCTCCATGGGCGGCGGCCAGGCGATGCAGATAGGCCTCGGCCGCCTCGATCGTTTCGCCTATATCGGCAGTTTCAGCGGTGCCGGCGCTCGCAATTTCTCGCTCGCCAGTTCCTTCGGCGGCGTGTTCGCCGATGCCGCATCGGCCAACAAACAGCTCAAGCTCCTCTGGATCGGCTGCGGGACCGAAGATTTCCTGTATCCTGCAAATGAAGCAATGCACAAGGCGCTCGACGCTGGTGGAGTCAGGCACGTCTGGTTCCCCAGTCCCGGCCTCCACGACTGGCAGGTCTGGCGCCTCCACCTGCGCGAATTCGCAACCAAATTATTTTGAGAGTAGGCAACCTGCAATGAAGACGACACATTCCACCGGCAGAGTAGTATGCGTGCGCGTTCCGCTATTTCTCCTCGCCGCCGCTACGTTAGTGGCCCAGCCCGCCGCCAATCTGCCCAACGGCTGGAAAATCACACCCGCCGGCAAACACGTCGTCACCGCTGACTATGTGCTGAACCTCACCACCGCGCCAAGCGATAACCAGATCGTCGCCCTCCATTCCGGCTACAACCCGCATGGCCTGTTGGTCATCGATCCCAAGAACGTCGAGATCACCCAACGCACCCCGCTCAAATCCGCCTGGTTCGGCATGGCCTGGGCTCCCGACGGAAAGACGCTCTACATCTCCGGCGGCAACGCCGAATCCAGGCAGAACCCCACCGTCGCCCCGGTCTACGGATTCACCTACGCCAATGGCAAGTTGAGCGACCAGCCCGCAAAACAGTTCAAGCATCATCTGCCGCAAAATCAGATCTACTGGTCCGGCCTTGCGCATCATCCCAAACTGCCCATTCTCTACGCCGCCAACCGCCACACCAAGGCCGTGCGCGGCCACGTCGTAGCCTTCGACACCAATTCAGGCGAACGCCTGGCCGAATTGCCAACCGAGATTCATCCCTACGATGTCGTCATCGACCCTTCCGGCGCCACGCTCTACGTTTCCAACTGGGCCAGCGACTCCATAACCGTGCTCGACACCGCCACGCAGAAAGTGAAAGCCACCATCAAGGTGGGCCGCAACCCGAACGATATGGTGCTCGCCCGCGACGGTCGCCTCTATGTCGCCTGTTCCAATGAAAACTCCGTCTACGTCGTCGACACCAAACAACTGCGCCCCATCGAAGTGATCTCCACGGCCATGTACAAAATGGCGCCCGTCGGCTCCACCCCGAATGCGCTCGCGCTCGACCCGGCGCAGAAGCTGCTATTCGTCGCCAATGGCGACAACAACAACGTCGCCGTCATCAACATCGGCGAAGAAGAAGTCTCCCACGTGGAAGGCTTCATTCCCACCGCGTGGTACCCGGCCGCGCTCGCCGTTTCCCCCGACGGCAAATCGCTCTACGTCGGCGCCGCAAAAGGCATGGGCGGCTATTCGAATATCGACGGCCCCACCAGCCCCCTCGCCGTGCCCGGCGCCGGATCACGCCACGTCGGCGCCCTCCAAAAAGGCTCCGTAAGCGTCATCCCCTTGGGCAACCTGAAAAGCCAGATCAAGGCCTACACCCGCGAAGCCATGGCCAATTGTCCTTACAACGATCAAATGCTCACGCGCGCCAAACCGCCCGTCAGCGGCCCTTCCGTTGTCCCGCCGCAGGTAGGCGAAGGCTCGCCCATCAAACACGTCATCTACATCATCAAGGAAAACCGCACCTACGACCAGGTTTTCGGCGACATCGCCAAAGGCAACGGTGACCCGCGCTTGACCATCTTCGGCCGCAAAGTCACCCCAAACCAGCACCGCCTCGCCGAACAGTTCGTGCTCTTCGATAACCTCTACTGCGATGGCGAAGTATCCGTCGACGGTCACTCCTGGTCCAACTCCGCCTACGCCACAGACTTCAACGAAAAGCGCTGGCCCCCGCAATACGGCGGCATCTCCGCCGCCGTGAATGGGCCCGCGAACACACCCGCCTCCGGTCACATGTGGGATCTCGCCGCCAAGAAAGGCCTCACCTATCGCTCCTACGGTGAATACGCCCAGCGCGTCAGCGAAGGCGACCAGATGGACGCCGCTCCCGGCGTCGGCGGCCTCGTCGGCCATGTCGCTCCGAAGTTCCGTTTGCCCGGCATGCGCGATACCGACAACGTCCGCGCTTTCTTCGAAGAATTCGACAGGTTCGAAGCCGAATTCGATTCCCCCGACCCGCTGAAACGCCTTCCCAATTTCATCGTCATGAGCCTGGGAGAAAACCACACTCAGGGCACCCGCGCCGGCGCGCCAACGCCCTCCGCCGCCGTCGCCAATAACGACTGGGCCGTCGGCCAACTCGTCGACCGCGTCTCCCACTCGAAATATTGGCCGCAAACCGCCATCTTCATCATCGAAGACGACGCCCAGAACGGCCCCGATCACGTCGATTCCCGCCGCACCACCGGCCTTGTCATCTCCCCCTACATCAAGCGCGGCACGGTGGATTCCACGCTCTACACCACCTCCTCCATGTTGCGCACCATGGAACTCCTGCTTGGCCTGCCTCCCATGACGCAATACGACGCCGCCGCCACTCCCATGTACGCCGCCTTCGGCACCGCGCCGGACCTTGCGCCCTACTCCCACGTCGGCCCTGAAGTCGATGTGAATGCCAAGAACACCGCCCTCGCCTGGGGCGCAAAAGCCTCCGAAGAAATGGACTTTTCCGATTTCGACCGCGCTCCCGAATTCGCCCTTAACGAAATCATCTGGAAGTCCGTCCGGGGCGCCCGCTCGGCCATGCCTCTCCCCGTGCGGTCCTTCCATTTCCGCTACTGAGCCCAAACCCGTCCCCGGTCGTGATAGCGTACCCGCATGGCCCGGATGCTAGATCCGGGCCCTTAGTTCAACTTCAGACCTCAGGACGGAACCACTATGAAACACGCACTTCCCTTGCTAGCCTTGTGTCTGGCGGCGGCCCCGCTCGCTTCGGCCGATGATGACCGGCGCGCCGCTTGCCGCGACCTGCCAACCGCCTCCCAGCTCAAGGCTCACCTAAACGGTTTGAACACGGTTCCAGCCGCTCTTGGCGGCGCCGGCGGCCAAATCGGCGGGCTCTTCAATGGCGCCCGTATGTGGGCCGCGGTCGTGAATCGCGACGGCGAGGTTTGCGCCGCCGTCACCTCCACCAACGATCCCTCGCAGGTCTGGCCCGGCAGCCAGGCCATTGCAAAAGCCAAGGCCTACACCGCCAACGCGTTCTCCCTCGACGACTTCGCCCTTTCCACCGCCCGCCTCTACACCTTCACCCAACCGGGGCACTCGCTGTGGAGCCTCGGCCAATCCAACCTCTTCGATGCCGGTGCCCTCGCCTCTCCAGATAATGCCAATAAAAACACCGGCAAAATCGCCGGTGGCCTTATCTTCTTCGGAGGCGGCCTGCCCATTTACAAAGCCGGCAAGATCATCGGAGGTCTCGGCATCAGCGGCGACACCTCCTGCGCCGATCATGAAGTGGCAAAGCGCGTCCGCCACTTAGCCGGGCTCAATCCCGCCGGCGGCGCCCTCGCCGACGACATCAAATACAGCTCCGTCGACGGTGCCGGCGTTTTCACCCACCCGCTGTGCATCGCCACCTATCGCAACGGCGTCCTGATTGGCCAGGAAGCCAATAGCTCCGGTTACTAACTCCCGCGTGCTTGCCTTGGAGCGCGGTTTGTGATGGAATCGCGCTCTATGCAAATTGGACGCAGATCCGCCTTCCGCCAACTGGCGGGCATTTTCGGCGCGGCGCCGTTCGCCGCCCTGGCCCAGGAGGCCAGTGTGATGGACCCGGTGAATGTCTTCGATTTCGCTGCGCTGGCGAAGAAGAAGCTGGACCCGGTGGCATGGGACTATCTGGAGGGTGGCAGCGAAGACGAACAGGCGCTTCACGACAACCGCGAAGGCTTCAAGCGCATCATCATCCGTCCGCGTATGCTCGTCGACACGCACAAAATCGACACTTCCCTCACCCTGCTCGGCATGAAGCTCAACTACCCGATCCTTTTCGACCCGGCCGGCGGCAAGAACTGCTTCTTCCCCGGCGGCGAACTGGAAGTCTCCCGCGCCGCCGGCAAATCGAAAACGCTCCATATCACCAACGGCGGCATCGAAACCACGCTGCAGGAAGGCACCGCCGCCGAAAACTGGTGGCAGTTGACCACCGGCGGCATTCTCACCAACAAAGCGCAGACCCGCTCCTTCGTCCGCAAACTGGAAGCGCAGGGCTGCAAGGGCATCTGCTTCACTGTCGACATTATGCACGTCTCCCAGCGCGAGCGCGAAATCCATAACAAACTGGAGCGCTCGTGGTGTGAAACGGGCCTGCCCAAGCGCGATGCGCAGGGCCGCCTGCCCGAAGCAAAAACTCCGTGGAAGGCGGGCATTCTTCCGACCAAGCCCAACCCGCTTCCCACCTGGGAAACCTTGCAGGAGCTGTGTGCCGCCACTTCCCTGCCCGTTGTCGTAAAAGGCATTATGACCGCCGAAGACGGCGACCGCTGTGTCCAATACGGCGCCAAAGCCTGCATCGTTTCGAATCACGGCGCCCGCCAGCAGGATCAAGTCGGCGGCACCATTGAAGCGCTTCCAGAAGTGGTCAAAGCCGTGAACGGCCGCATTCCGGTGCTCATGGATGGCGGCATCCGCCGAGGCACCGATATTCTAAAAGCCTTGGCGCTCGGCGCGACGGCGGTCTGCATCGCCCGCCCCTATCTCTACGGCATGGCCTGCTTCGGCCAGGCCGGCGTCGAACGGGTCATTCATCTTCTGCATACCGAACTCGCGTTGAACATGGGCCTGGCCGGTGTTCCCAATCTTCGCTCCATCGACAAGAGTTTGGTCCGCCTCCGCGGAGGTGCCTAGTGCTTCGACGCTCCTTCCTCGCCGGCCTCGCCCTTCCCGCCGCCGTGCCTTCCCGCAAAGCCAAAGTAGTCCGCCTCTTCAAATCGCCAGACGGATTTCCCAACGCACTGGAAGCCTCACCGGAAGGTGTGTGGGTGGGCGAACAGACCACCGACACAGCCTACTTGCTCGACTGGAAGTCCGGCAAGGTGAAGCGCAAAATCGAAACCGCGTCCTCCAACACCAGCGGCATGGCGTTCGGCGGCGGCTACCTGTGGATGGCCGCCAACGGCTTCGCTCTGGGCCGCAGCAAGAAATCTACTGACCACCCCACCGGCGCCATCTTGAAAGTGGATCCGCGAACGGGTGATACCGTCGCCGAATGGCCCATCCCCAACGGCGGCGGCGGTGTCCACGGTCTCGAATACGTCGACGGCCATTTGTGGATGGCCTCCCACCGCTTCACACGTCTCGCCAAAGTCGATGTGCGCGACGGCAAGTTCACGCCAGTCCATGACATTCCCGTCACGCTCGGCCGCTCCCACGGTCTCGCCTGGGACCCGCCCAACGCCCTCTGGTGCATGTTCTCCTCGGACCGCGTCATTCACAAACTCAACGCCACCAATGGCGAAATTCTGGAAATCATCACCCTCGCCAAAGACGATCCCGACCCGCATGGCATGTGCCTCCACAACGGCCATTTATACTATTGCGACGCCGGCATCGCGCCGCCCGGCGTGCCAAACGATAGCCCCGCCTCCGGCTACATCTGCCGCATCGATTAGCCGGCCTCGCCCTATAACGCCACCCACCGGTTCTCCCGCGCCGATTGAAACACCGCGTCAATCGTCCGCATATTCCCCTTCGCCATTTCCAGCGAACACGGAACCGGGCCCGCGCCGCGCACCGCTGCGCTGAACGCTTCCCCTTCAATCGTGTACTGATCACAAACCGCGAAGGTCTCTGTCTGCACGCCCGCGCCGGCTTCGTAGAATACCTGCGTCGGTTTGTCCGGCGGTGCGTTAAACGGAATTTCTACTTCAATCCGCCCCTTCGCTCCGTGAAAATGCATCCGCTGATATGGGTTCGTTTGCGTCCCGCAAATAAACTGGCATTGCACGTCGCCGAAGTCCAGCATCGCCGACGCCAACCGGTCGGTCTGGAACTGCGGATCGCGCTCAATCTGCCCGCACACGCGAACCGGATCTCGCCCCAGCACAAAGCGCGGCGTGAAGATCGTGTAGCAGCCAATGTCCATCATCGCGCCGCCGCCAATCTCCGCCTGGTTGCGGATGTTCTTCGGGTCCACGTTCGTGTAGCTGAAAAAACCCTGCACCGCCCGCAACTCGCCAATTCGCCCCTGCGCCACCGCCTCCCGCGTCCACACCCATTGCGGATGGGTTGCCACCATGAACGCCTCTCCAATAACTACCCCCGCCGCGTCCCGCGCCGCCATCAATTCGTCCACCTCACCCGCGTTCATCCCCAGCGGCTTCTCGCACAACACGTGCTTCCCTGCCCGCGCCGCCAGCACCGACCACGGCACGTGCAGGTGATTCGGCAACGGGTTGTAGATCACATCAATCGCCGGATCGGCCAGCAACTCCTCATACGATCCATAGGCCGCCGGAATTCCAAAGCTCTCCGCGTGCGTCCTCGCCGTCGCCAGGTCACGCGAAGCGATTGCGGCTACTTCCACCCCTTCGGCGCGTAAAAGCGCCGGAATCACTTTGGTTCGGGCAAATTTCGAGGAGCTTAGAATGCCCCAGCGCAGACGTCTTGGCATGTTCTTCAGAATGACAGATTTGTCAACCGTAAAAAGATAACACCACCGCCAGAACACGTGCATCTTTCCAAATATGAGGAATTTAGTCATTGTCCTGGGGGATCAGCTCAATGACAACTCGGCGGTGTATGACGGCTTCGACCGCAATAAAGACGCGGTCTGGATGGCCGAAGTGGCCGAAGAGTCCACTCACGTCTGGTCCAACAAATCGCGCATTGCCCTGTTCCTTAGCGCCATGCGCCACTATGAACAGCGCATCACCCAGCGCGGCTTCTGCGTCGCCTATCGCCGCCTTGAGGACCGTTCCAACTCGCACTCCCTCCGTGGCGAACTGTTGCGCTCGATTGAACAGTACAAACCTTCCACCCTGGTCGTTGTCGAGCCCGGCGATTATCGCGTCCGCGAGGAACTTCGCCTTGCCGCCAGCCAAGCCGGTATCCCGCTCGATATCCGGCCAGATCGCCATTTTCTTTCCACCGTCGACGATTTCCGCGCCCACGCCGAGGGTCGCGTCCAACTCCGCATGGAGTATTTCTACCGCGAAATGCGCCGCCGACATGGCGTCTTAATGGATGGCGCGCGGCCCATTGGCGGCGAATGGAATCTGGACAAGGAGAACCGCGAACACTTCCCCGCCGAAGGTCCCATTGGAATTGCCTCGCCCATCCCTTTCAAACCCGATCGCACCACCCGAGAAATCATCGATTTGGTCGACACCCGCTTTGGCCGCCACCCAGGTCTCCTGGCCGGCTTCGATTGGCCCGTTACCCCCGTCGAAGCCGAAGCCGCGCTTGTTGATTTCATCGAGCATCGCCTTCCCTGGTTCGGACCCTATCAGGACGCAATGTGGACCGAAGAGCCCTGGCTCTTCCATTCGCGGCTGGCCGCCGCCTTAAATCTTAAACTCCTCGACCCGCGCCGCGTCATCGCCGCGGCCGAAGCCGCCTACCATTCCGGCGCCGCGCCCCTCGCCTCCGTCGAAGGTTTCATCCGCCAAATACTTGGCTGGCGGGAATTTGTGCGTGGCATCTATTGGACGCAAATGCCCGCCTATCTGGAGCGCAATGAATTAGGCGCCGCCGCTCCCCTGCCCCGCTTCTTCTGGACCGGCAAAACCGACATGAATTGCCTCCATCAAACCATCACCCAGTCGCTCGATTTCGGCTACGCGCACCACATCCAGCGTCTCATGGTCACCGGACTTTACTGTCTCCTCGCCGGCATCGATCCCAAGCAGGTCCATGAATGGTATCTCGCCATGTACGTCGACGCCGTCGAATGGGTGGAACTCCCCAACACGCTCGGCATGTCCCAATACGCCGACGGCGGTATCATGGGCTCGAAACCCTATGTTGCCAGCGGCAAGTATATCGACCGCATGTCGAACTACTGCAAGGGTTGCCAGTACAAACCGGACTCCTGTCCCATCACGGAAATGTACTGGGGCTTCCTGGACAAGCATCAGGACAAGCTCGCTAAGAACCCGCGAATGCTAATGCAAATCAAGAATCTGAAGGCACGAAATGCGAATTCTGCTCTACAGCGGTAAGGGTGGTGTTGGAAAAACCAGTGTGGCCGCCGCCACCGGATTGCAATTGGCGCGCCAGGGTTTGAAGACCTTGGTGATGAGTGTGGACCCGGCCCACTCGCTCGCCGATTCCTTCGCCCTCAAGGCCGGCCTTTTCGACGCCCGCACCGCCGACCCGCTCACCGTCACCCCAAACCTCGACATCCAGGAAGTCAATATCCAGCTTGAAATCAAACGCCATTGGCGCGAGATCTCCGGCTACATCACCACCGTCCTGCGCACCAGCGGCCTCGGAGACGTGGAAGCCGAGGAGATGGCCATTCTTCCCGGCATGGAAGAACTCAGCGCCATGATGTACGTAAACCAGTACCGCAAGGGCAACACCTACGACGCCATCGTGCTCGATTGCGCTCCCACCGCCGAATCGCTCCGTTTCATCTCCATGCCCACCACGCTCGATTGGTACATGAAACACGTCTTCCCCATGGAGCGCAAAGTCTTCAACGCCGTCCGCCCCCTAGCCAATCGCGTCTCCCCCGTCGAACTCCCGTCGGATTCCTACTTCGCCAACATCAAGGATCTCTTCGAAAAAATCGAAGGCATCGACACCATTCTCGAAGATCCCCAACTCACCAGCGTCCGCCTTGTATCGAACCCTGAGCGTATGGTCCTCCGCGAAACGCAGCGGGCCTTCGTCTATTTCTCGCTCCACGGTCTCACCGTTGACACAATCGTTGTCAACCGCGTTCTCCCCGCCGAAGCTAGTGACTCCTACTTCGGCCGCTGGCGCGACGCGCAACAGGAAATACTGGGCGAAGTGGAGACCTATTTCAACCCCGTTCCCGTCCGCCGCGTCCCCATGTTCCAGGATGAAGTCATGGGCCTGGATCGCCTGGAAAAACTCGCCTCCGTGCTCTACGCGCCCGATGAAAACCCCGCCGCCGTCACCCGTTCCGAACGCCCCTACTCTTTCGGCCGCGTCGATGGTGCCTATCAGGTCCGCGTTGCCATGCCCTTCGCCGCCAAAGGCGAAGTGGGCCTTTTCAAAAAAGGGGACGAGTTGGTGATCGAAGTCGGCACCTTGCGCCGCCACGTTGGTCTGCCCACATCCATGGCAGCCATGCAGCCCGTGCGTGCTAAATTTGAGGACAAGACGCTGGTCGTAGAACTGCGGGAGGTAGCGTGAGCGAAAAGAATTGCAATTGCGGATGCATGGGTGTTGGGCCTATCGTCACCGAATTCGCCAGGAAATTGGGACCTTCCGAAGAGGTCAGCCAGCACTTTCGCGCCGCCCGTTTGGAGATCCTCAAAGGCCTCCGCGCCATGCTCGATGAACAGATCGCCGCCATGGCCGAACCTCCCAAGCACGGCACAAAGTTTTCGGTGGAGTAGCACCACACGGGCCGAAGCCGTCATAATAACGGCTTCACATGTCCACGATCGACCCCACCAAGCTTCGCAGTTACACCTGGTTCAACGGCAAGGAATACTACAACTTTTCGCGCCGCGCCAACTTGCGGTCCATGGGTTTCAGCCGCGAAATTTTCTTCGGCAAACCCGTTATCGGCATCTGCAATTCCTACAGCGAATTGAACAACTGCAACGCCCATCTGCGTGGCCTTGCTGAAGCGGTCAAACGCGGCGTCTGGGAGGCCGGCGGCTTCCCGCTCGAATTCCCCGTCATCTCCCTGGGCGAACAGTTCATGAAGCCCACCACCATGCTCTTCCGCAACCTCATGGCCATGGATGTCGAAGAGTCCATCCGCGCCAATCCCGTTGACGCCGTGGTCCTCCTCTGCGGCTGCGACAAAACCACCCCCGCCATGCTCATGGGCGCCGCCTCCGCCGATATTCCCGCCATCGTTGTCACCGGCGGCCCAACCCTCTCCGGCAACTACAAGAACACTCCCTTCGGCACCGGCACCGACGGCCGCAAAATTTTCGACCTCCATCGCATCGGCCAAATCGGCGCCGAAGAGCTCCAGGAAATAGAAGGCTGCATGGTCCGTTCCGCCGGCCACTGCACCGTCATGGGCACTGCGTCAACCATGGCCTCCATGGCCGAAGCGCTCGGCATGACGCTTCCCAACAACGCCGCCATCCCCGCCGTCGATTCCCGCCGCGCCGCCCTCGCCGAACTCTCCGGCAAACGCGCCGTCGAAATGGTGGCCGAAGACATGCGCCCCTCCCGCGTCATGACCCGCCAGGCCTTCGAAAACGCCATGGCGGTCGATATGGCCATCGGCGGCTCCACCAATGCCGTCGTCCATCTCCTTGCCATCGCCGGCCGTCTCGGTCTCGGTCTCGTCCTCGACGATTTCGATCACGTCTCCCGCCGCACGCCCTTCCTTGTCAACGTTCGCCCCAGCGGCCAGCACCTCATGGAAGATTTCTTCTACGCCGGCGGCCTCCCCGCCGTCATGCGCGAACTGCTCCCGCTGCTCCACCGCGAGTGCGTCACCGTCAACGGCAAAACCGTCGAGCAAAACGTCGCCAACGCGCCCTGCCACAATCGCGACGTCATCCGCGCCCTCAATGCGCCGCTCCATCCTGAAGGCGGTACGGTAATCCTCCGCGGCAATCTCGCCCCCGATGGCGCTGTCTTTAAACAGACCGCCGCCTCTCCTGAACTCTGCAAACACACCGGCCCCGCCTACGTGTTTGAAACTTACCAGCAGATGCACGATTCCATCGATTCCATGGATCTGCCTGTCGATGCCAACACCGTTCTCGTCATGAAAAACGGCGGCCCCAAAGGCGCGCCCGGCTTCCCCGAATGGGGCCACATCCCCATGCCAAAAGTGTTGCTCGAAAAAGGCGTCAAGGATTGCGTCCGCATCTCCGACGCGCGTATGAGCGGCACCAGCTTCGGCACCGTCGTCCTCCACGTTTCGCCGGAATCGGCCATCGGCGGCCCGTTAAGCATCGTCGAAACAGGTGACACCATCACGCTCGATGTCGAAGCGCGCCAATTGACGCTCCATGTCGATGACGCAGAAATCGAACGCCGCCTGCGCGCGCGGCCCCTGCCACCGCCCGCCTACACCCGTGGCTACGGCAAGCTCTTTCTCGATCACGTCACCCAGGCCCACCTCGGCTGCGATTTCGATTTCCTTCACGCTGAGAAGCCCAAGGAATGAACAAGCGTTGGGCCACGCCCGGCTTCTTCGCCCTCATCATCTGGCTGTTCTATGTGGCCAGCAAGGGCGCCTACAAGGGCTTCTTTTCCGCCGATGATCTCGACAATCTCGCCTGGACGCGCCACGCCGAGTTGAAAAGTTTTCTCATCGGCCTCGTCACACCGCAGTTCTATTCCACCAACTTCCGCCCTCTCGGGCATTTCTATTTCTGGGTCCTCGGCCACACCGCCTCGCTCGACTTTCGCCCCTATGTCGCCGTGCTCCACGCGTTGCATCTGGTTAATCTCGCGCTCCTCTGGCGCCTCCTGCTGCGCCTGAATTTTTCCTGGCCCGCCCGCGCCATCGGCGTCATTTTCTTCGCCTTCCACATGGCCGTCTTCGACGCCTATTGGAAGCCCATGTACGTCTTCGACGTTCTTTGCGCCGTCTTCTCGCTGCTCTCCGTTCTGCTCTGGATCGACAAACGCCGCTGGCTCAGCCTGCTCTGTTTTTGGCTCGCCTACAAGTCGAAGGAACTCGCCGTCGCCGTCCCCGCCATCCTGCTGGCCTACGAATTCCTCCTCGCCGAAAAGGCCTGGAAAAACCTGCTCTGGCACTTCGCCGGCGCCCTCTGGTTCGCCGTCCAGGCGCTGTTCTCCCAGGGCGGCCGCGGCGGCGATTACGGTCTCCGCCTAACCCCGCTCACGCTCTGGCAAACGCTCGATTACTACGCCTCGCATATCCTCCTCGTCCGCCACGCCGGCTTCGGCTTGGCGCTCTTGCCAATGTGGATCCGCGACCGCCGCCTCTGGTGGGGCCTGCTCGCCGGCTCGCTCTGGCTCGCGCCCATGCTCCTCGTCCCCGGCCGCCGCTTCGGGGCGTATCTATATCTCCCGCTCGCCGGCCTCGCCGTCGCCGTCGCCGCCCTCTCTGAACGCGTCGGCTGGAAGTGGCTCGCCGCCCCGCTCGCCGTCTGGCTCGGCTTCAACTACGCCGAAATGCGCCACATGCGCCGCGCCACTCTGGCCGAAGCCGAAGAAACGGCCGCCTACGTCTTCTCCCTTGCCGACCTCGCCAACAACGCCAAGGATATCGATACGGTACTGGTCGACAGCGCCCCCGCCAGCCTTCGCCGCTGGGGCGTTGAAGGCGCCCTCCGCTATACCTTTGACCGTGACGACATCGAGCTCATCTATCTCGAAGACGCCGATCACAAGGAGCCCCGTCCGGAGGCGACCCTTGCCATGTTGAGTTGGGACGGTCCGCTCAAGAAGCTCTACACCATGCGCCGCACCGCCGCCCTCGGTGACGCGCCTTTCGTCGAAATGACGCGCCTCACCCCCGTCTGGCAACTCGCCCAGGGCTGGTATCAGCGCGAAGGCAACTACCGCTGGACCATGCCCCGCGCCCTCGCTCGCGTCCGCCGCCCCGCCGGCGCAAATGAGTTCCAGGTCACCGTCAACGTCGGGCCCGATTACATTCTCGCCGTCGGCAAATCTACGCTGAACGTCAACGTGGCCGGCCACGACCTCGGCACCCGCGAATTCACCCGGAACGGCTGGACAACCGAGAAATTCGAAATGCCCCCCGGCCCCGAAGGCAACGTCGATGTCGTCTTCACGGTGGACCCGCCCTTCCGCCCCAAAAACGGAGACCCGCGCCCGCTAGGAATTCCCATCGCCGCCTTCGGCTTTCGCTAACCATTCCCCGGCCGGCGGCGTCTGTACACTGAAGAGATGCGTATTCTTTTGCTTGTGTTCATGGGCGCGCTCTCCCTGCTCGCCGAAAGCGCTTCCGGCGTGAAGTGGAAGGCCCCGGCCGCCTGGAAAGTCTCCCCGGCCCGCCCCATGCGGGAGGTAACTTACGCCGCCCCCGCCGCCACCGGCGACAAGGAAGCCGGTGAGGTGGCTGTCTTCTATTTCGGCCCCGGCCAGGGCGGCGGCGTGCAGGCCAATGTTGACCGTTGGATCGGCCAGTTCCCGCAAAAAACCGGCGCTCCCAGAACCAGCAAAACCACCGTCGCCGGCATGGCCGTCACCATGATTGATGTCTCTGGAACCTACGGCGCCGCCGGCGGCCCCATGTCCCAATCCAAAGTGGATAAGCCCGGCTTCCGCCTCGTCGGCGCCATCGTCGAAGCGCCCAAAGGCGCGGTGTTCTTTAAGTTCACCGGCCCGTCGAAAACGGTCGCCGCCAATGAAGCCGCCTTTCAGGCGATGATTAAGGCGATCACCAAGGAGTAGACAACGATGCTTTCCCGCCGAAGCTTTGCCGGACTCATTGCCACCGCGGCCACCGCCGCCGATTGGCCCCAGTGGCGCGGCGTGGCCCGCGATGGCCGCACCGCCGAAACGGGCCTGCTGCGCCAGTGGCCCGCCAAAGGTCCAACGCAGCTCTGGCGCGCCGACTCGCTCGGCGAAGGCTATTCGTCGGTCGCCGTCTCGAACGGCAAGCTCTTCACCCAAGGCCAGAAGCAGGGCAAGCAATGGGTGATGGCGCTCGACGCCTCCACCGGCAAAACGCTCTGGGAAACCGCCGCCGGCGAGGCCTTTCCGCAGGATCGCGGCCCCGGCCCGCGAGGCACTCCCACCGTCGATGGCGACACCGTGTACTCGCTCTCCGCCGATGGAACGCTCGTCTCGCTCGCCGCCGCCAACGGCAAGAAGAACTGGGAAGGCAACATCCTCCGCGACTACAAGGGGTCGCAAATCAACTGGGGCCTGAGCGAGTCGCCCCTGATCGACGGCCCGCGTCTCATCGTCACCCCGGGCGGCAAGGATCGTTCTCTTGTTGCCCTCGACAAGAAAACCGGCAGACCGCTCTGGGGCTCGGCTGGTGAAGACGCCGCCGGTTACAGCTCCGCCATCGCTTTTGATTTTGGCGGCCAGCGCCACATCGTCGCCCTCACGTCCAAAGGAGCCGTCGGCATCAATGCCGCCAACGGCTGGGTGATGTGGAAGTACGCCAAGGTAGCCAACCGCGTCGCCAACGTCGCCACGCCCATTTATCACGATGGCCACGTCTTCCTCAGCACCGATTACGGCACCGGCTGCGCCCTGCTAAAGCTCACCGCCGAAGGCGACCGCGTCAACGCCACCGAGGTCTATTTCAACAAGGACATGCGGAACCACTACGGCTCCAGCGTGTTGAAGGAAAAGCATCTCTACGGCTTCTCCAGCGGCATTCTCACGGCCATGGATTGGATGACCGGCGAAGTCGCCTGGCGTGACCGCAGCGTGGGAAAAGGACAAGTGATCCTCGCCGACGGTCTGCTCTACCTGCAGGGCGAAACCGGCACAATGGCCTTGGCCGAAGCCACGCCATCGGCCTACAAAGAGATCTCCCGCTTCGAATTCGGGCGCGGCGATTATCCACTCTGGACGCTCCCCGTCATCGCCAACGGACGCCTCTTCATGCGCGACCAAGCCAAGCTCGTCTGCTATTCCCTCTCCCACGCCTAATCCGTGCGCCGCAAACACCGCCCGCCCCGCTGTACGTAAATCCCCACTTCACTGTGCCACCCGCCAAGTGCAATTGCCGATTCGGGCCGAGTTCTACAACCATTGCGTGGAACGAGGCCTGCAAGCACGCGTGTGCCAGCGAGGATAAGGAGAGAAACCATGTCCAAGTTCGTCTCCTTCGACGGTGCATTGACACCACTAAGCCGCAGTTGCATGACTCGAACAACACATTCAACAAACCGCACTTCGTAAGAAAGTGGATGAAATAGCTCAGCGAACGTACCGAGATCACCGTAACCGGCGGGGCTCCATTCGAACTGAACGCGCCCTCCGTAGGTCATTCGTCCAGGTTTGCCCCTGCCCCGCCGAGCGATCCCGGATCACCAGAAGAGGGCAAACTCCAAAGAATCCAGTTCGTATTTCATCCCCGTCAGTTTCAGCCTACACCGGCGTCTCGCAAGTTCGACGCCTAAACAGCCAGAAATAGGATCACGGGTGGAAGGACTTCCAGCACAGTACCCTGCTGATGCCCAGACCGTTCGATCCTCGACACGCCAAAGTACCCATTGGAAAATATGTTCACTCTTGTGATCTGTGATATAAACTTGTTTGGGTTTCGCCGGTGGCCAGCCGGAGCGAACCCGTTGGTTTCGAACCACGAGACGGGATTACTCTTCCATGAAACTTGCGCTTTCTTGCCTTGTACTTGCCGCTTGGATAGCCGTTCCAGCCTGGGATTTCTACTGGACGAAACGCCGTCGTTCTGAGCTGCATAACATGCGTGCCGTAACCTCCAACGTCGATTGCGTTTTTTCGCAGGTCCATTCATCCATGGATACATTACCTACTTATGAATGTAATCTCCCTTCTCAGAGACATCACTGGAGTGAGTATCATAACAGTTGTTATATCGGGTGTGAACGCGCAATTGACAGACATGTTCTAAGTGGAGCGAAAATCTCATTGACCGACGCGACGACGCTATTCATTGATTCCGCGCTCAACGCCCGCGCCGGGGCAGGCTTTCTGATTTCGACGGTCCCGACGGCGGTAGCGTTATACAAGATTTGGTTCTAACATGCGGGAACGACCAAACACGGCCACACAACTCGCCCAGACATCAGCGGCTACTGAACCGAACGATCTGTATCGAACACTGAAGAGGACTTTTGATCACCTTCTCCAAAGCGAGGACCCAGAACGGTACTCGCTCGGCAGCGATTGTTATGTGACCAACTCCGTCCTGGAAGAACAACTGATCTCCTATTGTTCAAGTCAATCCAGTGCTGCAGCGTTCCTAGTGGGTGCGACTGGAATCGGCAAGTCAACGATTCTGCGGCATACCTTTAAAATCAATCGCTCCCCGGCGATTTCATCCGGTACGCTCTTTGTTCCGTTCTCATTCAATCAGCGGCACATTTCAACGGAGACCGATATGCGCAATCAAATGGCCGCTGTCTTCCAGGAAGCTGTGTGGCTGGCCAAAGGCAGTAGCAAGCAATACACGGAAGAAGATCTCATCAATATTACGATTTTCGTCTCTGAAACATCACCCGACCTCCTCAATGACCCTACACTTGATCTCACGCTGTCGGATGTTGATCGGATGGTTGCGCTAACCAAAAAACCTGAGAGTGCATATCCGGTTTCCCAGGTCGCCCTCAAGTATTTTGCATCAAGGAATCCCGCGCTTGACAGAATCGTTCTTATTATCGACGATCTGGAAATGAAGGCCGACGAATTGCGCCGTGCTGCCATTATTAATTCACTCGAAACGCGGGCATGCCTGATGAATACCGCAGGTCGCCGACGGATTCCGGTCATACTACTCATAGCACTACGGCCGGAGACCCATATCTGGGCTTCCCAACTCGAACAAGTCTCAACAACGGAATTCAGGGAACTTGACTTTTCAGAGCCAGTTAGTTTGTTTGACATCTTCAAGACCCGCTTCGAAGCGGTATACAGGCACGATGACTATGCGCATTTGCGTGACCCTTCTCGGAACGATGATGCCCTAAATGTCCTGAACGCAATCGGGGAGGCTCTTGGCAACCGTTACTCGACGAGGTTTGTTCGCCTGAACAATTACAACCTGCGTACTTCACTCGAGACCTTTCAGTACATTGTTTGTAATCGTCGATGGCTGCAGAAGGGCCAAGAGTGGAGTCCGTCTTTTATGGTGGAGCAGTTCAATTTTGCCGTGAGCCAAGCTGCCGTCGTTCGAGCGATGGGCGTGGGCGATGGAGAGGTGTACCCACAAAGGAGAACGTGTCTAGTTAATCTCCTTTACAATACTCGCGCACCTTCTTCAGATATGCTGCTGTTGTACATCTTGAAGTACCTGCAGCACAGCAATCATGAAACGGCTCTCGAAAACCGTATCTCGGAGTCCTTTGCGCGGTTATTGGGATCCGCTTTCGATGAGTTTGTGTTTAACGAACTGATGGAGTACGCAAGTCTGAAGGGTTTGATCCATCGAGAACTAACAGGCACGTGTGTCCGTCTTACCTTGACGCCGAGGGCCAAGGAGCTGCATGCGATGCTTGAAGAGTCATCGCTTCTATTAGAAATGTTTCGCGATGATGTTTGGCAGACGACCCCGCGGGGCCGTCCTCTAAAACCAACGCTCTCACTATGGAACTTTCATGACCGCTTCACTGCAGTCGCTCTTTTCATAACGAGTCTTTGGGACGCGGAGACGAAGCTGAGACTATGTTTCGAATCGAATGGAGCATCGGAGAGCGGCTCGTCGTACTTTGGCATGGATTTCGAAGCCGATCGGATGCGTACGGGTTTCAACCGGTCGGTATCCTCGTTTTATCTGCCTCACGGAGATCCGCCTGAGCCTGTTAGATTAGCCACAGAGAGACTCAGTGCGCTGGTACTACCCAGGGACCTTCAACGTTAGGGCTGAACCCACGTCATCCAGCGTGGTTGCCCTGCCCTCCCACTGACCTGCATGATCCGCTCGGTGACCATAGCAATTCTGGCGCTCCGCCGTTCGGCAGCCATCGATCCGCCCAGAATCGCGTTAATCTAATTGTGATTCGCTCGCTGCCTCAGCCCGGCCTTCACAACAACACCCCTACCACCGCGGATGATCCGCCCCCTGCCCGCGAAACCCAGAATTCAAAAACCGCGCCCCCCTCCCATCAATCCGCGCCACCCAGATCGCCGGATTCACGCCAACCTCCGCCCTGCAAAACAACACCCAATCCCCATCCGCCGATGGCGCCGGACGAAAGTCCCAACACCCCTCCACAAAGTCGGTTACTCCACGCCGTTCCCGTGAAAAAGGGTCCAACAAAGCGATCCGCGTCCCGCCCCGCGCCTCCCCCGGCAGATAGTCGCGATTGAAGTGGTCCGTATCTTTCCGCTGCGGCTGAAACTGCCACGGCGTGCTCGCCCCTTCGCTCCGCTCCACAAACACAATCCCATGCCGCGTCCACTGCGGCATATTCGATCCGCTCCCAGGGTTATGCCGCGGCCCATAGGAAGCCCCAAACCACGCCGCATTTCCCGTGGTCAGCGCCCGATTCTCCGATCCATCCGGCCGCCCCACCCAAATGTCGGACCAGTCGTGCCCAGGGTCCGTCCGCGGCGTGCAATTCTGATACAGCACCCACTCCCCATCCGGTGACCAAGTCGTCCCGAAAAGCAACTGCCCCTTCGCCCCATGCACCCCGCGGCGATCACTCCCGTCCGCCCCAATCGTCACAATCCGGTAATCGGCATGATAGGCAAACCGCCGCCCATCTGGCGATAAGCTCACGCCATACACATTCTCTCCCGCCGCCGACACCGGCCGCGCATTCCGCCCATCCAGGTCCATCGTGTACAGCCGCGTCTTGCCATCCATCATCACCGTCACGGCCAGACGTTCCTCGCCCGGCATCAGCAAGCACGGCGCCACGAAGTTGCTCAGCCGCTCCCGCGTCCCAATCTCTTCCCGCTTCCCGCTCAAGCTGTCGTAAAGCCAAAGATGCGTCTTGCTCTTCGGGTAATACTCATCAAACGGCATCGTCTGCCAATTCGGAATCAACTCCATCGATAGCAGCACCGCCCGCCGCCCATCGCGAAAGAAGCAGTACGGCAGCCAGCCGATATGATTCGGCAAGTGAAAGTCCAGAAACCGCAGCCCGCTCCCATCCATGCACTGCGCACCCAGCCGGCTGCCCGTATTGCGCACGCCCGCATTCCCGCGCGCCGTAAAAAAGAACCGTGGCGACCGTCGGGCCAACGCCATCAGCGCGCGCCGGCTAATCCGCATGTTCAGTAGGTGACCTCCACCAGAAACAGCCCGCACGCCGGTGCCGTCGGCCCCGATGCCGATCGCGCCGCCCCCTGCAACAACCCTCGCACATCTTCCTTCCCCATATTTCCCCGTCCCACCTCAAGTAGCGTTCCCACAAGGTTCCGCACCATGTGTTTCAAAAATCCGCTCCCGCGCACCCGGTAAATCAGCCGTGGCCCCTCCCGCCTCGCCACCGAAGCATAAATGGTGCGGACCTGTGAATAGCCCGGCCCGTAGCGCTCATCTTTCGCCGCGAACGCTGAAAAATCATGCTCGCCTTCAAACACCGGCGCCGCGTCAATCACCTTTTCGTCGTCCAACGGAAATGGAAAATGGTGTACATACGGACGCTCAAACGGCGAGCAGATCTCATCGCGGTAAATGCGATACTCATACAACTTCGATTTCGCATCCCATTGCGCATGAAACGCAAGCGGGACCTCTTCCACGCTGGTCACGCGAATCGCTCCCGGCAACAAGTGGTTCATCGCCCGCGCCAGATTTGCAATCGGAATCCGGCTTCTCGTCGTGAACGCCGCCACCTGCGCCAACGCATGAACTCCCGCGTCGGTCCGGCCGCTGCCCTGCACCACAATCGGCATTCGTGTGATCGCCAAAAACGCCCGCTGCAATTCGCTTTGAATTGTGATCTGCCCAGGCTGCACCTGCCAGCCGTGAAACGGCGTGCCGTCGTAGGCGACGGTCATCCGAATCCGCCGCTCCGGCGCGCTATCCGGCATTGCGCGAGCCGGGCTTCACCGCCACCGATCCTTCGCGGCACAACGGGCATATCTCCGGCGCCCACGTCGTCACCGACAAGGTCGCCAGCGCCACTCGCGCCACGCCAATATCGGCCTGCCCGCCCGAACGGTCGATAATCGACCCGGCCCCAATCACGCGGACACCATGATCCCGCAGCAGGTCAATCACCTCGCGCGAACTGCCGCCCGTGGTGACAACATCCTCCACCACCACCGCCGTCTCCCCGGCCATCACCTCGAATCCGCGGCGCAGCGTCATCTTTCCCGCCCCGTCCCGCTCGGTGAACTGGAACCGCGCTCCCAGCGCTCGCGCCACCTCATGGCCGATGATCAATCCGCCCACCGCCGGCGAGGCCACCAGCGGGATCGCCTCGCCATTCGCCATTTCACGAAAACGCAGCGAAAGCGCTCGGCCGAATGCCTCGGCGTGTACCGGATATTGAAGCACTTTCGCGCATTGCAGATACGCCGGGCTATGTAGGCCGCTGGTCAGCCGAAAATGACCTTGCAGGTACGCGCCGGTCTGTTCAAACACGTTGAGAACGGGGTCGATTGTGGACATCCGTTGCCCAATATAGCAATTTGTCCGCAGCCGGACGCGAATGGCTCGAAGATTCCCGAAAGCGAACAAAGAAAGAGCGAGAAATGCCCTAAACCCTGCGATATCATGGAGAAAACGTGGAACATCGGGCGTCCAGTCTGCGTCTGGCTCTGTAATCGGAAAGCTCTCTGGTATGAATGCAAAACAACTCACAAGTCTTCTCTGTTCGCTTCTCGTCCTAGCCCCGGCACTGCCGGCCCAGTCTCGCACCGGAGTTTCCGGCTGGTGGAATAACATCACCGATCCCTACTCCTGGAAAGATGTCGCGCCCATTCATCTGGGAAACTCCTCCCGCCTCGATCAATTGATGCGCGCCGGCAAACTCTACCTCTCGCTCCAGGACGCCATCTCGCTGGCGCTTGAAAACAACCTCGATATTGAGCTGCAACGCTACGGGCCCCGCATTTCGGAAGCCGAACTCCAACGCGCCAGCGCAGGCGGCTCTGCCCGCGTCGGCTCCGCGGGCGGCGTCTCCAACGCCACCACCGGCCAAGGCGCCGCCGGCGCCCAACTCGGCGCCGCCGCCGCACAAACCGGCCAGGCAGTGGCTGGCCAGAACCTCGACCCCGTTTTCACTGGCACCATGAGTTGGGGCCATCAAACCATCCCCCAAACCAACACTTTCGTCACCGGCACCAGTTCGCTCATCAACCAGCGCACCCTCGCCAACTACGGCGTTTCCCAAAGCTTCCTCACCGGCACCACCGCCTCTTTCGGCTTCAATAACAACCTGCTCGCTCAGAACTCCGGACGTAACGACTTCAACCCCTCCAAGTCCGTCAACGCCTCACTCAACGTCACCCAGCGCCTCCTGCAAGGCTTCGGCACCGCCGTTAACAACCGCAACATCCGCGTTTCCCGCAACAACATCAAAGTTTCCGAACTCGTCTTTCAACAGCAGGTCATCACCACCGTCTCCTCGGTCATCTCCCTTTACTGGGACCTCGTCAGCGCCAACGAAGATGTCCAGGTCAAACGCCAGGCTCTCGCACTGAACCAGAAACTTTACGACGACAACAAAAAGCAGGTCGAAATCGGCACCCTCGCCCCAATCGAGATCATTCGCGCCGAAGCCGAAGTGGCCCGCAGCCAGCAGGACCTCACCATCTCGGAAACGAATCTCCTCCAGCAGGAGACCGTCCTAAAGAACGCCCTCAGCCGCACCGGCGTGGCCAGCCCCGGCCTCGCCGAAGCCCATATCATTCCCACCGACAAGATTCGTATGCCCGACAACGAGGCAGTGGAACCGGTGCAGGACCTCGTCGGAAAGGCCATCAACGGTCGCCCCGAACTCGAACAGGCCCGCATTAACATCGAGAGTTCCAAAATCGGCCTGAAGGGCTCCAGGAACGCCCTCTTGCCCAGCGTCGACGCCTTCGTTGACCTCCGCAACAACGGCCTTTCCGGTATTCTGAACACGCAGCCCATCCCGCCCGTTCCCGGCGCCCCGGTCGGCTCCGTCAGCCCGCCCCGCAATCCGGCCAACGTCGACGGGTTCTTCCTCGGCGGATATGGCACCGCCCTCGGTCAGGTCTTCCGCCGCAACTTCCCGGATTACAGCGTCGGCGTCAGCCTCAATATCCCGCTCCGCAACCGCGGTGCGCAGGCCGATATGGTCCGTGACCAATTGAGCCTCCGCCAAAGCGAGATCCGCCTCCAGCAGACTCTCAATCAGGTTCGCGTCGAAGTGCAAAACGCCTTGATCAGTGTCCAACAGGCCCGCGCCCGCTATCAGACCTCGGTCAAGAACCGCGTTCTCCAGGAGCAGACCCTTGACGCGGAACAGAAGAAGTATGCTCTCGGCGCCTCCACCATCTTCTTCGTCATCCAGGCCCAACGCGACCTTACCGCCGCCCAGGCCTCCGAAGTCGCCGCCCTCAGCACCTACGCCCGCGCCCGCAATGAATTGGAGCGTTCTACCGGCCAAACTCTCGTTGCCAACTCCATTCAAATCGATGAAGCATTGAAAGGCTCCGTCTCCCGGCCGCCATCCGCGATTCCTGCCGTTCAATAGCCAATTCGCATCTAATCCCAGGGCCCGCCGCGGATCGCTTCCCGGCGGGCTCTTTCTTTTGGTTCACTCTGGAAAGAATTCCCAATCTGGGAGCCATGCCTAGTACCAAAGTGGTAATTATTCCCCTATTCGTGGGTAAAGCATGGTGTTTTTGCTCAGCTTAGCCGGATCTGGAGTTTGGCATACCAGTTGCTCTATAAAGTGCGTGATGAAACCGGGACGGGCTCAAGAAATCAAGGTTGCTCCTCCAGTAACAACCCCCAGCAGCACACTTCCATTCCCAATTCCCTCGTCGTTTCCCTCCTCTCCCTCCCACCCAACCATTCTCTTGAGCCTAAAGCCTGGATTCATCTACGGATTATGCAGTTCGATCCGGTTCACGTAGTTGTTGACCTCGTTTCGTTCCCTCTCTAGGCAGTACAACTAACGGGCCGGCTCAGCCGGCCCGATTCTTTTTCGCCGCCAGATGACGAAAAATTGTCACCAAAATATTTCCTCAAGAACCCATTCGCCGAACCGAAAAGACAGTATCGGAGACGACCATGCAAACCAACATTGACCCGAAAGACACCAGCGGCTTCTCATTCCAGGTCGACCTGTTGAATCTGAACCTGCAGCTCGCGCTGGCCGAGAAGGCACCGGAACCGCAGACGAAGGCCCACGAATCCGCTCTAGCCCAGATGCGGACGCTCGCCAGCCGCGCCTAACCCTCGCGCCAGCAGCGTCTCAGCCCCGGCTCGTGCATGTCCATCAAGCCCGGACCCGCGCCAGCCGCACGCCCCCCGCGCCAGCAGCTGCTTGACCGCGGTCGGTGCGCTACCCCGACGCGTACCGTTCACACCCATCAAGCCCGGCCCCTCGCCAGTTGCGAAACCCGGTACCCTCCGGTCAAACGAACGCACCGACGAGTACAGTCCACGACCATCAGGCGCGCAC
>JAEUQC010000017.1 GCA_016789905.1 Bryobacterales bacterium | reverse complement strand
TCGGACTGGGTGCGTGGGGGCGGCGGCTCTCTGTGTGTTTGGCAGCGCGCCATTCCGGGTGAGTTTAACGGGGGGTGGTATGCATTCCGGGCATGGGTGGAGGATAAGGGGGGATATACTGAAGGAGAAGCGACAGTTCTCGATTGGGAACGGTTACGGCCACCGGTCCGGGTACGGACGTGGGCGGCCGGGGACCGGTTCCAGCCGGCAGGGGCGTCCGAGGCGAAGCCGGTGAAGGAATTCTTCGAGCGGGCCAGGATACCCTCATGGGATCGAGGGCAGTGGCCGATGATTACTGATAGTGACGGAATCGTTTGGATATACCGGTTTGGAACGGCGGCCCGGGCGGCGGCAGGGTCTTCGACCCGGGTGCGCCTACAGGTGCGCTGCGATACGGTATCCTCTAAGTGACTGGTGTGGCGAGGGATTTTCCGAATTGATGTATCAATCCAGCCAGTCCGGGCGTCTCATAGATTGAGGAAGCAATGTCATCGAATGTCAACAAGTTGATCTTCTGGCTGGTGATCGTATGTCTGGTCATCATTCTTTACACCGTTGTGAAGCCAGGAAACAAGAAGGCGGAACAGCCATACACGTTTTCTCAGTTCATAACGGCCGTCGAAACCGGGAAGGTCAAGAAGGTCACGATTACGGCGAATGAGGTTAAAGGCGACTTCGTAGCCGAAGAGGAAGGTACGCTCCGGACGTTGATTCCGAGCAACTATCCGGACGTATACAAGATGCTGCGGGAGAAGAACGTCAATGTCGAAATCAAAGAGGCGTCGAACGCCAATCTGATTTCGCTGATCATTAATTCCATCCCGTTTATTCTGTTGCTGGCGCTGTACTTTTTCATGATCCGCCAGATGCAAAGCGGCGGGAACAAGGCGCTTAGCTTTGGCAAGAGCCGGGCCCGGCTGCATTCATCGCAGCAAAAGAAAGTAACGTTTAAGGACGTTGCGGGGGTGGACGAAGCCAAGGAAGAGCTGCAGGAAATCATTGAGTTTTTACGCGAACCGCAGAAGTTCCAGAAGCTGGGCGGACGGATTCCAAAGGGCGTACTGCTTGTGGGGCCCCCGGGGACCGGCAAGACGCTATTGGCGCGGGCGATCGCGGGTGAAGCGAATGTGCCGTTTTTTTCGATTTCGGGTTCCGATTTCGTGGAAATGTTTGTGGGCGTAGGCGCGAGCCGTGTGCGGGATCTGTTTGAACAGGGCAAGAAGAATGCTCCGTGCATTATTTTTATCGATGAAATTGACGCTGTGGGCCGCCATCGCGGGGCCGGCCTGGGCGGTGGACACGATGAACGCGAGCAGACGCTGAACCAACTGCTGGTGGAGATGGACGGTTTTGAGTCCAACGAAGGCGTGATCCTGGTGGCGGCGACGAACCGGCCGGATGTCTTGGACCCGGCGCTGTTGCGGCCGGGCCGCTTTGACCGGCGTGTGGTGGTGGGCCGTCCGGATGTGAAGGGCCGCGAGCAGATTTTGCGGGTTCACACGAAGAAAGTGCCGTTGTCGGACGATGTGGATTTGTCCGTATTGGCCCGCGGGACACCGGGCTTTGCGGGCGCCGATCTGGCGAATCTGGTGAACGAAGCGGCCCTTATCGCGGCGCGGCAGAACCGGAAGGTCGTCATGATGTACGACTTTGAACATGCGAAGGATAAAGTGATCATGGGCACGGAACGCAAGTCCATGATGCTGACGCAGGAAGAGAAGACGAACACGGCGTATCATGAAGCCGGCCATGCGCTGGTGGCGGCGTTGATTCCCCATGCCGACCCGCTGCACAAGGTGACCATCATCCCGCGCGGTATGGCGCTGGGGCTGACCATGCAGTTGCCGATGGACGATAAGCATTCCTATCACAAGGACTTTTTGGAGTCGCAGCTTGCCATTTTGATGGCTGGGCGGATTGCCGAGGAAATCTTTATGAAGCATGTCACCACCGGCGCCGGCAACGACATTGAGCGGGCCACGGACATGGCGCGCAAGATGGTTTGCGAATGGGGCATGAGCGACATGGGCCCGATGAGCTACGGCAAGAAGGAAGAACAGATATTCCTGGGCCGGGAGATATCCCAGCACCGCGACTATTCCGAAGCCACGGCGATCCGGATCGACGAAGCGGTACACCGGTTCGTGGACGAAGGCTACAAGCGGGCGCGCGGGATCATCGAAGAGCACAACGACGCAATGATTCGCATTGCCGAGGCGCTGCTGGAACGGGAAGTTCTGGACGGGGCCGAGGTGTTGCAACTGATCCGCGGGGAGAGCCTGGCGGCGGCGCGTTCGAGTAAGAACGACGACGACAAGCCGGCGGCGACGCCTTCTCCGGTGCGGCCGGAGGGCGGGCTGCGGATTCCCCCGTTGACCGAGGGACCGCAACCGGCGTAATGGCTTTTCCGGTTTATTTGTTCGACGTCGATGGCACATTGACGGATTCGGCGCCGGATATTACGGGAGCGGTCCTGGCAACTCTGGACCAGAACGGATATCCGGCGCAGCCCGTTTCGCTGCTCCGGTCCTATATCGGTAAGCACCTGAACGAACTGTTCCGGGACATCATTCCCGGGATCGACCAGGCGGGAATCGACGAATTGATCTTGCAGTACCGGAAGATATACACCGCGGCCGGACACACGAAGACGCGGACCTATGACGGCGTGGTGGAAATGCTGGGGGCCCTGCCTGGCCGCAAATCGACGGCGACCACGAAGGGTACGCCAATGACGCGGGTGGTGCTGGAGCAGTTTGGGATGCTGCCGTTTTTTGAGCATGTGCAGGGGACCGATGGATTTCCCGCCAAGCCCGCGCCGGATGTAATTCACCGTGCGCTGGAGGCGCTGGGCGCGGCTCCGGAGGAAGTGCTGTTTGTGGGAGATTCGTCGGCCGACATGGCGGCAGGGCGGGCGGCCGGTGTGCGCGTTTGCGCGGTGCGCTGGGGCTACGGGGACCACGCCGATATGGGAACCTATGCGCCGGATTTCTGGATCGACCACCCGTCGCAGCTTCTTTCGCTGTAGCCTATAGGCATGGATCGCCGCAAACTTTTAGGCCTCGGGGCCGGTGTGCCCTTTTTGAGTTTTGGACAAGCGACGGGGAAGTTCAAGACGTCGCTGGCCGAGTGGTCATTACACAAGGCCATCCAGAGCCGGCTGATGAGCAATCTCGATTTTCCTCGGATTGCGCGGGAGCAGTTCGGAATTGAGGGACTGGAGTTTGTGAACCAGTTGTGGGAGGCGCCGACGGCGGACTACGTGCGGCGGCTGAAGCGGAACATGGCTTCGACTGGGACGAAAGCCGTGTTGATCATGTGCGATGGCGAAGGGTTTATGGGCCATACGGACAAAGCGCAACGGATGGCGGCGGCGGACAATCATCGCAAGTGGGTGGACATTACAGCGGAGTTGGGCGGGCACGCGATTCGCACGAACATGTACCCGGGCGAGAGGCAGCCGGGGACGGCGGCGGAGATCGATGATTTTGTTTCGCGGTGCGTGGAGAGTTTTTCGAAGCTGTGCGAATACGCGCGCGGGGCGAAGATCAACGTGATTATCGAGAATCATGGAGGCGTGTCGTCGAACCCGGATGTGGTGGTGAAACTGATGAAGCAGGCCGGGCTCGCCAACCTGGGCACGCTGCCGGATTTCGGCAATTTTCCGAAGGAAATCGACCGGTATGAGGCAGTAAAGAAGCTGATGCCGTATGCCAAGGGCGTGTCGTTCAAGTGTATGGATTTCGATGCGCAGTTCCGGGAGACGACCATGGATATGGACCGGCTGATGGGGATTGTGGACGCGGCCGGATACCGGGGCTGGGTGGGGATTGAATACGAGGGATCGCGGATGACGGAGTTCCAGGGGATTCAGGCGGCGCGGCGGTATCTGGAGAAATGGACGGCGTAAGGTAATCTGGTGTTCATGCGTATTTTATTGCTGATTGGACTGATGCTGGCGGCCCCGGTGTTCGCCGCCGATGCCGATGATGTGAAGGCGGCGGAGATGAACTGGTTTAACGGGATTACGAAGAACAACTTCCCGATGCTGGAGAAGGTGCTGGCCGAAGACCTCCACTACCTGCACTCGACGGGGGTGGTGGACTCCAAGGCGAGCTATATCCAATCGATGCGTTCGGGAAAGCAGAAGTATGCGTCAGGGAAGATCAACGATTTGAAGATCCGGGTGTATGCGGGCGCGGCGCTAATCAACGGGGACGCGAACTTTGAGTTTGTGACGGACGGCAAGCCGGGCAAGGCGCGGCTGAAGTACACGCACGTGTTTGCGAAGACGGCAAAGGGTTGGCAGCTTGTGTCGCACCAGTCGTTGAAGGTGCCGGAGTAGGTTTTCCGGCGCCGACGGTTGCGATTAGAGCATGGCGCGGAGTTCGGCGAGGTCCAGGCGGCCGGTGTAGATGGCCATGCCGAGCGCGGTGTGGATATTGATGGAGCGCAGGGCGCGGACATCATCGAGCGTTGTCACGCCGCCCGCCGCTGTAAGGTCGTGTGTCGGGCTGAGCGCCGCGCGCAGGCGCGTGAACCACTCGATGTCGGTTCCCTGCATCATGCCTTCCTTATCTACATACGTACAAAGGAAGCCGCCGCAGTAGGGTTCGAGCGAACCGATGATCTCCTCGGCCGTGAAGTTCGTGGCTTCCTGCCAGCCCTTGATGACGATTTTGCCACCCTTGGAATCGAGGGCCAGCAGGATTTTCTCCGGGCCGATCCTTGCGGCCAGTTCTTCCAGAAACGGCTTATTGGGGCCATCCTTGGTGAACGCACTGGTGCCGACGATCACCCGATAGGCGCCCTGGCCGAGCAGCGTCCGGGCGCGCGCCACCGTGCGCACACCGCCGCCAACGCGGCAGCGGGCCTGGGCGCAGAGTGTTTCGACAATCGCGTCGTTAGCGCCACGGCCCAACGCGGCGTCGAGATCAATCACCTGAATCTCCGGGAAGCCCGCGAACCGTTCCAACATCACCAGCGGCGCGTCGCCTTCGAGGGCCTTCTCTTTCCCCTGCACCAATTGAACGACCTTGCCGTCCATCAGGTCGATACAGGGCAAAATCAGACTGCTCATCGACGCCTCCGCACGACGATGCCGTGCTTATCCAAGAACTCTTTCAGGTCGTCCACCGTGTACGTTCCAAAGTGAAAGATGCTGGCGGCGAGCGCCGCGTCGGCCTCGCCTTCGGTCAACACCTTCAGAAAATCTTCCGGCTTCCCTGCCCCGCCGCTGGCGATAACCGGGATGCGCGTGGCGCGGGAGACGGCGGCGGTGAGTTCGCAATCAAAGCCGGTCTGCACGCCATCGGTATCCATGGACGTGAGCAGGATTTCGCCCGCCCCGAGCTGCATGCCGCGCGCGGCCCATTCCACAGCGTCGATCCCCTCGTCGACGCGCCCGCCCTTGGTGTAGACGTTCCAGCCGCCGCCGGGGCGGCGGCGCGCGTCGATGGCGAGCACGACGGCCTGCGCGCCGAACTCGTTTGACAGTTCGGTGATCATTTCGGGACGGCGGACGGCGGCGGTGTTGACGCTTACTTTGTCGGCGCCGGCCATGAGGATTTTGCGTGCGTCGATAATGCCGCGAATGCCGCCGCCGACCGTGAGCGGGATGAATACCTTGCGCGCGGTGCGGGCGACGACATCGACCATGGTTTTGCGTTCGTCGCTGGAGGCGGTGATGTCGAGGAAAACCAGTTCATCGGCGCCTTGTTCGTTGTAGCGTTCGGCGAGTTCGACAGGGTCGCCGGCGTCGCGCAGATTGACGAAGTTGACACCCTTCACGACGCGGCCGGCGGTGACATCCAGGCACGGAATAATGCGTTTTGCCAGCATGGAATCAAACGTCCAGGCTTTAGAGCTCGATGAAATTTTTGACAATTTGCAACCCCAGCGGACCGGACTTTTCAGGATGGAACTGGACGCCGAAAACGTTCTCGTGTTCGAGCACGGCGGTGAAGGGTTCGGCGTATTGGCAGGTGGCCGCGGCCTGATGGACCACGGGGACATAGTAGCTGTGCGCGAAGTAGACGTAGGGATGTTCGCCGACGCCGCGGAGAAGGCGAGAGCCGGCCTTGACGTCTAGTTCGTTCCAGCCCATGTGGGGCACGCGCGCGTCTTCAGGAAAGCGTTTCACTTTGCCTTCAAAAATGCCGAGCCCCTTCACTTCGGGGGCTTCTTCGCTTTCTTCAAACAGCGCCTGCAGGCCAAGGCAGATGCCGAGAAACGGCGTGCCGGCGGAGATGCAGTTGAGCATGGTGGAACGGACGCGCATGGCGTCGAGCGAGCGCAAGAGCTGGCCGAAGTGGCCAACGCCGGGCAGAATGATTTTGCCGGCGGTGGTGAGTCCTTCGGCGTCATCGACCAGCGTGAACTGCGCGCCGATGGCTTCCAGCGTATTGAGAACCGAGCGCAGGTTACCGGCGCCGTAATCGAAGACCGCGACGCCGCTCATGGGTTGGTCCCTTCCAGCAGGCCTTTGGTGGAGGGGAGTTGGTCCTTGAGGCGCGCGTCGGTGGAGCAGGCGAATTTCATGGCGCGCGCGAAACCCTTGAAGATGCTTTCGAGCTTGTGGTGATTCGACCGACCGTACATGGTGAGAACGTGGACGTTGGCGCCGGCGTGGACGGCGAAGCCATCGAAGAAGTCGTGGACGAGTTCCGATTGCAGGTCGCCGACCAGGCGGGTCTTTACTTTATCGTTATAGACAAGCGCCGGACGGCCGCCGAGATCGATGGCGGTGACGCTGAGGGTTTCGTCCATGGGCATGACGAAGTAACCGGCGCGATTGATGCCTTTTCGGTCTCCGAGGGCCTTGGCGAAGAGTTGGCCGAGCACAATGCCCACGTCTTCGACAGTGTGGTGCTGGTCCACATCGAGGTCGCCGGTGGCCTGCAATTCGAGATCGAACCCGCCGTGTTTGGTGAACAGCTCGAGCATGTGATCGAGGAAGCGGATGCCCGTCGATATGGTGTACTTGCCCTTGCCTTCGATTTTCAGTTTGCCGCGGATCTGGGTTTCCCGGGTGATCCGTTCTACGCTCGATGTTCTCATGCTGGTATGATTCGCTCCAGTTCGTTGATGCTTTCGATGATGGCGATGGCGCCTTCGTCTTCCATGAGGGCGACCGTTTTCGCGTGGCCCGAGTCGTGGCGATTGCCGATGCCGATGAACGGGACGCCGGCCGCGCGGGAGGCGCGGGCATCGTCGACAGTGTCGCCGATGTAATAGGCGGCGTTGGCGATTTTCAGCAGTCCTTCGGGGTGCGGCTTGCCTTGGGTGACGTCGTCATCGCCGACGACGGGGCGGAAGGTGAGATGTTGCGCAAAGCGGTCGAGCGTCATCTGCGCTTCGTCGCGCAAGCGGCCTGTGAAGACGGAAAAATCGTACCTGGCGCTCAGGCGGGCGAGCGCGCCAGTCGTGTCGATCCAGACTTCGCGCTGCATCAAACCATCATTCCCATTGGGGCCGAAGAAGAGCTGTTGAAACGCATCGATGACGGTTTGATACTCGACCGTCATGCCGAAATCGGCGAGGATTTTCTGCGACAGCAGCCAGTCGTTGTTCCAGCCGCCCTGGTTTTTATAGTCCTGGATGGCGGCGCGTTCGATGGTCCTGCCGCTGAAATGCCTGACGGTTTGGACGATGGTCTCTCGATAGGATTCGGTAACGTCCACCAGTACGCCGTCCATATCGAAAACGATCATTTGGCGGGGCGTTTCCAAACGGCCTCCAGTTCAGTGAGGAATTTGCGCATCTGCTCGCGAGTGCCAACGGTGACGCGGACACAGCCGGGAATTTCGTAGCTGCGGTCACGAACCAGAATGCCTTTTTCCCGCAGCGTGTCGCGGATTTCGGCGGCGCGGTCCCCGGCGGCGAACAGGACAAAATTGCCCTGGCTCTTGATGTAGGGAATGCCGAGCTTTTCGAAACCGACATAGAGCAACTCCCGGGCGGCGAGCACTTCGCCCACGTACTCGGAGATGTACTCCGTGTCGCGAATGGCGGCGCGGGCGGCCAGCACGGCCAGTGAATTCACGCTGTAGGGCGACTGCGCCTTCTTCATCCACGCGACGTTTTCCGCCTTTGAGAAAATACAGCCGACGCGCATGGCGGCCATGCCGTACACCTTGCTGAACGTCCGGCTGACGAACAAGTTGGGATATTCGTTGATGAGCTTCAGCGCGGTGACGCCGCTGAATTCGTAGTAGGCTTCATCGATGAGGACGGCGGCATTGGGGGCTTTGCGAAGAATGCGCGTGATGCCATCGAGATCGACTCCGGCGCCGGTGGGGTTATTGGGATTGGAAATGAGAATGAGGCGCGTGTTCGGCTGGATGGCGCCGAGCAGTTCCTGCAGCGGGAAGGCCAGTGTGCCTGGGCGATACTCGATCTCGCGAATCTCGGCGCCCGCCACTTCACAGTAGAAGCGATACATGGCGTAGGAGGGCTTCAGAATAATGACGTCGTCGCCATCGTCAATGTAGGTATTGACGAGCACCTGGATGGCTTCGTCGGTGCCATTGGTGATGGCGAATTCGTTCTGCTCCACTTTGAAGAACTGGGCCAACTCTTCGATGGCCTTGCCGTATTCAGGGTAGACCGCGAGATCGTTTTCGACCAAATGCCCGGCGATGAACTGCGTCACCTTTTCGCTGCAGCCGAGCGTGTTTTCATTGAAATCGAGCCGCAGGCGATCCATGCGTCCGCCCGTAGGCGGGTGGTAGGGCGCCATCCGCTCGACAGCGGGACGCGGCCGCAGCGACGGCCCCTTACTACCTGCCACGGCGGACCTCCACGCTGCGGGCGTGCGCTTCCAGGCCCTCGGCGCGGGCGAGCGTGGTGATAGCCGGTTCGAGCTTGCGGAGCGCGGCGGCATTCAACTCTTGGGTGGAAATGATCTTCACGTAGTCCATGGCGGAGAGGCCGCCGCGAAGACGGGCAGCGCCGCTGGTGGGCAGAACATGATTCGGCCCGCTGGCATAGTCGCCAGCGGCTTCGGGGCTGTAGGGGCCAATGAAGATGCTGCCTGCGTGGCGGATGCCGGGGACTAGTTTCGCGCTGGGAATCGAGAGGTGTTCGGGGGCGAAGCGGTTGGAGATTTCAACGGCTTCTTCGAGCGAGCGGACGAGGATGATCGCGCTGTTCTTGTCGATCGCTCTGCGGGCCGTCGGCGCGGTGGGCAGCGTTGCCAACTGGCGCTCCACTTCGCTTTGGACGGCGATGGCGACTTGTTTGGAAGTGGTGAGCAGCACGGCGCTCGCGTCGGTATCGTGTTCCGCCTGAGCGAGCATGTCGGCGGCGATCCAGGCAGGGTTGCCGTCTTCGGCAATCATCAGGATTTCCGTGGGACCGGCGACAAAGTCGATGCCCACTTCGCCAGCGAGCAATTTCTTGGCGGCGGCAACGTAGATATTGCCGGGGCCAACGATTCGATCAGCGCGGGGAACGGTTTTCGTGCCATATGCAAAGGCCGCGATGGCGTGCGCGCCGCCGATTTGAAAGACGTGCGGCGTCTTCAGCATGGCCGCGGTACCGATGATCTCCGGCACCAGCCGGGGCGTGGTGACACATACATTCGGCACACCGGCGACAAGCGCGGGGATGACGGTCATGAGCACCGTCGAGGGCAACGGATAGCGCCCGGCGGGGATGTAGGCGGCCACAGTATCGAGCGGACGGATGACCTGGCCGACTTTCAGACCGGGGCTGATGGTGGCCGATTTCGCCGTTGGCAACTGGAGTTTGGCGTAGGCGCGGATATTGGCCGACGTGGTTTTGACCGCATCGCGAAACTCCTTAGTGAGTGCTGCCTGGGCCGCCTGTTGCCCGGCTTCATCGACACGAAGCGACTTGGAGGTGAAGCCGTCGAACTTCCGCGCGTACTCAATGACAGCCTTGTCCCCCCGGCGGCGGACCGCTTCCAGAATGGGCGCAACGGTTTGTTCGGCTTCGGTGAAGCGGGCAGCTTTTCGGGCGAGGATCTTGCCCACCTGGGTGTGTTCGACGATGCGTATCATGCGCGGTTACTCGATGATTTTGTTAAGCGGATATTCGACTATGCCACTGGCACCGGCCTGCTTCAGCCGGGGAATGATGGTGCGGACGGTGGTTTCGTCGAGGATGGTATTGACAGCCACCCACTCATCTTTGGCGAGGGGCGAAATCGTTGGATTCTTCAGCGCGGGCAGAATCTTCAAAACCGTGTCGAGATTTTTGCGCTCGACGTTGAGCATGAGGCCGACCTTGCCCAACGCGGCAATGGCGCCTTCGAGCAGCATCTTAATATCCGCGAGTTTTTGCGACTTCCAGGCATCGGCGGCGGCGGCTTTGTTCGCCACCAGTTGGGTGTTGGAGGTGAACAACTCTTCCACGATGCGAAGCTTGTTGGCGCGCAGCGAGGAACCGGTTTCGGTGACTTCGACAATCGCGTCGGCCAAGTCCGGCGGTTTTACTTCGGTGGCGCCCCAACTGAATTCCACCTTCGCCTTCACGCCGTTCTTGCGCAGGTACTTCTTGGTGGCCTCCACCAGTTCGGTGGCGATGATCTTGCCTTCCAGATCCTTCACCGTTTTTACGGGCGAGGCCTCCGGCACGGCGAGCACCCAGCGCACCTTGCCGAAGCTCTGCTTGGAATAAACGAGGTCGGCGATTTTGACGACCTTGGCGCCGGACTCCTGAATCCAGTCAAAACCGGTGAGACCGGCGTCGAGCACGCCGTCCTCCACATAGCGCGCCATTTCCTGAGCGCGGATGAGCATGCACTCAATTTCGGGGTCGTCGATGACCGGGAAGTAGGAGCGGCTGGAGGACTGGATATGAAAGCCGGCCTTCTTAAACAGATCGATGGTCGCGTTTTCCAGCGAGCCTTTGGGGATACCGAGTTTGAGCTTGTTCGACATGGAGAATCCTATTTGGAGTAGACGGCGGCCGGGTCGTAGGTTTGCTTTTCGGAGACTTTCCATTCGCCCTCTTCGAGCGTGCGGAAGAAGCAGCTTTCGTAGCCTTCGTGGCAGACGCCCGGCCCAACGGCTTCGACTTGGACGAGGACGGCGTCCTTGTCACAGTCCGTTTGAATGGATTTGACCAAAAGCTTATGGCCGCTCGATTCCCCTTTCAGCCAAAGCTTCTTGCGTGAGCGGCTCCAGAAGATGGCGTAACCGCGTTCAACGGTGAGGCGGAACGACTCTTCGTTCATATAGCCGACCATGAGCACGCGGCCGGATTTGTGATCCTGAATGACCGCGGTGACGAGGCCGTCTGTTTTCTGAAAATCGAGGTCCATGGTGGAGTTTCTTGAAGGGTTGGGAAATAAAAAACCCGCCGGAAAATCGGCGGGCCAGGTTACGGTTTCATGCTGCGGAACAACAGCGCAAATTCAACCAATGGCCCAGCAAATCGCCGTATGGCGATGGTGGTGATGAGGGCCATGGGAATCGAGCAGCATGGAAACCCTGAGTATAGCAAATGCCCCTGCCAATTGACACTTCCTTCGCAACGCCGATAGACTCAGACACGAATGCTGCTGCAGAAGGAAGTTGTCGCGTATCTGGCCGGACACATCGTGACGGGCGTGTCGGCGGGGCTGGTGGAGATCACAAATCTGGCGTCGGCCAAGGAAGTGGTAAACCAGGTCATTCTGGAAGAACTGTCGGTAGAGGACCAGTTGAACGACGAGGTCCGCGAAATCCTGGCGCAGTATAGCGAGTACATGCGGCGGGAACAGGTGAGCTTTGCCGATATGTTCCGGAAGGTGAAGAACCAGTTGATCGCGGAGCGGAAAATCATCCGGGCCTCCGGCCGCGATACGGGCGACGGAATGAAGCTGTCGCGCGACAAGATCACCGACATTTCGCACAAGATCCTGAACGCCATGCGGAAGGGGCGCGATTTCCGGCTGAAGAAACCGGAAAACGACATCCGGCTGAATATCGTAAAGACGTTTACAGAACTGCTGTCGGCCGAAGAAAAGATCGACAAGGCCGCGCGGCAGAAGATCAAATCGCAGAAGCGGGAGATTCTGGAGGGCAGCGAAGAGTACGACCTGCTGCACCGCCGTTACTATGCCGAGGAGATGAAGAAGCTCGGCATTGATCTGACGCGGCACTAGCGAGGCGCAATGAAGCGGAACATCGTCGTCCTGGGCAGCCTGAACATGGATTTCGTGGCGCGGACGGCACGGCTGCCGGCGCCGGGGGAAACGGTTCTGGGAGATGGGTTCCAGATGTTGCCGGGCGGCAAGGGCGCCAACCAGGCAAACGCGGCGGCACGAATGGCCGCTGGCGGGACCGTGGTGCAATTGGCGGGCCGGGTGGGCACCGATGCCTTCGCCGATCATCTGCGCGCGTCCCTGGCCGCCTCCGGCGTCGATACGGCCCATGTAGAGGCGGTGGCCGGAACGTCGACGGGAATCGCAATGATCTGGCTGGACGCGGGGGGGCAGAACTCGATTCTGGTGGCGCCGGGAGCCAATGAATGCGTGGAGGAAGAGAGCGTGGAGCGGCTGCGGCCCCTGTTCCGCGAAGCGGCGTGTGCGTTGTTCCAGTTGGAAACGCCGCTGCCGGCGGTGAAGCGGGCATTGCAGGCGGCAAGGGAAGAGGGCGCGATAACGATTTTGGACCCGGCCCCGGCGTGCCCGTTGCCGAGGGACCTGTTGGAACTGGTGGACTGGTTGACCCCGAACGAGACGGAGGCGCGGCTGCTGGCGGGGCGGGAGTTGCCCCCTGCGGCGATGGAGCGGGCGCTGCTGGAGATGGGGGCGCGAGGGGTGGTGTTGAAACTGGGCGCGGCGGGATGTTTCAGCGGGGGCGAGTTGGCGCCGGGATTCGCGGTGAACGTTGTGGACACGACAGCGGCGGGGGATACGTTCAACGCGGGGCTGGCGGTGGCGCTTGCCGAAAACAGAAACACCGCGGACGCGCTTCGCTTTGCGAACGCGGCCGCGGCATTATCGGTGACCAAACTGGGAGCACAAACTTCGGCGCCAACGCGGGCCGAAGTGGATGCTTACTGTTCCTTCTTCGTGCCGTAGACGACGCGATTCACTTTGCCGGCTTCGATGGTAACGGTCTTCGTGAATTCGCCGTAGAGCTGCGACTGCACTTTGAGTTCGTACGTCCCGGCGGGGATGAGCAGGCCGCCGCCGACATCGTTCAACTCATCGACGTGGCCCATGAACTGGCCGTTCAGGAAAATGGGCCCAATGTCGCCGGCCGCAACGGACCAGAACGACTCCGACTCGCCGCCCTTCAGGCGGAGGCGGCCAAACGGACCCTTCGGCGGTTCCTTCTTCTTCAATTTAGCGGAGAGCTTGGTGGTTTTACCGGCCTTGGCGTCGATCTTCGTGGAGAAGTCCTCGTAGCGAGGATCCTTCAACGTGATCTCGTGAGCGCCGGGCTCAATGGAGTACTTCTCGGGCACCGAGAAGCGGCCGGCGGGGCCGACGTACTTACCGTCCACAAACAGGCCAGCGCCGCGGGGGCCCGAACGGACACGGATCTTCGTGTCACCATCGGCGGCCATCAACGGGAGTGTCATCACAGACAGCAATGCTACCGAGAAGAGCTTGAGTCTCATGTATAACAGGATACCTGATAATGAAGAAACGTTACTTGCCCGGTTGACCTTTTTCGCGACGCTTCCATCCATAGGCCGCCAGGGAGTTTTTCCAGAAGTATTTTTCGGCAATTTCCGGACCCTTGGCGGTGAAGTATTCGCGCACCACGCTCAACACCTGGGCGTAATTCCCAAGCGGTTCGCTGTTGGGCCAGTCACTGCCGTAGAGCAGACGATCAGGGCCGAAGGCGTCGTAGAGCGAATCGATTTTCGCCTTATAGGGGGCGAGTTCGTAGGGAATACGGTCGCCGATTTTGTTGAGTACAGCGGAAATCTTTACGTAAACATTCGGGCGAGCGGAGAGGATCTTAATGGCGGCGGCGTAGGCGGCGCGGCCCTTGGGGTCGGCGGGGACGACGATTTTCGGCAGATGGTCAATGACAATTTTCAGGTTGGGAACCTTGTCGCCCACGTGGATGAGATCCTCAAGCAGGGCGACTGTCGGATTGGCCGAATCGAGCGTGAAACCGCCGGCGCCCAGGCGCCGCAAGCCGTCAATGAAGGCCTGGCTTTGCAGGTCGGTGCGAATGTTCCGGTCCCAAAGATAGCCGCAGCGAATGCCTCGAAACAAAGGGTTCTTTGCGAAGCGCTCCAATTGCTTAGGGAAATCCGGCTTCCCGGGCTCCAGATTGCCGATCATGCCCACCATGATGGTCTCTTTCGCCGAGACATCCAGCACCCACTGATTGTCTTCCAGCCAAGGGCTGCATTCCACTTCGATTGCCCCAACGATCCCGAGCGATTTCGTTAGCGCCCGGTAATCGGCCGGCAGAGTGGGCTTGTAGAACTTGGCCGTTTTCGGCGGCCAGGGAATGCCCTGCGGACGGCGCGGATCGAAAAGGTGAATGTGGGTATCGATGATGGGGATCGGCGTCATGGCGGCGGTGGCCGGAAGTGCCGCGGCGGCGGCGAGGAAGTCTCTGCGTTGCACTCGGGTATTCTATCGCCCTATTTGGCGGCGCGCAGGGCGGCAACGGCGGCGGCCACGTCTTTGTCAGCCGGATAGGCGCGGAGATAGGTTTCCAACTGTGTGATCGCTTCCCCGTTGCGGCCCAGATTGCCCAGGGCGATTCCAGCATTCTTGTAAGCAAGCCAATACTTAGGGTCCAGCCGAATGGCTTCATTGAACGACGCCAGGGCGGCGCGGTCGTCCTTACGCATGTAGGCGGCCATGCCGAGTTGCATGTGGAGCGACGCGGCCATACCGCTGGCCGGCGACAGCGCCAGCGCCTTGCGAACCTGACTGTCCGATTCGTCCAACTGTCCGGTCTCAAGCAGCGCACGGCTCAGGTGATAGAGCGGCGCCGGGGAGGCGGGGCGTAAGGCGACGGCCCGCCGCAAGGGAGCGATGGCCTGCGGGGCGCGGCCGGACTGCATGAGCGCAAGTCCGGTATTCAAGTATGGCGCCGGCTCGTTCTCATTGAACTTCTGCGCCTCCTGGTAGTGCACGATGGCTTCGTTGAACTTGCCGAGTTTCTCCAGCGCCACGCCAAGATTGAGGTACACAAGCATCGCGCCCGGGGCGGCGGAGATGGAGTGTCGATAAAGCGTCAGGTCGTTTCTCCAGACGCCGATCTGCGGCCAACTGACAACAAACAAAACGAAGGCCAGCCCAGCACCGGCCAGGCGAAGCATCCTGACGCCAATGCGAGCTTCGGCGGCTAATGCGAGCGCGGCGAGCGGGAGAATCGAGGGGAGGTACGTATAACGGTCAGCATAGGGCTGCGGGCCCACTTGAATGAACCCGATTGTCGGCGCCAACACAACGAGGTACCACACCCAGGCCGCCAGCCACATTGGCGAGGTTTGGCGGCAACGCCAGGCTCCATACGAAATGGCGGCAAGAACGGCGGCCGCACCAATGATTTCGGCAGGGGAGAACCTGTCGGGAAAGGGATAGATCACAGCCAAATCGGCGGGCCAAGCCGTCTTCCAGATATAGATCGCATAGGAACGCACGACATTGGCAAGGCGCATGCCGAGCGATAGATCCTGCAGCGTGGCCATGGCGCCGGCCGATTGCTGCGTGAGTATAGTCGACACCGCCACTACGCCGGCCAGCAGGGCCAGCGGCAGCTTTTCGAAAATCAACGCCCGCGCGTTCCCGGCGTCAAGCCGCCGCAGCGGCCAGTAATCGAGGATCAGCAACACCACGGGCAACGTAACCAGAATGGGCTTGGCCATCAACCCCAACAGGAAACAGCCCACAACGAGGAGGTACCGGGTGCGGTCTTTCGGAGCCTCGGCGTATCGCAGATAGGCAAGCATGGTGAGCAGCCAGAAAAATGCCGACAGCACGTCCTTGCGCTCCGTCACCCAGGCGACGGATTCGACCCGCAACGGATGGACAGCGAAGAGGACCGCGGCCACGGCGCTTGGCCAGAGCGACAGGTTCATCCGCCGAAAGAAGACGAACACAAGTACAGCGTTCAGCGCGTGGAGAACCGCGTTCGCCAGGTGATGCGCCGCCGGGTCCATTCCGAACGCGGAGACGACGGCCATGTGGGACAGATACACGAGCGGCTGCCAGTTGATATATCCGGTCGTGAGCGCCCAGCGAATGTTTTCTGCCGTCAGCCCGGTATTGACGTGCGCGTTTTCGGTGATGAAATCGGGATCGTCAAGGTTGATGAAGTCGAAAACCGCCGTTTGCGAATACAGGAAAAACGTAATGAGAAGCAGGCCCAACGCTATCCAGCGATCGGGCGAAGTTTTCGGTTGCGGAGAACTGGCCACATCACAGAGCGTAGCAAACCGCCGTTTCCAGGCCGGTCCGCCGGTACGGGCTAACCCACTTCTTCGTTCGCGCGCCGCAGCAAGCCGCGCATCTGGGCGATGCAATAGGCCACGCCCGCGCGCCGCATGCCCTTGTCGCCGGCGAACTCCGGCACGTGGTCCGGCACGATGATTCCGTTGAACCGCACCTGCCGCAGCGCCTTCATGACCGCGTACATGTCCATGTAGCCGTCTTCCGGAAACGTCTCATGGAACCGGGGCAAGGGTGAAGAGACGTTCCGGTAATGGACGTCAACAATCTTCCCGCGGCCGCCGAAATCCTTGATCATTCCGAAAACATCTTTCCCCATCTGCGTTCCGCCCTCGCTCCAAGTGCCCACGCAAAAGGTCAGCCCCCAGTGCTTGGAGTTGCCGGCGATTTTCTCCGCCCGCGCATAGCCATCGTAGTGCGTAAATATCTTCGCCACGCCGTTCATCTTCGCCAGCGGCGGATCGTCGGGATGCAGTGCCAGCCGCACGTTCGCCTTCTCCGCAACGGGCAGCACAGCCTTCATGAAATAGGTGTACGTCGCCCAGATTTCGGCGGCGTCATACTCGCGGTCGAACGCCGGTTTTTCCACCCTCTTGCGGAATTCGTCGACGCTGAACTCGCGCGCGCGATAGCCGCCCGGCGTTTCAATGATGGCCGTTGTGTACGTGTTCGCCGGGTGCCAGTCGTAGTCCGCCGCGGCGATCCCCAGCTTGCCGCAATCGCGCAGGAACTGGCAGTAGGTTTCGATGATCTCGTCGCGGCGGCCCTTTCCAAGCTGTACGTCCAGGTGGCGGTAGGCGTAGTGAACTGCGGAGAAGATCTTCATGTCGAATCGCGCCAGCCGCTCCGCGGTGGCCTTCATGAACTCAAACGGCGCCGCGTCGCCGAATTCGATCCGGCACCAGCGGATTCCCAGTAGCCGCAGGAACTGCAGATCTTCGTCGGATAGAGACCGGATCACCATCCGGTGCGACAGCTTGATGTTCGCCGGATCGTACTCGTCTATCTTCGGTTTCGCGGAGGCCAGGAATGCCGTGGCGGGAAGAGAAAGCAGAGAGCGGCGAAGCATGCGCCGCTACAGTATCACATTGCGGCCAGCCGCCGCCGCGTCAGGTACTTCCCCACGCCTACAACCACCAACGCGCCCGCAATTTGCACGCCAATCTCCAGGAGATGCGATGGCTGCAAGGCGCCGTGTACAACTGGATCGGAGATGATCATCTCCGCACCCACACGCCCCAGGATCGCCGCACCAATCCAAACCACAATCGGATAACGGTCCATGATGCGAGAAAGGAACGTGCTCGTAAAAATGACGAACGGAATGCTCAATCCCAGACCGAACAGCAACAATCCGAAGTGCCCTTTCGATGTCGCCGCGACGGCCAGTATGTTGTCTACCGACATCGTAACGTCGGCCACCAGAATGAACCACACGGCCGACCAGAAATTATGCGCATGATGCCCGGTCGCTTCGTCTTCCGCCGCATCGGTCAAGAGCTTAATCGCGATCCAGAAAATCAACGCGCCGCCCACCAGCTTGATCCACGGCGTCAAAAGCAACTGCGCCGCGACGAACGTCAGCCCGATGCGCAAAACCACCGCCACACCCGCGCCAATGGCGATGCCCAGCTTGCGCTCCTTGGGCGTGAGCGTCTTCACCGCCATGGCGATGACAACGGCGTTATCACCGGCCAGCAGCAGGTCAATCAATACAATGGTGAAGATGTCGATTAACGATTGCGCGTAGGATTCCAGCATATTCGGAGCAGACTGTTAAAGTTACCACGCAACCGCTACTCCCGGGCCACTACGCGATCCACTTCGTACATGCGGTACTCTGTTTCCCGCATGCCGCAACGGCGATAGGTGCCCTTGGCCGCTTCATTGTGCGCCTCCACGTAGAGCCGCAAACCGCAGACATTGCCCGCTTCCCGCGCCATTCGCTCCGCCTCGGCGTAGAGCGCCTTGAACGCGCCGCGCCCGCGCAGTTCTGGCACGGTATACACACTCTGAATCCACCAGAAGACGCCGTTGCGCCAGTCCGACCATTCGTAGGTGATCATCATCTGCGCCGCCTTTTGGCCATCCACTTCCGCAATCAAATAGAAACCGCGCGCCGGGTCTTCGAACACCGCCGCGACGCCCCGACGCAATCGCTCTCCGTCCAGCGTCAACGCCTCCGTCTCCCACGCCATTCGCGCGTTGCCTTCGGCCAGGAACTCCACATCGTCCAGCGTCGCCAGCCTTACCACTATTGGCTCACCCGCAAGGTCCACATCGGCTGCGACAGCAGTTCTTCCGGCAGCGTCCCAAGCTCCACCGTCACCCCGCCCTTTTCCGCCTTGAACTTCAATTTCCCGCCGCCCAGCAGCGAAACCGCTCTTACCCCAGCGAGCCCTTTCAAGTGCAACGTTCCACCCGGCCACCTCGGCAAAATTGCGAATACATCCTTGCCCTTAGCCGTGAAAAACGCTTCAATGGCGGCCTTTCCGCCTTCCGGTTTGCCCGCAAGTTTCGTCACATCGTAGGCCGTCGAATACTCTTTGTTGTATTCCACCTTGGGCACTTCGCCGGCGCCCCACTGCCGCGTCTCTTTCCATGGGCGAGTGCCGTAGATGGCGTCGCCGTTCACGCGCAGCCAGTCGCCAATCTCCATCAAACGCTGTTCCATCACCACGGGAATCGTCCCATCGCCGTCCGGCCCAATGTCCAGCAGCAGGTTCCCGCCCCGGCTCACCAGATCCACCAGCATCACCACCAGTTGGCGCCCCGTATGATAGTGCTCCAGCTTCTCTGCCCGGTTGTAACCGTAGCTGAAGCCCATCCCGCGGCTCTCTTCCCACGCGTGGTCCAGCCCGCTCATGCCCGGCGTGTACTCCGTCGTCCAGTATCCGCCGTGCTTGTGCCGCGATTCCTTCCCCCACCGGTCGTTGATCACAACCTCGTCCTTCACCTTGGTCTCATTGAACAGCCAAGCCATCAACTCCGCCGTCTTCCACTCCGACGACGGCAAGTCCCACTCGCCGTCGCTGAAAATGATCGACGGCTCATAGCGCGTCACCAGGTCCTTGAACTGCGGCGCCATGTGCTCGCGAATGTACTTCGGTTTGTCGGTCAGCCACAGCGGGTTGTACCACTCATACAGCGAATAATAGAAGCCCATCTTCAAATTCTTTCGCCGCACCGCCGCCGTCAAATCCCCCAAAACATCCCGCTTCGGACCAATTTCGGCGGCATTCCACGGCCGTCCCCAGGTGGCCGACGCTTCTTTGCTCGGCCACAGCGCGAACCCCTCATGGTGCTTCGAAGTCAATGCCACGTACTTGGCGCCAGACCGCGCAAACACGTCAGCCCAATGGTCCGGATCAAACAACTCCGCACGGAACATCGGCGCGAACTTCTGATACGGAAACTCCGCCCCATACTGCTTCTGGTGATACTCCCAAGTGCCTTTCTGAATGGGGCTCGCGTTGGCTCGCTGCCCGGCCGTCATCGCGTTCCAATACCATTCGGCGTACGCGAGTTTTCCCGGAATCACCGGCGCGTAGGCCGGCACCGAGTACACACCCCAGTGGATGAAGATGCCGAACTTGGCGTCGGTGAACCATGTTGGCGTGGGCCGCTTGTCGATCGACTCCCACGTTCCTTCGTACCGCTGCGCGGTCAATCCAGCCACGCCGAGCAATGCCACCATTAGCAGTTTCATAAGCATTCCCAATTTACCCCAGCTACAATACGAACTCCATGTCTGATCCCTCGGAAGTTGTCTACGGCGATCTCACTTTCACCGACACCCATCCGGCGCTTACATCGGCCATTGCGGCGCTCCGCGGTCTGCACACCCCTGCCGTCGAACACGCCCGCATTCTGGAACTCGGCTGCGGCACCGGGTTCAACCTGTTGGCCATTGCCGAGTCACTCCCCAGCGCCACCTGCACCGGCATCGACTTGAGCCCGAGCCACATTCGGCGCGCCAGCGAAACCGCCACCGCCATCGGCGCGCGCAACGTCGAATTCCATTGCCTTTCCATCGCCGATTACCACCCGCCCGCAAATTCATTCGACTACATCATCGCCCACGGCCTCTATTCCTGGGTCCCTCCGGCCATTCGCGAATCGATCCTCTCGCTCATTCGCCACGCGCTCGCGCCGAACGGCGTGGCCTATGTCAGCTACAACACACTGCCCGGCTGGCATGTCCGTAGCATCATCCGCGATGGGCTTCGTTTCTTCTCCCACACGCCCAGCCCTCGCCGGTCGTTCGATCTGCTCGCCCAATCGTTGCTTACGCCGAACTCGATTTACGCGCAAGCCCTGAACGCCGAATGGGCTGACGTGAATCAGCAGCCCGACTACTACCTGGCGCACGAATACCTGGTGCCCAACTGCGAGCCATTCTACTTCTCCGCGTTCAACGCAGCGGCCGCCGCCCACGGTCTCCAGTTCCTCGCCGAAGCACGCTTCTTCACCAACTCGTTCGCGCAAAACGAGAACACATTGGCCCATCTGGACCGCCCCGGCGACGATTTGATTCGCCGCGAGCAGCACCTGGACTGGCTCGTCGGCCGCTACTTTCGGCAGTCATTGCTTTGCCACGCGGAGATCCCGCTGCTGGACGATCCGGACCAGTCGACAATCCTCGACCGCACCATCGCGCTCACCGCCGAATCGAGCGACGACCCATTCACGCAGCAGGTCATCGACCAACTGGCGCCCGTCACTGTCCTGCCTGCTGCGGAGCTCGACCTGCCCGGCCCGTTGCTTGTACCATTACTCTGGAACGGCTGGCGGGCAGAGTTGTGGCAAGTGCGCACGGACACGCCGGCCATCCAACCGGGCGCGGCGCTAAGCCCCCTCGCCCGCCTGCAAGCCGCCGCCGGCCCCACCTACACCAACCCCCTCCACCGCCCCCAAAAAATCGGTGTCAGACACTAGAATATTTTACCGTGTGACAGGTGTTTGCTTGTGCCAACCGGTAGCCGCCTGGTAGGCGTGCCCCACCCGAAACAGTGTCCCCTCCGCGAACGGCCGGCCGCAGAACTGAATGCCCAACGGCAACACGGGTGGACCCGCCGTAAACCCGCACGGCAGCACCAGCGCAGGCACGCCCGTCACATTCGCCACGTTGAATGAGTCCGGCCGCCCCGGCGGCGGCGGGTCCGGCGGGATGTCGGTGCCAACGATCTCTTGTTCCAACAGCGGCGCCGCGTTCCCCGCCGGCAGCATCAACACGTCACAGGTTGACATCACCCGCCGCATCTCCTCGATCAACACGGTCCGCACCCGCAGCGCGTGCACATAGTCCACCGCCGCGTGGAACGTCCCCGCTTCCAACCGTTCCCGCACCAACGGATCCATCAATTCCCCGTGCTCCCGGAGCCGCCGCCGATGATACGCCGCCGATTCCGTGCTCAATATCATCGCCGACACCGGCCCGCACATCTCCGCGTTCCGGAACGAAACGTCCACCAGCACCATCCCCATTTCCCGCAGCAGCGCAATCGCCCGCCGCAGCGCCGCCTCGGTCTCCGGCGCCACGCGGTCGAAGAAGTACGACACCGGCACGCCCAACCGCAAACCCTTCACCCCGCCCTGCAACGCGCGCCCATAGTCCGGCACCGTCTTCGGAGATGCCGCCCGGTCGCGCTCGTCCGCGCCCGCCATCACCTGCAACATCCCCGCCACGTCAGCCACGGTCCGCGCCATCGGTCCCACATGGTCCAGCGTCCAACTCAGCGTCGTCACCCCGTGCAGGCTCACCCGTCCATACGTCGGCTTCAACCCAACCACCCCGCAACTCTTCGCCGGCCCCCGGATCGATCCGCCCGTGTCGCTTCCAATCGTCAACGGCGCCATCCCCGCCGCCAACGCCGCCCCGGACCCGCTCGACGACCCCGATGGCGAATACCGCAAATCCCACGGATTCCGCGCCGGCCCCTGCAACCCGCGCTGCCCGCTGCCCATCGCAAACTCCAGCAAATTCAGCTTCCCCAGCAAAATCGCCCCCGCCCGGTCCAGCCGCTCCGTCACGGTCGAATCGAAATCCGGCACCCAGTCCGCCGTCACACGCGAACCGTTTGTTGTCCGAATCCCCTTCGTGGCAATCAGGTCTTTCGCCGCATACGGAATGCCGTGTAACGGCCCTCGATAGCGGCCCCGCGCAATCTCCGCTTCGGCCGCCTTCGCCTGCGCCAGCGCCCGTTCGCCGGTCACAGTCAAATAGGCATTCACGCTTGGATTCACCGCCTCGATCCGCGCCAGATACGCCCGCACCAGTTCCACCGGCGAGATCTTTCGCGTTCGGATCAACCGCGCCAACTCCCCCGCGCTCTGCCAAATCATATCTCCCACATCCCTGCCGAGGGCCCCACACCATCCGCAACTTCAAAACCTCGCAACTGTTCCAACTGCTTCCGCCGCATCGCCAGCACGGGCGCCAGTATGCGCGTCCGGTCCTCGCCAAACGAAAAACCGTGAGCAATCGCCACCGTCCGTAAATCGTCCGCCTTGGCCGCGCCCGCGGTAAACACCGCCCACCCCAGCAACCGCCGTCGTCTCATAAGAACTCCTTTAACAACGCCGCATCCGATTCCCCTACATGCCGATACCTGTACCCCGGCCCGGCGGCTTCCACCTGGCTCATCCAATTCGATGGATCAGTCCAATAGACCCGCTCCCGCCCAATCAACGCGACGAGATCCGGAACATCCCAATGCAAAGCGAAACCAGGAATCAGCGCGTCAAACAGAAACGACGCCAGCGGCCGCTCCAGCGCCATCGCAAAACTGTACGGTGTCCGGTCCAGCCAAATTCGCTTCAGCCTCGGCTCCACCGCCGCCGCCAGTAACATCCAAAATCCTTTCGCGCCCCGCGCATACCCGCGAATCGCCGACGCATTCACCTCCGCTCGCGCGGCCAGCAGTGCCACCCCGGCCTGTATGTCCCGCGCCCGCATCGCCGGCAGATTAAGTCCAATCACCTCCGCCCGTTCATTCGTCACCCAATTGCCCAGGAACGGCCGCCCCTCATAGGCCGCCGGGGAATCCCGCACATCCAGTTCCAACACCACTTGCCCCGCCCGCGCCATCTGTTCGGCCAGCGCTGCTGTCGATTGGCTTCGCTGCACATACAATGGCACCGGCAATCGTTTCTCGGCCACCATGAGCACGGCCGGCTTCTTCCCCGCCCCGGCGGGCAGATACAGCCGCCCCTGCACCATCACGCCCGGCTCACTGGCAAACCGCAAAACCTCCACCCGATACCCCTGCTCTTGTTCCGTTTCCAGCACAATCGCCTCTGGCGCCCCGCCGGATCGTCCCGCCTCCACCCGTTCCAGTTCCGCCCGCAGTTCCGCCCTTCCCTGCGGCCGCCGCAAAGCTCTGTACTCATCCTGAATCACTTGATACAGCTTCCTGCTCCCCGGCTCTCCGTCCACGTTTCCGCTCGCCGTCACGCGCAGTTCCCGGTTCGTCAATAGCTTCACCGGTTCGTCTTTCCAATCACCCTGCCCGCCCTTCAACCAGCGGATCATCCACCGGTAGATCTCCTCCCGCGATTCCTTCGGTGTTCCATGCGGGCCCGGCCCCACCGCAAAGCGAATCTTCTCCTCCGCTCCATACAGTGCGTAGAACCGGCGCGCCTCTTCGTACACTGGCCGCGCGCTATCGGGCGTGAAGTAGTCTTCCGTTGTCGCCATCAGCAGCCACGGCAGCGGCGCCGCCATCGCGAACAGATCCGCCGTGTCCAGTCCATTCGCCAGAAACCGCGGCAGCGTCATTTCGGAGTCCGGCGTCGGCCCGGTAAACAGCGTGCGAAATGTGCTCAGGAAACACCCCACCGCGGCCGCCTTTATGCGCGGATCGAACATCCCCACATACGTTCCAATCGCCCCTCCCCCGCTGCATCCCGTCACGCCCAGCCGCCCCGCATCCACATCCGGCCGCGACACCAGATAGTCCACCGCGCGCTTGGCGTCGTGAATGAAATACCGCGCCACGGACTGCCCGATCAGCAAGCTCCGCGCGCCCAGTTCCAAGTGCTCGTTCCCTCCCCCGCCCGAAAGCGCTCGCCCCAATTGCGGCAGATAGGTCTGCTCCCGTTCGCCTTGCCCAATAGGGTCGTAGGTCAGCGCCACAAACCCTTTGCGGGCCAGGTTTGCCGCAATCCACTGCGGTTCCGGCTTCCCCTCTTGCGTATGGCCCGCGGGCACCAGCACTCCCGGATACCTCCCCGCCCCATTCGGCCGGTAGACGTTCCCAGTCATATAGAACCCCGGCAGGCTCACGAAAATCACCTTCTCAATCGTGTACCCGTCCGCGGCCACCCGGCCCGTCACGCGCGCGTTCAACGGTCCGTTCCACGCGGGCAATCCGCCGATGCTCTTCAGAATTTTCTCGCGCACCGCGGCCCGTCGCCGCTCCGCCGCCTCGCGCGTGCGCACGCCCGCCAACACCCGCCCGCGTTCATCCAACTGGCGCTGCGCCTTTTCGTCCAGCCACCGCAGGAACGGGTCCTGCGCCCACAACGTTCCCGCCGCGCACATGAGGACCCGCACCAGTTGCTTCATCGCCTTACCAGTTCGTGTACGATCCGTCGGGCCGCTTCAACATCGGCGTCAACGAATAGGCTTCTTTGTAATCGCCAATCTGCTGCAGCTTCGATGTATCCACTTCCACGCCCAGCCCCGGCCGCTCGTTCGGCCACAGCTTTCCGTTCCGCAGGTCGTAGTGCGTGTTCAAATACGGCCAAGGACGCGTCCCGCCCATCACCATCTCCATCAGCACCGGGCCGGAAAACACGGTGGAACAGTGCACCATCGCGGCCTCCGAAATCGGCCCCGTAAAGTGCGGCACCAGCCCTACGTAGTGTGTCTCGCACATCGCGGCTATCTTTTGGAACTCCGTGATCCCTCCCACATTGGGAATCGTCGCCCGCGCGTAGTCGGTCAAGTGGTTTTCAATCAGTTCGTTCCACTCCCACTTCGGCCCGAACTGTTCACCCACCGCGATCGGCACCTTCACCTGCTGCCGCAGCGTCCGGTAGACGCCCGGATTCTCACTCCGCACCAGGTCCTCCACAAAGTACGGGCGCAACGGCTCAATCGCGTTCGCCAGCGTCACCGCGTCCGGCATGTCGAGTTCGGTATGGAAATCGATACACCACGCCCCGTCTTTCCCAACACCTTCCCGCACCTGCTTGCACAACTCATGCACGCGGTTCACCGTCGCGAACCGGTCCATCGTTCCTCCGCGGCTATCGGTCGAAATCCGGTAGGCCCGGAACCCTGCCTCCACGCACGCTTTCGCCACCTCTGTCGGTGTCCCGCGCGCCGGGAAACCCGTCGAATAGCACTCCACATAGTCCCGCGATTGCCCGCCCAATAACTGATACACCGGCACGCCAAGCGCCTTACCTTTCAGGTCCCACAGCGCCACGTCCAACGCCCCCAGCGCGTGCGCCTTCTCCCGGCCCGCCGGGTAGAAATAGGCGCGATACATCGATTGCCACAGTCGGTCCGTCCGAAACGGATCTTCCCCAATCAACAGGCCCGCGCACTGTTCCATCGTGTCGCCCGATCCTCCTTCACCCACGCCAATCAGTCCGGAATCGGTCTCCACCAGCACCACGTTCGTGCTTTGGTTAAACAGCGGCTGGCGCGTGTTCGGCCGCCCCGCCGCGTCGGTCGGCGTCCGATAGTAACGGATTCGCGTAATCTTTGTTTTCGGCAGCCCTGCCGCGTCCGCCCGTTCCGCCAGCGTAGCCGCGCCGGCCGCGCCCGCCATAGCTTGAAAAAATCGACGACGATTCATATCCCGGCATCATATCAGCATTGTTTTTTGCCCTAGATGATCGGTTATCCCTGCCGTTCCCGCACTGGCAGGCGGAGGAACACATGCTCAAATCCCTGCTCATCTCAGCCGCCTTTGCGGCCGCCATCGCCGCCGCCCCGCTCACACTCATCGAACCGCTCGACTTTCCCGATTCCGGCGGCGCCACCTATTCGCTCGGCGCTGGTGTCAACACAATCTCCGGTTCCGTCAGTGGTTGTCCAAACTGCGGCGGCGATTTTAAGGACAACTTCACGCTCTTCCTGCCGGCCGGGCTCATCGTCAGCAACGCGTCGCTTTCCGCCACCGTCACCCCGGGCGCCGGTCCCAATCCCACACTCGCCTGTTTCACCGGCGCTGGTTGCTTCCTGTCCGGCTTCTTCGCCGGCCTATCCACCACTTCCTTCGACAATCCGGACCGCACATTCAGCTTCACCGCTTCGTCTCCCTACACCACTGCCAGCGTCGAACTTCCCGGCGCGAGCAGCTACGTGCTTACCTACACTGTCACCGCCTCCACCCGTGGCGGCGAAGTACCCGAACCCGGCACATGGCTACTGCTTGGCGCCGGGCTCTCCGGCCTTGCGTTCCGCCGCTACAAAACGGCCTCGGGCACCGGCGCCGCTGCCGGCTTACGCTTCGACGTCATTCGCTCCAGGTACAAATAAATCACCGGCGTTATGTAAAGGGTCAGCAGTTGCGACACAACCAGCCCGCCCACCACGGCCAGCCCCAACGGCCGCCTCGCTTCGCCGCCCGCGCCGTAGCCCACCGCAATCGGCAGCGTCCCCAGCAGCGCGCACATCGTCGTCATCATGATCGGCCGGAAGCGGTGAATACACCCGTCGAAGATCGCATCTTCGGCGGACTGCCCTTCCCGCCGCGCCATGATCGCGAAGTCCACCATCATAATGGCGTTTTTCTTCACAATCCCGATTAGCAGGATAATCCCCACGAACGAGAACAGATTCAAATCGTCGCCAAATAACAGCAGCGTGATCAACGCGCCAAGCCCTGCCGAAGGCAGCCCCGATAGAATCGTAACCGGGTGGATAAAGCTCTCATACAGCACACCCAGCACCAGATAGATCACCAGAATCGCAATCCCCAGCAGGATCGCCAGCCCGCCCACCGATTTCTGAAACGCCGACGCCGTGCCCTGATACGTAAAGGTCATCGTATCCGGCAGCCCCATCTGGCGCGCCGCTTCATCCACCTGCTCGGTCACCTGGCTCAACGATACGCCCGGCTTCGCGTTGAACTGCAGGTTCACCGCCGGCAACTGGCCAATGTGGTTCACGCTCAGCGGCGCCACCCCCTGCCGTTCCCTGGTCACTGACGAAAGCGGAATCAGCTTGCCCGTGGTCGAGCGGATATAGAGTTTCGATAGTGCCGCCGGGTCCTTCCGGAACGCTGGCTGCAATTCCAGAATCACGTCATATTCGTTCGCCGGCGCGCTGATCGTCGATATCCGCCGGTTCCCAAACGCGTCGTAGAGCGTGTTGGCAATCTGCTCCGGCGTCACCCCCAGCGCCAGTGCGCGGTCCCGGTCAATATCCACATTCACGCGCGGGTTGTTCAACTGCAAATCGCTGTACACATCGGCCAGCGCCGGCAGTGTCCGCAGCTTTGCCTCCAGCAGCGGCGCCCATTGGTACAGCGCCGCCGTATCGGCGTCTTGCAGCGCCACTGAATACTGGTAGCGCGACTCATTCTGCCCCAGCGTCAACATCGGCGGCGGCTGCAGAAAGACGTTGAACCCTGGCACATCGGCAAACTGCTTCTGCATCTGCGCCACAATCTTGGTGGCGTGGGGCCGCTTGTGGTCGTCCTTGAAATGCATAAACAGGAACCCCGTGTTCTGGTTCTGCACACCGGTGCCAAACTGGCTGATCCACGGGTTCTTTTGCACAATCCCCATCACCTGCATCTGCAGCCGCACCATCTCATCGAATGACGTATCCTGCGCCGCCTCCGTCCCGCCGAACACCATTCCCGTGTCCACCACCGGCACAAAGCTCTTCGGCATGATCACAAACAACCACCCTGTGATCACCGTCGTCACCAGCGTCAGCGCCAGCGTCACAAACTTGTAGCGCAGCGTCAGCCGCAGCGTGTTCCGGTACAGCGCGTTCATGCCTTCAAAGAACCGCTCCACAAAATGGAACGCTCGCCCGTGCTTCTGCTCGTGCCGCAGGAACCGGCTGCAAAGCATGGGTGTCAACGAGAGCGAAATCACACCCGATATCAACACCGCCACCGCGATCGTCACCGCGAACTCCCGCAACAGCCGGCCTAGAATCCCCTCCAGAAACAGCACCGGAATGAACACCGCCACCAGCGAAATGGTCATCGAAATAATCGTGAAGCCCACCTCGCGCGCGCCCTCATAGGCGGCCTGCAATCGGGGCTTGCCCATTTCCATGTGGCGCACAATGTTTTCCAGCATCACAATCGCATCGTCCACCACAAACCCCACCGATAGCGTCATCGCCATCATCGATAAGGTGTCAATCGTGAAGTTCAACAGCTTCATCACGCCAAACGTTCCCAGCAGCGACAGCGGCACCGCCAGGCTCGGAATCACCGTCGCCGACACGTTTCGCAGGAAGACGAAGATGACCAGAATCACCAGGCCGATCGTCAGCAGCAAGGTGAATTTCACATCCTCAATGGACTCGCGAATGTTCTTCGACGCGTCGAACTCCACCTCCAGCGATAGTCCCGCCGGCATGTTCTGCCGCAGCCCTGGCAGTTGCTTTTTCACGGCGTCCACCACCTCCACGGTATTGGCGTCCGGCTGCTTCTGCACCGCCACAATCATGCCGCGCTTCCCGTTCACCCAGAACATGTTGCGTTCAAAACTCACGCCGTCCTTCACCGTCGCCACGTCTTCCAGCCGCACCGGATTCCCGTTGCGATAAGCGATCACGATCGGTTTGAACTGATCGGCCGTATTGAACTGGCTGTTCGATTGCACCGTGTACGCCTTCGTCACGCCGTGAATCGAACCCGCCGGCAGATTCACATTCTGCTGCGCCAGCGCCATGCGAATCTCTTCCAGCCCCACCTGCCGCGCCGCCAGCCGGTCCGGGTCCGCCTCCACGCGCACCGCATATTTGTTGCCGCCGAAGATCATCGTCTGCGCCACTCCATTGATCATGGATAGCCGCCGGCCAATCATGTTCTCCGCGTACTCGTTCAGCGCCGCCAGCGTCATCGTCTCCGACGTAAGCGCCAGAAACACCACCGGCCGCGACGCCGGGTTTACTTTCCGGAACGATGGCGGCGTCAGCATGTTGCGCGGCAATTCGCCCGTCGCCCGCGAAATTGCCGACTGCACGTCTTGCGATGCGGCGTCGATCGTCCGGCTGAAATCGAACTGTAGCGTGATCGTCGTCGACGCATTCGTACTCGCCGACGACATGCTCTCAATCCCCGCGATATTCGAAAATGCCTTTTCCAGCGGCGTTGCCACCGAGGACGCCATGATGTCCGGATTCGCCCCCGGCAAACTCGCCATCACCTGAATCGTCGGGTACTCCACCGGCGGCAAATCGCTCACCGGCAGCGAAAAGTAGCTCAACATCCCGAAGCCCAGGATGCCCGCCATCAACAGCGTTGTCGTCACCGCCCGGCGTATGAATAAATCGGTAACTGCCATACTAATTCGCCGCCAGCAAGCGTACTTTTCCGCCCGGCGTGAGCCGCTTCTGCCCCTCGTTGATCACACGCTCCCCGGCCTGCAGCCCGCTGGCCACCACCGCCATTTCCCCGCGTCCGGCCAGCGTCACCAGCCGCGGCACTTCCACCGTCCGCATAGCCACCGTCGAATCCTTCGCGTTCAGCAGCCACACGTACTTGCCCTGCGGGCCTGTTTGCACGGCTTGCGCCGTCACCAGCACGCGCGCCGCTTCCATGTTCAGTTGCGCTTTCACGTTCACAAACTGCCCGGGCCACAACACCCGGTCCGCGTTCGCGAACAGCGCCTTCATTTTAATGCCGCCCGTCCCAGGGTCCACGGTATTGTCGATAAACTCCAACTGCCCGATGCTCGAAACATCGCCCGACACCACCGCCGTAATTCGCAGCGGCCGCTGGCTCTGGTATTTCCGCACCGCCGCCAGCAGGCTCTCCGGCACGGAAAACGTCACATGCACCGGCGTCAATTGCAGCAGCGTCACCAGCGTATTGTCATGCTGCTTGGCCAGGCTCCCTTGCTTGGTCGCAATCGCGCCCGCCCGCCCGGAAATCGGCGCGTAGATCTTCGTGTACTCCACCAGCAGCTTCGTCTCCTGCAGCCGCGCGCGGTCTGCCTGCTCGGCGGCCTTCGCGCTCTCCACCGCCGCCCGTCCCGCCTCCACCGCGGCCTTCGCCGCGTCGGCGTTGGTCACGGCCTGGTCGGCCTGCTCCCGCGAAAGAATGCCTTCTTTCTGCAACTGCAAACTCCGGGTCGCAATCGCGTTCAGATTTTTCCAGGTCGCCTCGTCGCGGGCAATAATCGCCTCCGCCTGCCGCGCCAGCGCCACATCGCGGACAATATTCGCCTCAATCTGCGCAATCTGCCGCACGAACGGTTCGGCGTCCAGTTCGAACAGTAACTGGCCGGCGCGCACATCCTGCCCCTCGGCAAAATGCACGCGCACCACCGGCGCCGTTACGCGCGCCTTCACTTCCACTGTCGAACTCGCTTCGACGTTTCCTATCGCCGCAATCTCCAGCGGCACGTCCGCTGCAATCGCCTCCGTCGCGCGCACCGCTTGGGGCGGTGGGGCCGTGGACGCCGCCGGCCCTGCCTCCCGTCCGCAGGAGCACATCAACGCGGCCGTTGCCGCCAGTATCGGGATTGAGAAATATCGTCGCTGCAAGGTGTACAAGTCTTCACCTTTTAGAGTACCGAATGAGGAGCGCCACGAACGCACTCCCTGCGATACCATCGGGGCGAGCCACGTATGAAACTCCCCGCCGCAGTGCTCCTTTTCGCCCTCTCTCTTTCCGCGCAACGCAAGCCCGGCAGCCCTCTGGATCATCTGCCCAAATCGATGCAGGTGCTCACACACTTCGGAGAGCGCGCCGACTTTTCTCCAGACAACAACCGCATCGCCTTTATGGCCAAAAGCTTCGGCGACGCCTTCGTCATTGACCTCCGCACCCGCATCATCCGCTGCCTCACTTGTGGCGTCCCCGGCGCCGCCTTCCTCCGCATCATGCACCTAAGCGACGGCAACTACATCCTCATCGGCGCCGAACGTTTCAGCGACATCCGCACCAGCCGCCGCCGCGACAACGAGCTCTGGTTCCTCAGCAAAGAGCCGAACGCCAAACCCGTCAAACTCGGCCAAAAGATGAGCGAAGGCGCCGCCATATCAAAAACGCGGTTGAAGATGTCCTGGTCCGAAACGCCCGCCCAGTTCCCCGAACTCCCCGCCGGCTATTCGCGCATCGTCGTCGCCGATCTGGCCTTTGTGAACGGCGCGCTCACCATCACCAACAAAAAGACTGTCTTCGAAAGCAAGGACCCGAGTTGCGTCGCCGAATCCCAGGACTTCTACGACGACGACCGGAAACTAACGTTTACATGCTACCGTCCCAAAGGCCTTGGCGGCGTCATGGGCCTCGATCTCAACACCGGCAAAGTCATCGACTTCTCCCAATCCGCCGCCATCTACAACGAAGTCGAGGGCATCTTCCCCGACGGTCAATACACGCTCGTCGAATCGTCCAAACAAGTGGAGACTCTCGGCGGCCAGCACGGCTCCCGCGAAATCGATATCTGGAAACTGAAGCTGGACGGCATGGGCAAAGACTTCGTCCGCGTCACTCACTTTAACGACTATCAGGGCTGGAAAGCCTCGAACCCTGTCATCTCCACCGACGGGCGCTATATGGCGTTCCAGATTGCCCGCGCCGCCGACGAGGCCGGCGTCGGCTATGGCCTGATTCTCATGACCTTGCCCCGCTGACCCGCCGGCGTTCCTATGCTAAAGTAGCCCCCATAGTTGCGCTTGATTTGAAAACTTGATGCTCAAGATTCGTCCAGATCAAATAGCCGTCTTGGCCGGGCCATCCCAACATACTTTCGAGGATTCGGTGGCGGCGCTTGTGCGCCGTTATTGGGCGGAGCAGTGGCTCCGCGACGGCGAAGGCCCGGGCATGGAACGGGTCCGCGCCGCCATCGCAAAGGCACGCGCCGCCGGCTTCCAGGCCGCCTCCGATATCATCCGCTTCGTCAACCTGACCTACGCCCTTGGGCCCGCCTTCGACACCGATCCCCGCTACCCCTGGGCAGCGCTCTTGCACGATCGCTCTCAGTTGCCCGCCGCCCGGCTGGACCGCGTCTGTCAGTGGGCGGAAAAGGTTTTGCGCACGCAGGAAAAGGAAACCGAAAAGGTATGAGTTCATCCGCACAGAACTTCAACGCGATGAACACGGCCGCCTCCACCGCCGGAGATAACGACCCGCGGTCTCCCATTCTCCCCTGCCCCTATGAGAAGAAGGCTCGCGTTCGAATCGTCCTCAAAGACTGCCTGCTTCACTCGTACAAAAACAAGCCATATCAACTCGACGCCGGCGGTCAGGTGTTCCGCGGCAACACCACCGCGGAAGGCCTCATCGACCATCTCATTCCCGCCTCCTCCACTGCCGCCACGCTCACCGCCTGGCTCGACGAACCCAACGATCCTCCCTCCGTGTGGAACATCGCGTTGGAGGCCATCGCCCCGCTCCCGCTCGAAACCGGCGCCGAGGACCGCCTGGACAACCTCTCCTACGACGAACTCGAACTCACTGGCGACGCGCCGCCGTTAACCCAAAAACTGCGCCTGTTTCAGGACCTGCTGCGTATCCAGGGCAGCGGCGATTTGAACACCGCCACAACGGATCTGTTGGCGAAGGTCTACAGCCCCTACGTCGGGCAAGACAACACCGTCGATCTGCGAATCTGGCCGACCGTCGCAAACCTCCCGAAATTGGAAACGGAAATACGGAATCTGCCCCCGGTTGAAATCGACGAAAAGCTTATCGCGCAGGAGGAAGACGATGAATAACCGCGGCGACGTGTTCCCCGTTAAGCGTGGCACCACCAAGGAGAATAATTCCAAGCGAGCCCGGAAACTGGACCAGGGCGAGGACGTGGAAGTCGATGTCATCGCGGAGATTCCGCCGCGTCCGTTCTACGGCTATATTGAGTCCATCGAAGACGAATGGTGGGGCGGCGCGCTGATACGCCAGCACATCACCATCGAATGCATCGCCATGCGTTGGTTTGATAACTGCTATCTCCACCGCCACTTCCCCGCCGTCGAGGTAATGGCACAGGTCTCCGGTATTTGCCATGTGGAAATCGTCGCCTCTCCGAACGCCATCGCGCAAACGAACCAGAGCCTGGGCGACGTCGATTTCGGCGGCCGCGGCCAACGCCCGCACCTCCATGTCGGCAATTGGGTGGGCGTGTTGCTCCATCCGGTGAATGGCGCCCCCTGCACCGTCTATCTCCCCTCGCCCGGCAGTGCCGATCCATCCACCATTGGCACGGTCGCCAACGAATACCCCGCCTTCGTCATCCTCGAACGCCTCAATCCCATGCGGCTGGGCGAACTGCGCTGGTTCTCTGACGTCTTTGAAGTTTAGTCATCCCGAATATCACCTTCTATGCCGCTGTTGAATCAAGTTGGACTCGACAACCTGCTCGCCGCCTGGTTCTTGCCCGCCGGCGCGGGCAATACGCCCGCCTTCGTCGTTGTTTGCGACATCGGCCAGGGCAACATCAACGTGATCTTCGACGAAGATGGCCACCCGTTTCTCTACTACGACTTCGGCTCCCCCATCAAGGGCGGGCTCTTCACCACCGGCGCTCCTGAAAACAAGTACTGCTTCAACCATGGCCCCAAGTTCATCCTCTCCCACTGGGATCACGATCATTTCAACGGCGGACTGAAGCACATTGAGCGTGGATTGCTCCAGAACACCGAGTGGCTCGCGCCCGATCAAACAGTCAACGTCGGCGTGCAGGGCTTCTCCGCCGTCGCCAAATCGATGCGGAAGAAGCTGGCCGAAAACGGCCGCACGCGCAACTACGTCGTTGACGCCGGCGTCGTCACTTCCACGCGGTCTTTCTACACCATCGTCAAAGGCCAAAGCGTCGCCACCGGCAGCGAGGGCATGAACGACGCAGGCCTCGCGCTCCGCATCGAAAGTCCCTATAACGCCGGGCAGTACATCTTCCTTGCCGGGGACATGGATTACAACGCCGGCGTCATGACCCACGGCTGCGACACCTCCGCCATCGCCATCACCGCCGCCCACCACGGCGCCGATATCGCCACCCAGGCCGGCATTCCGCGGCCTCTCGCGCAGGGCATCGTCAACACCACCCGAACGCTCGCCTACTCCTTCGGCTGGGGGAACCAGTACGGACACCCCGTGGCGCCCGACGGTATCGACACTTATACGCACCGCAATTGGGCCGACAATTACCGCCTCGACACCGGCGGTTCGGAAGTGGAAGCCGAACACCCCGGTCCGCGTGGCAACGTGGCGCTGCTCTTCCCCGGCACGCCGCGCGGTTGTTGCCGTCCAGCCACCGCCAGGCTCGATCATATCCAATCGGCCGCCGTCGCCCTGCTGGCCTCTGCCGCCGCCGAACTCGAACTCTTTCTCCACGGCCTTGGCGCCACCCAGGGCGGGCATGCTGTCGCCGCCGCCGCCCGGCAAGCCGCCATTGAAGCTCTCCATCCCCTCATGGCCGACGCGCTCCAGTTCGATGACCACTGGCGCACCCTCCTCACCAGCGCCGATTCCGGCGTCACCTGGACCGTCGTCCGCACCCTCCCCACCCACGATGTCGCCACCGCCGCCATAGGCGCCGCCAACGCCGCCGCGCTCTATATCGCCACCAACGGCGGCGATCTTTTCTACAGCGCCAACTCCGGCGCCGCGTGGGCCAACATTGCTTCGCCTTTGAATCTCAAGGCCCTCGCCTCCCCCGCCAACAACACCCTGCTCGCCGTCAATTCCCTTCGCCACGTCGGCTCCTCGCCGGACAACGCCGCCAATTGGAACACCCTCACCGGTCCGGGCCCCAATTTCAAGGCCATTTTGCGCGATCCCGCCGTCGCCACCGGTATCTTCGCCGTTGACGACATCGGCTTCCTGGGCTACAGCCCAGACCTGGAGTTTCTACATTTTCGGCTGATCTTGTTTAATGAGCGGGGCGGCGGCTGACCCCTGTAGCGAGTCTGTCGAATCACTTACATATTGACAGACCGACGCATGTATGTCATTCTGGCTCCGAGCCTGTATGCTCGGGAGTCCGCCATGAACGACGAAACCAAGGATCTGATCCTCGGTGTATTTGAATCCTCGCTGGAGGCACAGCTCCGCGCTGTCCGCCGTCTCCGCCACGGCGAGCCGACGTCGGCCACGCCCCGTTCCCGCAAAGGTCTGTCGCAGGTTGACATGGCGTTCGACATACTCAAGAGGGCGCGCTCGCCGTTGCACGTCTCTCTGATCTTGGAACGGATACAAGCTCAGTTCGGCGTCGCCGTCGACCGCGAAAGTCTAGTCTCCTCCCTCACCAAGAAGGTGGCTCGCGGCGACCGCTTTCTGCGTCCGGAAAAGAACACTTTCTCTTTGAAGTAGGAGGCCTCATGAGCCTGCTCGCCGAGTTTGTCGCTATTACCGCCGATTGGGATTCGGTGTTTCCACAGCGGCGGACCTTCGTCCGGGGTGTACGCCAAGCTCTGGGATCGCTGGCCTGCCTGGGGCGGCGTTGCCTCACACGCATCATTTGGACAAACGGCGGCCAGGACCGCAGCTGGAGCGCGGAGTACTTCCTTCATTCCCGCTGTAAGTGGGAGCCGCAGCAACTGTTCCAGCCCATCCTCAAAAGCGCTTTGGACTATTGTCCGCAACGTCTGATTGGCGTGGCCCTCGACGACACCAAGCTGCGCAAGACCGGGCGCTCGATTCAACAAGCCTTCTATCAACGCGACCCGATGTCGCCGCCGTTCCACGTCAATCTTGTGCTGGGTCTGCGCTTTCTGCAGGCTTCGCTGTTGGTGCCGTTGCATCGCAACGCGCCGGTGGGCGCTCGCGCCTTACCGATTCGCTTTCAGGAAGTCTCGCGCGTCAAACGTCCCGGCAAGAAAGCCGGCGACGAGGAGATGAAACAGTATCAGGAAGCGGTGAAGAAACAAAACATGTCGCGCAGCTTCGTCGAGATGGGCAGGCAACTGCGGGCGGAAATGGACCAGGCTGGCGGCGCGAAGAAGATCTTGGCGTTAACCGGCGACGGCAGCTTTTGCAATCGAACCTGCTTTGCAGAAATTCCGGAACGGTCCGTGCTCCTGGTTCGCGCCCGCAAAGACGCCAAGCTGTGTTTTCGCGCGCCGGCCGGATCGCGACGGTTTTACGACACCGAGAAGTTCACTCCCGACCAAGTGCGGCTCGATCAGACCCGCGAATGGAAAACAACCAAGATCTTCTACGGCGGTAAACGGCGCAAAGTCCGCTACAAAGAGGTAGCCGGTGTGTATTGGCAAGGCGGGGCCAAACAGCGTCCGCTTCGCCTCATCGTTATCGCCCCGACTCCCTATCGCAAGAGCAAAAGCAAGAAGCTGTACTATCGCCAGCAGGCGTACTTGCTCACCACCGACCTTGGCTGTTCCGCCAAACAGTTATTGCAAATCTACTTCGACCGCTGGCAGATCGAGGTCAATCACCGCGATGAAAAGGACACCCTCGGCGTCGGCCAAGCACAGCTTTGGAACGTTACTTCGGTGCCCAAACAGCCTGTCCTCGCGGTTGCCGCTTACAGCGCGTTGCTCCTCGCTTCCATTCGCGCATTTGGCGCTGGCCGCGGAGCCGCCTACGCGAAACTTCCCAAGTGGAGACGACGCGCCCGGCGGCCGTCCTGTCTCGATCTCATTGCCCTGCTACGAATCGAAATGGCCGAACAACCCCAATTGCTACAACCTTTTGGTTTCGAAATCTCCGCGCCAGCGATGACTCGCGCCGCCGCCGCTTGAATTTATGTAGAAACTCCAGTCCTGGGCTACAGCCCAGACGATGGCGCCACCTGGGCCCCCGTCTCCAACGGGCATCGGTTCACCGCGCTCGCCGCCGATCCAAACAATGCCGGCGTCCTCTATGGCGCGGAAAATGGGGAACTGTTCCGCAGCGTTGACAATGGCCTGAACTGGGCCTCCGTCGCCACCGATATCGCTGAATTCCACGCGATCTCGGTCGACCCCGGCAACCCCGCCCTCCTTTACGCCATCGCCTCCCCCTACCCTCTAGAAACCATCGCCAATAGGCTCGACGGGCCCGACGGATTTCTCGACGCCGCCCTCACCCACTCCCGCGCGGCCAATACCTACGCCGCCCTCCCCGCTGTGGCCAATCTTGCGCAGTCCGCCTCCGAAGCCGTCCTTCGTGCCGCCGCCGCTATCATGCCCCGCATCGTCCAAGGCGCCATCAACGCCGTTGCCCTCGGCGCGCACGACCTGAAATCCTCCTGCCGCAACGCCGTCGTCGGCGCCTATAACGAGGCCGGCTCCGGCGCCACGCTCGCCGCCGCCAGGCTCGCCATCACCGCAAACGCCCTCCACACACCCGTCGCCAACGCCGCCGCCAACATCGCCGCTCTCCACGCTCCCACCGTCGCCGAGGTCGCCGACGCCGCCAGTGAGGCCATCCAGCACGCCACCCTCGGCGCCATCGGCTACGCCAAATCCGCCTCCCGCGGCTTCCACAAAATGCGCACCGCCAAGAAGCCGCCCCTCGTCGCCAAATCCGCCGCCAAACGTATGTCCGCGGTCCGCGCCGACGTTCGCGCCGCGCTCGCCGCCGCCGCTTCCATGGCCCCCGCCATCCCTGTCAACCCGCAGGGCGCGGCCCCAGGCGCGCAAACACTCGGCGATGAGTCCCGCCGTCACGGGCGCATCGCCGCTGTCGCCGCCATCGCCGCTGAACATGCCGGCGCCGGCTTCACCGATTCCGCCATCGCCGGTTCCGCCGTCGCCCGCGTCCTTCTTTCCGCCGCCCGCGGCGCACCCCAAATCGCCTGTCACCGTTTCCCCAACGACTGCGGCGAAGTCTGCTCAATGTCCATTCATTACTACAACTCCTAAGCCCGTTGACCCCCTTCCACGCATCGGAAATAATGGGGGCGCCATGAAACTCTGGTTCGCCCTCTTCACCGTCGCCTTCGCCGCCGATTGGAAGGACCAAGCCGTCATCCACCTCGAAAGCTCTCCTCACGCGCTACTGAAACCCGTCCCCGTCCGCGCCGTCACATTCACTCCCGGCTTCTGGCAAAGCCGCCAGAAAGTCACTGCGGAATCCAGCCTCCCTTCGCTCCTCGCCCTTCTCGAACAGAACGGCTACATCGACAATTTCCGCCGTCTCAAAAACAAAGACCTCCCCCGCAGGGGCCCGCTCTACACCGATTCCGACGTGTACAAGTGGATGGAGGCCGCCGCCTGGGCCCTCCACACCGGCCCGCACCCGCAACTGGAATCCCGCCTCAACGAACTCATCGAACTCGTCCTCTCCGTCCAGGAACCCTCCGGCTACCTCAACACCTGGCACATCGGCGACCGTGAAAAGCAGCGCTTCCAACTCCAGGAAACCAACCACGAGCTCTACTGCCTTGGCCACTGGCTGCAGGCCGGCTACGCCGTGTACCGCTACAACGGCGACCGCCGCCTCCTCGACGCCGGCGCCAAATTCGTGGACTATCTCCTCACCATCGGCGGCCCCGGCAAACAGCCCCTTCTTACCGGCCACCCCGAACTCGAACTCGCCCTCGCCGAACTCTATCGCATTACCGGTGAAAAAAAGTACCTCGACTTCGCCGCCTATCTCTTCAGCGGCGTCGAAAAGGACCGCCTCAAAATCACGCCCCAGCGCGCCTCCTACATGTTCAGCGGCATCCCCTTCACCTCGCGCGACAAGTTCGAAGGTCACGCCGTCCGCGCTCTTTATGCCGCCACCGGCGCCGCCGATTACTGGCTCGAAACCGGCGACGCCGCTTACAAGAAAACCCTCGACACACTCTGGCGCGATCTCGTCTCCTCCAAAATGTTCGTCACCGGAGGCGTCGGCTCCCGCGCCGCCGGCGAAACCTTTGGCGACGCCTATGAACTCCCCAATCGCCAGGCCTATACCGAATCCTGCGCCGCCATCGCCAACTGGATCTTCCAGCAGCGCCTGCTCGCCGGTTCCGGCAACGCCCGCTACACCGCCGTCATGGAGCGCGCCCTCTACAACGGCATCAACTCCGGCATGTCCCTTTCCGGCAACATGTACTGCTATCGAAACCCGCTCGCCTCGGCCGGCGAAAAGATTCGCAACCCCTGGTACAACACGCTTTGCTGCCCGCCGAACCTGCAGCGAACCTTCATGTCGCTCGGCGGCTATTTCTATTCCACTTCAAAAGACAACGGCCTCTGGCTCCACTTCTACGACAGCCACCGGCTCGATTGGCGCCTCCCCTCCGGCGCCGCCATCAAGGCCGAAATGAAAACCGGCATGCCCTGGAGAGGCGACGTACAATACACGCTCACGCCCGCCTCCGCCACCAGTATGACGCTTCACCTCCGCATCCCCGAATGGTCCCTGCAAACCAAGGTCTCCATTAACGGTGTGCCCTATCCCGGCAAGGTCGCCCCGAACACTTATCTCGCCCTAAAACGAACCTGGAAACCCGGCGACGTTGTCACCATGTCGTTCGATATGACTCCGCACCGCGTCGCCGCCAACCCGCGCGTTCCCGAAACCTACGGCAAGGTCAGCATACAACGCGGGCCCTTTCTCTATTGCCTTGAGCAGCCCGATGTCAATGGCGCCTCCGTCTTCGACATTTTTCTCAACCCCGGAGCGCCGCTGAATCCCGTCACCCGCAAAGATAAATTCGAAGGCGAAATCACCGTCCTCGAATCGCGCGGCCTCTCCCTGCCCGCACCCGCCACCGGCGCGGCGTTGTATACCTACGGCCAGCCGGCGCAGCCCATAAAACCGCTGCCCCTCACACTCGTTCCCTACTACACCTTCAACAACCGCGGCGACGCGCCCTTCACTGTTTGGCTCCCCCAAACGAAATAGAATTACTTCGCAATCTTGCCGGAAATGAACCCGGCCACCGCCGCCGTCACCGCCATCGTGATCGCCGTCCGCGTTAACGTCTTCGCCCGCATCGATACTGTCTTCGGCGCGCCCGGCTTGATGCTCCCAATCTGGTCGTAGCTCAGCGTCTGGTTCACCAGCGTTCCGTTCTGCATGTTCTGCAGTTGCAAGCCCTCGTTCGTCGTCCCCATCAGCTTGCCCGACACCTTCGCCCCGTCCGGCATCGTTACCGTCAGCGGCGACCCCGCCGGCATCGCCAACGCCTTCGTCTTCAGCATCTGCGGCGTCTGCAATCCCGGCGGCTTCAGGCCCGGTATCAAGCCGCGAATCCCATAGCTCGGCGGCTTCACACTCCCCACTTGATCAAAGCGCAACTGCTTGGTCACCAGGGATCCGCTCTCCAGTGTCTGCAACGAAAACCCATCCGCGGTCATTCCCATCAACTTGCCGGACAGCAACGCCCCGCCCGGCATATTCAACTTCACCGGCGAGCCAACCGGAATCCCGCTCAGCGCCTTCTTCACCATCACCGGCGATTGCAGCGCCGGCATGCCAGGCAGCTTCCCGGTCGATTGCTTCACCCCAGCTATTTCGCCCGCCTTAAAGGTCCGCGTTGTCATCCCTTCGCCCCCCTGGCCCGGCACTTGCAACGCCATGCCCTCCGGCGTCTGCCCCGCGAATCGTCCCGTTACTTTGGTCTTATCCGCCAGCGTCACCGTCACCGGAGTGCCCTCCGGCATTCCCGCAACCGAGACATCCAGCGCCTTCGCGCTTCCCCCGGCCGCGCCCTTCTTCGGCTTTCCTTTCTGCTTCAAACTGCGAACCTGGTCAAACGAAATCGTTTCCGTCCGCGCACTCCCATCCTGCACCGTGCGGATCGACACGCCCTCGGCCGTCATCCCCTCCAGCGTGCCTTTTACATTCCTGTTATCCACCGTGCGCAACGCTACCGGCGCGCCCGCCGGAATCTCCAGCGCTTTCCCCTTCACTTTGGAAATCGGGGTCTGCGCGACCGCGAGAATCGAACTGAGTACGGCAGTGAGCACGATCGCTCGAAGGAGTCTCATAGTAACAACGATACTACTCGGAAACCAACACCCGGATCAGAACACCAGCCGCAGTGCCATCTGGATTCGCCTTGGCGTATTGGCCTGCCCAAGGATTCTGCCGAACGTCGATGAGGTCGGCCCCAAGTCCGGCGCATTGAAGATGGGCCGGTTGGTGCTGTTGAAGAACTCGCACCGGTAGGTCATCTTGATCTTCTCCGTAATCGGCAGCGCCTTGATGATCGAGAAGTCCACCTGTTTCACTGAGTCCTGCCGCAGGTCGGCGAATCGCGTCGGAAACGTCCTCCGGTTCGACGCCAACTGCTGCGCCGGAATGCGATTGAACTGCGCCGTATCGAACGCCCCATCCACCGCGTGCGGATTCAGGTTCAACGGCCCGCCCAAATAGATAACGTTGCCCCAGCCCAGCGCCGTACCCGTGGTAAAGGTCGTAATCAGGTTGACATTCCACCCGCCGGCAATGTAGTTCGTCACCCGGTTGGCGCCCTTCAGCATCGCCTTGCCCGTGCCAAATGGAAGATCGTACGTGCCGCTCCAAACCACCCGGTACGGACGGTCCTCAGCCGCCGTGCGCTTCTCCAGAAACGGGTCCAAATCGTTCAGCCGGCTGCGCCGCTCCAGCAACTTGGAAAACTGCGCGTTCACCAGCATCAGAAACCCGTGCGAGAAGCGCTTTTCGATTCGCGCGTCGAGGGCATGGAAGTGGGACGACCCGGCGTTCAGCGCCAGCGCCTGCACGCCATTGGCGCCTGCAAAGTGGGGAAACGCCGCCAGCAACTGGCTGCGCGGCACCACACCGCCGTTGATCCCCGTGCCCGGCAGCAGCCCGGCAAACGGGTTCGGAACATTCGCCGACAGCCGGTCAATCGTTGCCTGGTCCCGCACCGGCGAGTTGGAAAGGTACTGTACCGGGGTGCCATTCAGATTCTGGTCCACTGGCATTTTCACGGTCTTGTTGCCGATATAGCCAATCTCCAGCAGGACGTTCGGGAATAGTTCCCGCTGAACGGACATCGTCCACCGCGCCGAATACGGATAGCTCGGATTGGGATTGTAGAACGTGACGTTCTTGCCCGCGAAAGTCGCCAGGCCAAGCGACGAGCCGCTGGGCGTCTGAATCCCGTTCGGGAACGGATTGGCTAACGTCGCCGCCGCGGTCAGAAACCCATCGTTGCTCGGAACAAGCGGCGTTGTCTGGCTGAATCCCGGCGCCTGGTTTCCAATCACACCATACGGGAAGTAGAAGATGCCCACGCCGCCACGAACTACGGTCTTCGATATCATTCCCGGCGTCCACGCAAAACCCAGCCGTGGCGAAAAGTTCATCTTCGGCGTTGAATAGATGCCTTTGCTGCTGGAAGTCGGGAACGTTGGCCCGCCGTTCACCTTGAACTGCCCAGCCGGAATTTCCGCAATCGGGTTGGCTGCATACGCCGCAATCGCGCGCGCCGCGAACGGGCTCGCAGTCGCCTCGTCGAAACCGTTGATTGTCCGGTTGTATCGTTCCGTCGTCGGCGTCTCCCCTTCCAGTCGCAGCCCCAGGTTCAACGTCAGGTTAGCGCGAATCCGGAAATCGTCCTGCAGAAACACGGAGTAGTAATGATTCTTGTTCTGCCGCCATGCGTTCAGGTCGTACTGCCCGCCAGTGGGCAGTCCCAACAAAAACGCCGCCAGATCCTGGCCAATCGGGGCCGTCGGTGAATTGTCCAGCGGGCCATTCGTCCAGTTGTTCCCGAAAACGAAGGTGCCATTGGTGTACCCGGAACTCAGTTGCGATTCGCGGTATTGCCGTAAATCGGCGCCAAACTTCAGCGTGTGCTTGCCCTGAATCTTCGTGAAGGTTTCAAAAATTTGAAACGTGTCGAACGGCAATTCCGTGCCGCCCGTATCGCCCAGCGCCGTGTAGGCGGAAAAAGAAATCCGGGGCAACACTTTCCGCGGCGCGTTGGCCGTCAGGTACGCCGGCAGCCCCAGCGACGTAGAGTCGTAGCCAAGGGAGAAGTTAGTCAAAGGTTCCACGAACCGCGTCCAGTTCACGCGGCTATTCATTAGGAACGTAGGCGAAATCGTATAAACGTCGTCGAACGTAAGCCCCCAGTTCAGGCGCTGCAGATAGTTCCCCGATGTCGGATTGTCGAATACCGTTTTGCCAAAACCATTCCCGCCGCTTCCCACGCGCAGGTTGTTCCGGGCGCCGAAAAAGAACTTGTGCCGGTCCGAAAGATTCACGTCCAGCCGGCCAATTGTATTCGTGAACCGGTTCCGCTCGCCATCGGAGTTCGATAGGAAATTGGCCTGCCCGTTGGATTGCCCCGGCTGGTTGGGCTGCGCGTAGTACTGCAAGTAGTTTTTGGCGATGGGCGACAGCCGGTTCGCCGGCAGCACGTTACCTGGAAACGGTTGCCGCGCCACGCGTCCGCCCTGCGCCACGCCCGTCAATGGATCATAGAGCTGATAGATGGAACCCACCCGCAACAACGACGAAAAGTCCCCCGATCGCTGCGCTTCCGTGGGCATCGTGGAAGTCGAGGGCGCCGGCAGCGCGTCCTTCACCCCCTCGTAGGCGAACATAAAGAACACGCGGTTGCGGCCATTCAGCACTTTGGGAATCCACACCGGACCGGAAAACGAACCGCCATACTGATTGAATCGGCTCACCGGTTTTTTCGCGCCTGCCTTGTTGGTGAAAAACGGTGTGGCGTTGAACGCCGAGTTCTGGTTGAACTCGTACAGCGTCCCGTGGAATTCGTTCGTGCCGCTGCGAGTAATGATGTTCACCGTCCCTCCGCCCGAATGGCCGTAGGCCGCGTCCGCCTGGAACGCTTCCGCCTTCACTTCCGTCACCGCATCCATCGGCGGGTTGTACGCTACGCGAAGGTTGCCCGTGTTGTTGGCCGCGCCGTCCACCAGCAGTTCGTTCACTTGCGCCGGCGCGCCGCCCATCGAAAACCCTGAGGGCCCCGCGTTGTCAAAGGGCCGGGTGAACCGGGGGTCCGTGTTCGGCACAACGCCAAACGCCAATTGCGCCAACGCCAGGGGGGTCCGCCCCGACACCGGCATATTCTCAATCTGGGCCGAACTGATTAGTTGCCCAATCGACGCCGTCGTCGATTGCAACATCGGCGCCTCGCTCGTCACGTTGATCGTCTCGGAAACCGCGCCCAGTTCCATTTGGATATCGATGCCCAGACGCTGATTCGCGCCCGCCGGCACACTCTCCCGCACATACCGTTTAAAGCCGGTCATTTCAGCGGTCATGCGATAGTTTCCCGGTGCGAGAAACGGAATTGTGTAAAGTCCCTCGGCCGTCGAAACGGTCTCGAACTTCGCCTCCGTCCCAATCTGCGTCGCGGTAACTTTGGCCCCCAAAACGGCCGCACCCTGCGCGTCCAGCACTCGGCCACTGATTGTGGCGCGAAACTCCTGCGCCGCCAGGATCGCACAAGTCAATAAAAACCCGGCAAGCAGTCTACCCATAGAAGCCCCTTTTCTAATCCGTCTACCTAAACTTCGTATGCAACCAGACGCTAAGACCAGCGCCAATGTTACCGGGCTGGGGTACACGTTACAAGAAACGAACCGTTAAAACTCCTTTACCTTGAATAAGTTAGCAAGGCCTTCTACAGGCGCCGTCCGCCCATAGACAAAAAGAACGGCGGCCATAAAGGCCGCCGTTCTTCAAAAACGCTCAATTGTATTGGTGGCCAGGGAGGGAGTTGAACCCCCGACACGCGGATTTTCAGTCCGCTGCTCTACCAACTGAGCTACCTGGCCACGAACTTTTCTATTTTATCAGACCCGCAAGCTTCTCGCCAGTTTCCGCTTCAATTTCCGCGTGCAGACTGTTCCCGTGCGCGTCCATCGTCACAATCGCCACAAACCCATCCACCTGCAAATGCCACATCGCTTCCGGAATACCAAACTCCATCCAGTTCACATCCAGCACTTTCTTAATGGTGCGCGCATAATACTGCGCCGCCCCGCCAATGCCGTTCAAATACACCGCACCGCACTCCTGCAGCCCAGCCAGCGTCTTCTTTCCCATCCCGCCTTTCCCAATCACCGCCTTCACTCCATACCGTCGCAATACCTCGGCTTGATAGGGCTCCTCACGCGATGAGGTCGTCGGCCCAGCCGCCTTCACGAACCACTCTTCGCCTTGCTTCAACATCACCGGCCCGCAGTGGTACAACACCGCTCCGTTCAAATCCACCGGCGGCGGATTGTGCATCAGGTGCGCATGAACCGCATCACGCCCCGTGTACATGTCGCCCTTGATAATCACCACATCCCCAACCTTCAACTGCCGCATCGCCTCCGCCGTCAGCGGCGGCGTCAGCACCACTTCCCTGCCCGTCAGCGGGAACCCTTCGCTCCGTGCCATCTTCGTCACCGGCCGTTCCGGTTCCCGGTACAGCCACGATGTAATCGCGCCTGAACTCGCGTCTAGCCGCACGCCCAGCCGCCGGAACGCCCAGCAATCGTAGGCAACACTCACAAAAAACGACGCCGGCAGCCGGTTTGCCGCCGTGATCTTGCACCCGATCAACGATGACGCTCCCCCGCCAAACCCCATCGCCCCCACGCCGATCTCATTCGCCTCTTTCATCACCGCCGCTTCCAGTTCGGCCAGCACCGGATTCGGATTCACATCGTCCAGCGTCCGGAACAGTTGTTCCTTCGCCAGGAAATACCCATGCCCCCGGTCGCTGCCAATGCAAACGCCCAGCGCCCCCGGCGCGCAGCCCTGCCCCTGCGCCTGCCACACGGCATGAAGCAGACACTTCTTCACGCCCTCCAGGTTCCGCCCAGCCTTGCCTACATGTTCCAAATCCGCCGGCAGCGAATACTGAATATTCTTGTTCTCGCAGCCCCCGCCCTTCAGCACCAGCTTCACTTCAATCTCATCCGATTCCCACTGCTCGCAATGGATCACCGGCGTTTCGTGCCCCAAATTGTCGCCCGAATTCTTCCCCGTCAGCGAGTCCACCGAATTCGGCCGCAGTTTCCCCCGCCGCGTCGCCTCCGCCACGGCCTCTCGAATCACTTTCTTCAAATGAATCTGGTTCACCCCAACCGGCGTGTGAACCAGGAACGTCGGCATCCCCGTGTCTTGGCAAATCGGCTGCTCATCGCTGGCGGCCATGTCGATGTTGTTCGCGATGATGCTCAACGCCTGGCCAGCCTGCGTATCCGGCTTTTCCTCGTCCAGCACGTGGCCCATCGCCGCGCGCACATCCGGCGGCAAATTCGTTGCCGTCTGGGTAATCAATTCCACCAGGCTATTGAACAGAAATTCCATGCTGCTATCGTATCAAGGCAGCCGAATTCGCACCTGCGCCGTCACCCCGGGCTTAATCGCCGGATCCGGGCTCCCAAACAGTACATACACCTTGCCATCTTCAATCCGGCTAATCTCCGCGTTCAACGGCTCCGCCGCGAACTCCGCCAAAATCACCAGCGCCCCCATCCCCGCCTGCAGTTTCTTCAGCACCGTTGGCTCCGGTTCCAGCACCACCTGCAGTTGCCCCAGGTCGGTGCCTATCTGGAAAACCCCGTCTTCGCCCAGCTTCACCTCGGTTCCCGCCTCGCCCTTCCTTTCCAGAATCACTCCATCCACGGGCGCGTGAATCTGCGTCGCCTGCAAATTGCTGTCGGCCTCCTCCATTTCCGCGTTCTTCTCTTCCAGCGTCTTTTTCGCCGCCTCGATGTCCTTGGTCAACGAAGCCACCCTCGCCTCGCTCCCCTTCGCCCGCGCCGTCGCATTCTCGAATTCCGCCTTTGCCGTCGCATACTCTTTCTGCGCCTTCTCAAAGGTCAGCCGCGGCGTCGCCCCCTGCGCATGAAGCGCTTCCTGCCGCCGCGCCACTCGTTCGGTCCTCGCAAAGTCGTCCTGCACCCGCGCCATTTCCGCTTGCACGCGCGACGCATCCAGCCGCGCCGCCAGCATCTGGCTTTCCAGCGTGTTCACCCGTTCCTGCGCCCGCTCGGCGTCCTCTTTCGCCTTGTCCTGCGCGTTCTGTAACGACGGATTCGCAATCCGCGCAATCAGTTGCCCCTCAAAAACCTCTTCCCCTACAATCACCAGATACTCGGCAATCGTCCCGTCGCTTGGCGCCTGCACCCCAACCACTTCCCGGGCCTCCACCTTCCCTTGCAGGCTCAACTCGCCCGTCGGCTCCACCACCACCGGCGCCGCAACCACCGGCGCGGGCGCCGCCGGCTGCGTTCGTTTCCAGTAGTTGTACGCCCCCGCGGCCGCCGCCAGAAACACCACGATGCCGCCGAACAACAGCCATTTGCCGCGCATCACCCCATGGTACAGTAGGCGCGTAAACCATGGTCCCTTGGCCGCAATTCCTCTCCGAATTCGTCCGTGCCGGCAATCTCACGCTCGGCGGTGGCCAGCCGATGATCGCCGAACTCCAGCGCCGGGTCATCTCCGAACGCCGCTGGCTCCCGCCCGAAGATTTCGGCCTGCTCTACAGCATTGCCCGCCTCACCCCCGGCACGAATATCCTCGCCTTCATCGCCGCCACCGCCACCCGCGTCCGGGGCCCCATCGGCGGCCTCGTCGCCGTCGTTGCCGCCAGTCTCCCCGCCGCCATTGTCATCTGGTTAATGACGCTCTTCTTCGCCACCTGGAGCACCAACAAGTGGGTCGCCACCGCTATGGCCGGCGCCATGGCCGCCGTCGTCGCTCTCATCGCCTCCAGCGCCTGGCAACTCCTCCAGCCCTTCCGGAAAAACCCGCTCGCCCTCTTCCTGTTCGCCGCCGCGCTTTGCGCTGGCCTGGCAAGCCTTGCCAGCCCCATCACCATCCTGCTCACCGCCGCCGCCATCGGTGCCTGCTTCCCGCCCAAATGACAATCGTCACCCTCTATTTGCTGCTTCTCAAGGCCACTCTCACCTCCTTTTCCGGCGGCACCTCGCTCCCCTCCGTTCGCCAGGATCTCGTTGTCGCCCGCCACGCCATCTCCGACGGCCAGCTCTCCTCCGCCGTCGCCATCTCCCGCATGGGCCCCGGCCCCAATGGCGCATTCGTCATCTGTGTGGGCCACTACGTCGCCGGACCCGCCGGCGCCGCCGCCGGCTATCTCGCCATGATCACCCCCGCCTTCCTTGCCATTCTTTTCCTTCGCTTGCTCCAAGGCCGTACCAGCCATCCTCGCTGGCGCGGCGCCATCCAGGGCCTCACCGCCGCCGCCGCCGGCCTCATGCTCGCCAATAGTTGGCCCATCGCCCAATCCGCCATCACCTCCTGGTTCCCCGCGGTCCTCGCCTCCGGCGCCCTCGCCGCCTTCCTATCCCGCAGAGTGGAAACCATCTGGGTCCTGGCAGCTACAGGACTCCTTGCCATTCTCGGAGCCCTCGCGGGGATCGAAATGGTATACTCTCGTTTGCATGCGTGAGGTCAGATTAGGCGACATCATTGACGATTATTGTGTGAAATGTAAACGGCTCACCAACCACGCCATCGTCTCTTTGCTCGAAGAAAAGCCCGCCAAAGTCCGTTGCTGCTCCTGCTATAAAGAACACGACTTCACCGATTGTGTCGTCCCGCCCACCAAGCGCGAGCTCAAACTCATGCAACTGGCCGCGGAAGCCGAAAAATCGCAGAAAAGCTAACCTTACACGCCCCCGCCAGTCCACAACTGCAGCGTTCGCGCAAGTTCGGAAGCCTTCACTGGTTTCGATACATAGTCGTCCATCCCCGCTTCCAGACATCGCTCCCGGTCCCCGGCCACCGCGTTTGCAGTTAAAGCCACAATGGGTGTCGTCTCTCCCAGCGCCCGAAGCCTTCGCGTCGCCGCGAATCCATCTAGCACAGGCATCTGGCAGTCCATATAGATCAAGTCGTAACGCCCCCTGCGCGCCTTCCGCACGCCCTCCTCACCGTACTCCGCCGTCTCCACTTCGCACCCCAGCCGCGTCAGCATGTGCATCGCCAGCTTCTGGTTCACGGCGTTGTCCTCCACCAGCAACACCCGGTACGAAATCGATACGGTCGCCGCTGTCGGCAATGCCCCTTCCGCCATCGGTGCCACCGCCACCCCCGTCGCCCGTCGCAACGCCGCCAGCAGGTGCCCCGGCCGCACCACCGGTTTCAACAACACCTCCGCGAACCCGGCTTCCATCAGCCTTGCCACTTCCTCGCTCTCCATCCTCCACGAACTCAGAAGAATCAGCGCCGGCCCTCCCGGCGCCTGGTCTTCCAATATCCTTCGCCCAAGCGTCTCCCCGTCCATTTCAGGCATCAAAAAATCCAGCAGCGCCACATCGAATGGCGCCCCCCGCTCTTGGGCTGTCCGTATCCGCTCTAACGCCTCCGCCGCCCTTCCCGTGCTCTCGTATTCGCACCCCCACATTCCCAACTGCCGCTCCAGCATCGCCCGGTTCAGCTCCAAATCATCAACCACCAGCACGCGCAATCGTTCTACCGTTTCCACCGCGCCCTTCGCTGCCGGCGCCTCAAATTCAGCCGCTTCGTATGGCAGCAAAAACCAAAACACCGATCCCTTCCCCGCCTCGCTCGTAAATCCGATCTCCCCGCCCATCGCCTCCACTAGCTGTCGAGTGATCGCCAGCCCCAGCCCTGTCCCTCCGAACCTTCGCGTCGTTGACGCGTCTCCTTGCGCGAACTTCCCGAACAGTTGCGCCTGCTTTTCCTCGGGAATCCCAATCCCGGAGTCGCGCACCGTCACTCGCATCCGCTCACCCTCTAAACACACTCGCATCTCCACAAACCCATGCGCCGTGAACTTCACAGCGTTCCCCGTAAGGTTTAACAGGATCTGCCGCGTCCGCCCCGCGTCCCCCATCACCCATTCCGGCGTCCCTGGCTCCCAGTCCAGCACAAGTTCCACCTTCCCGCTCGCCAGTTGCGGTCGCAACAACTCACAAACCTCCACCGCCGCCAAATGCAGATCGAACGGAATCCGCTCCAGCGTCAGCCGCCCCGCTTCAATCTTTGAAAAGTCCAACACATCGTTGATGATTCCCAGCAGCGCTTCCGCCGAATTGCGGATAATCGTTACATATTCCCGCTGCTCGCCGCTCATCGCCGTCGAATCCAGCAGGTTCGCAAACCCGATCACCCCATTCATCGGCGTCCGTATCTCGTGGCTCATGTTCGCCAGAAACTCGCTCTTGGCCTGGCTCGCCTTTTCGGCCGCGTCCCGCGCAATCGCCAGCCGTTCCTCGGCCGCCTCGGCCCGCCGCTTGGCCTGCAATAACTCTTCCTCGTACCGCCGCCGGTCCCGCGCGTTCATCACCACCAACCGCGCCCGCACCGCGCCGCCCGCGGCGTCTTTTTCCAAATCTGCATTTACAAGCGCCGGCATCCGCGTCCCGTCTTTGCACACCAACTCCAGCGCCAGTTCGTGTACATACCCCTGCATCCGCAGCAGCGGCGCGTAGTGCGTCTCGTAAAAAATCCGTGCCCCCGCCGGCAGCAGTTCCTGAAATCGCCGCCCCGCCAGTTCTTCCTCCGTATATCCCGTCCACCGCATGATCAGACGGTTTACCCTTTCGATAGCGCCATCGGGCTTCGTCGTCAGATAGCCGCACGGCGCGTCGAAAAAAAGGTCCGCCCCCCCGCGCGTCATACCGCGAGGTAGGCCTTCATCGCCGCGATTACCTCTTCCGGCGCGCTTAGCTGCGGACAATGTCCCGTCGCTCGCAGTACCACCAGCGTGCTTTCCGGCAGGCGCGCGTGCAAGTACTCGCCCACCGCCAGCGGCGCTACCACATCTTCCGAACACTGCAACAACAGCGATGGCACGCGCATCCCCTCCAAATCCGCCCGGCAATCGCTCAAAAACGTTACCCTCCCGAACTGCCGCGCAATCTCAGGGTCCGTCCGGCAAAAACTGTTCGTCAACTCCTCCCCAAACTCCGGACGGTCCGGACGCCCCATTATCATTGGCGCCATCATCGCCGACCAGCCCAGATAGTTCGAATCCAGGAATCCCAGCATCTCTTCTATGTCCTTCCGGTCGAATCCACCCTTGTACTCCCCGTCATTGATGTAGCACGGCGAAGGTCCCACCATCACCATCCGCGAAAACAGCCCCGGGGCGCGTTTCGCCGCCAGCACGCCTATCATCGCGCTCACCGAATGCCCCACGAACACGCTCCCGCTCAGCCCCAACTCCCTGCAGATCTCCACCACATCCGCCGCGTAGCCCTCCAGCGTCGCGTACTTCGCCGCGCTCCATGCCCCCAGGTCGGAGTTCCCCGCGCCTACATGGTCGAACAACACCACCCGGTACCGGTCGGCGAACGCCGGCGCCACGTGCCGCCACATCGTCTGATCACACCCGAACCCGTGCGCGAATAGCATCGCTTCCGGCCCTGTCCCGTAAACACGGACGTGGTTCCGCTTGGCAACCTTTGGCTTCATCTGTAAACCCTGCCAGTTGCCTAAATCCTAGCAGAATCCGTTCCCGTTACCCCCTCCCCATCTCGTCCTTGATCAGTTTTAATATCTCTGCCTTTTCCTCCGGCGTCTCCAGCTCCTGCTCCATCCGCCGCAACGCCACCCCCACTACGTCGCGATGATGCAGCTTCGACCCCAATCCCTCTCGTTCCGTCAGCGTCAGCCAGATCTCATGCAGCCGGTCCACATCCTCCGGCCACAGCCGCGGCGGATGCGGTCCCAGGTTCACATACGTCGGCTTCCGGTCCGGGCTGATAATCTCCAGTGAAAACGGATGCCGCGGCTCAGGCAGTTGCTGCCACGCCAGCCCGATTCTCCGCGCCAGTTCATCGCTCAACATCCGCACCGAGATCCCCGTCACCAGCCGCGACGCCTTCAACGTCATTGCCGCCTGTACCATCGCGCCAAACGGATCGCTCGCCGGCACCACCAGCAGTTCCACCGGTTTCCCCTCCCGCTCGGCCACCGCCACTACCCGCGAAAACAGTTCCTGTTCATACGCGCCGAACAACTGTTCGTCCTGCAACTCAAACTCGCCCGCCCCCGCCGATATCGGATGCACCGTCATCACCACCACATCGTGCCGCCGCAGGTTCGTCTTCTCCAGCACCCTCTTCAAGTGCTCCATGTTGTTGTAGTCCCGCAGCGCCACCAGCACGCACCCCGGCCGAGCCTTCAAATGCGCCACGTCCACCTGAGGCTGATGGTCTAGATTAAACTCTTCCAGCCCCTTCTTCGTCCCCGCCTTCACCCGCTGCTTGTTCACCCGTTCCGATATCAAAAACAGCCCAAACAAAAGAAGCGTGAACGAAATCCCGTAGATCGTCGCTATCTTCTTCGTGAACAAATTCGCAATCGCCACAAAGAACAGCGCCGCCACCGTCATCCCCAGCCCAACAGGCCACTCCCGCCCGCCAATCTTGAAGTTCAGCGGTGTCTTGTACTCCTGGTCGGTCCGCTGGAATCGCAGCGCCAGAACGCCAAGACCCTTCAGAAAGAAACTCCACACCACGCCAAACGCGTACGCCTCGCCCAATAGATACAGGTTCCCGCGGCTTCCAAGTACGGTCGCCACCTGCATCAGCGTGATCAGATTCACAATTCGAAATGTGGTCCCAAACTTCGCATGTGGCTTCCGGAACCAGTTCAGCAGCACCCCGTCTTCGGCCACCCGGTTCAACACGCCGTTCGCTCCGATCAACGATGTGTTCACCGCCCCGGACAGAATCAATACGCCAATAATCACCACAAACACATGGAACACGAGCTTCAGCAGATGCGGCCCTTCCAGGCTCATCGCCAGCCCGCCCAGCAGGTTGTCTTTGTACTGAGGCCGAATCGCGTCCGGAATGATCATCACCGCCAGCATGGACAGCAACCCTGTCGACAACGTGGCATAAATGCATACGATATTGGCCGTTATCCGCAGGTTCTTCAACTTCGGATAGGCGATCTCCCGGTACACCTGCGCCAGCGTTTCAAACCCGCTCATCGCCAGCAGCGAGTGCCCAAACGCCACCACCATCATCACCGCCGGCAACTGCTCCCAAAACGTCCCGTGCAGCCAGCCCAGCGACTCTTCGTTCATCCGCAAGTTCTCCGGCAACGGCAGCGGCGGAAGCGGTGCCCCGCCCCGCACCGCCAGCGTGAACGCGCACCAGATCAGCATGCTCACCACCATCACCGTCGTCACTTGCATGATCCGCAGCGCGTGCCCCGACGATTCATGGATCCCCCGAATGTTTGAGCGCCAGAACCACGCCGTCACCACAATCGCAAAGAACACCGCGAACCCGTTCGGATCCACATGCAATGGCTGCCCCGCCAGCGCGGCCATCTCGTTCACCAAATGGCCCAGGTATTGCCCCGCCGATACCGATGAAATCGGCCCCGTCAGTATGTAGTCCACCACCAGCGCCGAAACCGATAGCTTCGCCATCGACGGCCCAATCGAATCCCGAACCACCACATACACGCCGCCCCGCACAAACATCCCGCAGCTTTCCATGTAGATGGAGCGCACCGCGAAACTGAAGAACATCACCGCCAGCACGAACCACGGCGCCGACTTGCCAATGGCGTACTCCGTAATGCCCCCAACGTAGTACATCGTTGAGGCCAGATCGGAAAGTACAATGGCGGCGCCCCGCCAGAATGAAATGAAAGAAAGGGCTACTGTGGTGGCAACGACTACCTTCGAGGTCGTTGCCATGCGCTCACCAGGGTCAGGCATTACAGGTCCCATAATAGCGCCGTCCTTGAGGCACCATAGGAGGTAGGATGCAAATCCCTTCCAACCCGGCGCAAATCCTGCATACCCTTCACGCCGCCGGCCACCGCGCGTATCTCGTCGGCGGCTGCGTCCGCGATATGCTCCTCGCCCGCCAGCCCAAGGATTGGGACGTCGCCACCAGCGCCCCGCCCTCTCAACTTGCCCGGCTCTTCCCCGGCGCCGAACCCATCGGGGCCCACTTCGGCGTCATCCTTTGGCACGGCGTCGAAATCGCCACCTTCCGCAGTGACGGCCCCTACCCCGACGGCCGTCACCCTGAGTCGGTGACATTTGAAACCGATCCCGCTAAAGACGCCGCCCGCCGCGATTTCACCATCAACGGCCTCTTCTACGATTCCCAAACCCATTCCGTTCTCGACTTCGTCCACGGCCAACAGGACCTCCACCGCAAGGTCATCCGCGCCATCGGCGTCCCCGGCGAGCGGTTTGCGGAGGATCATCTCCGTCTTCTCCGCGCCGTCCGTTTCGCCGCCCGGTTCGAATTCGAAATCGAACCCGAAACCGCCCGCGCCATTCGCGCCCACGCTCGCGACATCACCAAGGTAGCCGCCGAACGCACCCGCGACGAACTAACCAAAATCCTCACCGAGCCCCATCCCCGCCGCGGCTTCGAACTCCTCGACGAACTGCGCTTGCTCGAAGTAGTCCTTCCGGAAGTCAAGGCGATGCAAGGCATCCAGCAGCCGCCGGAGTTCCACCCCGAAGGGGATGTCTGGGTCCACACACTTCTCATGCTGGAGCAGATGCGGGAGCCGTCCATCACACAAGCCTGGGGCGTGCTTCTCCACGACGTAGGCAAGCCCCCAACGTTTGAGCAATCGGATCGCATCCGTTTTAACGGCCACGCCGAACTTGGCGCCCGCATGGCGCGCCAAATCCTCAGCCGCCTGAAATACCCCACCCACGTAATTGATGCCGTAACCGAACTCGTCGCTCAACACATGAAGTTCATGGCTGTCCGTCAGATGAAGGAGAGCACTCGCAAGCGATTCCTCCGCCAGGACATCATCCCAGAACTGATGGAGCTCCACCGCCTCGATTGCCAGTCCAGCCACGGCAAAATGGATGCCTACAACTTCTGCCGCCAGGCGTTGGCCGAACTGCCCCCCGAAGCCCTCCGCCCCCCGCGCCTCCTAACCGGCGCCGATCTTGTCGAAATGGGTATCCCGCAAGGTCCGCAAATCGGCGAACTGCTCCGAAAACTGGAAGACGCCCAACTCGAGGGCCAAATCACCACCAGGGCCGAGGCCCTCGTGCTCATCGAAGGAGCCCAATGACCCCAAGCGACGACGAAAACAAACTCCCCTCAGAACCCGCCCCGCTCACCGAAGAACTAGCCGATCTCGCCTTCGACATCGTCGAACCCTTCGAGGCCATTGGCGACGCCGTGGCCACAATCGTCGACAACATCACCAGCTAGAACAAATCGCCAACGCGCACCAAAACTTCCGGCGCCCCCAGCGTCGCCACACTTTCCTCTTCCGCGTAAGCAACAACTTCCATGTACCGCCCGTCCTCCGGCTGCCGGTGAACAATCACCTGCCGCCCCGTCAGGTCCACCACCCAATACTCCGCAATCGCCGCCCGGGCATACAGCCGCGCCTTTACCGTCAGATCAAACGACAGCGTCGTCGCCGAAACCTCCGCGGCCAACACAATGTCTTTCGCCTCGGGCCGCCCTGGCAGTTCACGAATCGAGCGATTCATCACCACCACATCCGGCTGCGGTTCGTTTGTCGAGCTATCCGTTGGATGAATATCGATCGTCGGGTCCTGCAAGACGAACAACGCTCCAAAAATACCTTGCAGCCAGTGCAGCAAGAGCGCCGGGACAAGCATGTGCGGCTTATTCTTCCCCAACTTCAGCACTAACTCTCCGCCGACGAGTTCGTAGCGCTCCATCTCCAACACGCCCGCCCGTTCCAGCGCCTCACACTCTGCCCGCGTCCACAACTTGTGCGGCGGGGCAGTCACCGTGACCGGGGCTTCCAGTGCAACCGGCATGGAATCATTATCGAATATCGACACCCGAAGCGCTATCGTCAAACCATGGCCTTCATCCCCAAAGACGCCAAGTGGTACCTTGCCGAACTCGTTGAAGCGCTCACCGTCGAAGGCGACCCCACTTTAACCATCCACATCAACATGATTCTAGTTCGCGCCGGCGACCCCGAAGAGGCCTACCAGTCAGCCCTTCAACTCGGCTCCGAATACCAAACCTCCTACCAGAACCCCGGCGGCAGAACCGTCACTATCCGCTTCGCCGGCATCCACACCCTAAACGTCATCCATGACGAACTCGAACATGGCGCTGAACTGAGCTATCGGAGAATTCACTCCACCGATCCAGCAACCGCCAGCACACTGGCCCGGCCCAAAGCAGAACTCGGAGTCTTCGCCGCAAGACGCCCAAACACCGGCCCAGATTACAGCTCAAAATCCGCGCTCGAAGACGCTGCCCGACTGCTCGACTCCTCTACAAAGCCAGCTTAGGCGCCATCATCCACTTCAATACCCCCCGCGGCCGCACACCCATCTCGAACATGTCCACGCGCACCATTGCGCCCTTCTTAAAATCCACACGCAACTCCGGCGTCCCCAGCAAATACCCCGTAAACGAGCTCATATGCGGCTCATGCCCCACCAGCAACACGCTCGGCTCCCCCTTCAACGCCCGCACCTCCGCCCACGCGTCCCCCGGCGAAGCCATCGGCGTCAACGCCGCCGACCGCGCCAGCGCCTCCTCATACCCCAGAATCTCCGCCGCCAGTTCTGCCGTCTGCCTCGCTCGAACATACGGACTTGTCACAATCACCGACGGATTTACGCTCGCCGTCCGCGCTCTCTTCAAAATCTCCCGCAGCCGCTTTATGCCCTCCGCGGTCAACGCCCGCTCCGCATCCGCCTGGCCGGGGCTGCCGTCCTCGGCGATGCCATGCCGTAATAGGTAAATTTGCATCGGTTATCGAAAGACTCCCTAATTCTGTCATACTCGCACTTTTCCCATGCGCGAAGCCCTCCATCGTGACAATTGGCCACTCCTCGCCGCCGGCGCCGCCCTCTCGGCCAGCGTCGCCTCCATCGCCGTTTCCCAAATCTGCCTCGGCGCCGCCGTACTCCTTACTATCACCCAATGGCGCAAAGCCAAATACCCCCCAGGGGCATCGCTCCTTCTCTTCTTCTTCGCCTGGACCCTCCTCGCCGCCGCGCTCTCATTCTCCCCTGCCTCCGCCTGGCCCCAACTCCGCAAATTCTTTGTCTATTTGATCGTTCCCTGCCTCGCCGCCGCCTATAAAGGTCCGGCCTCCGCCAAAAGCATCCTCACCGCCATGGGCGCCGCCGGCACCCTCTCCGCGCTCTGGAGCCTCCTCCAATACGCCAAAAAATACCTCGCCGCCAAATCCGCCGGCGTCAGCTTCACCGACGCCTACATCGCCGACCGCATCACCGGCTTCATGTCCCACTGGATGACCTTCGGCGGCACCATGATGACCGTCTTTCTCATCGGCACCGCCTATCTCCTGTTCAACAAACCCATCCGCTGGCGTGTCTCCGCCGCCCTCGCCCTCGTGGCCGTCGCCATCTTCCTCGGCTGGACCCGCGGCATCTGGATCGGCACCTTTGCCGGCCTGCTCTACCTCATCTGGTCATGGCGCCGTTGGCTCGTCCTAGCCGCGCCAGTATTGGCGTTCGCCGCCATTACTGTCATGCCCCAGCCCGAAAAGGATCGCGTCCTGTCCATTGTCAAACCCCGCGGCGATACCGACTCCAACGGCCACCGCATCGCCCTCTTCCGCACCGGCCAGGCCATGATCGAAGCGCACCCGTTCTTCGGCGTCGGCCCCGAACAGGTCGAACGCAACTTCGAAAAATACGCGCCCGCCGATATCCCCCGCCCCTTCCCCCGCGCCTGGTGGTACGGCCATCTCCACAACATCTACATCCAATTCGCCGCCGATCGCGGCATCCCCGCTATGCTCGCCATCATCGGCTTCTACTTTTGGTCCGCCTGGACCATCATGCGCGCCGCCCTCCTTGCCAAAGGCGACCGCCGATGGATGCTCCACGGCATCGCCGCCTTCTCCATCGGCCTCCTCGTCACCGGCGTCTTTGAACACAATCTCGCCGATAGCGAAATCCTCATGCTCGCCCTCGGCCTCATCACGCTCGGAACCAGGCTCGCCCGCGATTGTGATAGTATACCCGTATAGGGTATACAAACCATGGCTGCCATTACACTCAAAATTGACAACATGCACTGCCAGGCCTGCGTCAATCACGTCAAGCGCGCCCTCGAACACGTCGCTGGCCTCCGCATTAAATATGTCCAAATAGGATCGGCTTCCGTTGAAACTCACGACGCTGACGCCGCCATCGCCGCTGTCACCCGCGCGGGTTACCCCGCCGCCCGGGCCTGAAGGCCCGCCATGCCGGCAACAGAACTAAACGTACCCATACGGGGTATGACGTGCGGCAACTGTGTCGCGCATGTCGAGAAGGCGCTAAACGCCACCCCTGGCGTCCATGCTGTCAAAGTCGACCTCGCCGCCAACAGCGCCACCGTCCGCTTCGACCCCCTCCAAACCTCCGAAGCCGCGCTCCACGCCGCCATCAAAGCGGCTGGCTACGAAGTCGGTCCGTCATCCGTCCCCAAGCCCACCCTCGTTGGCATCCACGGCATAGCCCCCGCCAAACCCGCGCCCCCCAGCGCCCTCACCCTCCACGTCCAGGGCATGACCTGCGCCGCCTGCGTCGGCCACGTCGAAAAGGCGCTCAAACAAGTCGATGGCGTCAGCACCGCCGCCGTCAACCTCCTTGCCAACGAAGCCCGCGTCACCTTCAACCCCGCAAAAACCAACGAAAACGCCCTAAAGCAGGCGATCAAGGCTGCGGGCTACGACGTCCCCGCGCCCCCCAGCGCCCTCACCATCCACGTCCAGGGCATGACCTGCGCCGCCTGCGTCGGCCACGTCGAAAAGGCGCTCAAGCAAGTCGATGGCGTCAGCACCGCCGCCGTCAACCTCCTCGCCAACGAAGCCCGCGTCACCTTCAACCCCGCAAAAACCAACGAAAACGCCCTAAAACAGGCCATCAAGGCCGCGGGCTACGACGTCCCCGCGCCCCCCAGCGCCCTCACCATCCACGTCCAGGGCATGACCTGCGCCGCCTGCGTCGGCCACGTTGAAAAGGCGCTCAGGCAAGTCGATGGCGTCAGCACCGCCGCCGTCAACCTCCTCGCCAACGAAGCCCGCGTCACGTTCAACCCCGCAAAAACCAACGAAGCCGCCCTAAAACAGGCCATTGAGCAAGCCGGCTACAAAGCCGAGGCCCCGCTCAACAGCGAGCCCGACGAATTCCTCTCCGTCCGCCGCCACGCGCTCATCTCCCTCGTTCTCGGCGCCATCGCCATGGCCGCCATGCCTTTCACTGGCCACGATTCCCTCTTCTCCCGTTACGCCCAACTCGCCGCCGCCGTCTTCGTCATGGCCGGCCCCGGCCGCCAATACTATCTCCGCGCCGCCAATGGCGTCCCGCATCTGCGCTTTGACATGAGCACCCTTATTGCCGTCGGCACCGGCGCGGCCTTCTTATATTCCCTAGCCGCCACCCTCGCCCCGCACTGGTTCCACTCGAGCGGCGTCATGCCCGATGTCTACTTTGAAGCTGTCATTTTCATCATCGCCCTCGTGCTCACGGGCCGCATGTTCGAAATCCGCGCTCGCCGCGAAACCGCCGCATCCCTCCGCCAACTCGCCGAACTCCAGCCCCGCACCGCCACCATCCTTGTCAACGGCGAACCCGTCGAAACCGCCATCGAACAGGTGCAAATGGGCGACATTGCCCTCCTCAAGCCCGGCGCCCGCATACCCATCGACGGCATCGTCGAATCCGGCGAATCCGCCGTCGACGAGTCCATGCTAACCGGCGAACCCATCCCCGTCACCAAGCAACCCGGTGACCGCCTCTCCGCCGGCACCATTAATGGCCTCGGCGCCCTCCACTGCAAAGTCACCGCCACCGTGGACGGCACCGCCCTCGCCCAAATCGGCCGCATGATGCGCGACGCCCAGTCCACCCGCGCGCCGATGCAGAAGCTTGCCGATCAAGTCAGTGCGATCTTCGTCCCCGTCGTCCTCGCCATCGCCGCCCTGACTCTAGCGGGCTGGCTCGCCCATGGAGCCAGCACCGGCCGTGCCCTCTCCGCCGCCGTCGCCGTCCTCATCATCGCCTGCCCCTGCGCCATGGGCCTCGCCATCCCTGCCGCCGTCATGGTCGCCACCGGCCGCGCCGCCTCCCTCGGCGTGCTCATTAAGGGCGGTGAAGCGCTTGAGCGCTTAAGCCACATCCAAACCGTTGTCCTCGACAAAACCGGCACCATCACCGAGGGCCGCCCCGCCGTCACCCGTTACACCGGTTCCCCCGAAGATCTCCCCCTCATCGCCGCGCTCGAAGCCGCCTCCGAACATCCCCTCGCCAACGCCATCGTCCGCTATGCCAACGCCGCCCTCCCGCCCATCTCAGATTTCCTGGCCACCCCTGGCCAAGGTGCCCAGGGCACCGTCAACGGCCACACTGTCAAGGTTGGACGTCCCAACTGGCTCGGGCTAACCGGGGACGCCGCCGTCGCCGCCACCATCGACGGCCGCTTCGCCGGCGCCTTCCATGTCGAAGACCCCATAAAATCCACCTCCCGCCGGGCCATCCAAATTTTCCAATCCGCGGGCCTCCAAGTCGCCATGCTCACCGGAGACCGTGAATCCAGCGCCAACAAAATCGCTAAGCAACTCGGCATCACCGATGTCACCGCCGACGTCCTGCCCGCCGGCAAACTCGACGTTATTCGCGCCCATCAATCCAACGGGCGTAAAGTGGCCATGGTCGGCGACGGCATCAACGACGCGCCCGCTCTCGCCCAGGCCGACGCCGGCATCGCCATGGCCTCCGGCGCCGGCATCGCCGTCGAAGCTGCTGACGTCACGCTCCTCCGCAACGACCTTACCGCCGTCGCCGCCGCCCTCCGCCTCTCCAAACTCACCGTGCGCATCATGCGCCAAAACCTCTTTTGGGCCTTCTGTTATAACGCCGCCGGCATACCCATCGCCGCCCTCGGCTTGCTCAATCCCGTCCTCGCCAGCGCCGCCATGGCGCTCAGTTCAATCAGTGTGCTCGCCAACAGCCTGCGCCTCCGGAGATTTCAATAATGCACAATCAAGCCGCGTTAAAGCGTCTCAAGAAAATCGAGGGCCAGGTCCGCGGCCTCGCCAAAATGGTGGAGGACGGCCGCTACTGCATGGATGTCCTCATGCAAGTCGCCGCCGTCCAGCAAGCCCTCCGCGGCGTCAGCCGCGAACTTATGCACCAGCACCTCGAGCATTGCGTCCACAACGCCGTCACCAAAGGGGACAAGCACCGCGAAACCGAACTCTACAAAGAAATGCTCGACCTCATTTACAAATACTCCCGCTAACCCGGCCGAAGCGCCTGCCCAGCCTCCGCGATAGCCCGTTTCCGCAACCGGTGCGCCTGGCTGATAGATATCCCCAGCTTCTTCCCGGCCTGGCTCAAACTCAATTCCGACAGCAGTATCTTCAACACCCGCGGCTTCCGCCACCATCCAATATCGCGCGCCGTCTGGCCCAGCACCCGGTAACGCCACTCGCGCACGCGTTGTTCCGTCACCCCATATTTCTCCGCGAACACATAGGTTGGCAGCGAATTCAACTCATCCGCCCGGTCCATCCAAAAGTCCCAGTGGTCGTGCCGAAAGTGAAAGCCCAGCCGGCTCCGCATCCGTTTGAGAGTGGTCCTCCCCGCTGACAGATCAAATACAAATCCATGCAATTCCGTCCGGTTCGCGTCCCAGAAATCCCACAGCTCCTGCGTTGCGATCAGGCTGAAATTCAAGCCGTAAAGCACGCCCTGATCCACCTCCGGAATCCCGAACAGCAGGCTGAACCCGTGCTTCGTCGGCCGCACCTCGCACACGTCCCACTTCCGGCCCTCAATATCCGTCACTTGCCCAACAATCGTGACTTTGCGTTTCATTCCCATCCCGAGGCGACTTCCCCACTATAATCCCGCCCATCTAATCCGGCAACGGAATCAACCCGTCCAAATACGCCGCCTCGCGCGCGAACACCGGGATCTCCCGGTCCACAACGGCCCCTTTCGCCCCCGGCCGCACCACCCGCCCGCGCTTGAAATCCGCCGGCCACTTCGCCCAGTTCTCTCCCTTCGCATGCAACAAATCATGCTTCTCACTCGCCGATTTTCCTAATAATTCCGCATGATTATAATGCGCCGACGCCAGCATATTCAAACTGTTCCGCGTCGCGTCCGCCTGCCGCCACAAAAAGTACCTCTCCACTTCCCGCCGGTTCGGAATCGCAAACACCCGCGCATCAAACGCCGCATATCCCGCGTCGCTATACGAGCGGTGAAAACCCGCCGTGAACAAACTCGCCGTCACCGAAGCCAGCTTCTGCACCGCCCCGTCGAACCACATCCGCGATTCGTCCCGGCCAAAATCGCTCAGCAAAAATGAGTACTCGTCGCTCTGCCCATACGCCATCGCGAACCCCGCCATCTGTCCCGCCACAAACACCGCCGCCCCGTCCAGCCCATCGGCCAGCGCCTGCGAATACGGTCGCTCCAAGTCGCGCGTGAACGTATGGAACCCCTTCCCGTCCACGCGAATAATCACCCACGTCTTGCGCGGCAACAAGACACGCGCCGGGTCTTCGTAGTAGCTTTTAATTCGGTTCCCGAGTTCGTCGTTCATTCCAAACCCAATCTTCCCATGCGCGTCGTTCTCGATACCAATATCCTCATCTCCGCCTGTTGGACGCCCGCCGGCAACGAAGCCCAGGTCATCGCCCTCGCTCCTCGCTGCACATTCTGCGTATCGCCCGCCCTCGCCGCCGAATACCGCGACGTCGCCACTCGCAAGAAGTTCGCTAAACATCGCGATTGCCTCAACGCGCTCATTGGTTCGCTCCTCGCCGCCGCCGCCACTGTCGACGCTCCTCCAATCTGCCGCGCCTGTTCCGACCCCGACGACAACCTCCTCCTCGATACCGCCCTCGCCGCCGGTGCTCAATTCGTCGTCACCGGCAACCTCCGCCACTTCCCCGCCGAATGGCGCGGCATCGAAGTCCTCAACGCCCGCCAGTTCCTCGGCCGGCTCTAACTACAAATCCAGCGAATCCACCACCGCCTCTATCGTTCCCGGCGCGTTCCCCTCCAGCCGGTTGTTCACAAAAATGTAGGCCGGCCGCCGCTCTCCCAATGACTTCTGTATCAAAGCCCGCAGCGCCTCCCGCGTCTCCGGCAGCGGGTCCTGCACCGCCGCATACGGCTCAAATGTCTTCACCGCTTCCTCGTACTGCCGCCCTCGCCGCAGCAACGCCCGCGTCACCGTGAATCCAGCCGTGTACGCATCTGCGATCGCCGTCTGCGACGGCAGGTCCGGCATCCGCGACCACGCGTTAAACACATGCGCCACCCCGTTCGATCGCAGCACCTGAAAATACTCCGGCGTCAAATACTCCGGGTTGCGAATCTCCACCGAATACCGCGCCCCCTCCGGCAGCGCCGCCAAAAAGCCATCGAGCATAACAAGAAACTCGCCCGCCTCGGCAAACGAACTCTTCGCGAACGTCCCGAACTCAAATATGAACAGCGCCGCCCGTCCGCCATACGCCAGCAACGGCTCATAGAAAAGCCGCGTAAACACCTCGGAGTTCAGAAAATTCTCATTCTCCAGCCCCGCCCGCCGCCCATACCGCGCATGAGTCGGCCACTTCTTCACCGTAATTTCTTCCGGCACCTTGAACGCGAACTGCAGCGCCGCCGGGCTGCTCCCAAACAACTTCCGCCAATACTCGTCGGAAGGAAACTGGTAGAACGAAAAGTCCCCGCAAACCACCGGAAACGTCTCCGCATACTCCGCCAAACAGGTATCATCGAATTTCTTCTGCGAAAACTTCCCCCGCGTAAAATACCGCTCCGGGGTATAGATCGAACCCAGCCAGCCTTCGTATTTCCACGAACTCGTGCCCACCAACACGCCCCGCTGCGCCAGCGCCTTCAGCCGCGCCGCCAGCGGCCGTTCCCGCTCCTCGGCGAACAGCGATCCCGTCACCACGCCCGCGATACCCTATACCCGTATGGGTCCGCGCCCGATTCGATTACGCCCCCGGGCGCGTAGCGAATGATCGTCGGCGCCGATCCGCCCGCCCACCGCGAACGCACTTCCGTCTTGTGTCCCTTGTTGGCCAGCGCGCTCGCCACGTCCCCGCCCATCCGGTCGTCCAACAGCAAATCCCCCGGACTCATCGCATGGTTGTCAAAACTCGAAACCAAATGCCGTGTCTGGAACCGCGGCGCCTCCACGGCCATCTGCGCGTTCATCCCGAAGTCCACCACGTTCAACAGCATCTGCAGCAGCGCCTGGTCCTGGTTGTCGCCCCCCGGTGTCGATAGCGCCAGCAGCGGCTTCCCGTTCCGCGTCACCAGCGTCGGGCTCAGCGTCACCCGCGGCCGTTTCCCGCCCGCCAGCTCATTCGGGTGCCCCTCCACCAGCAGAAAACTCTGCGCCCGCTGCGTCAGCGGAATCCCCGTGTCTCCCGCGATCACCGATGGCAGCCACGCCCCCGATGGTGTCGCGCTGAACATCAGCCCATCGGCGTCCGCCGCGTTCACGCACGTCGTGTCCCGCGCCATCAGCGCATCGTCAATCTTCGTCCGCACAATCTCGCTCTCCGAAGGATGCCGCCCGCGTTTGCCGTCCATCATCCCCGGCAAAAACTCCATCGATGCATAGTCTTTCAACGCTCCTCGCCGCTCCTCCGCATACGCCTTCGATAGCAGCCGCTCGCCCGGCACCGCCGCATACTTCGGGTCGCCGTAGTAGGTGTCGCGGTCCGCATACCCCAGCTTCATCGCCTCCACCACCGTATGAACATACTTCGTCGAGTTGTGCTGCATCCCTGCCAGGTCCAGCCCCTCCAGCACATTCAGCGTCTCGATCATCGTCGGCCCCTGGCTCCAGAATCCCGGCTTGTAAACCGTCACGCCGTGATACGTCGTCGACACCGGTTCCTCCGGCGACAGCCGGAACGCGGCCATGTCCTCATACCGCAGCAGCCCTCCGTTCGCCCGCGAAAATTCGTCGATCTTACGCGCAATCGCCCCGCGATAGAAATAGTCCCGTACAGCGTCAATCGCCGCCTGCCGGCTTGCCCCGCCCTTCAGCGCCCGGGCCTCCTCGGCCGCCATCGCCCGCAGCGTCCGCGCCATGTCCGGCTGCGCGAACACCATCCCCGGCGCTACGCTCCGCCCATTCGGCAGGTAGTATTTCTTCGCCGTCGGCCATAGCTCGAAAAACTGCCGGCTCCGCATGATCGATCCCGCTCGCTGCTCGTCCAGTGGCGCCCCGTCGGCCAGTTCTATCGCCGGCAGGATCACTTCGCCGAACGGCCTCGTACCGTATTCGCGCAGCGCCACCAGCCCCGCCTCCACCATCCCAGGCACCAGCGCCGGCAGCAACCCCGCCACCGGCACCATCCCCTTCAATCCATTCGGCTCCAGGTTCTGCACCTCGCCCGGCTCCATCCGCCGGTTCCGGAAGAACTCCGCCGTCGCCGCCTTTGGCATCGTCCCCACCCCGGCCAGCGCCACCACGCGCCCCTCTTTCGTGCGGATCAGTATCGGCGCCTCACCCCCAAATCCAAAGTGCGAATACTCCACCATACTCGCCGCGAACATCGCCGCCACGCCCGCGTCCACCGCGTTTCCACCCTGGAAATACAACCGCATCCCCGCGTCCGCCGCCGCGTCCGTCCCCGCCGCCACCGCCCCTTTCACCCCCCGCGCCGGGAACCGGAGCGGACGCTCGTAGCTCCGCCGCCCCATCTGCGCATTCACCGCCCACCAGCCCAGCAGCAGGGCGCCTATAGCCAACGCGAGGTTTCGTTTCATGAGGCTCGCCTCATTATAATGAGGGAAATCACCCTTATGGTCAGAGTTACTGTTTACCTCTTCTGCGTGGCTCTGACGGCGCCCGCCCAATCCACCGCCGAACGCTGGTGGCAGCACGTGCAGTTCCTCGCCGACGATAAACTCGAAGGCCGCAACACCGGCTCCCCCGGCCATCGCCTCGCCGCCCAATACGCCGCCGATCAGTTCCAGCAAATCGGCCTGCAGCCCGGCGCCAAGGGCGGCTGGTTCCAAACCGTCCCCTTTGAAACCCGCCAAATCGATGAATCCGCCTCCTCGCTTTCCCTCATCGCCGGCGGCGTTGAAACCAAGCTCACGCTCGGCAAAGAAGCCTACTTCGGTCTCCGTGCCAATCTTGCTCCCGCCGTCCGCGCCCCCCTCGTCTTCGCCGGCTACGGTCTCCACGTCCCGGAACTTGATTACGACGACCTGCGCGGCCTCGATCTGAAAGGCAAGATCGCCGTCATCCTCTCCGGCGCCCCCCGTGGTTGGCCCGGGCCCCTCTCCGCCCATGTCCAAGCCGCCGACGTTCGCTGGGCCGCCCTCCGCAAGGCCGGGGCCATCGGCGTCGTCACCATTCCGAAGGTGCTCACCACCCCTTGGGTTCGTTCCTCCGCCGCCCGCCTTCAACCCCAAATGTCGGCCCGCATGAACGGCCTGGATGAGGAGCGCGGCCAACAGATCCAGGTCACCTTCAACCCCGAACATGCCGCCATGCTCTTCACCGGCACCGGCCATACTCTCCCCGATTTACTCAAGCTCAGCGAAGGCCAGTCGCCCCTGCCGCACTTCCCGCTCAACAAGGAACTCGCCGCCACCGCCTCGGTCAAAAAAGGCCAGCTCGATTCGCAAAACATCATCGGCCTCTTGCCCGGCAAGCGCAAGGAGTATGTCGTCGTCAGCGCCCACATCGATCACACCGGCAAAATGCAGACCTTCGCCGGCGATGGCATCTTCAACGGCGCCATGGATAACGCCTCCGGCGTCGCCGCGGCCATCGAAGTCGCCCGGCTTCTCAAGTCCGCCGGGCCGCTCGAACGCGGCGTCCTCTTCGTCCTCGTCACCGGCGAAGAAAAGGGCCTGCAGGGTTCGCGCTACTTCGCCAAACTGCCCACCGTCCCACGCAAGCGCATCATCGCCGATTGCAACATGGACATGTTCATGCCCATCCACGAATTGAAGGCCCTCACACTCCTCGGCATCGATGAATCAACCCTCGGCGACAAGGCCCGCGAAGTGGCCGCTCAATTCAATCTCCCCGTCATTCCCGACCCCATTCCAGAGCAACGCCGCTTCACCCGCAGCGACCAATACAGCTTCATCCGCGAAGGAATCCCCGCACTCGCCTTCAAGTTCGGCTACACCAAGGGCAGCCCGGAGGAACAGTTGCAAACCGAGTGGCTAAAGACGCGTTACCACGCTGTCAGCGACGATTTGGGCCAACCCATCAACAAAGAGGGCGCTGCCCGCTTCACCGAATACCTCGCCGCGCTCGTCAAAAAAACCGCCAACGACAAAGCAAAACCAGCCTGGAAACCCGATAGCTTCTTCCGCCGTTTCGCGCGCTAACCCGGTCCTTCGCCTTTCCGTTTACACTGAGGATTACCTATGGAACAGATTCTCGGTGGAACACCAGTTGCCGCCCCGGCCGGTGACCGCGTCGCTGTCCTGTTTGGCGGACTCGGCTCTCTGGCCACCACCGCCATCGCCTGCTGCCACCTCCTGCTCAAAGGGCAGCCCTTGGAACTTTCTTCCCCGCTGCGCCAGTCCCTCGCCGCCACCCCCGCCCTCTCCCGCGTGCGCTCCCTTGTTGACGCGGCCAAGGCCTTCGGCTTCACCTCCCCGTCCAATCTCGTTTTCGGCGGATGGAATATCACCCCGGAAAACGCGTTTGAAATGGCGTCGGTCCTGGAAGTCATCCCCGCCAATCTCCTCCAGTCCATCCAGGCGGAGATGAAGCAGGTGCGGCCCATGCCCGCCGTCTTTTTTCCCGAACAAACTCCCGGCCTCTGGAACAGTCACGTGAAGGAAGCAAAACACAAAGCCGAACTCGCCGAATCCGTCGCCCGCGACATTGAGGATTTCAAACGCCAGCACCGCTGCCGCCGCGCCGTCGTCGTTTGGACCGGCACTCGTGAAGTGCTCCCGCCTGCCGGCTTGTCCCACGCCTCGGCGGCCGCCTTCCGCACCGCGCTCCGAGGCGCGGACGCCTCTATCTCCGCTTCCCAAATCTATGCCGCCGCCGCCTTCCAAACCGATGCGGCCTTCGTCGCCGGCGGCGCAAGCCGCACCGTCTCCTTCCCCGCCTTTCGCGATCTCGCGCTCGCCCGTGCCACACCCTATGCCGGTGAGGATTTCGCCGTCCCCTTCATGGAAAGCTTCCTCGCCGGCGCCCAGCCGCCCATCCCCCCGGAACGCAATCCACAGCTAACCGTAACAGGGCCCGCCGGCGGCGCCTTTCAGGGCGAACTGGTCGAATCTTCCACCTTCCCCGCCGGCCCCCGTCCGCGTCGAGAGTCCCGCCTCACCGCCCCTTCCGTCCTGGAAACCGCCCTCTGGCTCGACCTCGTCAACCGCCGCGGCGACGGCGGCCCGCAGCAATGGTTGAACGTCTATTTCTCCCGCCCCGTCGCCCCGCTCGAACCCGGCCGTGACTACCCGGCCTTTCATTCTCAGATCCTCAAATTCGCCGCCGGTCCGGTGGCATAGGCGATATCACAATGGACCCCAAAGCCAAGCCGCCCTCCTCCGGCAACGACAACAACGCCGCCGCCGCCGCCGAACCGCTCCTCGCGCCCATCCGCCGCGAGCCCTTCCAATCCCCCGATAGCGTCATGAGCGCCTCGCTCGACAATCGCATCAAGGGCTTCCTCTCCGTCCGCGTCACCTTCCTCGGCGAACCAGTCAAGGACCTTTCCGTCCAGTTCTTCCGCCTCGATGGAAGCAAGGTGAATCCGGTTACCCCTGAGCAAATGGAGTTCTTAAACACCTCCATCACCGTCCTCGACAACTACAAAGCCATCGAACTCACCAACGACGACGGCTGGTACGGCCTCCCCTTCCCTGTCCCCGTCGATAGCTATTTCTGCGACATTGAACACCAGCCCCGCATCCTCATCACCACCGTGGAAGTCGCCGCCAAACCCTTCGCCATCGTCCTCCCCATCGGCCGGCCCTATCATGACTTTTACCTCGACACGTTCCCCGATCCTCCGGCGGCTCCGAAATGAGTAACCAGGCCATCATCGTCCGGCCCCTTCCGCCCGCCGATCCCAAGAGGCCCGGAACGCCCGGCTACCCCTCGTTTGAAGTGCTCCTCGGCGGCGATTTCCGCGAGTACCTCGTGGCCTCCGGCCCCGCCATCGTGCTCGGCGTCTACTCCCTCACCGCCGAAGAAGCCGCGGCAAACGCGGGCCCAACCGGCGTCCTCATTGGCACCGTCAAAGGCAACCTGGAACTCCTGAAGAAGTTCCCCGGCCACTACGAAATCAAGGTCGATAACGCCAAAGCCGAGCGCCCGCCGGCCAACGCCAAAACCCCGCAGTTCGGCCTCGTCTTCGCGCAATCCGGCGCCAAAGCCGATCCCAGTCTTTTCGGCCTGCCCAACAATCTCGCTCGCCATTCGCCCCAGCCCGAATCCTTCCAGGCGCAGGATCATACCTGGTACATCCAATTGCGCGCCGACGCCCTGCGCCTCGCCTCGCCCGTCTTCCCCGTCAGTTGGAACCGCTTCGTCGTCCCCGCCCGTTTTGACGACGCTCCCTCCTGCTCCTACGATTGGCACGCCGCCAACTCCGTTCACTTCTATACCGACGGCAGCTCAGATCATGCCGGCAGCGCCGGTGCCTTCCACGACATTCGCGCCGCCATCGATCATGCCAAACACTTCGTCTTCATCGCCGATTGGTCGTTCCACCCCACCGCCATCCTCCATCCTGCCGGCAATACGCTGCACGACACCATCGGCGGCCTGCTGCTGAAAAAGGCCGCCGCCGGCGTCCTCGTCGCCATTCATAGCTGGGAACCGCAAGCGCCCATTTCCGACGAACCGAACACCTACGCCTGGGACATTCTCAAGAAAATGGCCGCGGAGCTAAAGTCGCCCAAAGCCGCCCTGGCCAACATCGTCTGGCGCACCAGCTATCGTAACGTCCGCCTGTGGAGCCACCACCAGAAATTCGTCGTTACCGATTGCGCCCGCGACGGCCGCCGCGATGTCTGTCTCTTCTTCGGCGGCCTCGATCTCACCAAGGGCCGCTTCGATTGGCCCGGCCACCCCATCCTTCCAGACCCGGCCGCCCCCGCCGAAACCGCCTCCCTCCGCGAAGCCTTGAAAGAGGCACCCGCCGGCCCCGCCTGGGTCATGAAGTATATGGTGGATAAGCGTACCTTCGATAACTGGTACTCCGCCGAATTCAACGGCGGCGGAGCCACCCAGGGCAACCTGCCCGACGCCGATATCTACCCCCGCCAGCCCTGGCACGATATTCACGCCCGCCTCGATGGCCCCGCCGCCTGGGATGTCGCCCGCAGCTTCCTCAAACGCTGGCTGCTCGACCGCGAAGTCTACGGCAAAAATGGCAACGATACCGGCGATAACTCGCGCGCCTGGAAAACGTTTCTTGACGATCTTATGGACCGCGGCAAGTTCATCCAGCAGTGGGAGACCCGCAACAACCCCGGCCCTTGGTCCGCCCAAGTGCTCCACTCTCTTAGCCGCTACCACGCCGCCGCGCCCAGAGTGAACGCCAAATGGCACCCAAAGCGCGAAGAGTTTAAGTGGTCAACTCTGCCCGCCGCCGGCGGCAACGCAGATTTCGAACGCAGTATTCAGAACTCCTACCTCCGCGCCATCGGCCGCGCGGAGCGCTTCATCCACATCGAAAACCAGTACTTCATCGGCTCCGGCCGCCGCTGGCCAAACCCGCTGGCCTCCATCGCCAACGACATTCCGTTCGCCCTCGTCGACCGTATCATCAAAAAGCACGCCGCCAAGCAGCCTTTCCATGTCTATGTCGTGCTGCCCATGATGCCCGAAGGCGCTCCCGGCGATGGCGCCTACCGCGGCATTCGCCACCTGGAATGGAACACCATCGCCTGGATGGTCGGCGCCATGCGCGCCGCGGGCATCAAGGATTGGACCGAGTACCTGTCGTTCTACTTCCAGGCCAAAAGCATGGGCGCCACCGGTGGCAAGCTCACATGGCCCGCCGCTGGGTCCAAGGATCCAGTCGCCACCCAGCGCCTTACCCTCACACGGCAGAACCGCCGCTACATGATCTACGTTCATAGCAAACTGCTGATCGTCGATGACCGCGTCGTCATCCTCGGCAGCGCCAATATCAATGAGCGCAGCATGGCCGGCGACCGCGATACGGAAATCTGCCTCTCCCTCTGGCCCTCCTCCGGCGCCCATGCCAAGGCGTGCGAAGATACCGTTCGCGCACAGTTGCGCTATCCCCTGCTTCACGAATACCTGGGTGGCGCCGCCCTCCCCAATAGCGACAAACCAGAGTCCCCTGAATACCGCAACGCGCTGGCCGCGCTCGCCCGTCAGAACTATCTCGATATTCGCGCCGGCATCGCTTGCAACGGACACTTGGCCGCCTTTCCTTTCGAAGTCAACGTGCTCACCCCCCAGCCCGTTGTCGCTGCTTGGGCTGCCCAGCGGCCCACCGCCGCCGAAGCCATTGCGAACCCCGATGCCTTGCGTGCGTTCGAAGAACACAACCGGCTCCTCGATTCCCTCGCCAGCGAAGCCGGCAGCGCCGACGCACTCGGCTGGAGTTGGGCCGGCGTCATCGGCTTCCCCTTCTCTACCGATACGGCGCGCCTCATTCTGGAGTGACCTGCCCCCATGAAACTGCACACCGTCGCCCAAGGAGAGTGTCTGCTCAGCATCGCCCATGCCAACGGCTTCTTCATTGAAACCTTGTGGAACCACGCTGGCAACGCCGATCTCCGCAAAAAGCGCGGCGATCCCAATTGCCTCTTCCCCGGCGATTCCGTTTTTATCCCCGACAAGCGACGCAAAGAAGAGTCCTGTTCCACCGGCCGGCTGCATGTCTTCCGGCTTGTGGGCGTCCCCGCGAAAGTCGCCATCGAAGTGCTCTACTGCGGAAAGCCGCGCACGGGCGAGCGCTATACCATCACGATTGATGGCGCTTCCGAATCCGGAGAGGTGGGGCGCGACGGTGTGGTTCGTTTTCACGTGCCCCCCAACGCGAAGAAGGGTTCGCTCGTCGTTGGCGCCGGGCTCCTCCGCACCGAGTACACGCTGCAACTCGGCCATCTCGACCCCGTCAACGAAATCGCCGGCGTCCAGGGCCGTTTGAAGAACCTTGGCCACTACCACGGCCCCATCGATGGCGCGCTCAATCAGGACACCAAGGTGGCTCTGATGCTTTTTCAGCATGACCTCGGCCTGGAGTGCTCCGGCGAGTTGGACGCGGCGACGCTGCAGGCGCTGCGGCAGAATCACGAAAGGCTATAGGCGAAAGAGCCCCGAATTCTATGGTGCGCAAAACATGGCCGCTGGATGTGATGGGACGCAACTTTATCGCTCTCCGGAGGGAAGACCTCGCCCCGGACGAAAGGCCGCTCGACCCGAAGTTGGCATGGAGCATTTTCCAGCGTGCCTTCGCCAATCCGCGCGACATTCGCCAGCTCATCAGCATCAGCGCGGCTTTTTGGCCTGTCGCCGTGCGCGCCCATGCCAACCTCCGCCAGTCGGCATTTCAGAAGGCGGTTGAATCCGGCGCCCTGGTGCTTCTGGTCCGGTCGCAAAACCTCTCGGCGCCCAAGCACTTAATGGATCCGGTCGCCGCGGAGGCGGTCAAGGATGCCAAGGAAGTCACCACCTGGATTGAGATCGAACTCTTGGACATGGCGGACAAGCCGGTCCCGAACGGCAAGTACCTCTGCATGATGCCCGACGGCGCCATGCGCGAAGGCACTATGGACGCGAAAGGCCGTGTTCGTTTCGATGGGATTCAGCCGGGAAACTGCGTCTGGACCTTCACAGACCTCGACGCCGAAGCCTGGGAGCGCGTGGTCTAATCGGCCCGCCTTCCCCCTACCGCCCGCCGTCTTGCCTGGAGCCGGATGCACCAGCGCCCACAGCCGCCGGTGCGCACCGCCAACCGGCCAGCGATTCAGGCCGCGCAGGAACGGGGAGGCCGCGCAGGTGCGGTCCCACTCGACAGCCGCATTCTGTCTGCCGGAGACGGCGGCTCAGAACAGCCGCCATAAGGACTCGGCCGGCTTGGTCAGTTTGAAATCCCGGTACCAACGGCAAACCGGATACAACGCCAACACCACCGCCGCCCAAACGGCAAAGCTCACCTCCAGCGACCCCGCCTCCCCGAAGAACGCAAAGGCCAGCCCCAGCAGCACGTAGAAATGCACGATGTAAAAGAACAGCGGCGTCTGCCCGAACACGATCAACGGCCGCAGCGGCCGAAGCACCGCCAGCAACAACAGATTGATGCCGATCGACATCGATAGGAAAACCAGCGATGGCGGGTACTTAACGTTATTCAGAAACTCAATCCAGCCCGCATCGCGCGGCAGCCGGATATTGCCCCAGCCGCCAGCCGCGCGAAGGCCGATACCAAGCGCCAGCAGCCCCGCGCCCAGCACCCAAACGCGGCGCTCCGGCACCGGATTCGTTTTCCACCAATGCGCAAAAACCAATCCGCCCGCCGCCGCCGCCAGCCAGGGAATCACCGGATAGACCACAAACACGTGCTGCGAAAGGCCCGGCGCCAACAGCACCGTCATCCATAACGGACCCACTTTGCCATCGGCCGGCAGCAGCGTGTTCGTCGCAAAAACGCAAGCCGCCATCGTTAACCACCAACTCCACCGTGGCAGCCGCACCAGGCCCGCGCAAACCACCAGCACCATCCCCAGACCCGATAGCGTGATCAGCCCCCAATAGAGATCGGAGCCATCAATGGGCGGCGGCGCGGTGATCCGGTTCAGGCTCACCGCGGCCGGCTTCAGCTTCGATTGCAGGTACATCACCGGCGTTTCCAAGAACTGCCCCGTAAGGAAAACCGCCAGCCCCCGGCCCGCCGTCCGGCGCACGATTTGAGCTTCGCTCCACCCTGCCATCCGGCGCGATTCGGCGAACCAGTACACTCCGGCGCCCATCAGGAAGAAGAACCCCGGCGCGCACAGATGCGTGATCCAGCGCGTTAGAAATGGAAACCCGTCCGCGTAGGCGCTCATCGCTCCGGCCCACCATTCACTGCCATGCTGGCGCGCGATAAAGCCGCTCGCGTGGTCAATGGCCATGATAACCATGAGCAAGCCGCGAAGCGCATCTACGGACTGGTAGCGATTCATAACCTTAGAAGAGAATATAATCAACGCTCGACCCGTTATGAAACTGCCTCTCACCCCCATCCGGTACCTGTATCGCGCCATGGACGTCTTTGCCCGCAAAGTAGGCGTCGTGTGCGGCGACAAGCAGTTCACCTACCTGCAGTTCGGCCAGCGGTGTGAGCGGCTGGCCTCGGGCTTCAAAAAGCTAGGTGTGCAACCGGGGGACCGCGTCGCCTACCTGAGCTTCAACACCCACCAGTTGCTGGAAGGCTACTACGGCGTCGTGATGGCCGGCGCCATTGTCATGCCCATCAACGTGCGTCTATCCCTGAGCGAATTGCAAACCGTGCTCAACCACTCCGGCGCCCGCGTGCTTCTGTTCGAAACCGACTTCGGCGCCACCGTCGAATCCCTCCGCGAAAACTGCCCTTCCATCGAACACTACATCTCGCTCGATGACCTCCACCCCGCCGCCGGCATGACCTCCCATGAACTCATCGCCAGCGGCGATCCCGCCTCCGTGGATTGGACCGCCATCGATGAAGACTCCGTCGCCGAGCTGTTCTATACCAGCGGCTCCACCGGCACGCCGAAGGGCGTCGCACTCACCCACCGGTCCCTCTACCTGCATGCGCTCTACGCCGCGGCTACCATCCCCATCTCGCCGAACCTCGTCGACCTCCACACCATTCCGCTCTTCCACGCCAACGGCTGGGGCCGTCCGCAGTTTTCCACGTTCCTTGGGTCAAAGCAGGTAATGGTGCGGCGCTTTGAACCCGTCGCCGTTCTCCGCCTCATCGCCGAACACAAGGCCACCGACATGAGTCTGGTGCCCACCATGGCCAACGCCTTGCTCGCCTGCCCGCAATTGGATATTCACGACACCACCAGCCTGAAGACCATCCTGCTTGGCGGCGCCGCTTCCTCGCCAACGCTCGTCGAACGGCTGGAAAGCGTTTTCTGTTGCACGGTCGCTTCCGGCTACGGCCTGTCGGAGACATCTCCGATTCTGACCACCGCGCTGCCCAAGGCCGGCATCGTCTACGCAAGCGATGAAGACCGCTTTCGCCGCCAGTCCTCAACCGGCTGGCCGGTAGTCGGCGTGGAGGTCCGCGTCGTTGACCCAAACGGCGTCGACGTGCCCCGCGACGCCGATACCATGGGCGAGATCATCACCCGTTGCGACAACGTCATGGATGGCTATTTCCGCGAGCCCGAAGCGACGGCCGCGGTCATCCGCGACGGCTGGTTCCACACCGGCGACATGGCTGTCTGGGACGAGGATCTGTACCTGCGCATTGTGGACCGCAAAAAGGAGATCATCATCAGCGGCGGGGAGAACATCTCGTCGATTGAGGTGGAAAAGGCCATCTACGCGCATCCGGCCGTGATGGAATGTGCCGTGGTCGCCGCGCCGGACTCGAAGTGGGGAGAAGTCCCGGCCGCGCTCGTTGTCTGCAAGGAGGGCGCCAGCGTAACCCAGGAGGAACTGCTCGCGTTCCTGGAGGAGCGGCTGGGCCGGTTCAAACTCCCGCGAATCATCCGGTTCGAGTCCGAACCGCTGCCCAAAACAGGCACGGGCAAGATCCGCAAGAACGTCCTCCGCGAAGGATTCTGGGCCGGCAAGGCAGACCGGATACAAGGATAGGCGGTACAGTAGCGGAATCATGGTCCCCAGCCAGTCCGCCCGCATCTACCGCTTTGGCCCCTATGAGCTGCATGCCAATGCCGGGGAACTGCGCAAGCACGGGATTCGGCTAAAACTGCAGGGTCAGCCCTTGCAACTGCTGGCGGCGCTCGTCCAGGCACCCGGTGAAATATTAACGCGGGAGAAGCTCCAAAGCAGGTTGTGGCCCGCCGATACCTTCGTCGATTTCGAGAACGGGCTAAATTCGGCGGTCAAGCGGCTGCGCGTCGCGTTGAGCGATTCGGCCGATCAGCCCGTGTACATCGAGACAGTGGCGCGGTCCGGCTACCGCTTCATCGCCCCCGTCACAGAGGTGGAAGAGCGTCCGTCGCTCCCGGTGCCCGCCGTTAGTGCCCCCCGGCGCCAGTTCATCGGGTACGGTGTCGCCGGCGCGCTGGGAGCGGCGGCCACCTGGGTAGGAATCCGCCAGCCGCTCCGGCGTCCTGCCGCTTACAGGCAGGTCACGTTCCGGCGGGGCCACGTGTGGAACGCGCGCTACGCCCCCGACGGGCAAACCATTCTCTACGCCGCCCAGTTCGACGGGCAGCCGCGCGAGATCTACTCCAACAACGGCGTGAGCCCTGAATCGAGAGCACTCGGCCTGGAGGGTTCGGTTCTGTTCTCCGTGTCGCGGCGAGGAGAATTGGCCTTGAACCGCTTTGGCGGAATAATGCCCATCACTGGCGGGACACTGGAGAGGGTTCCAATGAACGGCGGAACTCCGTTGGTGGTCGAGCGCAACATCATGTCGGCCGACTGGGCGCCGGCCGGCGACAGCCTGGCCTTGGTACGCGCGGAGAATGGGGCGAATCTCCTCGAGTATCCGTCAGGAAAGGTGCTGCACCAGTGCGCCGGATGGCTATCGAGCGTGCGCGTATCGCCCGATGGCGAATTCGTCGCGTTCATGGAACATCCTGTGCGTCACGACGATGCCGGATTCCTGCGCGTCATGAACCGGGAAGGACGCACCGTTGGCCAGACGGACCACTGGGCAGTGGCCGGCGGCCTGGCGTGGAAAACGAACCGGGAACTGTGGCTGACCGCAGGGAACGACGGGCCGAAGGCGCTTTGGAGCTGTGACCTCCAGGGACGGGTGACTCCACTGGAGCAGGCGCCGGGAATGCTCACTCTGGCCGACGTGGCCGCCAATCGCGCGCTTCTCATCCGGACCGCCCGCCGCCTGGAGATGACTGGCAGTCTCGCCGGCGGCGCGCCCCGCGAACTGTCCCTGCACGACTGGTCCCGCGTAGCCGGCGTTTCCACCGATGGACGGCTCGTCCTGTTCGACGAAAGCGCGGAGGCGGTCGGCGGCCGGCCAGTCTCCTACCTCCTGGACGGGCAGCGTGGGGGAGCCGTGCGTCTGGCGGATTCGGCCGCCTACTGTTTGTCGCCGGACGGCGAACTCGCCCTCTTGGCCGGGGCCAGCGGCCGTGGCCGGCTGCGCCTGTTTCCCATTGGAGGCGGCACGCTGGAGGATCTGCCCGACCGCGGCTTCCAGTACCAGTGGGCCGCCTTCTATCCGGACGGCCGGCACGTATTTGCGTTGGGCACCCCGAATGGGGGCGGTCTGGGAATCTACCGCCATCCGCTGCGGGGTGACGGCCCCTTGACTGCCTTGACGCCCCCGGGGATGGTGCGTCATGCGGCCATCAGCCCCGACGGGCGGCGCCTGGCGGTGTTAGCGGCCGATGGAAAGCTGCGCTTCTATCCGGCCGATTCGCCGGGAGAGCCAACCGTACTGGAAACCGCCGAGCCGCTCGCGCCCATCCGGTGGCAGGCCGGCGGGCGGCACCTCTTCGTGCAGCACCTTGGCGCCTACACAGCCGTGCCCACGCGGGTGTCGCTGCTCCACACGGAAACGGGCGCCATCCGCCACTGGAAGGAATTGGGCCCGGCGGACGCGATGGGTGTGAACTCGGTGACCCGCGTCATAATCTCAGGCGATGAGCGTAGCTGGGTCTGTTCCTATCGACGGATCCTATCCGAGCTATTCCAGATGATAAGCTAAGCCTTTTATATACAACGCCTTACACCGCCACACGCAAATCAGGCAGAAATCGCTTCGTGCCTTGGCGGACGGGCGGGTATGATCGGCTCACCCGTATGAACCGACTCCTGCTTCTCACGCCCATCGCCGGACTCACCTTCTTTGCAACCCTCGCTACCTCACAAGCCCCACCGGCGCCGGCAGTGGACCGCGTCGGATTTCCGGCCGACTACAAGACCAGCATGAAAGTCCTCTACCGGTTCGACCGGCAGGACACGCGCCAGGTGCGGACCATCTATGGCAACGCGGCGGCAGCAGCGGTGGAACAGGGCAAGGGGCTGACCTACCCCTATGGCTCCGTGCTCGTGATGGAGACCTGGGCAGCGATCACCGCCGCCAGCGGCCCTGTGCTCGACGCTGACGGGCGGTTTCAGCAGAATCCCGCGGTGGCGCCAACGCTGTTTGTAATGCGGAAGGAGCGTGGCTTCGGAGAGGAGTACAAACAGAACCGGAACGGGGAGTGGGAGTACGCCGCCTATCGCGTGGACGGTACCTATCAGACGACGCCGCAGAACTCGGCGTCCTGCGCGATCTGCCATCTGCAGGCCGGTGCGGTCACCGACTGGACATTTCGCGTCCAGCCGCTCTACCTGAAAGGCCAGACCGGTGCGAACGTGGACGCGGTGATGCGGGACTACAAGTTCCTGCCGGGCGTCGTGCGGGTGAAGGCCGGCGCGACGGTGACCTTCGTCAACGACGACCTGGTGCAGCACACGATTACTGACCGGGTGGCCGGGGGCGGCGATAGCGGATTGATCGATGCCGGCAAGTCGCTGACGCTGAAGTTCACCGAACCGGGAGAGTTCAACTTCCGCTGCCGGCTGCATAACAACATGACCGGCGTGGTGGTCGTGGAACCCTAGCCGGCAACAATGCGCCGCAGGTAGTTGATTTGGCCGAGATGGTAATTCAAGTGGCCGTAGAGATGGAGCGTGAAGTGGCGCACGGAGAGCGGTTCGCCGAGGACGTTTTCGGGGAACACGGCTTCCATGTCCGCGGTGGCGAGGGCTGGAATGACCGTGTCGCGGACGTTTTCGATGCGGGCCGCGAGTTCGGCGCGGGTCAACCCTTTGGTGCTGAATTCGAGCGGGCGCTGGCGCGTGTAGCTGATACCTCCGATCTGGCGGCCGACGTATTCGCGGAGGTTGCCTTCCAGGTGCAGGGCGAGATTGCCGGCGGAGTTGGTGACGCCAGGCAGCGTCTGCCAGAGAGCTTCATCGGTGGGAAACTCGGCGATCTGCTGCGTAAGGCGGGTGAGGTCGCGCGTGAAGAGCGCGATGAGTTCGGCCGGCAATGTCATGCAGCCATTATCATGGAAAGACATGGTTTCATTGCGGCTGGAGTGCGACGCGGAGCAGAAGGACGAGTTGATCGCGGCGCTGTGGGAGAACGAGACGCTGGGCGTCACCGAGGTGGATTTGAACGCCAATCGCGTGGGGTTGACCGCGTTCTTCGACGCGCCGTTCGACGCGGCCGCCTATGCGGCGTATGGGGCGCGCTGGGAGGAGGAGCCCGAAGTGGATTGGGCGGCGGAGACGCGGGCGCGCTGGCCCGGCTTCGCGGTGGGAGAGCGGTTCTGGGTGGCGCCGCCGTGGAACGAGGAACCAACTCCGGAGGGCCGCGTGCGTCTTGTGATCAACCCCGGGGTGGGCTTCGGCACGGGCGCGGACTTGACGACGCAGCTTTGCCTGGAGGCGTTGGAGCGGGAGTTGCGGACGGCCGACACGGTGTTTGATTTCGGGACGGGGTCGGGGATTTTGGCGCTGGCGGCGCAGGCGCTGGGCGCGCGGGCGGTGTTAGCGGCCGATATCGATCTGGACGCGGTGCTCGCAGCGCGCGAGGATTTGCCGGCGGCGGTGGGTTTGTTTGTGGGTTCGATCCGGTCGGTGCGGGACGCGAGCGTGGATGTGTTGCTGGCGAACCTGAACGCGGAGACAATCGCGAACCACGCGGCGGAGATGAGGCGGGTGCTGCGGCCCGGTGGACGAGTGATCATCAGCGGCGTGCCGCCGCGGCATGGGGAGCGGGTGGTGAAGGCCTTGACTGCGAATGGCATTCCGCCGCGCGAGGTCCACGAGCAGGACATCTGGCTGCGGATTGTCTGCTAGCCTGCCGCGAAGCAAAACAGCGCGACCAATGCGACCAGCCAGTAGAGCAACCAGACGCACGCGAACGGCGGCGTCATCGGGAAGCCTTGATTGAATGCGGCGAAGACGGCTGGATGCAAACGGGATTCGCATGGGACCGTCAGTATGAGACATAGCTCCAGTGATCGTCCAAGCGCCATCGTTTGTGGGCGCCGGTGGGGACGTAGAGCCAGCCTTCCCAGGTGTCGGAGGTCCACCAGGTGTAGAAAAACACGGCGGGCTGGCCGCCGATCTCGATAAGTGCGACGTGGTGTCCATCGATGGTCCGGTGCGGGGCTTGGATCAGGAGACCGCCGGGCGGGTCGACGGGGAGGATACGGCCGGACTCGCGTTCCCGGACGATGGCCTCGCGCGCGGCGAGTTTTTCGTGGAATTCCAGGTAGCGGCTCATGGTATTGAACGGCAGCGCAAAGACCGCGAAGAGAGTAGTGGCGCAAACGAGAAACGGATAGTCGGATCGCGGCCATTCCCGATGGCGGAGTATGAAGTAGATCCCACTACCGAGGGCCATGACCCAGAAGAGCAGCCACAGAGCTAGGTTCGATGCGGGGCGCATAACCAAAGGGAATGCGGCGTGCCAGACCGAGGAAATCAAAACCGCGACGCAGACCGCGATGGTGGCGCGGAGGAGAATCTCCCTAGGCCAGCATCACCGAGGGGTTGTAGATGAGGATGCGGGAGCACTCCTCGCACTGCCAGAGCTTGTCGGGCTCGGCCTTTACGCCTTGCCAGAAGGCCAGGCGGAGAGTCATCTGGCAGACGCCGCAGTTGCCCTCGACGGCTTCGCACAAGATGGGGCCGGTTTTGTATTTGCGGCGGAGCCGCTCGTAGAGCTCGACGAACCTGGGGTCCAGCGCGGCGAGCAGCGCCTTGGCGGACTCGGCGTTTTTTGCGATCTGGGCTACGCCGGCTTTGTGCTCCTGCTCGGCGGCCTTGAAGTGCTCCAAACCGGCCCTCTGCGCGGCGACAAGCGCGGCCTGGTCCGTCTTGAGCTTGGGCTCCAAAGCCTCGGCTTCCTCCATCAGTTCGAGCTCGCGATCCTCGCTCTTGGAGATCTCGCCCTCGTTGAACTTGATCTCGTGTTCGAACGCGGTCACCTGCGCTTCGCTCGCGGCCTGTTCGAGTTGGCTTTTGAGCTTCTTCAGCTTCACCTGACGGAGTTGAATGTCGCCTTCCAGTTGGCGGCGCTCCTTCTCGTTGGCCGCGAGTTTGGCCTGTAGATCCTCAACGGCCTTCTTTTTCGCCTCGACGGTTTTCTTTTCGGCGGTGAGGATTTTGGGAAGTTCGGTGAGGCGGAGCTGTAGCTGGTGGGTCTGGGCGTCGAGTTGCTCCAGGCGGGCGAGCGTGGAAATCTCAGGAAGCATTCTTGCTAGCGAATTCTAGCACGCAAACGCTCGAGCGGCTTGGCGAGCGCGGTGACGGCTAGATCCATCTCCTCAATCTTCAGAGTGCGGCAGGTGTAGTAGTAGAGGGCCAAGCCGGTTGGGATGGCCAGGGCGAGCGTGGCAAGGTAGCGGCCTCTGCCAACGGGCTGGATTTGACCGGCGAGCCAGGCGGCGGCCCAGACGCCGAAGGACATGACAGCGGCGGCGAAGGTGATCTTCATGACACTGGAGAACAGGGCGCGGCCGTAGATGCCGCCGACGCGATTGCGAAGGATGATGAACTGCGCGATGGCGCCGGAGATGGCGACGGCGGCGGTGGAGAGGGCCAGGCCGGCGTGGCCGAAGGCGTGGACCTGGGTCATGTTGGAAACGATGAAGTAGTTCGTCGCGATGCTGATGAGGCTGATATACATGGGCGTCCGCGAATCCTTCAAGGCATAGAAAGCGGGGACGAGGATCTTAAGAGCAGCGTAGCCGACCAGGCCAACGGCGAACCAGGCGAGGGCGGCGGCGGTTTGTTGGGTGTCGTAATCGCGGAAGGCGCCGCCTTCAAAGAGCGAGCCGATGATGGAGTCGCCGATGACGCTCAAGCCGGCGGAGGAAGGGATGGTGAGCAGGAAGACGAGGCCGAGGGAGCGGGAGAGGGTGCGGCGGAAATCGTCCATGTCTCCGTTGGCGGCGGCGCGGGAGATGGCGGGGAGCGTGGCGCCGCCGATGGCAACGCCGAAGAGCCCGAGCGGGAGTTGCATGAAGCGGAAGGCGCAGCCAACCCAGGTGACGGGACCATTGAGCCCGGTGACGGGATCGACGATCTGGGAGGCGAAATTGGAGTTCACCATGACGTTGATCTGGACGGCGGCGTTGCCGAGGATGGCGGGACCCATGAGCTTACAGATGTGGATGAGGCCGGGGTGGTGGAAGTCGAGGGCGGGCTTGAAATGGAAGCCTTCGCGAACGAGGCTGGGGATCTGGGCGCCGAGTTGGAGAGCGCCGCCGAAGACGACGCCCCAGGCCATGCCCTCGATGGCGGAGATGCCGATTTGCGGCCCGGCGATGTGGCCCATAAAGAGGCCAAAGAGCAGGGAGCCGACATTGAACATGGAACTGGAGAGCGCCGGGAGGGCGAAGCGATTGCAGGCGTTGAGAATGCCCATGACCTGCGCGGCGAGGGCGACGAGCAGGAGGAACGGGGACATGATGCGCGTCATGGCGACGGCCATTTCGAACTTGCCGGGAACCTGATGGAAGCCTGGGGCGAGGAGGTTGACGAGTTCCGGGGCGAAGGCCATGCCGAGGAGGCAGACGGCGCCGACGACGACGATGATGGCGGTGGCGACGAGATTGGCGAGATAGGCGGCGTCGGCGCGTGTTTTCTTCTGGAGGTACTCGACGAAGGTGGGGACGAAGGCGGAGCTGAGAGCGCCTTCGGCGAAGAGGTCGCGCGTTAGATTGGGGATGCGGAAGGCGAGCAGGAAGGCGTCGTTGGCCATGCCGGCACCGAAAAGGCGGGCGAGCGCCATTTCGCGGGCGAGGCCCGTGAGACGGCTGGCGAGCACGGCGACGGAGGTGATGCCCGCGGAGCGAGCGACGCCTTCAGCCGTGTTGCGTTGGCGCAGCGCGGCGCCGGCCCGATCGGTATCCGACACCTAACCCCCGTAGCGCGACAGGAAGTACGCGACGGTGGCGATTCCCTGGTAGTAGTTGGCGAGTTTGAACTTTTCGTTCGGGGAATGCAGGCCGTCATCGGGGAGGCCGAAGCCCATGAGGATCGTGGGGATGCCGAGGTGCCTGGCAAAGTCACCAACGATGGGGATGGAGCCACCGGAACGGGTGAAGACGGTCTTGCGGCCGAGGGACTCTTCGAAGACTTCGGCGGCGACGGCGATGGCGGGATGGTTGGGATCGACGATGATGCCGGGGCTGGTGCCGAGGACGTTGACGGAGGCTTCGATGCCAGCGGGTTTATTGGCGGCGACCCAGGCTTTGAAGGCGGCGACGATTTTGGCCGGGTCCTGATTGGGGACGAGGCGGAAGCTGACTTTGGCGAGGGCCTTGGCGGGGATCACCGTTTTGGAACCGGCGCCGGTGAAGCCGCCGGCGATGCCGTGGACTTCCATGGTGGGGCGGGACCAGGTCTTTTCAAAGACGCTGCGGTTGGGCTCGCCGGTGATGGCGGCGCCGATCTCGTTGTTGACGTAGTCAGCGGCGTTGAAGGGGAGGCTGTTCCAGGATTCGAGTTCGGCGGGGGCGGGCTCGGCGACATCGTCGTAGAAGCCGGGGATCTGGATGATGCCGTCAGCATTTTTGGCTTTGGCGAGGAGTTCGATGAGGCCGAAGACGGCGTTGGGCGCTGCGCCGCCGTAGAGGCCGGAGTGGAGATCGCGGGAGGGCCCTTGCGCTTCGACCTCCATGTAGCAGAGGCCGCGGAGGCCGATGCAGAGAGTGGGGATGCCTTCGGCGTAGAGAGCGGTATCGGAAACGAGAGCAACGTCGGCCTTCAGCTTCTCCTTGTGTTCGGGGACGTATTTGGCGATGGACGCGCCGCCGATTTCCTCTTCGCCTTCGATGAGGACCTTGATGTTTAGGGGGAACGTTCCGGTGAGTGTTTTCAGGGCTTCGAGGGCCTTGATGTGGGCGTACATCTGCCCCTTGTCGTCGACGGCGCCGCGGGCGTAGATGTTGCCGTTGCGGACTTCGGGTTCAAAGGGCGGGGATTCCCAGAGTTCGAGCGGGTCGGGGGGCTGGACGTCGTAGTGGCCGTAGCAGAGGACGGTGGGCTTGCCGGGGGCGTGGAGCCAATCGGCGTAGAGCAGGGGGTGCCGATCGGTGGGGATGATTTCGACGTTTTCGAGGCCGGCTTTTGCCAGGGCGGCGGCGGTGAAGTGGGCGGCTTTGGCGACATCGCCCGCGTGTTCGGGGAGGGTGGAGATGGAGGGGATGCGGATGAGTTGGAAGAGCTCTTCGAGGAGGCGGGCGCTGTTGGCGTCGACCCATTGGTTGATGGCGGGAAGACTGGCTGGGTTGGACATGTTGAACCTCCATTATAGTTTCGCAGGGTGTAGGCTGAGAGGCATGAAGCGACGCAATTTGTTGTTGTCGCCGTTGGGGTTGGCGGCGGCGGTTCCGGGGGGAACGGTGCGGGGGCGGTGGGTGGCGCTGTTGGACAAGCTGGCTCGGCCGGTGATGGAAAATCTGGCGCGGGAGGAATTGAAGAAGCGCATGCCGCTGCGGGCCGGGCGGCCGGAGTGGGCGGAGCAGCGGCGAGTGTACGCGCCGTTGGAGGCGTTTGGACGGACGGCGTGCGGGATTGCGCCGTGGCTGGCGCTGGCGCGGGTTCCGGAGAGTGAGCGGGCGCTGCAGGCGGAGTACCGGCGGTGGGCGATCGCGGGGTTGGCGCGAGCGGTGGACCCGGGGTCACCGGACTACATGCCGTTCACGACGGTGGGGCAATCGCTGGTGGACGCGGCGTTTTTGTCGCTGGCTTTGCTGCGGTGGCCGGACTGGTACCGGGCGTTGGGCGCGGGTTCGCAGAAGCAGTTGCGGGAGGCGCTGTTAGCAACGCGGAAGACGCAGCCCGGGTTCAACAACTGGCTGCTATTTAGCGCGATGGTGGAGATGTTTTTGCAGTCGATTGGGGAAGACTGGGACAAGATGCGGGTGGACTATGCGCTGCGTCAGCACGAGCAGTGGTACAAGGGCGACGGGGTATATGGCGACGGGCCGGCGTTCCATTGGGACTATTACAACTCGTTCGTGATTCAGCCGTTTTTGGTGGCGATTTGCGAGCGGCTGGGCGGGCCAATGCGGGCGCAGGTGGAGGCGCGGGCGCTGCGGTATGCGGCGGTGCAGGAGCGGCTAATTGGCGTGGATGGGACGTTCCCGGTGCTGGGGCGATCGATGTGTTACCGGACGGGGGTGTTTCATCATTTGGCGGACCAGGCGTTGCGGGGGAAGCTGCCGGTGGAGGCGGGGGCGGTGCGCGGGGCGTTGACGGCGGTGCTGGATCGCGTGTTTCCGGATGGGTCGCCGAACTTTGATAAAGAGGGGTGGCTGGAGATTGGGTTTATGGGGCGGCAGCCGGCGATGGCGGACTCCTATATCAATACGGGGAGTTTGTATTTGAGCTCGTTTATTCTACTGCCGTTGGGGTTGGCCGAGGATGCGCCGTTCTGGGCGGGGCCGGAGGCGGCGTGGACGAGCGCTCGGATTTGGAAGGGGGAGAATGTGGAGGGGGACCATGCGTTGCGGTAGGTTGCCGCACCTATGCCCTGTGCCTGCCAGGCGATCGTTTGCGGCTCGGGCAGGTGGGGTTTCTTTGTTCGATTGATACGGGTGGCTGGCGATGGGGGTTTAAGAGAGGAATCGCCATTGGCGGCGCGGGTAGGCTAGGGGCGTAAGCGATTGTGGGGTTTCCCGGCGCGCGGCTTGTGGTGGGGGTTACAGAACAGGGGGCGTCACGCTTAGTGGCGGTGGGGATGCCGCGCGTCTCCGGCGAGGGTTGGTGTTGCATGTGGGGTTTCCCGGCGCGCGGCTTGTGGTGGGGATGCCGCGCGTCTTGGGACACGCTAAAGCGATGTCCCGGCGGGCGGGGGTGTTGCATGTGGGGTTTCCCTTCCCGCGGCTTGTGGCGGGTGGTGTTGCATTTGGGTTTCCCCTCGCGTGCGCCGGCCTGTGCCTGCCCGGCGATTGCCTATAGCCTGGGCAGGCGGGGTTTCTTCGTTCGATTGTCAAAGACCTGGTCCGGGTGGCTGGCGATGGTTTAGTAAGACCAGCGGCCGGAAGGGTTCGGTTGTTGG